>NZ_JBIAVQ010000004.1:0-535825 GCF_042894505.1 Streptomyces sp. NPDC001536
GTACCGATGTAGATCCAGGAACCGGCGGTCATCTGCCCGTACATGGTCAGGCCCAGGGCCTCCAGACGGCGGAACTCCTCCCAGTTCGCCCAGTCGCCGACCAGGTTGGAGTTGGCGATCAGCACGCGCGGCGCCCACTCGTGGGTCTGCATGACACCGACGGGCCGGCCGGACTGCACCAGCATCGTCTCGTCCTGCTTGAGGGTGCGCAGCGTGCGGACCATCGCGTCGAAGGAGCGCCAGTCACGCGCCGCCTTGCCGGTGCCGCCGTAGACGACGAGCTTGTCGGGGTGCTCGGCGACCTCGGGGTCGAGGTTGTTCTGGAGCATCCGCAGGGCGGCTTCCTGCTGCCATCCCAGGGCACTCAGTTCCGTACCGCGCGGCGCTCGGACGGGGCGGGGTCCTGACATGGTCTGCCTCCTAGCGGACTGTTGCTGCTGTTATTCACATCCTGACTTTCTGAATAGACCTAGTCAATAGGGCCGTCCCGCAGCGTGGGACGGCAACCGGTGTTTGGCTGGATGCATGGGCGCGGACAACGACCTGACGGGGGACGGCGTGGACAACGGCAACGGGGAGCTCATGGCGCGTGCGGCGCGGCGGGACGAGGCGGTGCGGGCCGCGGTGGAGCAGGGGCTGCTGGGGCCCGGCCACCCCATCGTGGGCCTTCTGGACGTGGCCGGCATCCGGGAGTCGGCGGCGCAGTTGCGGGCGGCGTTCGACGCGGTCACCGCGCCCGGCACCCCGGTGCTGCACGCCTTCGCGGTGAAGGCGACCCCGCTGGTTCCGGTGCTGCGGCTGCTGCGGGAGGCGGGGATCGGGGCCGAGGTGGCGAGCCCCGGCGAGCTGGCGCTGGCGCGGGCGGCGGGGGTACGTCCGGAGATGACGGTGCTGGACTCGCCCGCGAAGACTCCGGCCGAGCTGCGGGAGGCGCTGGCGCTGGGGATCGCCGTCAACGCGGACAATCCGCAGGAGCTGGACCGTATCGACGCGCTGAAGCGGTCCGCCACGAGCCGCTCCCCCATCGGGATCCGGGTCAATCCGCAGGTCGGCGGAGGGTCGATCGGGGCGACGTCGACGGCCACGGCGACCTCGAAGTTCGGGGTGGCGCTGCGGGACGAGGGCGCGCGGGAGTGGATCGTGCGCGCCTACGCCGACCGCCCCTGGCTCACCCGGCTGCACGCCCACACCGGCTCCCAGGGCATCCCGCTGTCGCTGATGGCGCAGGGGGCGGCGGAGACGTACGCGCTCGCCGAGGAGATCAACCGGAGCATCGGGCGGCGGCAGATCGACACCCTCGACATCGGTGGCGGGCTGCCGGTGAACTTCGGCTCGGACGCGACGGCGCCGACGTACGCGCAGTACGCGCGGCTGCTGAGCGAGGCGGTGCCGGGGCTGTTCGACGGGCGGTACGGGCTGGTCACCGAGTTCGGGCGGTCGCTGCTGGCCAAGCACGGGACGGTCGTGGCGCGGGTCGAGTACGCCAAGAGCGCGGGCGGACGGGCGGTGGCGGTGACGCACGCGGGGGTGCAGGTGGCGACGCGGACGGTGTACGTGCCGGGGTCGTGGCCGCTCAGGATCGCGGCGTACGACGCGAAGGGCCGGCCCAAGGAGGGGCCCGAGGTGGTGCAGGACGTCGCCGGGCCGGCCTGTTTCGCGGGGGACCTGCTCGCCGAGGGGCGGGCGCTGCCGCTGCTGGAGCAGGGGGACTACGCGGCGGCGCTGGACACGGGGGCGTACTACTTCGCGCACCACTACGCGTACAACTCCCTGGCGCGGCCCGGCATTTACGGTTTCGCCCCGAGCAAGGGCGGCGGTGGCGGGGTCGCCTTCGCGACCGTCCGTACGCCGCAGACGCTCGACGAGATCGTGGCCGAATCCGGAGGGGCGCACGCGTCCGGCCTCACCACCCTTTGAGCGACCGCGCGCCGTTGACGCACGCCGGTGGACATGTGGGTCAACTGTTCGGAAAACGAGCTCAGTTGACCCACCTTAGTCACCCGGCGCATGTTCCACCGGAAAATGCCAGAATCCTCACCCCTCACGCACACCCTGCGTAGTTTCGGCGTCACTCAGCCGAACCCCATGCGGGAGGGGAACCGCGGTGCCCGGAATCGACGAGTGTCTGCTGGAAGCCATGCAACTGCCCGGTGCCCGGGGCGCCGCGCTGGTCGACTGGACCAGCGGGCTGGCCCTGGGCACCGCCGGGGAGTCTCCGGGCGGCGACCACGAGGCGGCCGCGGCGGAGGCGGCCGAGCTGGCCCGACTGGCCGCCGAACACCGGGCGTTCGCCCCGGACGACGACGTCACCGACCCACCGGTCGAGGACGTCATCATCAGCAACCGGGACAGCTACCACGTCCTGTGCTTCGTCCGGACGTCCTTCGACAGCAGCGTCTTCCTGCATCTGTGGCTGGCCCGCGTGGAGGGCAACCTCGCGCTGGCCCGGATCCGCCTCGGTGAGATGACCGGACGGCTGGTGCTCGGATGACAGCGGTCAGGACCCCACCGCCGCCCAGGCTGCCGATGCGGGACAAGGCGGAGGCCCGCGACCGGGCCTGGGGCGGTGTCTCACCGATGCTGACCCGGCTCGCCGCCGAGCGGGCCACCGGCGTCCTCGTGCGCGAGCGCGGCACCCTGCATCTCGCCGAGGGCCGGGTGGTGCACGCCGAGAGCCCCCTGGCACCGGGCCTCGACGTGCTCCTCACCGCCCACGGCACGCTCGACGCGGAGACCTGGAGCCAGGCGGTCGCCGAGGCCGACGGCGCCCCCGGCGCCGGTCTCCTGCTGGCCGGGCGCGGCCGGCTCACGCGGGGCGAGCTGGAGCTGTGCCATCTGGAGGCGCTGTACGACGCCGCCTACTTCGCGCTGGCGCCCAGCAGCAGCCCGGGCCGCTTCCGGTACACGGACGCGGGCCGCCACGGTGCCGTGCACCCGGTCACCGTGGCCGCCCTGGAGCACGAGACGCTGCGCCGCCGCGACCTGCTGCACCGCATCTGGCCCGACCCGGCGACCGACGAGGCGCCGCTGCTGCACTCCGACGCCCTCGCCGCCCCCGGCCTCACGGCCCGCCAGCGGGCGGTGCTGCACCTGGTCGACGGCGTCCGCGCGGCCTCGGACATCGCCCACCGGCTGGGCCGCCCGGCGTTCCACACCCTGGTGGACGTACGGCGGCTGGCGGCGGCCGGGGTCGTGACCCGCGACCCGGCCGCCGCACCCCGCACCCCCGGCCCCACGACCCGCGGCACGCCGACACCCCTGGCCGTCCGCGGCCCCGCACGCCCCTCCGATGCGGCCATGACCGACCCGTTGAGGGTCGCCGATCCCGACATCACGCTGCTGAAGAGGCTCAGGGATGCGCTGGAGTCCCTTTGAGCGGCAACGGGCACGCGCCGAGAGGAGAGACCTGATGGCGGCCGAACCCGAAATCCTGGACGAGCTGCGCCGGTTGAGAAGCCGGGTGCCGCACCTCACCGGCGCCCTGGCGGCGAGCGTGGACGGACTCGTCATCGCCCAGGACACGCCCGGAGTCGAACCCGAGGGCATGGCCGCGCTCACCGCCGCCGCGCTCGGCGTCGCCGTACGGCTGGCCGACGCGACCGGGCAGGGCGACTTCCGCGAACTGCTGGTGCGCGGGGCGTACGGCTATGTCTCGACGTACTCGGCGGGTCGCACCGCCGTCCTCACCCTGCTCGCCCAGGACGGCGTGAGCATCGGGCGGCTGCATCTGGAGGGCCGTCGCGCCAGTGCCCGCATCGGGGAGCTCGTCGACTCCCGGGCCCCCGTCGAGACCCCCGCGAAACCGGCCCGGGCGCCCGCCCGGACCGGCACCCCACGAACGAGAACGGCGCGCACGCCACGTACCACCAACGCGCGCACATCCACGGAAAGTTGAACCCGAGTAGAGGGGCTGACAAGCCATGGCCAACACCGAAACCTGTCTGAAGGAAGCTCTCGCCTCCATCGAGGGCGCGACCGGAGTCGCCCTCGTGGACTACACCAGCGGAATGGCGCTCGGCACGATGGGCGGCAGCAAGAGCTTCGACCTGAACGTCGCGGCCGCCGGGAACACCGACGTCGTGCGCGCCAAGATGCGCACCATGGAGCACCTGGGGCTCAAGGGCCAGATCGAGGACATCCTGATCACGCTGTCCGACCAGTACCACCTGATCCGTCTGATCAGCGGTCGCGGCGGCAACGGCCTGTTCATCTACCTGGTCCTGGACGCCAAGCGCTCCAACCTGGCGATGGCCCGCCACCAGCTGCGGAAGATCGAGGAGGACCTGGAGGTCTGACGGCTCAGACCAGTGCCGCGGCGCGGCGGCGCGCCCCGCCCGGGGCCGCGTCGCCCGCCGCGATGCCGGTGCCGCGGTACGCCTTGACCGCCTTGCCGGCCGGGCCTCCGCCGCGTGCATCGAGCCAGTCGACCCGCACCCACAGCAGGGCGTCCTCGGCCCGCTCGCGCCGCCCGAGCCACGCGGCCTTCAGCCGCAGTCCCACCCCGGTCCCGGCGAGCAGCATGCCGCCCGCCGCGGGCACGGCGAAGGAGCTGCCGAGCGCGGCCGCGAAGGCGAGCAGCAGCCACCAGCGGTGACCGCGGCGCCAGTTCCGTACGGTCACCGCGCGGTCCTGGAGCACATCGTGCTTGTCGGCGCGGGCGGCACCGCGGGTCAGGGCGGTGTAGCGCCTGCGACGGCGGTACGCCACCACGGCCGCCGCGACGATGAACAGCGCGGCCCCGGCCAGCACACCGATCCGGCGCCCCGTCAGCCCCGGCACCAAGGCGCCCACACCGGCGGCGAACACCCCGGCCCACCACAGCGGCGCGGCCCCGGCGCGTACGACGACGGCCACCCGGGCCAGGCCTTGAGCTCTGCGATCTCCGCGTGCCACGTTCCGCCTCCCAGCCGTATCGGCACAGTCCTTCAGCGGGGCAGATTAGTGAGCGAACGTGAGACAGGCATTAAAGTCGCGTCACTCCACGAAAAGACCCCGCGCCGCCGCCCGCACGTCGAACTCCTCCAAGCGGGCCTGTGCCTCCGGCAGGTCGTCGCACATGGCCTCAAGAAGCACCCGTCCGAGCAGCATCGGCGCGCACGCGGTGTCGAAGGCGAGCCCGGTGCCGACCGCGGCCGGCAGCAGCAGGTCGGACACCTTGGCGACCGGCGCGAACGCGGAGTCGGCGACGGTGACGACGGTCAGCCCGGCCTCCTTGGCGTACCCGAGGGTGTCCACGACCTCCCGGGGATGCCGGGGCAGCGCGAAGCACAGCAGCGTCGAGGCGCCCGCGCGGACGGCCGCGTCGATCCGGTCGTGGATCATCGTGCCGCCCTCGTGGAGCAGCCGTACGTCGGGGTGGACCTTGGCGGCGAAGTACGCGAAGCCGTACGCCTGGGAGGCCGCCGCCCGCAGGCCCAGCACCGGCAGCGGGCGCGAGGCCGCCAGCAGCCGTCCGGCCTTCTGCACGGGCCGCGGGTCGGCGAGCAGCTCCGCCAGGTGCCTGAGGTTCTCGATCTCGGCCTCGACGGCCTGCTGGTATTCGTTGTACGACGCGGATGCCGCCGTCTGTTCGGCGGGCGCGACCTCGCGCAGGTGCTTGCGCAGGGCCGGGTAGCCGTCGAAGCCGAGGGCGACCGCGAAGCGGGTCACGGACGGCTGGCTGACCCCGGCGAGCTCGGCCAGCTCGACGCTGGACAGGAACGGCACGTCGGCGGCGCGCCGCACCATGCTGTGCGCGATACGCCGCTGGGTCGGGGTGAGCCGGTGCCCCTCGAAGAGCGCCTGCAGCCGGGCCGCCGGGCTGTCGGCGACGGCCGTCGCCTTCTCGGCGCCGGGCTCGGCACCCTGCTCCGCGCTCATCACTCGCTCCCCCTCCAGATCTCCGTGAACCGGTCGAGCAGTGCGGTCGCCGCCGTCACGTCGTCCGTGAGCGGTCGGTCGGCCTGGTCCTCGTCGAGCACCGCCATGGCGAGCTCCAGCGCGCGGCCCACCGGGAGGTCCGGGTCGGGGCCGAGGTCGCGCTGGCGCAGCGCCCGTACGGCGGCGACGAGTTCGCAGGCCACCACCAGACGGTACGCACCGCACGCCCGCAGTGTCTGACGTGCGGCGAGCGAGGCGAAGCTGGCCTGTTCCTCGACGCCTCGGGAGAGTACAGCGTGGCCGAGCGACGCGGGTGCCGAGAAGGCCCGCAGCTCGCCGAGGGCGGCGCCGGCGGCGTACTCCAGGATCATCACGCCGGAGGAGGCGGGTTCGTGGTCGGCGAGGAAGGGGCGCAGACGGGTGTAGGCGGGCTCGTTGAGGGTGGAGAGCCGTGACGTGGACAGCCGGGCGACCTGGGTGAGAGCCAGCCTGAAGTGGTCCAGGGCGAGGGCGAGTTGGGCCTGGTAGAAGCCGCCGTGGTGGTAGGCGGCCATGTCCTCGGGGGTGATCAGCGGGTTCTCGGCCGCCGCGTTGATCTCGACCGCGACGACCTCCTCCAGGGCGTCGGCCGCGTCATGGGCGGGACCATGGATCTGCGGCAGGCACCGGAAGCCGTACGGGTCCTGGATCCGGCCCAGCGGCGGCGTCGGCCGCTCCTCGGCACCGATCAACTCCCGCATCCGCCGCGCCACTTCGGCGGACCCCCGGTGCGGCCGGGCGGCATGCACGGGCGCCGCGTACGCCTCGTGCGACCCGTCCACCGCGAGCAGGGACAGCGCCCCGACGACCTGCGTCGCCTCCAGCAGCCCCCGCAACTCGTGCAGGGCCAGGGCGGCCTGCCCGAGGGTGAGGGCGTTGCTGCTGATGAAGGCGAGGGCGTCGTTGTTGTCGAGGGGCTGCGGCTCGGGGGCACCGCTCACCCGCCAGAGCTCACCGGGGGTGCCAGGGGCACTCGCGCCGGAGACGCCGGAGACGCCGGAGACGCCGGAGCTGCCGGAAGGGCCCGCGCCCGAGCCACCGGAAAGACCCTCGGCCGCACCCGCCCCTCCCCGCCACGGATGCTCCCCCGCCAACGCCAGCCCCGCCTGCGCCAACGCCGCGATGTCCCCCGTGCCCACGGACCCGAACTCGTTGACGACCGGATACGCCCCGCTCTCCAGCGCCTCGCACAGCGCGGTGACCACGGTGGGGCGCAGCCCCGCGCCCCCGGCCAGCAGCTGGTTCGCCCGTACCGCGAGCATCGCGCGGACCTGTCTGGCCGGGAGCTCCTCCCCGATCGCGCCGGCGTGGCTGCGCAGCAGCCGCAGACCGTGCTCCGCGGCCGCCTCGGTGGGCACGGGCTCGTTCCGGTTGGCGCCGACGCCGGTGGAGCGGCCGTAGACGCGTCCGGTCGCGGCGATCTGCCGGGCGGCGTCCCAGGATTCGGTCACCCGCTTCATCGCATCGGTCCCGGGCACCGGCCGCGCGGCCCCGTCGGCGAGCCGCACGACGTCCGCGACGCCGAGTCCGATCCCGTCGAGGACCACCAGACCGGTGTGCACAGAACCGGGCGCGTCCACGATACGAGACGACATCAAGCCCAAACTCCCCTCAATCCGGACACAGGATCTTGCCTGCCGGTCATCCGTTACTTCGGATTTACGCCAACCCGTTGACAAGTTATTCAGCTACAGAGAACTCTGCATGACGTTATACAGCCGGGCAAGGGACATCTCATGATCCAGTTCGACGCGGTCCACAAGCGCTTCCCCAACGGCACGACAGCAGTGCACGACCTGACCCTCGACATGCCGGAAGGCGGCGTGACCGTCCTCGTCGGATCCTCCGGTTGCGGCAAGACGACGACCCTCAGAATGATCAACCGGATGGTCGAACCGACCTCCGGCACCATCAAGGTCGCCGGCAAGGACGTCACCCGCCAGGACGCGGCCGAGCTGCGCCGCTCCATCGGCTACGTCATCCAGCAGGCCGGCCTCTTCCCGCACCGCACGGTGCTCGACAACATCGCCACCGTGCCGCTCCTCCTCGGCCACGGCCGCCGCAAGGCCCGCGCCCGCGCCGCCGAGCTCCTGGAGACCGTGGGCCTCGCCCCGGACGCCGGCAAGCGCTACCCGCACCAGCTCTCCGGCGGCCAGCAGCAGCGCGTCGGCGTGGCCCGCGCGCTCGCCGCCGACCCGCCCGTGCTGCTCATGGACGAACCGTTCGGCGCGGTCGACCCCGTCGTCCGCACCCAGCTCCAGGACGAACTCCTCAGGCTCCAGAAGGAGTTGGGCAAGACCATCGTCTTCGTCACCCACGACATCGACGAAGCCGTCCGCCTCGGCGACCGCATCGCCGTCTTCCGCACCGGCGGCCACCTCGTCCAGTGCGCCGGCCCCGCCGAACTCCTCGCCCGCCCCGCCGACGACTTCGTGGCCGACTTCCTCGGCGCCGAGCGCGGCCTGAAGCTGCTCTCGCTGAAGACCCTGGCGGACGTCCCGCAGGGCCCGGCGCCGGAGGGCGGGACCTGGACCCTCGTCCTCGACGAGGCCCGCAAGCCCCTCCACTGGGCGAGCGAGGGCGCCGAGATCCCCGTACGACCGCTGACCGACGACGATTCCCTGCTGGCGGCGCTCAACGAGTCCATCGCCTCCCCCACCGGCCTGACAGCCCGCGTCGACGCGACGGGGGCCCTCACCGGCGTCTCCTCCCGCGACGACATCCACCAGCACGCCGGCCAGGCGCACAGCGAGGCCAGGGTGGTGACCGCATGACCATCGACTGGTCATGGATCGGCGACCACACCGACGACCTCACCACCCTCACGATCTCCCACCTCCAGGCAGCCCTCAGCGCCGTCTTCTTCGGCGTCCTGATCTCGCTGCCCCTCGCGGTGATCGCCCACCGGATCCGCCCCCTGCGCGGCCTGCTGCTCGGCGTCTCGAACATCCTGTTCACGATCCCGTCGATCGCGATCTTCGTGCTCCTGCTGCCGGTCAGCGGCCTGACCCGCACCACGACCGTGATCGGTCTGACCGTCTACACGCTGGTCGTGCTGCTCCGGAACACCGTCGAGGGCCTCGACTCGGTCCCCGCGAAGACCAAGGAGGCGGCGAAGGCGATGGGCACGCGCCCGCTGCGCACGCTCCTCACCGTCGAGTTCCCGCTCGCGCTCCCCGTGATCATGGCGGGCGTCCGCATCGCGACGGTCATGTCCATCTCGCTTGTCTCGGTGGCCACTTACATCGGCGACGGCGGCCTCGGCCAGCTCTTCACCGACGGCTTCCAGCGCAACTTCCCGACCCCGGTGATAGCGGGCGTGGTCCTCACGATCCTCCTCGCGGTGGTCGCGGACGCCCTGCTGGTCACCCTCCAGTACGTGCTGACCCCTTGGCGTCGGAGGCGAGCCTGATGTACGAACTGTTCAAGAACCTCGGCAGCTGGCTGACCAGCGGCGCGAGCTGGTCCGGCTCGGACGGCATCGCCCACCGCCTCGCCGAGCACCTCCAGTACTCGCTCCTCGCGACCCTCATCGCGGCCGCGATCGGCCTCCCGCTGGGGCTCCTCATCGGCCACACCGGCAAGGGCGCCTTCGTCGCGATCAACCTCGCCTCCTTCGGCCGCGCACTGCCGACCGTCGGTCTGGTCGTCCTCGTCTTCCTCGCCGGCGGGCTGTCGATGCTGCCGGTCTACGTCGCCCTGGTCGCCCTCGCGGTCCCGGCGATCGTCACCAACACGTATGCCGGAATGACGGCGGTCGACCCTGATGTGAAGGACGCCGCCCGCGGCCAGGGCATGCGCGGCCACCAGGTCCTCTTCCAGGTCGAGCTGCCGCTCGCACTCCCCCTGATCATGACCGGCCTGCGCCTCGCACTCATCCAGGTCGTCGCCACGGCGACCATCGCCGCGTACGTCTCCTTCGGCGGCCTCGGCCGCTATGTCTTCGACGGTCTGGCCCAGCGCGACCTCGTGCAGGTGCTCGGCGGCGCGGTGCTGGTCGCCGTGATCGCCGTGGCCCTGGACCTGGCCCTGTCCGGCCTCCAGCGCTTCCTCTTCCGCCACCGCACTGCCTAGGGACTTTTTCGATGAACCGTCGCACTCTCCTCGGCGGCCTGTTCGCGGCCGCCTCCGTCCCCGCCCTGACCGCCTGCGCGAGCGGCATCACCTCCCTCGACGGCGAAGGCGCCGGCACCGGTGGCGGCGGCTCCAGCAAGGACGGAGTCACCATCGGCACCGCCAACTTCACCGAGAACCAGGTACTGGGCTACCTCTACGCCGCCGTCCTGGAAGCGGCCGGCGTGAAGGTGAAGGTCCGCCCCAACCTCGGCACCCGCGAGATCCTCATCCCCGCCCTCAAGGGCGGCGACATCGACCTGCTGCCCGAGTACCAGGGCGCCCTCCTGCACTACCTCGACCCCAAGGCCACGGCCACCGAGGAGGGCGAGATGCAGAACGCCCTCGCCGTCGCCCTCCCCGCCGGGCTCCAGGTCCTGCCGTACGGCATGGCCGAGGACTCCGACGCCTTCGTCGTCACCCAGGAGACCGCGAGGAAGTACGGCCTGACCTCCCTCGCCGACCTGAGGAAGCAGAACGGCAGGCTCGTCATCGGCGCGGCGCCCGAGGTGAAGAAGCGCCAGGTGGGCGTCGTAGGCCTCAAGGACGTCTACGGCGTCGAGTTCAAGGAGTTCAAGTCGCTGGACTCCTCCGGACCGCTGGTCAAGGGCGCCCTGAAGAAGGGCGACGTGGACGTGGCCAACCTCTTCACCACCGACACCGACATCCAGGCCAACGACTGGGTGGTGCTGACCGACCCCAAGAACCTCATCCCCGGCCAGCACGTCGTCCCCCTCATCGCCGACCGCAAGGCCGACTCCACCGTCCGCAAGGCCCTCGCCCGCCTCGGCAACGTCCTCACCACGGCCCAGCTCACCGAACTCAACCGCCAGGTCGACAAGGACAAGAAGGACCCGGAGGACGTGGCGAACACCTACGCCACCCAGCACGGGCTGGCCTGATCGAGGGGCTGAACCCGACCACGAACACGGGGGCTAACCCCAGTGCGGCGGGCATCGGCGCTGCCTAACTTGGATTCCATGAGCGGAATGGACGCGCGGGACGCCGACCTCAAGAAGGAACTCGACGCCACCCTGCAAGCACGCAGGGAACTGGGCGAGGAGTACGAGTCCGCGCTGGTCGACTCCTTCCTCGAGAAGGTCGACCAGCGCATCGACGGCGCCGTGGAGCGCCGGGTGCGCCGGCAGCTGGCCGAGCAGCAGATGGTGGTGGCCCGGGGCTCCCGGTCGCCGAAGCCCACGGACTCCTGGGGGGAGCGCTTCGGCTTCGGCATCGTCTCCCTGGTCCTGGCGATCCCGCTGTCCGCGATCGGCGGCGGCGTCGCCCACCTCCCGGGCCTCCTCGTCGCCTGGGCCGGCATCGTGGGCGTGAACGCCTTCCAGGCGGTCCGCACCAACCCGGAGCTGTTCCGGGGCCGCCGCCATCGCCACGACAAGGACGACGACGGCTGGAAGGACTGACCGGGCCCCGTTCCGGTCACACCTGACGGGTCGGCAGCACCATGATCTGGCGCAGGTTGACATGCCGGGGCCGACTGGTGACGTAGGCGACGACATCGGCGAGATCCCCGGCCGCCAGCGCGCCGAACGCCTCGACCAGCCCGTCGACCTGCTCCCGCCCACCGTCGTCGAGATGCGAGGCGATCTCGCTCTCCGTCACCCCCGGCTCGATGTTGGTGACCCGCACGTCCTTCGGCCCGAACTCGCCCCGCAGCAGCGCCGACAGATGGGTGACCGCGGCCTTCGTCGCCCCGTACACGGCGAAGCCGGGAAAGCCGGTGAGATGCGCGGCGATGGACGAGACGTTCACCAGATCGGCGCTGCGCCCCCGCGCGGCCGCTTCCGTCAGGTCGCCCGCGAAGGCCCCGACGACCCGCAGCACCCCGGTGACATTGGTGTCGATCATTCGCCGCCACTCGTCGACGCGCGCGGCCTCGATCGGGTTCGGCAACATGACACCGGCGTTGTTGACGACCAGGTCGACAGCGCCGTACGCCTCATGGATCCGCTCCACGGCCGCCGCCACGGACGCGTCGTCGGTGACATCGGCGACCACGGCCAGCGCCTGTCCGCCGTCGGCCCGGATCTTCTCGACCACGGCGTCCAGCCGCTCCGCCCGCCGCGCCAGCAGGGCGACCCGCGCGCCCTCGGCGGCCAGCCGGACGGCGACGGCCTCGCCGATCCCGCTCGCGGCTCCGGTGACGACGGCGACACGGCCGGCCAGATTCTCGTACGACATCGAGATGCTCCTCGGGGAATTCCGCCGGGGCGTCTCCCCGGCCTCGTCCACGACCCTGCGCCGCCCGGGCCGCCGTACCCAGGGATGCGCTTTTCCTGGGTCTGCCAGTACCAGGTTCGGCTCCGGCCCTTCCCCTACGATCGAGCCCATGGACGGGGATCTCGGAGACTTCCTGCGCTCGCGCCGCGCCCGCATCCGGCCCGGGGAAGTGGGGCTGCCCTCGTACGGGCGCCGCCGGGTCCCCGGACTGCGCCGCGAGGAGGTGGCGCAGCTGGCCGGAGTGAGCGTCGACTACTACGTCCGGCTGGAACAGGGCCGCGGGCCGAGCGTCTCGGACGCCGTCCTGGACTCGATCGCCCGAGTGCTGCGCATGGACGAGACCGAGCACGCCTATCTGCGGGCGGTGGCCAGGCCGCCGAAGAAGACCGGGCCCCGCGGGAGCGCGCCACGCGTCCGCCCCGGCGTCCAACTGCTGCTCGACAGCATGGAACGCACCCCCGCCTTCGTCCTCGGACCCGCCATGGACGCCCTCGCCTGGAACGCCCTCGGCGACGCCGTGCACGGCTTCGGCCACCTGGCTCCCGGCCGGCGCAACCCCGTCCGCCAGCTCTTCCTCGACCCCGCCGGCCGCGACCTCTACTCCGACTGGGCCGCGGCGGCCTCCCAATGCGTCGCCAACCTGCGGCTGAGCGCGGGCGCCCACCCCGACGACCCGGCCGTGCGCGACCTCGTCGGCGAACTCTCCCTCAAGAGCGAGGAATTCCGCCGACTGTGGGCCGACCACCAGGTCAAAGCCTGCATGTACGGCGTCAAACGCCTCCGGCACCCGGTCGCGGGCCTGCTGACAATGTCGTACGAGTCGCTGACGCTGCCGGAGACCCCGGACCAGACGCTCGTCGTCTACACCCCGGAACCGGGCTCGGAGACGGCGGAGAGACTGGCGCTGCTGGGAAGTTGGGCCAGTACAGGCGCGTAGAAAAAGCTGTGCGCGGGGACCGCCGCACCCCCGTTGCCGGGGGGCGGGACGACGGCGGTCCCCGCGAGGGACGCTGACCGGGTCAGGCCGGGTCTCGCGTCCAGGCGTCTGTGGAGGTCCGGGAGCCGCTCCGGAGGTCCTGTGACGCCGTTTCGGTGCCGGCCCGGGCGGGGAGCCGCTCCCGCCCTGCCGACACCCACTAATGTGCCGGACCCGTGTTAAGCGTGTGCTGCGCGGACGTGACGCCCTCGTACCACTTCCGCGAAGTCCACCACTTCGGTAGGCAAACGCAAGTCCGCCCGCCGCACCCCCGGTTCACCGGAGGTTCACCGTCACTTCCCGCCCTTGGCGAGGAAGGCCGGCAGGGTCCCGGCCGCGACGTCAACCAGCTGCCTCTTCCTTCACCCGATACGCGGACCCAACTGGCCATCCGCTCACGAGTCCCGTCCCGCGGCCTCATATTTCGAGGTGTCCGAACACTTCATCCATCCTCGAAGAGGTACTCGCATGCCGGGCTGGTCCAGGAGCTTCCTCAACCCCTCACTCGTCTCGGCGCTGGAAGCCGGGCGCACCTTCGAGGAGTGGCTCGGCGGGCGGATACCCGCAGTGGATTACGCCCGGATCAGCGCCGACCAGAGCACGCGGTCCGCCGTCCTGGCCCAGGGGCGCGCGGCCGGAACAGGCATTCGCCACCAGCATGAGGAGAACAGCGACACGGCCACCGTGTTCGGCTTGGCCGTCGTCAAGTTCTACGAGGACAACGGCCTGACGGCTGTGCAGCCGACCATCGAGCGGCCGGCGTTCACGGAAATGACCGACGCGCTGCACTGCCGGAGGACGACCGAGGGCTTCCCCGTGCAGGCCCTCATCGCCACGGAACATGAACGCGTCTGGCGGCTGGCCGCGGACTTCGCCCGGCTCCATCAGGCTCTCACCGTGACCGAAGAAGGGCTGTTCATCGAGCGGCGGGCCGTCTTCGACCTTCACTCGAAGCGCGCCGAAGACGCCGGCGACGGCGAGGTGTGGAGGACGAAGGAGCGCGTCGAGCGCCACATCCGGCGGCGCGCCATCGACGGCGGGACGCCGGGCGGGCGCAGACGCTTCGGCTGGCTTCCGCCCGACCCCCGGTCGGGACTCAAGATCAATATGCGCAAGGATCCCGAAGAATGGCCTGTTCTCCGGGGGATGATCGAATCCGCGCTGCGTGGAACGAGTTGGAACGCCATCGCCAGGCACCTCAATGCACAGAGCGTCCCGACCGCTTCGGGAAACCGATGGAGCGGAGCGACGGTGCGCCAAGCCCTGGTCAACCCCGTGATGTGCGGCTACCGGGCCATCCATGGCGCGCTTGTCCGGGACCCCGCCACCGGCGCACCGGTCGTCGGACAGTGGGACACCCCCGCGACCGTCGAGGAGTGGGAGGCGCTGGTGGCACTCTCCCGAGAGCGCGGCTCGAAAAGAGGCACCCGCCTGACGAACGGCAGCCCGCCGCCGGGAGACGAGCCCCAGAACCTCCGCAAGTACCTGTTCAGTGGGTACCTGCGCTGTGGCGCCGCCCGGAAGGACGGCACTCCGTGCAACTCCAGGATGGGCGGTTGCGCCCGGCCGACCCCGACGAACCCCGACAACGCCGTGTACCTGTGTACCGCCCTGGACTGCGGGGGCACGGCACGCAACGTCCGTGACGTCGATCGCTGCGTCGAGGAGGTCGTGCTCTCCCTGATCGACGAGCGCCGCGCCGCCGTCGGCCCGGAGCAACCGGAATGGCCCGGCACTCCCCTACTGCGGTCCCTGATCAGTGAGCGGGACTCCGTCGGGCAGGCACAGGCAGCCGACCTCGAGACCCGGATCTCGGGGCTGGAAGCGGCCCGTGAGAAGCACCAGCGCGTCCGGCAGGAGGCTCTGACCGGCTGGGACTCGTCGCGCTGGCCCATGATGAGCCTGGAACAGCGGCGGGCGGCGACCGGCACCGTCCTGCAGTGCGTCACCGTCCTGCCGCTCCCGCCCGGTCGGTCACGTCGCGCCGCGTTCGATCCCGCGCTCCTTCGGATCACGCCCGTGAGCTGAACCGAAGGGCCTCCACGGGGGTGCCGTTCTTGCGAACGGCACCCCCGCCGGCCTCACTGAGCGGGGCGCGCCATGTACGCGAGCAGGTCCTGACGCGTCACCACTCCGGTCGGCTTGCCCTCGACCAGCACGATCGCGGCGTCCGCACGGCCCAGGACCGCCATGAGGTCTTCGATCGGCTCACCGGATCCCACCTGCGGCAGAGGCGACGACATGTGCTTCTCCAGCGGGTCGGTGAGGGTGGCGCGCTGGCTGAACAGAGCGTCCAGGAGGTCCCGCTCGACGATGGAGCCGATCACCTCCGCCGCCATGACATCGGGGTGCCCGGCCCCCGGCTTGACCACCGGCATCTGGGAGACGCCGTACTCGTGCAGCACCTCGATGGCCTCGCCGACCGTCTCCTCCGGGTGCATGTGGACCAGGCTGGGGATGGCGCCCGCCTTGTACCGCAGCACGTCCGCGACGCTCGCGGTCGGCTCCGACTCCTCGAGGAACCCGTAGGAGGCCAGCCACTCGTCGTTGAAGATCTTCGACAGGTACCCGCGCCCACTGTCCGGCAACAGCACGACGACCACGTCGTCCTCGGTCAGCCCTTCGGCCACCCGCAGCGCCGCCACGACGGCCATGCCGCAGGAACCGCCGACCAGCAGCCCTTCCTCCTTGGCCAGGCGGCGGGTCATCTGGAAGGAGTCCTTGTCGGACACGGGGACGATCTCGTCGGCGACGGTGCGGTCGTAGGCGGTGGGCCAGAAGTCCTCGCCGACGCCCTCGACGAGGTAGGGGCGGCCGGAGCCGCCGGAGTACACGGAGCCCTCGGGGTCGGCGCCGATGACCTTGACCTTGCCGTCGCTGGCGTCCTTCAGATAGCGGCCGGTGCCGGAGATGGTGCCGCCGGTGCCCACGCCCGCGACGAAGTGGGTGATCCTCCCCTCCGTCTGCTCCCACAGCTCGGGGCCGGTGGAGTGGTAGTGGGAGAGGGGGTTGTTGGGGTTGGAGTACTGGTCCGGCTTCCATGCGCCGGGCGTCTCACGGACGAGGCGGTCGGAGACGTTGTAGTACGAGTCCGGGTGCTCGGGGTCGACGGCGGTGGGGCAGACGACGACCTCGGCCCCGTAGGCCCGCAGCACGTTGATCTTGTCGGTGCTCACCTTGTCGGGGCACACGAAGATGCACTTGTACCCCTTCTGCTGGGCCACGATGGCCAGGCCGACGCCGGTGTTGCCGCTGGTCGGCTCGACGATCGTCCCGCCGGGCTTGAGCGCGCCGCTCTCCTCCGCCGCCTCGATCATGCGCAGGGCGATGCGGTCCTTCACGGAACCGCCCGGGTTGAAGTACTCCACCTTGGCCAGGACGGTCGCCTGGATGCCCTTGGTGACGTTGTTGAGTCTCACCAGCGGGGTGTTGCCGACGAGGCTGATCATCGAGTCGTGGAATTGCACCGTTGTCTCCGGATGCTGCAAAAGATGTGGTCTCAGTGGTTCAGCCAGCCTAAAGCCCGCAGCGATCGTTCACTCCCTGTTGAGATTGGACGACCGTCTGTACGGGGCAAGGAGTGGGTGTACGGCTAGCACGGAGGTGGCGGCGACGTATGACGAGCATGTCGAGGGCGAGGGTGGCCCGGCGGATCGCGGCCGGCGCGGCGTACGGCGGCGGCGGGATCGGTCTGGTGGGCGCGGCGGCCGTGGGGCTGCTGCTGGCGGAGGTACGGCTGGCCAAGCGGCAGGTGGGCAACGGCAGCGGTCCGTCGCCGCATGTGCCGAACGCGCAGGGCCTGTACGGCATCGCGTACGCCACGCCGGGTGAACCGCCGTTGCGGTTGACGATGCTGGGCGATTCCACGGCCGCGGGCCAGGGTGTGCACCGTTCGGGTCAGACGCCGGGGGCGCTGCTGGCGTCGGGTCTCGCGGCGGTGGCGGAGCGTCCGGTGGAGCTGCGCAACGTGGCGAACCCCGGTGCCCGCTCCGACGACCTGGACCGCCAGGTGGCGCTGATCTTCGCGGATCCGGGCCGGTTGCCGGACGTCTGCGTGATCATGATCGGGGCGAACGACGTGACGCACCGGATCGCGCCGACCCAGTCGGTCCGCCATCTGGCGGCGGCGGTGCGGCGGCTGCGCACGGCGGGTGCGGAGGTGGTGGTCGGCACCTGTCCGGACCTCGGGTCGATCGAACCGGTGCAGCAGCCGCTGCGCTGGCTGGCCCGCCGGGCCTCCCGTCAGCTGGCGGCCGCGCAGACGATCGGCACGGTCGAACAGGGTGGCCGCACGGTGTCCCTGGGCGACCTGCTGGGCCCGGAGTTCGCGGCGAACCCCCGTGAGCTCTTCGGCCCCGACAACTACCATCCCTCGGCCGAGGGGTACGCGACGGCGGCGATGGCGGTCCTTCCCACGGTCTGCGCCGCCCTGGGCCTCTGGCCGGCGGAGGAGGAGCGCCCGGACATCTCCCGCCGCGAGGGCTTCCTCCCGGTGGCCCGAGCAGCGGCGGAAGCGGTCGCCGAGCCCGGCACAGAGGTGACCGCGGCGATGCCGACGGGTCCGAAGGGACCCTGGGCCCTGCTGAAGCGGAGGAAGCGCCGCCGGGTGTCGGTGACGGATCCGGAGCGGGCGCCGGTGCAGCCCTGATCCCGCCGGGCGCGGGGCAGGAAAGCAAGCGCTTAGACAATTGCGGTCAGGGTCACACCCCCATACCCGTGACCTCGCCCATACGTACGGGTAACTTCCCAACCAGCCCTGCCCGGAAGAACCCCGTAGAACCTCGTACGCCAATGGAGCCGTCATGCCCGAAGCAGTGATCGTCTCGACCGCCCGCTCCCCCATCGGCCGCGCCTTCAAGGGCTCCCTGAAGGACCTCCGCGCGGACGACCTCACCGCCACGATCATCCAGGCGGCCCTGGCGAAGATCCCGGAGCTGGACCCGAGGGACATCGACGACCTGCACCTCGGCTGCGGTCTGCCCGGCGGCGAGCAGGGCAACAACCTCGGCCGCATCGTCGCCGTACAGATGGGGATGGACCACCTTCCCGGCTGTACGGTCACCCGCTACTGCTCCTCCTCGCTCCAGACCTCCCGTATGGCCCTGCACGCCATCAAGGCCGGCGAGGGCGACGTCTTCATCTCGGCCGGTGTCGAGATGGTCTCCCGCTTCACCAAGGGCAACTCCGACAGCCTCCCGGACACGCACAACCCGCTGTTCGCCGAGGCCGAGGCCCGCACCGCCGAGGTCGCCACGCAGGAGGGCACGACCTGGCACGACCCGCGCGAGGACGGCCTGGTGCCGGACGCCTACATCGGGATGGGCCAGACCGCGGAGAACCTCGCCCGTATCAAGGGCGTCACCCGTCAGGACATGGACGAGTTCGGCGTACGGTCGCAGAACCTCGCCGAGGAAGCCATCAAGAACGGCTTCTGGGAGCGCGAGATCACCCCGGTCACGCTGCCCGACGGCACGGTGGTCAGCAAGGACGACGGTCCGCGCGCCGGCGTCACCCTGGAGGCCGTCGGCGGCCTCAAGCCCGTCTTCCGCCCCGACGGACTCGTCACCGCCGGCAACTGCTGCCCGCTCAACGACGGCGCCGCCGCGGTCGTCATCATGTCCGACACCAAGGCCCGCGAGCTCGGCCTCACCCCGCTCGCCCGCATCGTGTCCACCGGCGTCTCGGGCCTGTCCCCCGAGATCATGGGCCTCGGCCCGGTCGAGGCGAGCAAGCAGGCGCTGGGCCGCGCCGGCCTCACCATCGACGACATCGACCTGGTCGAGATCAACGAGGCGTTCGCCGCCCAGGTGATCCCCTCCTACCGCGACCTCGGCATCGACCTGGACAAGCTGAACGTCAACGGCGGCGCCATCGCCGTCGGCCACCCCTTCGGCATGACCGGCGCCCGCATCACCGGCACGCTCATCAACTCCCTCCAGTTCCACGACAAGCAGTTCGGTCTGGAGACGATGTGCGTCGGCGGCGGCCAGGGCATGGCGATGGTCATCGAGCGCCTCAGCTGACCAACTGCCCGTGACCGCACGGGCACCCCGCGTGAGGCTCGGGCCCAGAACCCTTGAACCGCCAGGGTTCTGGGCCGTTTTGTGATCCAATCTCCCCCAGGATGTGACCTATCTCCCTCCGCGAAGGGATTTACGCAGGTCAGGACCGTTCTCACACGAAACCCCGGGCCCAAAGTCCTGTCCGTTTCGTGACGTTACGCACTGACAGCGGGATAGTCCGCCCTTCAAGCTGATGTAGGAAGTCGGGGGTCGACTTTGAACCGGGAGTACGTCAGTGAGCGCCATGCCGATCGCCTTGCTGGTCACCACGGCCGCCACGGGCGCCGTGGCCGTCGCCGTCCTGCGCACCCTCTTGCAGCTGCGCCGCCAGGTCGCGGCCCTGCACACCGAGCTTGCCAGGACGAACGCGGCCGCCGCGCGCGGTCTCGTGCCGCCCGCCCGCCACTCTGCCGACGCCGCTGAGATACGGGCCGCCGTGGCCGAGGCCCTCGCCGAGGAACGGGAGCGGGAGCTCGCCGAGGCGCGGGCGTTCTGGGCCGCCCAGGAGGCCCGTGACGCCTCCGACGCGCCGACCCTGCTCGGCCTGCCCGACAGTGAGCTGTTCCTGCCCCGCCAGGCCGATTTCGTGGGTCTGGAGCCGCTGGAGCCGGTCGCCGAACCGACCTCCGAGATCGACGAGTTCGCCGGGGAGTCCGCGGAGCTGGCCGCGGCCCGCCGCCGCCACCCCTCCCACCCGGACTTCGTCCCGGTGCAGTCGCCGGTGGTGAACGACCATGAGCGCACGGTGGCCACCCTGGAGGAACTCGCCGCAGGGCGCGTGGAGCTGGCCGATGTCCGCCCGGGCCCGCTGGGCACCCTCGACGTCTATGTCTTCGCCGACGGCACCACGCTCTGCATGACCCCGGGTCACCGGGAGACGGCGGAGCGCCTGGCCGCCGCCCTGACCGCGGGCGAGACCCCGATACTGCTGGGCGGTTCGGGAGTGTCGGGCGCGTACACCCTGACCTTCGCGTGCGGCGAGGAGAACGTCTACATCCTGGCCGACCGGGTCATAGCGAGCCTGTAGCTCAGACCCCGGCGCGCTTCTGCGCTTCCTCGACCAACCGCACGGCTTCGTCGACCTGGCCCTCGTCCGTGAGGACGAGGGCCAAGTCGTGCACGGCCACGGTGATCTGGTCCGCGGCCGCGAACATCCCGGCGTCCGGCATCTCCCGGGGCTCTTGCGAGGGGTCTTCGAGAAGCTGCGCGCGCCGGACCAACTCCCTGGCCAGGCCCAGTGCCTCGGTGGCGGCGCCCCGCTGCAACCGGCTCTGGGGGGCCGCCCTCAACCGGTCGGCGAAGTGATCCACGGCTTGCGTCAAACGCGCTGTATCGGCCACGGCGACACCGTACGCGCCGCACCGGGACTGTTGCCAACGGGCGAACCCTCAGGCACGGTGACCTGAAGGACCGGCTTACATCCCATGCGTCCGGAGGCGCCGATGTCCCAAGTCTTCTCCGAGGAGACCCACCGCAATCTGCTCGCCCGCATCCCCCACTGCACCGGTCGTGAAGTCTCCGACTGGCTGCGCACCGTCGACGAAGGCCCGGCGCTCTTCCGCTTCGAGGAAAAGGTCAGCTGGCTCCGCCACGAACACAACCTCGCCTACGGCCACGCGAAAGCTCTCATCCACGAGTACGACCTGAGGAGGGCCGCGCGCAAACTGCTCTAGGCGCGCACAACGACCCCAGACGCCACGACGACGAAGGGCCCCGGGAGGAACCCGGGGCCCTTTCACGCACGCGGGGTGCGTCAGTCGCTGCTGTTGAGGATCGCGATCAGCCTCAGGAACTCGAGGTAGATCCAGACCAGCGTCATCGTCAGACCGAACGCCGCCAGCCAGGCCTCTTCCTTCGGCGCGCCGTAGGCGATGCCGTCCTCGACCTGCTTGAAGTCGAGGGCCAGGAAGCACGCGCCGAGCAGGACGCCGATGATGCCGAAGACGATGCCGAGGCCGCCGCTGCGGAAGCCGAGGCCGTCACCGCCACCGAAGACGGCGAACAGCAGGTTCACCATCATCAGCAGGACGAAGCCGAGCGCGGCCGCCATCACGAAGCCGTAGAACCGGCGGTTGACGCGGATCCAGCCCGCCTTGTACGCCACCAGCACCGCGGTGAAGACCGCGAGCGTGCCGATCACCGCCTGCATGGCCGCACCGCTGGCGATGCGGTTGTCGACGACGCTGGAGACGACGCCGAGGAAGACACCCTCGAACGCCGCGTACGAGACGATCAGCGCGGGCGAGGCCTTGCGCTTGAAGGACTGGACGAGCGCCAGGACCATGCCGATCAGGGCGGCGCCGATGGCGATGCCGTACGACCGGTTGATGTTGGCGTCGTCGACCGGCAGGGCCGCCCAGGCGACCGCGGCCGTGACGACCAGGATGCCGAGGGTGGTGCCGGTGCGCATGACGACGTCGTCCATCGTCATCCGGCCGGTGCCGGCCGGGGCCTGCGGCGGCGCGCCGTGCTGCAGGTCCTGCTGCGCATACGGGTTCTGCGCGTACGGGTTCTGCGCGTAGGGGTCCGCCTGCGGCTGGGCGTACGGGTTGCCCTGCGCGTAGGGGTTGCCCTGCGTGCCTACAGCGGCGCCCCCGGCCTGCGGCTGGGCGTTGAAGCCCGCGTAGCCGTTGTCGCGGCTGAACCCCCGTCGCGAGAAGACCGGGTTGCTGCTCCTCATTTCACTCCTCCATGGCCACTGTGGCGGGCCTTGGCTCAAGAGTAATAGGTAGGCAAAGGATTGACCCTAGTGCTTGGGGAGGATCTTTCCCTTGTTGTGCTGGCCAACACGCTACGCGGCCCGCTGATTCCCGGCCACGGAGGGGCAGGTTCATGACGAAGCCGGTACATCGCCGCGACCGTCCGGAGATCACTCACCCGAACGGGAACCCCGTGTACCCCTCGGCGAGGTCCGTCTCGGCGGCCTCGGACGAGGCGATCCGTTCCAGCCGCGCCACCTGGAGCCGGTCCTCGAAGGGGGTGGCGTCGGGGGCCCGGTGCAGCAGCGTCGTCATGTCGTACGAGAACCGCTCGGCCTGCCATACGCGGCTCAGGCAGGTCTCGGAGTAGGCGTCGAGGAGCTCGGCGGATCCCGTCTCCCTCGCGTGCGTCAGCGCCCGCGCGAAGGTGACGACGTCCCCCACGGCGAGATTCAGCCCCTTGGCCCCGGTCGGCGGCACGATGTGGGCGGCGTCCCCGGCAAGGAAGAGCCGGCCGTGCCGCATGGGCTCATGGACGTAGGACCGCATCGGGGTGACGGACTTCTGGGTGATGGGACCCCGTTCGAGCCGCCAGTCGTCGTCGGTCTCGAAGCGCCGCTCCAGCTCGTCCCAGATCTCCTCGTCGCCCCAACTCTGCGCGTCGGTGCCCTCGGGGACCTGGAGGTAGAGCCGGGAGACGGACGGCGACCGCATGGACAGCAGGGCGAAGCCGCGCTCGTGGCGGGCGTAGACCAGCTCGTCGTGGGAGGGCGGGACGTCGGCGAGGATGCCGAGCCAGCCGAAGGGATACGTCCGCTCGAAGACCCGGGTCAGCTCCTCGGGGATCGCCTTGCGCGCGACGCCCCAGAACCCGTCGCACCCGACGACGTACTCGCACTCGAGCACGTCCTCCCGCCCCTCGTGCCGGAACCGCACCCTCGGACTGTCCCCGTCGGCCCCCTCCACGGCCAGCGCCTCCGCCTCGAACAGCAGCGGCCCGCCCTCCTTGAGCTGGAGGGCGATGAGGTCCTTGCACACCTCGGTCTGCGCGTACACCATCACGGACCGGCCACCGGTGAGGGCCGGGAAGTCGACCCGGTGCCGCTTCCTGTCGTACCGCAGCTCGATCCCGTCGTGCCGCAGCCCCTCCCGCTCCATCCGCTCCCCGGCGCCCGCCGCCCGCAGCACGTCCACGGTCCCCTGCTCCAGGATTCCGGCCCGCTGCCGCTGCTCGACGTAGGCGCGGTCGCGGCTTTCGAGGACGACCGAGTCGATGCCGGCGTTGTGGAGCAGCCGGGCGAGGAGGAGGCCGGCGGGGCCGGCTCCGATGATGCCGACGGTGGTACGCATCGGTCGTTCCCTTCGGTGGGCGTCATTGCCGCTGTGCGGGCGATGTTCGTACAGTGAAATTTCCTTCACTGCATTTCTCTTTCGCGAGTCTGCGACGGGTGGAGCGCTGTGTCAACGGTCGGTGCGGGGCTGTACGCCCGGGCGGAGCTCGATCCTGATGGTGTCGTCGTCCTCGATGACGTACGTGGCGTCGATGTCCCGGTTCCAGCCCAGCCGCAGCAGGTAGTAACGGTGGTCGCGTTCGAGGAGCAGGCGCAGGTCCGTGTACCGGTAGCGGTAGTGGACGGCCTTGCCGAGGTCCTCGTAGCGCGGCCCGGGCGGGGCGAAGTCGAGCCGCTCGGTGCTCATCACGACCACGGCGACCCGGCGCACCAGCTGCTCGGCGTCCCTCTGCGCGTCCTGCCGACCGAGCTGACCGGCGACGAGTGCGGCGACCCAGATGAGGAAGAGGCCCGCCACGAGAAGGGAACCGGCGCGCTCCCAGGGTGGCCGCAGTCGTCCGGAGGGCTGGGCGGCTTGGGCCAGCCCCAGCAGGAGGCCACCGGCGACGAGGAGCGGAGCGGTCCAGCCGTAGGGCTGGATCCAGCGCCAGAGCAGCATCAGGGCGACTCCGGCCACGACGAACCAGAGGTACGCACGGGCTGTGGCCCGCCCCAGCTCCCGAATGCGGCGGACGTGCCGGTCGGGGATGTGGAGGAGGGTCAGCAGGCGGGGCAGTGCGGGGACGAGGAGAGCCAGGGCCAGCACTTCGAGGACGGGGAGGGTGGCGAGACGCAGGCTGTGCATGACGAGCTCGAAGGTGCTCAGACCTACGGCGAAGGGACTGAGGCGGAAGTAGTCGAAGTAGGCGTTCGTGTAGATGTAGCCCGCGTACAGCATCAGGGCACCGATGAAGGACGTGATGCCGGCTATCGAGTTGACCATGTCGAAAGGGCTGCGGGGGCCGGTCGCCGGCCCCGCGGGGGGCGGTCTGAGACGGGTGGGGCGGACGCGCGGGGGTGCGGGGCGACGGCGTGGGCGGGGTCGCCCGGGAGGGTTCACGGGGGACTGGCCGGCGGTGGTCATGGCGTCAGCTCGGCTCGGGAGTCGGGCCCGCACCGTCGGTGGGGGCATCCGTGTCCCCGGGGGGCGGCTCGGTGTCCCCGATCGACGGGTCGACCAGCGGAGGCTGCCCTCCCCCGTCCGTCGGGCTCGGCGACGGAGTGCACAGGGGGTAGTCGACCTGGCCCGGGGAGGGGCACTCGGAAGACGGATCCACCACACCGATGTCCCCGTTGGCGCCGACGTCGATCTCATCGTCGCCGCCCAAGGTGTCCTCCGGCGGTGGCGCGACTCCCGCGACCCCTGGATCCCCGCTGGTACCGCCATCGCCCTCGGCGCCGCCTCCACTGCCGGAGCCCGCGCCGACGCTGTCACCGCCCCCTGCCGTGGCGGGCGCGCTCACCCCGGGCGCCGGTCCACCACCGCCTGGATCCTCCCCGCCGGCCCCGGCACCCGACCCGCACCCGGCCGTCAGCCCCAGCCCCGCTGTCAGGCAGACCGCGGCGACACCTCGCCGCACACACAAACCACGCATGGCCCCCACCCCCGTACGGGACGCCCCTTCGCGCTCTCGCGCTGTCGCGATGTGCTGAAGGAAGGATCCCACCGGAAGCGGTGTCTGCCTACGGGTCCTGAAAAGGTCGGAGGTGCCCGGAACCGGACTTGAACCGGTACGCCCGCGAGGGGCAGCGAGGTTTAAGCTCGCCGTGTCTGCATTCCACCATCCGGGCAGGCCATGGGCTCCGCGTCGAGGTTCGAGCCTATCGGGATACATCCCCCGAACAGCGGACGGGCGGACCGATGTTGTCTTATTTTATTGACGTCTGAGGGTGCATCAGCCCGTGGAACGGGCCATCCGCACTTGCCAATAGCCTTACGCGCGACGGCCGGCCGCGCATGCGGAATGACGGAATTTCACCGCCCGAACGAGGGGGCTCCACCCGTTCTCGACGCGGCCTCCGTTCAGGCGCTCCCGTCATCCCCAGGTATGACACGGCCGGGCACCGTCAGCCGCAAGTCGCCCCCCGGAACCGGAACAGCGGCTGACTACACGGCGCCGGGGTACCGAGACGATGGTTCACATCCCCCGAACACGTCGTCGTCCCGTCAGGAGTGCCCACCCGTGACCACCACCCCCATCGCCGGCCGAGCCACCACCGTGGCCGCTCGCGCCACGGATCTGTCGAAGATCTACGGACAGGGCGAGACCCAGGTGGTCGCCCTCGACCGGGTCTCCGTCGACTTCCGGCAGGCCGAGTTCACCGCGATCATGGGCCCGTCGGGGTCCGGCAAGTCCACGCTGATGCACTGTGTGGCCGGACTGGACACGTTCTCCTCCGGGTCCGTGCGCATCGGGGACACCGAGCTGGGCTCCCTCAAGGACAAGCAGCTCACCAAGCTCCGCCGGGACAAGATCGGCTTCATCTTCCAGGCGTTCAACCTGCTGCCGACGCTCACGGCGCTCGAGAACATCACGCTGCCCATGGACATCGCGGGGCGCAAGGCCGACAAGCAGTGGCTGGACACCGTGATCCAGATGGTCGGTCTCAAGGACCGGCTCTCGCACCGGCCCTCCCAGCTCTCCGGCGGCCAGCAGCAGCGCGTCGCCGTCGCCCGCGCGCTCGCCTCCCGGCCCGACATCATCTTCGGCGACGAGCCCACCGGAAACCTCGACTCCCGCTCCGGCGCCGAGGTACTGGGCTTTCTCCGCAACTCCGTACGGGAGTTGGGGCAGACGGTGGTCATGGTGACCCACGATCCGGTGGCCGCCGCGTACGCGGACCGGGTCGTCTTCCTCGCCGACGGGCGGATCGTCGACGAGATGTACCGGCCGACCGCCGAGACGGTCCTGGACTTCATGAAGCAGTTCGACGCGAAGGGCCGTACCTCCTGATGTTCCGCACCGCCCTGCGCAACGTCCTCGCGCACAAGGCCCGGCTGCTCATGACCGTGCTCGCCGTGATGCTCGGCGTGGCCTTCGTGTCCGGGACGCTGGTCTTCACCAACACCATCTCCAACGCCTACCAGAACAGCTCGGCCAAGGGCTTCGACCAGGTCGACGTGGCCGTCGAGCCCGACTACCAGGAGAGCAAGGGCGACAAGGTCGGCAAGGTCCCCGAACTCACCCAGTCGCTGCTCGACAGGAGCGCGAAGGTCGACGGGGCCGCCTCGGCCATCGGGGTCGTCAACGGCTTCACCGCCATCGCCGACAAGGACGGCAAGCTCATCGGCGGCGGCTTCCAGTCCCAGGGCGGGAACTACTGGGGGGACGAGGACCCGCGGTACCCGCTGAAGGAAGGCACGGCACCGCACGGCGCGAACCAGGTCGCCATCGACTCCGAGACCGCCGAGCGCGCCGGGTACAAGGTCGGCGACACGGTCCGGATCTCCGTCGACGGTCCCGTCCTGAGCCCGAGGATCACCGGCGTCTTCACCACCGACGACGGCAACGTCGCCGCCGGCGGCAGCCTCGCCCTCTTCGACACGGCGACCGCGCAGACGCTCTTCGGCAAGCCGGGCACGTACGACCAGATCGACGTGAAGGCCGCCTCGGGCACCTCCCAGACCGCGCTGAAGGCCGCCCTCGACAAGGCGCTGCCGGCGAACCTCGTCGAGACCACCACCGGGCAGCAGCTCGCCGACGACCAGGCCGAGGCGATCTCCTCGTCGATGGCCGGGCTGAAGCAGGGGCTGCTGGTCTTCGCGGGCATCGCGCTCTTCGTCGGCACGTTCATCATCGCCAACACCTTCACCATGCTGGTCGCCCAGCGCACCAAGGAGCTCGCGCTGCTGCGGGCCGTCGGCGCCTCGCGCCGGCAGGTCACGCGGTCGGTGCTGGTCGAGGCGTTCGTGGTCGGTACGGTCGCCGGGGTGACCGGTCTGGTCGCCGGTATCGGCATCGGGGCCGGGCTGCGCTCGCTCATGGGCACCCTGGGCGCCACCGTCCCCGACGGTCCGCTGATCGTCTCCGGCGGCACGGTCGCCACCGCCCTCGCGGTCGGTGTCCTCATCACCATGCTGGCGGCGTGGCTGCCGGGCCGTAGGGCCGCGAAGATCCCGCCGGTCGCCGCGATGAGCAGCGTGCACGCGCAGGCCACCACGAAGTCGCTGGTGCTGCGCAACACCCTGGGCGCCCTGTTCAGCGGCGCCGGCGTCGCGGTCGTCCTGGCGGCGACCACGATGGAGGGTTCGGACGGCCAGGCCCCGATGGGTCTCGGCGCGGTCCTGCTGATCATCGGTGTGTTCATCCTGACCCCGCTGCTGTCCCGCCCGCTGATCGCGGCCGCGGCACCCGTCCTGCGGATCTTCGGTACGGCGGGCAAGCTGGCCCGTCAGAACTCGGTCCGCAACCCCCGTCGTACCGCCGCCACCGCCTCCGCGCTGATGATCGGCCTCACCCTCATCACCGGGATGACGGTGATGGCGGGCAGCCTGCAGAAGTCGATCGACAAGATGGCCTCGTCGGCGATCCGCGCGGACTACGTCGTGTCGATGGCGAACGGCAACGAGCTCTCGCCGGACGTCGCGAAGGAGCTGGGCCGGGTCGACGACGTCACCGAGATCAGCCCGATGCGCAACTCCCCCTCGCGCATCGGCGGCGAGACGGAGTACCTCACCGGCGTCAACGGAGCCTCGTTCGGCAAGCTCACCGACCTCAAGGTCGACGCCGGCACGTTCAAGGTGAGCGGGACGCAGGTCGTGGTCGACTCCGATCTGGCCGAGCGGCGTGGCTGGAAGGCCGGTTCGAGCCTCACCGTCGCCTACGAGGACGGCGAGAAGCAGAAGCTGACCGTCGCCGGGGTCTACGAGGGCAACGAGTTCTTCAGCGGCCTCCTACTCGACAACGCCACGCTCACCCCGCATGTGCCGGACGCCGCCGACATGATGGTCATGGTGAAGACGTCCGACGGGGCGTCGAGCGCGACGAAGGACAAGCTGGAGAAGGCCCTCGGCACCAACCCGGCCATCAAGGTCCAGAGCAAGCAGGACCTGTCCGACGACATCGCGCAGATGTTCACGCTGATGCTGAACATGCTCTACGGGCTGCTCGCCATGGCGGTGATCGTCGCGGTCCTGGGTGTCATCAACACCCTGGCCATGTCGGTCTTCGAGCGCTCCCAGGAGATCGGTATGCTCCGCGCGATCGGCCTGGACCGCAAGGGCATCAAGCGGATGGTCCGCCTGGAGTCCCTGGTGATCTCCCTGTTCGGCGGGGTGCTCGGGATCGGTCTGGGCGTCTTCTTCGGCTGGGCGGCCGGCGAGCTGCTGGGCACCAGGATGGCGACGTACGAACTGGTCCTGCCGTGGACCAGGATGGGCCTGTTCCTGCTGCTGGCGGCGGCGGTCGGCGTCCTGGCGGCGCTGTGGCCGGCCCGGCGCGCGTCCCGGCTGAACATGCTGACGGCCATCAAGTCGGAATAGCCGTACGACATTCGGGGCCCGCCGCGGACAAGCGGCGGGCCCCTTCTGTCGGTTCGGCTCCAGGAACCGACTGTTCAGTTCCAGGTGCGCGCCCGCAGCGGCAGCCCCGACCTGCCCTGTTCCGCCGGCCGGACGGCCAGGACCTGGTTGACTCCGATGCGGTTGCGTTCGAAGGCCAGAGCGCTGGCCGCCATGTAGAGGAGCCAGACCCGGGCCCGGCCGGTGCCGGCGATCCGCTGGGCACGGGGCCAGTCGGCCTCCAGGTTCGCTACCCAGCGACGCAGGGTGAGGGCGTAGTGCTCGCGGATCGACTCGACGTCGCGCACCTCAAGGCCGGCGCGCTCCAGTTGGGTGACGGTGGTGCCGAGAGGGGCGAGTTCGCCGTCGGGGAAGACGTAGGCGTCGATGAACTCGTCGACGTGGTAGGCGGTTTCGTCGCGCTGGGGACGGCGGGCGATCTGGTGGTTGAGGAGCCGTCCGCCGGGCTTCAGAAGGGCGTACAGGTCTCGGGCGTACTCCAAGTACCGGTCGGCGCCGACGTGTTCGGCCATGCCGATGGAGGCGATCGCGTCGTAGGGCCCGTCGGTGACGTCCCGGTAGTCCTGGACGCGGATCTCGATCCGGTCGGTGAGTCCCTCGTCGGCGACGCGCTTGCGGGCGTAGGAGGCCTGTTCCTGGGAGAGGGTGACGCCGACGACGCTCACGCCGTGCTCGCGGGCGGCGTGGATGGCCATCGATCCCCAGCCGCAGCCGACGTCGAGGAGGCGCTGACCGGGTGTCAGGCCGAGTTTGCGGCAGACGAGTTCGAGCTTGTCGCGCTGGGCGGCTTCGAGGGTGCCGTCGGGCGACTCCCAGTACGCGCACGAGTAGACCATCGACGGGCCGAGGACGATCTCGTAGAAGTCATTGCCGACGTCGTAGTGGTGGCTGACGGCGCGTCTGTCGCTCCGCCTGGTGTGCAGGTGCCTGCGGCGGCGGACCTCCTCGCGGGGCGGGGCGGGCGGCAGCGGCGGTCCGCCGAGCTTCACGAGGCCGCGCACCGCGGCCCGTACGTCGGGCTCGCGCAGCGCCTGGGAGAGGGTTCTGGCGTCGTCGTCGCGTTCCCAGACGAGGCCCGAGACGAGGCCGAGGGCGGTGTAGAGGTCACCGTCGATGTCGAGGTCACCGGCGACCCAGGCGCGCGCGAGACCGAGCTCGCCCGGCTTGAACAGCAGCCGCCGCACGGCCCGGCGGTTGCGCACGACCAGCGCGGGGGCGCCCGGCGGGCCCGCCTGCGATCCGTCCCACGCGCGGATACGCACCGGGAGGGGGACTCCCAGCAGTCGTTCCAAGAGGTTCTTCAGCCGCGGCGCGGCATCGGACATGGCGCACACCTCCGTGACGAGGATCCTGAATTTGTCCACTTACGTAAACAAAAGCGGGCGCGCAGTCCAGTCCCGGCGCGGCGTCATGACCGGGCAAAGGACACGTATGTACGACGCCGAAGGGGCCGCCCGCACCACGGATGGCGGGCGGCCCCTTCGGGCTGTTCAGCGACCGGAGCCGGTCAGGAGGCCTTCGCCTCGGTCTTCTGCTCCGGCTTCGGCGCCGCGGGCACCGGCTTCGCGGCCTCGTAGAACTCCTCGCGCGGGTGCTCCATCGCGCCGAGGGAGACGACCTCGCGCTTGAGGAACATGCCGAGGGTCCAGTCGGCGAAGACACGGACCTTGCGGTTCCAGGTCGGCATGGCCAGACCGTGGTAGCCGCGGTGCATGTACCAGGCGAGACGGCCCTTGAGCTTGATCTTCATCTTGCCCATGACGATCATCGCGACGCCCTTGTGGAGGCCGAGACCGGCCACCGCACCCTTGTTGGAGTGCGCGTACTCCTTCTGCGGGAAGCCCCGCATGCCGGAGACCACGTTGTCGCCGAGGACCTTGGCCTGGCGCAGCGCGTGCTGGGCGTTCGGCGGGCACCAGGCGTTCTCGACGCCGGCCTTGCGGGCGGCGACGTCCGGGACCTGGGCGTTGTCGCCGGCGGCCCAGATGTAGTCGGTGCCCTGGACCTGGAGGGTCGCGGCGGTGTCCACGTGGCCACGGGGGCCGAGCGGCAGGCCGTAGCGCGACAGGACCGGGTTCGGCTTGACGCCGGCGGTCCACACGATGGTGTTGGAGTCGACCTCCAGGCCGTTCTTCAGCACCACGTGGCCGTCGACGCAGGAGTCCATCGAGGTGGAGAGGTAGATCTCCACGCCGCGGCTCTCCAGGTGCTCCTTGCCGTACTGGCCGAGCTTGGGGCCGACCTCGGGCAGGATCTTGTCCGCGGCATCGACGAGGATGAAGCGCATGTCCTCGCGGGACACCGTCTTGTAGTACTTGGCCGCGTCGCGAGCCAGGTCCTCGACCTCACCGATGGTCTCCGCACCGGCGAAGCCGCCGCCGATGAAGACGAAGGTGAGCGCCTTGCGGCGGATCTCCTCGTCGGTGGTGGAGTCGGCCTTGTCGAGCTGCTCGAGGACGTGGTTGCGCAGGCCGATGGCCTCCTCGACGCCCTTCATGCCGATGCCCTGCTCGGCGAGGCCGGGGATCGGGAAGGTGCGGGAGACCGCGCCGAGCGCGATGACCAGGTAGTCGAAGGGCAGCTCGTACGCCTCGCCGACCAGCGGGGCGATCGTGGCGACCTTGCGGTCCTGATCGATGGTGGTGACCCGGCCGGTGAGAACCTCCGCCTTGGGCAGCACGCGTCGCAGCGGGACGACGACATGGCGCGGGGAGATGTTGCCGGCGGCGGTTTCGGGGAGGAAGGGCTGGTAGGTCATGTACGACCGGGGGTCGACGACCGTGACGGTCGCCTCGCCGTAGCGCATCTTCTTGAGAATGCGCCGAGCTGCGTACAGGCCTACGTACCCACCGCCTACTACGAGGATCCTGGGACGCTCCGTGGTGCTCATGCCATCGAGTATCCACCTGCCCCAGGGGGGTCGCTCGTGCGCCCCTTCACAAGCTCCGACAGGGTGTGTGTTATCCTCCGCGACCCACGTGATCCAGGTCATGGCACGGAGCGGGAACCGGCGTGTAGGGCGGGCCGTTGTCAATGCCGCGTGAGCTGCCTCTCCGGGCTTTCGGGGCCGTCGTGAGACCTTCGAAACGATCTCGTGGAGGACCCTCGCGCGAGGTCCGCACCCACGCGTTTTGAACGTGTTCACACGGGTGTTGGGCCCTCGGAAGGGTCAACCGGGCCACATTCCTCGTCCGGCAGGGCCCAATTCCTTGTGAAGAACTTCACGAACTTTTCCGACGGCACGCGACGAAGGGGCCCCGAAGGGCCCCTCAGACGTGCTCATACGTTGTTCTTCCTGCTCAGCAGAGGGCTACGTGATCGACCACGCGATGCCGTCGAGGATGTCGTGCTCGCTCACGACGACCTCCTCGGCCCCCACCCGCTCCATGATCGAGAGCAGTACGAGGGCCCCCGCGGCGATCACGTCCACGCGCCCGGGATGCATGGAGGGCACCGCCGCGCGCTCGGCGTGCGTGGAGCGCAGCAGCCACTCGGTGATCTCACGGACCCGCTCGCGCGAGACCCGGGAGTGGTGGATGCGGGCCGAGTCGTACCCGGGCAGCTCCTGCGCGATCGCCGACACGGTGGTGACGGACCCCGCGAGCCCCACCAGCGTGCGCGCCTCGCGCAGCGGCACGGACTCCTCGGCGAGGTCGAGGGCGGCCGCGATGTCCGCGCGCATGGCGGCGATCTGCGCCTCGGAGGGCGGGTCGGTGACCGCGCCGTCCTGGACGAGATGCCGCTCGGTCATCCGTACACAGCCGATGTCGACGGAACGGGCGGCACGCACCTTGTCGTCCCCGACCACGAACTCCGTCGAGCCGCCGCCGATGTCCACGACGAGATAGGGCTCGGCGAACCCGTCACGGCCGCTCAGCTCCTTGGTGGCGCCCGTGAAGGAGAACTCCGCCTCCCGCTCGCCGGAGATGACCTCGGGCTCGACACCGAGGATGCCGACGACGCCCTGGACGAACTCGTCCCGGTTCGAGGCGTCCCGCGAGGCGGAGGTGGCGACGAACCGCACCTTGGCGGCGCCCAGTTCACGGATCACGTCCGCGTACACCCGGCAGGCCGCGAACGTCCGCTCCAGCGCCTCCGGGGCCAGCCGGCCGGTCCGGTCCACGTCCTGGCCGAGCCGCACGATCGTCATCCGCCGGTCCAGCTCCAGCAGCTCACCGGTGGCGGGGTTGACGTCCGCGACGAGCAGACGGATCGAGTTCGTACCGCAGTCGACGGCGGCGACCCGGCTGAAGCCCTCGGGGACCGGCGGGGCCTCGGCGAAGGAGCCGCTGCGGGCCTCGGCGGGGTCGACGACCACGCCCTCCTCGCCAGGGTGCTCGTCCGCCGGGTCGGGAGCCACCAGCGGCTGCACGCACGGGCCCTTGCGCCACCACTCGGGCAGCATCTCGATCGCCTCGTCGCCCAGCGGGTTCACCCCGGGCCCCGCGGCCAGCGAGTGCCCCACGAGCACGTGCAGGCACTTCACCCGGTCCGGCATGCCGCCCGCGCTCGGGAAGCCCTCCAGGACCTCGATGGCGTCGCGGCGCGCGATGTAGTCCTCGTGCGCCGCGCGGTAGGCGGCGGCGAGCTCCGGGTCGCTCTGGAGCCGCTCCGTCATCTCCTTCATGACGCCGTTCGCCTCCAGCGTGCCGATCGCCGAGGCGGCGCGCGGGCACGTCAGGTAGTACGTCGTCGGGAAGGGCGTGCCGTCGGGGAGCCGGGGGGCCGTCTCCACCACGTCCGGCTGGCCGCACGGACAGCGGTGCGCGATCGCGCGCAGGCCGCGCGGCGGACGCCCGAGCTGCTGCTTGAAGGCCTCGACGTCGGCGTCGGTGGGCTCGGTGCGCTCAGTGGTCGGCGGGGGCGTTTCCATGCCGTACGAAAGTCTCTCTGCTGTCTGACTGCGGAAAAGGTCGGTTCACTGGTCGGAGGCGTCGGACTTGTCGACCCCGTCCCAGACGTTGGAGTACCAGGGGCGGTCGGCCGCCCCCAGTTCGGCGCGCGACTGCCGCGCCGCGCCCGGGTCGACGACGATGAACCCCGTCTCCCCCGGCAGCACATAGTGGAGCCGCTCGCGGATCTGCTGCTCGGCGTACGCGTCGTCCTGCCAGCGTGCCTTCTGGTCCCGCAGGTGCTCGACCCGCTGGCGGGCCTGCTCCTGCTGGCGCTGGAGGTCCGCGATCTCGGCGCGCTGGGAGACGTACTGCCTTATCGGGTAGGCGAGCGCGACGATCAGCGAGCACAGGACCAGCGCGAGCAGGGCCGCCCGGCCGGTCAGTCGGGAGCGGCGGGCCTGCCGTTTGGTCTGGGAGCGGTAGACCCGGGCCGCGGTCTGCTCACCGAGCAGCTTGATCCTGGTCGCGGTGGAGAAACGGTCCCGGTCCTTGACGGCCATGCCCCAGCCTCTCCTTCCACACACGCGCGTACGTCCCCGCACACGGTACGGGACCGCGTACAGGGACGTACGTACGACTGGCTAAGCCTTAGCCCGGTGTGGGTCAGCCCTTGCTGTGCCGATGGTCCGCAGAGCGGACGTGCGGGAAGCTCAGCCCTTGAAGCGCGGGAAGGCGCTGCGGCCGGCGTAGACCGCGGCGTCGTCGAGGATCTCCTCGATGCGCAGGAGCTGGTTGTACTTGGCGACGCGGTCCGAGCGGGCCGGGGCGCCGGTCTTGATCTGGCCGCAGTTCACCGCGACGGCGAGGTCGGCGATGGTGACGTCCTCGGTCTCGCCGGAGCGGTGGGACATCATGCACTTGAAGCCGTTGCGCTGGGCCATCTCGACGGCGTCCAGGGTCTCGGTCAGCGAGCCGATCTGGTTGACCTTGACGAGCAGGGCGTTGGCGGAGCCCTCCTCGATGCCGCGGGCCAGACGCTCCGGGTTGGTGACGAAGAGGTCGTCGCCGACGATCTGGACCTTGTCGCCCAGCTTGTCGGTGATGACCTTCCAGCCGGCCCAGTCGTCCTCGAACAGCGGGTCCTCGATGGAGACCAGCGGGTACGACGAGACGAGCTCCTCGTAGTACTCGGTCATCTCGGCGGCCGAGCGGGACTTGCCCTCGAACTCGTACTTGCCGTCCTTGTAGAACTCGGACGCGGCGACGTCGAGCGCGAGCGCGATCTGCTCACCGGGGACGTAACCGGCCTGCTTGATGGCCTCGACGATGAGGTCGAGGGCGGCGCGGTTGGACTCCAGGTTCGGGGCGAAGCCGCCCTCGTCGCCGAGGCCGGTGGACAGGCCCTTGGTCTTCAGCACCTTCTTGAGGGTGTGGTAGACCTCGGCGCCCCAGCGCAGCGCCTCGGAGAAGGACTCCGCGCCGATCGGGGCGATCATGAACTCCTGGATGTCCACGTTGGAGTCGGCGTGCGAGCCGCCGTTCAGGATGTTCATCATCGGAACGGGCAGCAGGTGCGCGTTCGGGCCGCCCAGGTAGCGGAAGAGCGGGAGGTCGCTGGCCTCGGAGGCGGCGTGGGCGACGGCGAGGGAGACGCCGAGGATGGCGTTGGCGCCGAGGGAGCCCTTGTTGTCGGTGGCGTCCAGGTCGAACATGGCCTGGTCGATCAGGCGCTGCTCGGTGGCGTCGTAGCCGACGAGCTCCGGGCCGATCTGCTCGATGACGGCGAGGACGGCCTTCTCGACACCCTTGCCCAGGTAGCGGTTGGGGTCACCGTCACGCAGCTCGATGGCCTCGAAGGCACCCGTGGAGGCGCCGGACGGAACGGCGGCACGACCCGTGCTGCCGTCGTCGAGGCCGACCTCGACCTCGACCGTGGGGTTGCCTCGGGAGTCCAGGATTTCCCGGGCTACGACGACGTCGATGGACGGCACGAGCATCTCCTTCTTGGGATGTGACACGGTCCGCCGGGACCGCGGTGTGTTCTGCGAGACGAGCCTAACCGGCTCCGGGCGATCGGCCACCGCGTGGACCGCCCCGTGGACAGAACCGAGAGTAAATTGTTTCCGAACGGAACAAAGACGGTTTCGGAAACCGGGCCGAAATCGGGGGCGCGCGAGATGGGGCGCGCAAAAAGCCCCGCCCCGGTGCGTACGGGGGAACACGCACCGGAGCGGGGAGCCCGTGGGGACGGGGGGACCCTCACGAGGCCTTCAGTATGAGGACCACGGATGTGAGGGCGCTGTGGTTCAGCTGGGTCTTACTTGAGGTGCAGCTGCTGACCCGGGTAGATGAAGTCGGCGTCGCTGACGATGTCCTTGTTCAGCTTGAACAGCTTCTGCCAGCCGCCCTTGACGTCGTGCTCCTCGGCGATGGAGCTGAGGGTGTCACCCTTGACGACCTTGTACTCGCCGTCGCCCTTCTTGACCTTCTGGCCGGTCGGGGTGGTGACGGTCTTCTTGGCGGCCGGGCGCTCGGCGGAGCGCGAGGCCTGCTGCTCGGAGGAGCGGGTGCTGGAGCCGCTGTCGCTGCTGGAGGAGCCGCTGCTCGACGAGCCGCCGCCGTTGTAGCTGGCGTTGGACAGGCCGACGCCGCAGGACGGCCAGGCACCCTTGCCCTGGCCCGCGAGGACCTTCTCGGCGATCTCGATCTGCTGCGCCTTGGTGGCCTGGTTGGCCTGCGCGGCGTACGCCGTGCCGCCGTACGCGGCCCAGGTGGAGGCGGAGAACTGGAGACCGCCGTAGTAGCCGTTGCCGGTGTTGATGGACCAGTTGCCGCCCGACTCGCACTGGGCGACGGCGTCCCACTCGGAGGCGGTGGCGGCGGAGGCGTTGCCGGCCGCCATCAGCGGGGCGGCTATGGCGACACCGGTGACGCCGGCGAGCGCGGCGGCGCGGGTGGCCTTGGACGGACGGCGGTGCTTGCCCTTGCCGGAAAACAGCATGGTGGATCCCCTCACCGACGCCTGCGAGGTGAGCTGTCGGGTTCGGGCCGGTTGAGTTGCCCGGCCGCGCATCTGGGCCTTTCGGCCTGCTGCGCGGCTTCACCCCGAGCCGGTCCAGCGTGAACTGCTGGGCCCGGCACTTACCTTGGGTCCCCCGCTCCTGCCTACGGCGCTTGACGCGACGACTGTTCCCGTACGGCCGCTGGCAGGATTCGGCGTTGCGGCAGCCGGGGCTCGTGGTGACGAGCGGTGTTGACCGTAGACAGGGAATCCGGGGAATTTCAAAGACGATCAGGGCTTCTGAGACTCATCCCACACTTTCACCAAACCGGACATTTGATGCGAAGTGTGGCGCGAACTCCCGGGATTCTCCTGGGTTTTTCGCCCTATTCGCTACCGAGTACGAGGGTCTGACCGGGCTCGATGCTGCTCGGGTCGGCGCCGATGACCTGCTTGTTCTCGGAGTAGAGCCGGCGCCATCCGCCGTCGACGTCAAGGGAGTCGGCGATGGAGGCGAGCGTGTCGCCGGCGCGGACGGTGTACGAGCCCTCGTCGGCGCTCGCGCCGCGGTGGCGGCCGGTGCTCTCCTTGGCGGCGGAGAGGGCTCCGGTGTCGACGAGAGCCGAAGAGCCGCCTTCCTGCCAGGAGTTGTCCGATTCGACACCGTTTGCCGGTGCCGTGGAGGGGCTGTCGGACGGCTGCGTACTCTCGGCACCGGAGTCGGAGTTGCCCGACTTGGCGGAGTTGTCCGCTTCGGTGGAGGCCGAGGGCGAGGGGGTCGGGTCGGCGGAGGATCCGGTCGACGAGTCGGACGATCCGGAGGAGTTGGACAGCCCGGACGAGACAGACGAATCGGACGACTCAGATGAATCCGACTCTTCGGATGCCGAGGGGGTGCCGTTCGCGACGCCGGTGTCGACGTCGTCCGAGGCCGAGTCCTTGCTCAGCCCGTTGAGCAGCCCGCAGGTGCCCCAGACGCCGACACCCTGGTCCGCGAGGACCTTCTCGGCGACGGCTATCTGCTGGTTGCGGCTGGCGAGGTCGGGGCTCGTGGCGTAGTCGAGGCCGCCGTACTTCTCCCAGTTCTCCTGGGACAGCTTGAGCCCGCCGTAGTAGCCGTCACCGTTGTTCGCACTCCAGGAACCGTCGGTCTCGCACTTGGCGACCTGATCCCAGGTGTTCCCGTCCGCCGCGCTCGCGCCCGTGGCACCGAGGAGCGGAATCGCGATGGCGGAGCCGGTCACACCGGCCGCGACGAGGAGTGCCGGAGCCTGGCGGGGGCGACGGTGACGACCGTTCCCGGTGAGCATGCGGAGGCCTTTCGCGAGACAACAGTGACCGGCGCGACGGGTGGAGACAGTCGCCGCGCTGATGCGTGAACGTATCGGCAGTCGATCACTTGTCACAAGTTAATGCCGCGCAGATCACGTGAAGATCACAGAGTTGAGAGCATGTCACGTTTACAAGGAGCTGCGCGGATGGACCAGTTGGCGCGAAGCCGCGCACGGAATCGGCGTGAAGCCGATTGGCGGGGTCACCTGGCGGCCCGCCCGCAGATGTGAAGCCGGTCACCGCGCTCGGTTGGTGGGTGTGAACTCGACCGGCAGGGTACGCAGTCCACGCATGATGAGCCCCCCACGCCACCTCAAATCGACTGAATCCGCCGCGAGTCGGAGGTCCGGGAGCCGGGTGAGGAGCGTGGCGAGCGCGGTCTGGCCCTCCAGGCGGGCGAGCGGGGCGCCGAGGCAGTAGTGGATGCCGTGGCCGTACCCGAGGTGCTGGTTGTCGCGCCGGGAGAGGTCGAGGACGTCGGGATCGGCGAACCGCTCCGGGTCCCGGTCCGCGGCGGCGAGGACGACCAGGACGGGGTCGCCGGGCGCGATGTCCTGTCCGCCGATGGTGAGCGGCTGGGTGGCGAAGCGCCAGGTGGCGAGTTCTACGGGACCGTCGTAGCGGAGGAGTTCCTCCACGCCGGTTTCCAGGAGGTCGCTCTCCCCCGCGGCCAGGGAGTCCTGGAGGCGGGTGCGCTGCTCGGGGTGGGTGAGGAGCGCGTACGTGCCGTTGCCGATGAGGTTGACCGTGGTCTCGAAACCGGCGAAGAGAAGGATGAAGGCCATCGCCGCGGCCTCGTTCTCGGTGAGGTGCTCGCCGTGGTCGGAGGCGCGGATGAGACCGGAGATGAGGTCCTCGCCGGGGACGGGGTCGGCGGGGAGCTCCGCGCGCTTGCGGTGGATGAGCTCCAGCAGATAGCCGCGCATCTTCTTCACGGACCGTGCGACACCGCCCCTCGGCCCTCCCCCGTGCCGGATCATCATGCCCGCCCAGTCCCGGAAGTCGTCCTGGTCCTCGCGCGGGACGCCGAGCAGGTCGCAGATCGCGTAGATGGGGAGCGGGAAGGCGAACTCGTGGATGAGGTCGGCGGACCCCTTCTCCGCGAACCGGTCGATGAGCTGATCGGTCAACTCCTGCACCCGGTCGGTGAACTCGGCGACCCTGCGCGGTGTGAACGCCTTGCTGACGAGCCGGCGGAGCCGGGTGTGGTCCGGCGGGTCGATGTTCAGCAGATGCGTCATCAACTCGGCCTTGCGCTCACCGGGGATCCCGGTCTTCCCCTTCGCGTGCGCCGGCTCGGCGTGATGCGCCGGGTTCTTGCTGAGCCGCTGGTCGGCGAGGGCCTGCTTGGCGTCGGCGTACCGCGTGACCAGCCAGGCCTCCACCCCGCTGGGCAGCTTCGTGCGGTGCACGGGGGCGTGCTCGCGGAGCCAGGCGTAGGCGGGATAGGGGTCGGTCGCGAACTCCCAGGTGAAGAGCTCGGGAGGGGCGGCAGTGGTACGGGTGGGCGCGGGCTGGTCGGTCACTCCTCGACCGTATCCGGGTTTCCGTCGAGGGCCTTCCTCGCCGCCGGGTGGCCCAGGTCGGCGGCCTTGCGGTACCAGGTCTTCGCCTCGTCGGGCCTGCCCCGCTTCTCGAGGAGCGCGGCGAGACGGTAGGCGCCGTACGCGTCGCCGGAGGCGTGGGCCTTCTCGTACTCGGCACGGGCTTCGTCGAGTCGGCCCTGCTTCTCGAGTACGAGGCCGTGGTGGGCGATGTCGAGGGGGTAGCCGTCGGTGTCCGCGAAGTAGGCCTCGGCAACCGCCAAGGAGTCGGCATTGTTCCAGGAGAGCGTCAACAGTTCGGCCGCCGGTCCCTTGCCCGCGTCCGCCGCACGTTGTAGCCAGACCTTGGCTGTTTCCCCCTCGTTGTGCACCAGGTGCCACCTGGCGAAGCTGATGGCGACCTCGGTTCGTCCGGCCATGGCCGCGGCCACGTAGTGGTCCCACGCGCCCTCGTCGTCCCCGCCGCCGAAGCACAGATCGCCGAGCAGGTGGGACGCCTCCAGGTCATGGCCGGCCGCACCAGCCCGAAGCCACTGCCTCGCCCGCTCCAACAACACCTTCCCCATCAGGGTCGCCGCCCCGGTGTCCCCCGCCTCGGCGGCCGCCTCCAGGAAGGGTTCGGCGTCCTTCGTCTCGCCCCGCTCCACGAACAGCCGCCCCAGTCGCCCCGCGGCCTCCGTCTGCCCGGCCTCGGCGGCCCGCCGGAACCACTCCTCGGCCTCGACCTCCCTCCCCAGACTCTCGCCAACCGCCCCAGCTCGAACATCGCCTGACTGTCCCCGGCGTCGGCCGCGCTCCGGAACGCCTCCCCGGCACGGCGGGCCACCACCTCGAAGTCGTACGCCGCATCCCCCCGCGCCGCCTCCAGCGCGCACCGCCACACCGACGCGTCCACCGCGGGGAAACCCGCGTCCTGCGCCGCCGTCTCCACGAGATACGGCGCCGCCTCCCACATCCGCATGCCGCTCCGCCGCAGCATCCGCAGCGCCCCGTGCCGCTTCCCGGCGGCCCACACGAGGGCCTCGTCGACCGACTCCCGCTCCACGCCCGCGCCGACGTCGTCGTCGTCGGCCTCGTGCACCTTCACGAGCAGGTCCTGCGACACCGGCCCCTGGAGCCCGCACCGCGCCAGATCGATCGCCGCCCGCACCAGCGCATGCCCGCGCGGATGCCGGTCGGCCCGGCGCGCCCGCCGCCATTCCTCCCAGAGCAACGGCCCGACGGACAGATAGGCCGCCACTCCCTCCGCACCACTGCGCCGGGCGGCCTCCGTCAGACGGGCATCGCCCGCTCTCCCGGCCCGCTCCCGCTCGGCCTCGCTCCACTCCCGCGGCAGCTCGACCATGTGGGCCAGGTCCAGGACCCGCCCGCGCGGAGTGTTGCGGCACTCGTCGTACGCGTCCTCGCGCAGCGTGGCGAGCACCACCACCCCCTGCCCGGTCAACTGCGCCAGCAGCCGCGGTTCCAGTCCGTCGCCGAGATGGGTGTCGAGGTCGTCCAGCCACAGGACGACCGGGTCGAGCCGACCGCGCAGCACGGCGGGCAGGGCCCGCAGATCCTCGCCCCGCGCGGGGGCGAACACCCGGGCATCGGGGAGGACTTCGGCCGCCGCCTCGAGCGCCGTACGCGTCTTCCCGCCGAACGGCTCCCCGAGCACGACCACCAGCCCGCCGTCCGCCCCGGCCTGCTCGAGAGCGGCTCGCACCGCCCCGTCCGCGTCCCGCCGGACGTACGGCGGGAGCGGCGGCAGCCCCTGCCCCCGGCGGGTCGGCCGCACACCGTGCGCGAGCGGCTCCACGTCCTTCGCCGTCGGCCAGTCGTCGACCACGGGCTGTGGCACACCCGGCCGGGTCTCGTAGGTGTTGCGGACGTGCTGGACGCCGATGACCTGATCGTGGAACGTGGCGTCGCGGAAGTCGAGGTGGTCGCCGGCGACGTGGGTCACGCTGTCTCCGGTGGCCAGGGTGTTGCGGTCACCGGAGACAGCGATGCCGATGTCACGGCCCGCTGCGACGCTCCTCGGCCCTGGAGCAGCGGAGGGCTTCGACGCGAGGGCCTGCAGTTCGGCGAAGGCCTCGGGCTGCTCGTGTCGCAGAATGCTCAGCATCCCGACCGAGCCCCGCGTGCTCGACCATTGCCACTGAACGTTGCTGAAGAACCGCGACAGCACGCCCATGACCCGCTGAGCCGTCTCCGGCGACTCGTCCATCGCGCTCTGCAGCGCGTCCCTGAATTCCCCCAACTCCGATGCCACACAAGCCCCCACGCCTCACACCGTCCGTGAGGGCAACGGTACTAAGCGCCGACCCCCTCAGCGGCGCGAACCGCATCCCGGTAGGCCCGCGCGGCGACCCGCAGAGCCGCCTCGGGGTCGACGCCCTCCGCCTCCGCCCGGACCGCCATCGCCAGCAGCTCGTACCCGATGCCCTCCCCCGCGGGAAGAGGCACGTCCAGGCCCGCCGTGCGCACCCTCGACGCCAGCTTCGACGCCAGGGCCAGGCCCGGCTGGCCGAGGGGGATGCCGTCCGTCACCGAGGCGCGCTGTTTCTCTGTCGCCTTCGTGCGCAGCCAGTGCTCCTTCACCTCCTCGGGGGTCGTCGCGGTCGCGTCGCCGAAGACGTGCGGGTGGCGGTGGATGAGCTTGGTGACGATGCCGCCGGCCACGTCGTCGATGGAGAAGGGGGTCTCGGGGTCCTCCTCGGCGATGCGGGCGTGGAAGACGACCTGGAGGAGGACGTCGCCGAGTTCCTCGCGCAGTTCGTCGCGGTCGCCGTCCTCGATGGCCTCGACGAGTTCGTACGCCTCCTCGATGCCGTACTTGGCGAGACCCTTGTGGGTCTGCTGGGAGGACCAGGGGCACTCGGCGCGGATGCGGTCCATGACCTGGACGAGGTCGAGGAGGCGGGCGCCGGGGAGGTCGTAGGAGGCGGGGAGGAGTTCCAGCTCGGGCATGGACACACGGCCCGAGCCGGCGAGGCGGGCGAGGCCGTCGGTGAGCTCGGGCTCGCCCTCGCCCGTCGCGACCACGACCACGGTGTGGCCGCCCGCGCACGCCTCGACCAGTTCCTCCGCGGTCGGGGAGGCCTCGTCGACCTGTATCCCGGCCTCGCGCAGATACGGCAGCTGCGGGTGCGCACCGTCCGCGCACAGCACCCGGCCGGCGTCGCGCAGCGCCTGCCAGGCGGGCCAGGACAGCAGGCCGGGGGCGACACGGTGGCTGGTGGTCAGCAGAACGATGCGGCCGGAGGCGGCGGCCGGGGCGGATGCGGGGCTGGTGGTGTTCACGGTTCGAAGCTAACCCACGCCGCCGACAGACCTGATCAGTTGTCCACAGGCCGGGGCTCGCGGTGGGATCGTATGACCGGCGAAGGGGTGAGTGGGGTGCTACGGCGGTGGTGGTGCTGCCGCGGTGGCGGCGCCGCCCGGGAGGCGGCGGGCGTCACGCCGTCTCCGGTGCCCCCGACGCCGTGACCTCCCGGACCCACGGTGTCTTCGCGTCGACGCGGCTGCTCTTCTCGACGTCCCAGCTGCCGTAGCGGGGGTTGAGGTCGATGTCGAGATTCTTGGACGCCTTGGCCAGGGCCTGCCAGAAGTCGGCCTTGCCGGTGTCGGTGCCGAGGACGGCGGCGAGTTTCTGGGCCTCCAGTTGGAGGCGGAGGTTCTCGTCGAGGCGCTCGGGGGCGATGCCGTAGCGCTGGAGCCAGGCCGCCTCCAGGGCCTTGGCGCCGCCGGCCTGCTGTTCCAGACCGGTGCGCATGTCCTGGATCTCCTTGCGGGTGACCGTCACCCCGGCGTCCTGCGCCGCGCGGTGCAGCACCTGGTCGAGGACCATGCTGTGCAGGGTGTCCCGGCTGAGGGTGCCCGTCTTGGCGATGGCCTGCGCGTACTGCGCCTCGTCCGGCACCGCGGCGCGCTGCGCCTCACGCACCTCGTTCACCCTGGTCTCCAGCTGGGCGACGGTGATCCGCTGGCCACCGACGACGGCTGCCGCACCGGGATGCGCATCGTTTCCGCAGGCGGTGAGAAGGGGTGCCGCGACGATCGCGGCGGAGAGGAGGAGCGCGGTGCGACGGCGGCGGTGCAAGGAAGCCTCCCGAGGAGATTGTGCGACGGTGCACAAAGTCTTGCGGTGATCGATGGTAGGCAGTGGACAAGCTCTGGCCAACCCATTCGACCAACGATTCATCTGGACTTGGGGCACCGCCGCGCCCGCCAGGGAGGAGGCCGTGGTGGCGGGTGAGCTTCTCGGGGGTGGAGCCGGACCGGCGCCCCTCGCTTTCGGGAAACGCGGTCCCTAGGGGCGCACAAGATTCTCTCCGCGCACGGCAGAACCTAGCCGCGCACCTGTCCCAGCCACTCCAGCGTGCGCCGGACCTCCACCGCGAGCGGGTGGCCGGGGCCGTGCAGGCGTTCCACGTCGTGCACGAGGCGGGCCAGCGTGTCGTGGGCGGCCGCACGGTCGCCGAGGGCGAGCAGGAGGTGGCCGATGCGGCGGCGGACGTCGTGGGCGAGCTCGGGGTCGCCGGCCACGTACTGGTTCTCGTAGTACGGCAGCAGCGCGCGGTACTCGGCGAGCGCCGCCGCCGGTTCACCGAGCTGCTCCAGGCACTGGGCGGCCTCGTAGCGGTAGCGCAGCGACTGGGGGTCGGCCTGGCCGGCCTCGGCGGCGCGTTCGTCGGCGAGGCGGCGCAGTTCGGGCAGCGCGCGCCGGTACTGGCCGTCGTCCAGGAGCGTGGCGGCGTACTGCTTGCGCAGGGTGCGCACGACCGGGGAGTGCTCGCCGTGCTGTTCGGCGGCCGCGGGCAGGATCGCGCCGAGGATGTCGACGGCCTGGGTGATGCGGCCCTCGCCGAGGAGGCGCTTGACCTCGTCGACGGCGCGTGCGACGTCGGGTTTCTCGGCGGGCGGCGCGTGCGGCGTGGCGGGCGCCGGCTGGGGTGCGGGGGTGCGGGCGCGGTCGGGCCAGGGGGCGTGCGGGCGCAGGAAGGGGCGCGTGGGGTCCAGGGGCGCCCCGGTGGGGGTTCCGCGCGCGGGCAGGAGCAGCGCCAGGTGCTCGTACACCTCCTGCGCGCTGGCGGGCCGGTGCTGCGGGTCCTTGGCGAGCAGGCGCAGGACGAGGGCTTCGAGCGCCTCGGGGACTTCGGGGCGCAGACGGCGCACGGGGAGCGGGGGCTCGTAGAGGTGCCGGTGGAGCACGCCGAGCGCGGTGGAGCCGGAGAAGGGGACGTCGCCGCTGAGGAGTTCGTGGAGGAGTACGCCGAGTGCGTACAGGTCGGTGTACGGGCCGACCGCGCCGCCCATGGCCTGTTCGGGCGCCATGTAGGCGGGCGAGCCGATGGGGGTGCCGGTGTGGGTGAGGCGGGTGGTGTCGGCGTCCATGACGGAGGCGACGCCGAGGTCGAGGACGGTGACGGTGCCGTCCTGCTTCACCATCACATTGCGGGGCTTGAGGTCGCGGTGGACGATCGGCACGGCGTGCACGGCGCTCAGCACGGCGCAGAGTTGCGCGGCGACCGCGACGGCCCACTGCCAGGGGTACGGGTCGTGCTCGGCGAGGTGGTCGGAGAGGTCCGCGCCGTCGACGTACTGCATGACGAGGAACAGCTCCTCGCCCTCGCTGCCCGCGTCGTGCACGGTGACGAGCCCGGGGTGGTCGACCTGTGCGGTCACCCGGCACTCGCGGACGAAGCGGCGGCGCAGCTCGTCGGCCTCCTGCCCGGCCACCTTGTCGGGGCGCAGCAGCTTCACCGCCACGCGCCGGTCGAGCCGTTGGTCGTAGGCCGTCCAGACCTGTCCCATGCCGCCCTGTCCGATGAGCGTGGACAGTTCATAGCGGCCTGCGACGACACGTCCTGTCGTCACGGTCACCTTCCGCCCTCGTAACCGCCGTTGGGGTTGCCGTCCTGGCGGCGCAGGTAGTCGCTCAGTTCGTCGAGCTCGGCGCGCACCTGGTCGATGCGGGCGGGCGCGGGGCGCTGGGGCGGCTGTGCCGGGGGCACGGGCGCGTGGGGCACCGCGTCGCGGGGGGCGGGCGGCTGCGGCAGCGGGCTCTGCGGGATCGGCGCCGGTGTCTGCGGCAGGGTCGCCGCGGTGTACGGCGACCGGGGCTGCGGATATCCGTAGGCCGGGGCAGGAGCGGGCTGCGGGCCGTACGTGCCGTAGCGGAGCTGGTGGAAGTGGCGGATGTCCGCGGCGAGGTAGTAAGAGATCGCGGCGATGAGCGTGCCCAGGAGCAGGACCAGGCCGGTCCAGCCGCCCACGGTGTGGATCTCCTCGCCGCCCTCGATGCCGAGCAGCACCAGTCCGGTGACGATCGCGGCGAACGAGGCCACGAACAGCCCCCAGTCGAGCCCCCGGCGCGTCACGAGCGCCAGGCGCAGCAGCATCGACCAGGCCAGCAGCCCGACGGAGAAGACCGAGATCACCACGAACAGCACACGCAGGAAGACCAGCAACGCCGGATGGGGCGGCTGCTTCACCGGCTGCGTGTAGCCGTGGCCATGCATGACAGCTCCTGGTGCCTGAGGTGGGCATACGGGGGCGGCCGACGCCCGGCAACCCCGTTCCTGCGATTGTCGCTTCGAGCGTATAGGCCGACAACGACATGCGGTCCAGGGTTGTACCGAACCGTTGTCGTGCTGATCACGTCCTACGGTGGCGCAGGTCGCGGCGGGGGCGCCCGGACGGCCGGGTTCCGCAACTGCCGGGCGCCACCTGGTGTCAGTCGGGAGCGACCGTGCCGTCCGTGAGGCCGTCGTACATCCCGCGCACGAGCTGGTCTCCGAGCCGTCCCGCGCGCCGTAGCGCCCGCTCGAACTCGTCGAGTGCGCGGAAGCGCGCGCCGTAGCGCCGTTGTTCGTCGAGCGGGAGCCGGGGCAGTTGCAGTCGGCGCACGTCCAGGCGGGTCGCGGTGGAGGCGTAGCTGCTGGCCTGGCGGTTGTTGGCGGTGCCGCGCAGGAAGCCGGCGAGGAACCAGGGGTCGAGCGCCGTGGGATCGGGGCGCAGGAGTACGAGACTGCGCCCCAGGGCGGCGCCCCCGCTCGCGTCGTCGATCACGCGCGCCACCGAGCCGCCGCCGAGCACCGGAACGACGACGTCGCCCGGCTCGACCAGCACGGCCTCCTCGTCGCTCTCGGGGAGCGTGCCGGAGGGGGCGGTGCCGGCGAGGACGTCGTGGTCGGTGAGGACGGGCACGCGTGCGTGGCCGCCGTTTCCGCCGGTGCGCATCACCAGGGCGCCCCCGCGCGCGAGTTCACCGATGGTGGTGAGCGGCCAGCGGGCGGGCTGTGCGGTGTCGGCGGGCGGCGGGGTGAGGTCGGTGGTCAGGCGCAGGGTCTCGCCGAGGCGCTCGCGCACGGCCGTGAGCGCCTCCGCGCCGTCGGCCGCGGCCGCCGGGGGGAGGTGGCGGGCCGGGGCGAGATCCACGTCGTCGTCGAGGAGATCGATGACGGGCAGGGCGCGCGCGAGGCCGGGACGCTCCTGAAGGGTGCCCGCGCGGTCGAAGGCGCGCCAGGCGTCGAGCACCGTTTCCCGCACGGCCCGCCAGTCGGGGCCGCCGCGCCCCTCGGTGGCGAACTGTCCGGTGTCGGCGAGCAGCACCTCGGGCTGGGCCGGCGCCTTCTCGGGGCGGCGCAGCACCCACAGATGGAGCGGGATGTTGTACGGGGGCGCCGCGCCGACCGGGAGGGCGACGACCGCGCGCAGCGCACCCCGGCGCAGCAGGTCGGCGCGGATACGGCGGCCCGAGCGTCGGGAGGCGGCGGCGGGCGGCATGAGGAGGACGGCGGTACCGCCGTCCTTGAGGCGGGCGAGCGCGTGCTGCACCCAGGCCAGCTCGGACTCGGTGCGGGCCGGGAAGCCGTACTCCCAGCGGGGGTCGTAGGCGAGTTCGTCGTGGCCCCAGTTGCGCTCGTTGAACGGCGGGTGGCACAGGACGGCGTCGGCGCGCAGCTCGGGGTGGGCGTCGGCGCGCAGGGTGTCGCCGGTGGCGCCGTGCACGCGGGCGCGGGTGTGCAGGGCGAGCCGGAGCGCGGTGAGGCCGGCGAGCTCGGGAGCGCTGTCCTGGGCGTACAGCTCCTGGTCGGCGCGGGCGGTGACGGCGCGCAGCAGGGCGCCGGTGCCGCAGGCCGGGTCGAGGACGGTACGGGCGGGGCCCGCCAGGTCGGCCATGAGGCCGGCGAGGTCGGCGGGGGTGAGCGTGTACTGGCGCGGGTTGGCGTCGAGGTGCCGGCCGAGCAGGAACTCGAAGGTCTGCCGGGCGCCCAGCTCCGCGGCGAGGTCGGCGGCGCCGCGCAGGAGGGGGACGGAGGGGAGGAGTTCGGGGCCGAGGGGGGCGTGAACGGCGGCGCGGGGGCTCGCGGGGGGTGAGGTGTTCACAGCGCCGGAGCTGTTCACGGCGTCCGAGGTGTTCACACCCGGCGCGGCTCCGAACCGTGGCGTCAGGACCTCCTCCAGCGCCCCCGGCAGCATCGCCGCCAGACGTGCGTCGGAGCCCGCGCTCGCGTCCAGCCAGACGGTGGGGCGGTCGTGGATGAGCAGCAGGACGCAGCCGGCGTGAGTGAGTGCGGTGACCGGGCCCTCGGGGTGGCCGGAGAGCTGCTGCCAGACGCGTTCTCGCAGCGGGACCTCGGCGAGTTTTCCCTGGTCGCGTAGCCATGCCTCGACCTCGGCGAGGGCGAAGGAGGGGCTGGTCTCGGTGCCCCCGACCGGCTTGGGGAAGTCGGCGTGGCGACGGCGCCAGTTGCTGACGGCGGCGCGGCCGACGCCTGCGAGCCGGGCGATCCCGGCGGCGGTCACCTCTGTGGCGTTGTCCTGCACCGGCCCGGCTCCCCTCGTCGTGCTGCGTGGCCCCGCGCGTCCCCGCATCTGCCTGCGCTCCGCGTGTGACGCCGAGCATAGCGGCGTACGCAAGATCTACCCATTCACGGCCGTGTACACAATCCGTCTCGTGAACCGTGTTGACTCGGTTCACAAGCTCTGTTCTTATTGACCCAGCGAACGAACGGCAGCCGATCGGCGGCTGTCACCGTGTTGGAGGGGACACAGTCATGGGCATGAAGGGCAAGGTCGCGCTGGGGGCCGTCGTGGGGATCGTCGTCATCGGTGCCGTGTCGGCGAACTCCGGCGACGACGGCAGCGACTCCACGAGCAGCGACAAGGGCTCTTCGGCGTCCGCACAGGCGAAGACCGGCGGCGAGAAGGAGACGGCGAAGGCGGCCGAGGAGAAGAAGGTCGCGTTCGAGGGGGACGGCGACTTCCAGGTCGGCTCGGACATCAAGCCCGGCACCTACCGCACCACCGGCAACGACGACGGCATGTGCTACTGGGAGCGCGCCAAGGACTCCTCCGGCGAGATGGACTCCCTGCTGGCCAACGACAACGTCACCGGCGCCAGTTACGTGACCGTCAAGGCCTCCGACAAGCTCTTCAAGTCGAGCGACTGCAACGACTGGGAGGCCGTCGACACCAAGGCGAAGGGCTCCCCCGCGGCCAAGATGGCCGGCGACGGCGGCATGTTCAGAGTCGGCGCCGACATCGCCCCCGGCACCTACAAGTCCACCGGCAACGAGGACGACATGTGCTACTGGGAGCGCGCCAAGGACGCCGAGCACGGCCTCGACTCGATCATCGCGAACGACAACGTGACCGGCTCGGCCGTCGTCACGATCAGCGCCTCGGACGCCTACTTCAAGACGTCCGGCTGCACGGACTGGAAGAAGACCGGCTGACGCCGGCCACCGTACGGCGCGGTCCGGCGGGGCCGACCCACGGCAGTACCCGCCGGACCGCGCTCCCTTTCCGGACGCCGCGCGTCTCGCCGCACCCGCTCACCACACCGTCACACCACCGAGGAATTCCCATGCGTCGTACCGCACTTGCCGCCCTCTGCCTCACCGCCGCGACCGCCCTCGCGCTCACCGGCTGCCAGTCCGGCCAGTCCGGTCAGTCCGGGAAGGACAAGGCGGACGGCAAAGCCCGCACGTCCAGCCCGTCGAGCAGTCCCAGCAAGGCGAAGGAACCGTTCGCCGGGCTGACCGGCGGCGAGATCGCCGACCGGGCCGTCGAGGCCACGACCGGCGCCTCGTCGCTGCGGATGAAGGGGGACGTCCCCGACGACGGCTCCGGCGGCACCATCGAGATCGACATGGCCCTGAACAAGCGGGGCGAATGCGCCGGCACGATGAGCGTGGGCGGCCAGGGCAAGGCCGATCTGATCAAGGTGGGGGACACCGTCTACATGAAGTACGACGAGGCCTTCCTGCGCGCCCAGAGCAAGGGCGAGAAGACGTCGGACGTGGACGCGGCCGTGGCGCTGCTGGCCGGGAAGTGGACCAAGATGTCCGCCAAGGGCGAGGACGCCAAGGACATCGCGGGCTTCTGCGACCTGGACACGGTGCTCGGCGACGCCGACGACGCCGACTCGGACGCCACGCGCTCCAAGACGACCACCGTGGACGGCACGCCCGCGATCGTGCTGCACGAGCGGGACGGCAAGGAGCGCTACACGCTCTACGTCGCCACCGAGGGCAAGCCGTATCTGCTGCGGGTCGACAGTGCCTCCGCGAGCGACCCGGGCACCCTGACCTTCAGCGAGTACGACGAGCCCGTCCCCGCTCGGAAGCCCAGCGGCGAGATCCTCGACCTCGACGCGCTGGGCGCCTGAACCGCCCTGCGGCTACAGCGGATGCCGCATCCACACATTGGGCTCGACATACACCGCGGCCCCGCGCTCCGGCTCGCACCGCACCGCACCGGCACCAGCGCTCCGGGCACCTCGATGTCACCCCGGGTGTCGAAGGGCAGCCCCGTCCAGCGGCGCCACTGCTCCAGCGAACCGGCCACCGTCATGGAGGCCGGGGTCACGGAGTGGATCGTGGCGCCGGCCCGGACGTGGACGCGCAGCCACGGGTCGTGCGGGAGTCCGTCGGGGCGTACGCGGTGGGCGTACTCCTCGATGGGGGTGTGCGGTTCGAGGTGCTTGGCGCTGGGGCGGACGGGGGCGACGACCTCGCTGAAGCCGTGCGCACGGGCGTTGTCGCGCATCGCCGACAGCATGCGGCCGGACAGGCCCTGGCCCTGGGCGTCGGGGCGGACGTTGATGGCGATCGCGCTGACGGTGTCGGGCCGGATGCCTCGGCGCAGGTCGGCGAAGGCCCACAGGAGCACTTCGTCCCAGCCCCGGGCGGGCAGCTCACCCCGGCCCTCGGCGTCCAGGGCGAAGGGCACGCTGAACCCCGTGGCGACGACCTCGCCCCGCTCGTCCTCGGCGAACAGCACATACGCCGGGAACTCCCTGGCGATCCGGCCGTAGTGGTGGTCGCCCACCAGGTCCCTGGTGACGAACTCCGGCCAGCTGTCGGCCATCGCGACCACGCGCCCGTGGTCGTCGGGGCGTTCGGCGAGACTCGACACCTTCAGTTCCATGCGGTCACCGTAGGCGGGCCCCACCAGGGCCGGAACCCGCTTTTCCGCCCCACCGGCGCCGACGGCCCCTACGGACGGGTCAGCCCCCGCACTGGCGCAGCATCATCTCCTTGTCGGCCTTCGTCACCGGAAGGTCGTACTTCAGCGAGACCTGCGCGAAGCGCACCACGTACGAGCAGCGGATCCGCTTGTTCGGGGGCAGCCAGGACGCGGGTCCCGAGTCGCTCTTGGATCCGTTGGTCGGGCCGTCGACCGGCATGAGGTTGAGCGGGTCGTTGGCTATGTCCTCGCGCTTGCCCTTGTCCCAGCGAGAGGCACCCATCTGCCAGTCGTACGACAGCGGCATGACGTGGTCTATCTGCACCGCCGTGGCACGGGACTTGACCCAGTCGATCTCCTTGCCGGTGTAGGGGTCGACCAGGGTCATGGAGACGACGACACAGTCCGAACCGGAGCGGAAGCGGACGTCCTCGCCGTCCCTCTGGAGGAGGTCGTTGCGGGTGTCGCAGCCGTTGCGGGAGAAGGGGATGCCGCCGGGCGCCGAGTCCATCCACGCGTAGCCGAACTCGTCCCGGTCGTAGCCCGTCTTGGGGCCGCGGCCCTTGGTCTCCACCTTCTCGATCAGGGCGCGCGCCTTGGTTCTGTCGGCGTCCGTGGTGATCGCCGCGAGGCCGGCCTTGGTGCCGTCCGGGTTGTCCAGCGGGTTCACCGCGCGGCCGGAGCTCACCACCGGGCCAGAGCCGGAAGGCTCGCCGTCCGCGGGCAGTTGCACGCCCTCGCAACCGGCGAGCAGTACGACCATGCCGAGCATCGCCGCGGCGCCGGCCGCCCCACCCCTCAGACGCGTCACGGTGGTCCCTCCCCTTGTTCTCCTGGTCCACCCCGCACGAGCGGTCGTGCCTGCTCTCACGGTACTGGTCGAGAGGTCCAGACCATATAGGCCCTCAAGGGGCATACCTCTCAAGGCGGGCGTATCGTCATTGCTGAGTCACCTCCGGAAGGAGCTCTGGATGGGCATCCTCGACAGGTTCAAGAGCAACCGCGCGGCGCAGGACAAGGCCAAGAACATGTCCGACGCGGCGGAACGCAAGGTCAACGAGAAGACGGGCAACAAGTACGAGAGCCAGGTCGACGGCGGGCAGCAGAAGATCGAAGGCGCGATGGGCATGGATCGCGACCGGCCCGAACAGCCGTAAGGCCACCGGACCCCACGGAGGAGCAAGAGATCCCCGCCGGGCCCATCGCCCGTGCGGCCGAGATCCCCTGAACCACTCCGACGCCGAGGCCGTCTGCGGAACCACAACTCCCGCGGACGGCTTCGCGTTTCCGACCACCCCTCACGGCTCCTCCAGGACCACGACGCGATCCGCACTCCGCATCCAGTGGTGCTTGACGGCGTCCCACAGCAGGTCGGGCATGCCGTCATGGTGCCGCGAGGTCACGCCGGGTGCAGTCAGTTTTGCGGCTGCCCAAGGCCCTCGTTCAGACCTTGCCTATCCCCAGCGTCGTCTCCGAAGGCAGCAGGCCCGAGGAGAGGACCGCGACCCAGAAGTCGCCGAGCAGTTCGACGAGGCGGTCGGTGTCGGGCCGGCCGAGGGACTGCCAAGGGGCGGCGGCGAGTTGGTCGGTGTGCTGTTCGACCTGGTGGCGCAGGGCGCGGCCGGGCTCCGTCGCCGTACCGTCCTCGTCGAGCAAGCCCCGGACGGTCAGGCGTTCGCGAGCGGCGGACCATTCCGCGTCGCTCCAGCCGCGGCTCTCGAAGCGCTCGACGGACGCGGCACCTATGGCCGCGAAGGAGACTAGCGACTCGGCCGGGTCGAGGTCGGCGACGAGGAGGGCGGCGAGGTGGCCGTCGCCGCGGTGCTCGCGCAGGATCGTCGCCGCGTGCCACAGCTGGAGGTGCGGGATCGTGGGCCACTCCAGCTCGGCGTTGGCCGCGGCGAGAGGACGGCCCGCGCTGTTGACCGCTTCGGCGGCGCGGCGGGCGAGGGCGGCGGCCTCCGCCAGTTCGGGACTGTCGACGCGCTCGCCGAATATCTCCTGGTACGCACGGTCGACGCCGCGCAGTCGCGCCGCCAGCACCGCCTCGGGGCTCGCGACGCTCCACGCGGAGTCGATGTGCTCGGCGACCATACGGGGACTGAAGCTGTAGAAGGCGGAGGTCACCCGCTCGGCGCCCACCGCGCCCAACGGGGCCGCGCGGAGCGGGAAGTAGCTCGGCCAGCGCTCCTTCGTGTCGTAGCCCAGCGCCTCGGCCTCCTCGAAGACCTCCGGCGCGTAGTACAGCACCGCGTGCAGGGGTTCCAGCAGGTGCCAGAGCTGGCGTACGCGGGCCGGGGCGACGCCGGCGGCGGCCGGATCGGTCTCGCTCTCGTGCTGCGACATGGCTTGACTCCTCGTCGTATCCAAGTGCTTCGGACCCGCTCCACAACTTGCCACTGACAAGATTGCCCGAGCCGCCCTAACTTGTCAATGCCTAGATTGGGCGTACGCTGCTGTCCATGGCATCCGCGGACACCACGAAGCCGGCCTCGCGCCGCCCCTACCACCACGGCGATCTGCGCCGCGCCGTCCTCACCGCCGCGCTCGACGTCATCGCCGCCGACGGCCCGTCCACGCTGAGCCTGCGCGACCTCGCCCGCCGGGCCGGCGTGTCGCACGCGGCCCCCGCCCACCACTTCGGGGACCGCACCGGCCTGCTCACGGCGATCGCGGCGGAGGGGTTCGGGCTGCTGGCGACCGCGCTGCGGGAGGCACCGGACCTCAAGGAGGCGGGCGTGCGCTATGTGCGCTTCGCGCGCGAGCACCCGGCGCACTTCCAGGTGATGTTCGCGCCGGGACTGCTGCGCGCCGACGACCTCGAACTGACCACCGCCCGCGCCCTCGCAGGCGACGCCCTGCGCGAGGCCGTGTCCGCCGTCCACCCCGAGAGCGGCCACTCCGAAGGCAGCCGCCCCCAAGGCAGCCACGGCATCGAGCCCCGCCTCGCCGGCGTCGCCGCCTGGTCCCTCGCGCACGGCTTCGCCACGCTGCTGCTCGGACACAACCTGGACGGGCCGGTGGGGGACCAGGATCCGGAGGAGGTGTTCCGGACGCTGGCGGGGATGCTGTTCCGGGCCACGTGAGGGGGTGGGTCAGGGACGCCGACAGCAGGTGCCTCGGGGAACCGGCAGCGGGTGCGCCAGGGAACAGGCTGCGTGGGCGTCAGGGAGCCGACAGCGTGGGCGCGCCAGGCAGCCCGGCACCGGCCGCGGGTGACCCCTGAGCGCCACGCACGGCACCCAGACCTCACCCGCACACGACCGGCGAGGCCCGGTGAGACCGACGAAGTCCGGTGAGAACCGGCGTGACCCGGCAAGAACCGGCGCGACCCAGCGTGCCCAGGCGTGACCCGACGAGCCCCGACGAGCCCCGACGAGCCCCGACGAGCCCCGACGAGCCCCGACGAGCCCCGACGAGACTACGACCCCAGAATCGACGCCAGGAACTCCCCGACCCACCCCAGCAGTTCCCGCCCGACCAACGGCTTCCCGCCCACCTTCGCCGTCTTCGGCCGCGGCACCAGCACCTGATGCACCGCCGGCTTGATGACGGTCCCGGGGTACAGCCGCTTGACCCGCAGCTCCTGCGACTCGCGCAACTCCACCGGTGCGAAGCGGATGTTGGTGCCCTGGAGGACGATCTCGCCGACGCCGCACGCGCGTGCCAGCATGCGCAGGCCCGCCACCAGGAGAAGGTTCTCCACCGGTTCCGGCAACTTGCCGTAGCGGTCGACGAGTTCCTCCCGTACGGCCTTGATGTCGTCCTCGGTGTTGGCCGAGGCGATCGATCGGTAGGCCTGGAGGCGGAGCCGCTCGCCCGGGGCGTAGTCGTGCGGGACATGGGCGTCGACCGGGAGCTCGATCTTGACCTCCAGGGGCGGCTCCTCCTCGACACCGCCCTCCAAGGAGGCCCGGTAGTCCGCCACCGCCTCGCCGACCATGCGGACGTACAGGTCGAAGCCGACGCCCGCGATGTGACCGGACTGTTCGCCGCCGAGCAGGTTTCCGGCGCCTCGGATCTCCAGGTCCTTCATCGCCACGTACATGCCCGCGCCCATCTCCGTGTGCTGGGCGATGGTGGCGAGGCGCTCGTGGGCCGTTTCCGTCAGGGGCTTCTCCGGCGGGTAGAGGAAGTAGGCGTAGCCCCGCTCCCTGCCCCGGCCCACGCGACCGCGCAGCTGGTGCAGCTGCGACAGACCGAAGTTGTCTCCGCGCTCCACGATCAGCGTGTTCGCGTTGGAGATGTCGATGCCCGACTCCACGATCGTCGTCGACACGAGCACGTCGAACTTCTTCTCCCAGAAGTCGACGACCACCTGCTCCAGCGCCGTCTCCGACATCTGACCGTGCGCCGTCGCGATCCGTGCCTCGGGGACGATCTCGCGCAGGCGGGCGGCCGCGCGGTCGATGGACTCGACCCGGTTGTGGATGTAGAAGACCTGGCCCTCGCGCAGCAGTTCACGGCGGATCGCCGCGCCGATCTGCTTCTCCTCGTACGGCCCGACGAAGGTCAGCACCGGGTGGCGCTCCTCCGGGGGTGTCGTGATCGTCGACATCTCCCTGATGCCCGTGACCGCCATTTCCAGCGTCCTGGGAATCGGGGTGGCGGACATCGTCAGTACGTCGACATTGGCGCGCAGCTTCTTCAGCTGCTCCTTGTGCTCGACGCCGAAGCGCTGCTCCTCGTCCACGATGACCAGGCCCAGGTCCTTGAACTTGGTCTCGGACGAGAACAGCCGGTGGGTGCCGATGACGACGTCCACCGAGCCCTCGCGCAGGCCCTCCAGGACCGCCTTCGCCTCGGTGTCCGTCTGGAAGCGGCTCAACGCCCGTACGTTCACCGGGAATTGCGAGTACCGCTCGGAGAAGGTGCCGAAGTGCTGCTGCACCAAGAGGGTCGTCGGTACGAGGACCGCGACCTGCTTGCCGTCCTGTACCGCCTTGAACGCGGCCCGGACCGCGATCTCCGTCTTGCCGTAGCCGACGTCGCCGCAGATCAGACGGTCCATCGGGACCGACTTCTCCATGTCCTCCTTGACCTCGGCGATCGTCGTCAGCTGGTCGGGCGTCTCGGCGTAGGGGAACGCGTCCTCCAGCTCGCGCTGCCACGGGGTGTCCGGGCCGAAGGTGTGCCCGGGTGCCGCCATGCGCGCGCTGTAGAGCTTGATGAGGTCGGCCGCGATCTCCTTGACGGCCTTCTTCGCGCGCGCCTTCGTCTTCGTCCAGTCGGCGCCGCCGAGGCGGTGCAGGGTCGGGGCCTCGCCGCCCACGTACTTGGTGATCTGCTCCAGCTGGTCGGTGGGGATGTAGAGGCGGTCGCCGGGCTGGCCGCGCTTGGCGGGGGCGTACTCGACGACGAGGTACTCGCGCGTGGCGCTCTGCACGGTGCGCTGGACCATCTCGATGTAGCGGCCCACGCCGTGCTGCTCGTGGACGATGTAGTCGCCCGCCTCCAGGCTCAGCGGGTCGATCGTCTTGCGGCGCCTGGCGGGCATCCGGGCGCCGTCCTTGCCGGCCGCCTTCTGGCCGGTCAGGTCGGTCTCGGTGAGCACGGCGAGCTTCAGCGACGGGTCGACGAAGCCGTAGTCGATCGAGCCGCACGCCACATGCACGACGGACGGGGCGATCGCCCCCAGCTCCGACTCCAGGCGCGCGGCGATGCCCTCGCCGCCCAGCACCTCGACCGTACGGGCCGCCGGGCCGTGCGCCTCGGTCACGAAGACCGTGCGCCAGCCGTCGGCGAGCCAGCCCTTGGTGTCGGCGAGGGCCTTCGCGGTGTCGCCGCGGTAGGTCTCGGGGGCGTGCATGCCGAGCTTGAGGGTGTCCGCCTCCAGCTCCAGGTCCGCGGCGAACGGCGACACCGACCACCACATCATGTCCAGCTCGCGCGCCCGGTCCCGGACGTCCGCGATCGACCACAGGGAGGCCGCGCCGACGTCGATCGGCGCCTCGCCGCCGCCCGCCGTGGCCGCCCAGGAGGCTTGCAGGAACTCCTGCGACGTCGCCACGAGATCCGCGGCACGCGTGCGTACCCGCTCCGGATCGCATACGACGGCCATGGCGCCCTTCGGGAGTACGTCGACCAGGAGCTCCATGTCGTCGACGAGGACCGGCGCGAGGGACTCCATGCCCTCCACGGCGATCCCCTCGGCGATCTTGCCAAGCAGTTCGCCCAGCTCCGGGTGCTGTTCGGCGAGGGCACGCGCACGCGCGCGTACGTCGTCGGTGAGGAGCAGCTCGCGGCAGGGCGGGGCCCACAGGCCGTGCTCGGCGACCTCCAGGGAGCGCTGGTCGGCGACCTTGAAGTAGCGGATCTCCTCTACGTCGTCGCCCCAGAACTCGATGCGGAGGGGGTGCTCCTCCGTGGGCGGGAAGACGTCCAGGATGCCGCCTCGTACGGCGAACTCGCCGCGCTTCTCGACGAGCTCCACGCGCGCGTAGGCGGCGGCGCCGAGGGCGTCGACGATGGCGTTCAGGTCCGCGGTCTGGCCGGTGCGCAGGGCCACCGGTTCCAGGTCGCCCAGGCCCTTGACCTGCGGCTGGAGCACGGAGCGCACCGGGGCCACGACCACCGACACCGGGCCCGTCTCGGGGTCGTCCGGGCGGGGGTGGGCCAGGCGGCGCAGGACGGCGAGGCGGCGGCCGACGGTGTCGCTGCGGGGGCTGAGGCGTTCGTGCGGGAGGGTCTCCCACGAGGGGTACTCGACGATGCCCTCCTGCGGGAGCAGGGAGCGCAGGGCGGCGGCCAGGTCCTCTGCCTCGCGTCCGGTCGCCGTGACGGCGAGGACGGGGCGGCCGGACTCCCGGGCGAGTGCGGCGATGGCGAAGGGGCGGGCTGCCGGGGGGCCGACCAGGTCGACGTGCATGCGGTTGCCGTCTGCGGCCGCGGTGATCGCTTCCGCGAGGGCGGTGTCCTTGACGACGGCGTCGAGCAGACCGTGCAGGCTCATTCGGGGCGGCTTTCGTCCGGGGGTGGGCAACGCGAATCGCCCGACGCGGTGACCGGCCGGGGGGTATCCAGCGTACGTCGCTGCGGTCGCCGGTGCCGGGGCTGTGGATAACGCCGGTTCTCTCCGCACCCGCCGCCCGCGCCGGTCCCAGGCGGTTTTCGCCCCCGCCGCCCTTACCCGTTCCCATCCTCCAGGGGCGCCGCCCCTTCGACCCCGGTCCCTGGGGGCTGCGCCCCCAGACCCCCGCTGTCGGCCCTGAAGGGGCCTCGTCCTCAAACGCCGGACGGGCTGAAAGACAGGGTGGGTGGGGGATCGGGACGGCAACCCTCAGCCTCGGCCTCGCACACCGGACTCGCTGAAAGACACGGACCGGCGTCGAGAGGCGCAGCCCCCGCGGGCGGGTGGGGGATCGGGACGGCAAGCCCTCGCCCGCGAACGCCGGACGGGCTGAGAGCAGTGGGCCGGCCTTGAAGGGCTCAGCCCCCTGCGGGCGGGTGGGGATGGGGACGGAAGACCCTCGTCCTCAAGCGCCGGACGGGTTCGCCTCGGCGGGTCGGTGGTTGGGAGACGGAGCCTCCCCACGGGCTCGAAGAGACGCGAGCGCTCCCTCTGAAGCGCTCCGGACGGCAGTCCCCCGCGCAAAAAACACCCGGCGCCGAGAAGTCCCCCGTGACTTCTCGGCGCCGGGCCCTGCTCCCCCGTTCGATATGGCTATTCGGTCGCGATGGCGTTGAGGACGTTCATGCGGCCCGCGCGGAAGGCCGGGATGAGGGCCGCGAAGAGGCCGACGAAGGCCGAGCCGATGAAGACGCCGATGATGGTGGGCCAGGGGATGTCGAGGACGTTGAGGCCCTCCATGGCGAGGAGCTTCTGGGCGGTGGCGCCCCAGCCCATGCCGAGGCCGAGGCCGAGGAGGGCGCCGAAGAGGGCGATGACCACCGACTCCATGCGGATCATGCGGCGCAGCTGGCGGCGGGAGAGGCCGATGGCGCGCATGAGGCCGATCTCGCGGGTGCGTTCCACCACCGAGAGGGCCAGGGTGTTCACCACGCCCAGGATCGCCACGATGATCGCGAGGCCCAGCAGACCGTAGACCATGTTGAGGAGCTGGCCGACCTGGTCCTTCAGCTCTTCCTTGTAGTCGGTCTGGTCGCGGACCTGGTACTGCGGGTAGTCGTGGAGCGCGTCCTTGAGGGCGGCGTAGGCCTGCTTCTCCTGGCCGTCCCTGGCCTTGGCGAACATGATCGAGTTCGGCGGGATCTGGTCGGCGGGGACGTACTCCTTCATCGTCTCGATGCTGAGGTAGCGCGCCCCCTGGTCCAGCGCCCCGCTGTCGTCGGTGATGGCCGCGACCTTGAGCTTCGCCGTGTCGCCGCCCTTGAAGGCGACGGTGATGGTGTCGCCGACGTGGACGCCGTGGTCCTTGGCGTAGTCGGAGCCGACCGACATGGCGTTCCGGCCGTACGCGGCGGACAGGGTGCCCTCCGTCGTCGGGCGCCGCAGGTCCTGGGCGTACGTCGGGTCCGCCGCGGTGACGCCCTTGGTGTCCTTCTTGCCGTCGGGCGAGGTCAGGGTCGCCTCGAGTTCCTTGTACGACGTGACGTGCGCCAAGTCCGGGCTCTGCTCCATCGCCTTCTGGGCCTGCGGAACGATCCGCTGGCCGCCCTGGACGATGAAGTCCGCGCCGACCGACTTGTCGAGCTCGCTGGTGGCCGAGGCGACCATCGAGGAGCCGACCACCGAGAGGCAGGCCACCAGGGCGAGGCCGATCATCAGGGCGGCGCCGGTGGCACCGGTACGACGGGGGTTGCGCAGGGCGTTGCGCTCGGCCATGCGGCCGACCGGGCCGAAGGCCCGCAGGATCAGCGCGCTGATGACCCGTACGACCCCGCCCGCGAGGAGCGGGCCGATGACGACGAAGCCGATCAGGGTCAGCACCACGCCGCCGGCCAGCAGCAGCGAGCCGTCCTTCGCGGTGTCGGCGGTGGCGGCCGCGTAGAGGGCGTAGCCGCCGGCGCCGGTCAGGACCAGTCCGATGACGCCCCGCACCAGGCCCGCCTTGCCGTCGGCCGGCGTACCGGCGTCGCGCAGTGCGGCCATCGGGGAGACCTTGCCGGCCCGGCGGGCGGGCAGGTAGGCGGCGAGGACGGTGACCACGACACCGAGGATCATGCCGACCACCGGGGTGGTCGCCTTGACCGTGAGGTCCTCGGTGGAGAGGTTCATGCCGGCCATGCCCATGAGCTTCATCAGCCCGATGGCGATACCGACACCCGCGCCGACGCCGAGGATCGAGCCCACGAAGCCGAGGAGCAGGGATTCGACCAGCACCGAGCGGTTGACCTGCTTGCGGGAGGAGCCGATGGCCCGCATGAGGCCGATCTCCCGGGTCCGCTGGGCGACCAGCATGGAGAAGGTGTTGATGATCAGGAAGATGCCGACCAGGAACGCGATCCCGGCGAAGCCGAGCATGGCGTACTTGATGACGTTCATGAACTCGCCGACGCCCTCACGGTTCTCGTCGGCGTTCTCCTTGGCCGTCTGGATCTTGTACGTGCCGTCCAGGGCCTTCGTGACGTTCGTCTTGAGCTGGGTGTCGCTGACGCCGGCCGCGGCGGTGGCGTAGACCTGGGTGAACCGGCCCTCGGCGCCCAGGAGTTCGCGCTGTGCGGTGGCGGTGTCGAAGTAGACGATCGCGGCACCGGGGTTGGTGATCTTGAAGGTGGCGATGCCGACGATCTTCGCCTTGAAGTCACCGATGACGGAGATGGTGCGCAGCTCGTCGCCGATCTTCAGGTCGTGCTTGTCGGCGGTGTCGGCGTCGACCATCGTCTCGGTGGGCCCGCGCGGCGCGTGTCCGGAGGTGATCTCCATCGAACGCAGGTCGCTCTTCGTCCAGTTGCCCGCGATGGTGGGAGCGCCGGTCGAGGAGCCCATGTTCTTGTTGTCGCTGTTGACGACGGTCACGTTCATCGAACTGACCGCGCCCTCGGCGGACTTGACGCCGTCCGCCTTGGCCACCTGCTGAACCGTGGTGGCCGGCAGCGACTCGGGCTTGCCGTTCTGCGGGGTGTCGTCGCTCTCGGCCCCCTTCGGGGAGACCGTGACGTCGGACGCGGTGGTCGAGAAGAGCTTGTCGAACGTCGTGTTCATGGTGTCGGTGAAGACGAGCGTGCCGCACACGAACGCCACCGACAGCAGGACCGCCACGGCCGACAGGGCCATGCGTCCCTTGTGCGCGAAGAAGTTGCGCATCGAGGTCTTGAGGACGGTCATGACGTCCGTCCCCGGGCGTCGAAGTCCTTCATACGGTCCAGGACGGCGTCCGCGGTCGGCTTGTACATCTCGTCGACGATCCGGCCGTCGGCGAGGTACAGCACACGGTCGGCGTACGAGGCCGCGACCGGGTCGTGCGTGACCATCACGATGGTCTGCCCGAGCTCGGTCACCGACCTGCGCAGGAAGCCCAGCACCTCGGCGCCGGCCCGGGAGTCGAGGTTGCCGGTCGGCTCGTCACCGAAGATGATCTCGGGCCGCGCGGCCAGCGCCCGGGCCACGGCGACGCGCTGCTGCTGACCGCCGGAGAGCTGGGTGGGCCGGTGCTTGAGCCGGTCGCTCAGCCCGACGGTGTCGACGACCCGCCCCAGCCACGCCTTGTCCGGCTTGCGGCCCGCGATGTCCATGGGGAGCGTGATGTTCTCTATGGCGTTCAGCGTGGGCAGCAGGTTGAACGCCTGGAAGATGAACCCGATCCGGTCCCGGCGCAGTTGGGTGAGCTTCTTGTCCTTCAGCCCGGTGATCTCGGTGTCGTCCAGGTAGATCTGCCCGGAGGTCACGGTGTCGAGTCCGGCGAGGCAGTGCATGAGCGTGGACTTGCCGGAGCCCGAAGGCCCCATGATCGCGGTGAACTGCCCGCGTGCGATGTCCACGTCCACATGGTCGAGGGCGACGACACGGGTCTCGCCGGACCCGTACGCCTTGACGACCTGCCGCGCCCGCGCGGCAACGGCCGTAGTCCCTCCAGTGCCCCCGTGCCTGGTGATGGTCACAGCCGATGTCACGGTATGTCTCCTATGTCGGTCAGCGAGTGGCGCGCACCGATCCCTGTCGATCCGTGCCGGGTCGTACGTGCTGCTGTGTCGATGAGTCTGCTGGCAGCGAGGGGTCCGGCGCGCTGGTGCTGAGCGCCGTCTTCTGGTGGGGAAAACCCCACCCCCGCTGCTGCGGTACACCGCCCCCGAGCGGCGTAAAGCCAGGTTAAGGACGGGCCGGGTGCCCTCACGTCCTCCGGCGGTACGACCCCTCCCCCAGCCGTAGTACGGAGGTACCCCTAGGGGCGATCCACCCGCGGGTGGAGGCGATCTAGGGGTCCGCTCCACCCTCCGACCCGCTCAGGCTGCACCCTGCCGCGACGTGAGGGTCAAGTGAGAGGGTGTTGCGCGGCAGATAGATGCAGGGGGAAGGGATCTCATGGGCCAGGGCGGCACGGAGACACAGCCCGCGGCGACGGCCGGCGACCCGAGGGACTCGCGCCGCCGCGGCGCCGTCGTCGCCGCGCTGATGCTCGCCATGGCCCTGGCGGCCCTCGACTCGACGATCGTCTCCACGGCCGTCCCGCAGATCGTCGGGGACCTGGGCGGCTTCTCCGTCTTCTCGTGGCTCTTCTCCGGCTATCTGCTGGCCGTGACGGTGACCCTCCCGGTCTACGGCAAGCTCTCCGACACCTTCGGCCGCAAACCGGTGCTGATCGCGGGCGCGGCGCTCTTCCTCCTGGGCTCCCTGCTCTGCGCGGTCGCCTGGAACATGGGCTCGCTGATCGCGTTCCGCATCGTCCAGGGCCTGGGCGGCGGCGCCCTCCAGGGCACGGTCCAGACCCTGGCCGCCGACCTCTACCCCCTGAAGGAACGCCCGAAGATCCAGTCGAAGCTGTCCACGGTGTGGGCGGTGTCCGCGGTCGCCGGACCAGGCGTGGGCGGCCTCCTGGTGGCGTACGCGGACTGGCGCTGGATCTTCCTGGTCAACCTGCCGGTGGGCGCCCTCGCCCTCTGGCTCATAGTCCGCTACCTGCACGAGCCGAAACGGGAGGCCCCCGAGCGCCGCCCCCGTGTCGACTGGGCGGGCGCGCTGGCGGTGTTCGCCTGCGGAGGTGTCCTGCTGACGGCGCTGGTGCAGGGCGGGGTGGCCTGGCCGTGGCTGTCGGCCCCGTCAATGGCGTTGTTCGGTACGGGACTTGCCCTGGTCGCGGTGGTGGTCCTGGTCGAACGCCGGGCGGCCGAGCCGATCATCCCGGGCTGGGTGTGGCGCCGCCGCACGATCGCCGCGGTCAATCTGGCCCTGGGCGCGCTGGGCCTGCTGATGGTGGCCCCGACGGTCTTCCTCCCGACGTACGCCCAGTCCGTCCTCGGCCTGGCGCCGGTGGCAGCCGGCTTCGTCCTGACGATCTGGACCCTGAGCTGGCCGGTGTCGGCGGCCCTCAGCCAGCACGTGTACCGCCGCATCGGCTTCCGCAACACGGCGATGCTGGGCATGGGAGCGGCGGCGCTGATCCTCGCCGCCTTCCCCTTCCTCCCCTACCCCGGCCAGGCCTGGCAGCCGACCCTCCTGATGCTGGCCCTGGGCGCCGCGCTGGGACTCTTCCAACTCCCGCTGATCGTCGGCGTGCAGTCGACGGTGGTCTGGTCGGAGCGCGGCACGACCACGGCGTCGGTCCTCTTCTGCCGCCAGACCGGCCAGACGATCGGCGCCGCCCTCTTCGGCGCGGTGGCCAACGGCGTGCTGTCGGCACGGCTCGGCGACGCGAGCGACCTGGACTCCGTGACCCGGACCCTGGATTCGGGCGCCGGTTCGGAGCCACTGCGCCGGGCGATCGCGGACGCGGTGCACGCGGTGTACCTGGGCGCGGCGGGCGCGGCGGCACTGGCGTTCCTCGTGCTCCTGCTGCTGGCACCACGGAAATTCCCGGTGATCACGGAGTGAGATGCGTACGGTGCCGGACATGGCGGACCTGAGACTGGAACGACTGCGACCGGACCACGCGCGGGCCGTGCTGGCCTTCGAGCGGGAGAACCGGGAGTACTTCGCCCGCTCGATCCCGGATCGCGGCGACGCCTACTTCACCCCGGAGGGCTTCGCCGACCGCCACCGCGCCCTGCTGGACGAGCAGGAATCCGGCGACTGCCACTTCCACGTCCTGCTGGACGCGGAGGGCTCACTGCTCGGCCGCGTCAACCTCATGGATGTGGCGGACGGCTCGGCGGAGTTGGGGTACCGCATCGGCGAACGGGCCGCGGGACGAGGGGTCGCCACGGCGGCGGTCGGCGAGCTGTGCCGGATGGCGGGAACGTCGTACGGCCTGACCTCCCTGACCGCGAAGACGACGGCGGACAACACCGCGTCCCGAACCGTCCTCGAACGCAATGCCTTCGTGCTCACCGAACGCATCACCCTGATGGAACGCCCAGGAGTGCGCTACGCGCGCGTGCTCCTCGATCGCTGAGGACAGGGGGAGCACCCGGCCGGCGGACTCTCACCGCTCCCGGTCGAACCAGGCCGTCGACTCCGGCAGGAACAGCAGCACGACGACAGGCACCCCGAGCACGACCCGCACCGCGGCATCCAGAAACAGTCCCACCCCCACCGGCTCGCCCAGTTTCATGACGGTCGGCAACACCATGAACACCATCAGCACGATGGTCGTCGTCCGCACCCCGCCGCGGGCACTCCCGTCGTAGGTGAGGGCGAGCAGCGCACAGACCCACACCAGCATCCAGGGCGCGATCGTCTCGCCCTGCCCATAGGCGGTGAGCCCGTCCGAGAGGGCGAGCATCGAGACGACGCCGCCGACGGCGAGCGCGAACAACAGGATCTGCGCGGCCCGCAGTTGTGCGGGCATCACGGCTTCACGTACGTCGGACATCGACACCATCCCCCGGTAGAGCCCGCATCGTACCCATCCAAGTCCCCGTCCCACGACGGGATTCCGTGGCAGATCCGTCCCCCTCCGAGCTCCAGTGACCTGCGCCTTTCTCCCCACCCCTAGGGCAACCCCCAACCCCCCGTTCCGGGCCGAACCCCCCTGCCGAACGACGCCCCGCCCCCGCCCGTCCCCGTCTCCTGAATCCATGAACCTCGACCGACGTACGGCCATAGCGGCAGGCCTCGGTGCGGCGGCAGCGGCCGCCGCACCCCGAGCCACGGCAACCACCACCCCTCACCACCAGGGCTCCCGCCCCCTCCACGCCGAATCCCCCACCGACACCAACATCCCCACCGCCCGCGACCCCCGCGCCTCCAAAGGCCGCTACCTCTCCCTCCTCACCACCACCGAGCCCCCGCACCCCACCGGCTGGTACGCCACCTACCGCGTCCAAGCCCCCCACCCGGGCCCCTACGCCCTCACCGCCATCGCGACCGCCCCCGTCGAGACCCCGCACACCGAGACGACCGCCTCCTACCTCCAACTCTCCGTGAACAAAGGCGAGTTCACCGAGCTCGCCCGCTCCCAGCCCCACTGGTACGAGTCCCCGCCCGCCTGGGGCGACCTCTCCGCCCTGGACCTCGGCACCGTCGACCTCCGCCGCGGCGACAACACCCTCACCTTCCGCGTCACCGAGCCCACCGTCCTGGACGACACCGTCGCCTACGCCCTCTCCCTGGACCGCATCACCCTGCGCCCGCTCCACCCCCACCCGGCCCCACCGGCCCTCCGCGAGGCAACCGTCCCCCGTCGGCGCGCCCCGCACCCCGCCCACCTGCACCTCACCCTCGACGGCCCCGCACCCCACCCGGTCCCGGTCCGCTACACGGTCACCGACTACTTCGGACACCGCGCCACCAGCGGCCGTACGACGATCCCCGCGGGCGCGACCACCACGACCGTCGCCCTCCCCACCGATCTCCCCGCCGGCCACTACCGCGTGACAGCCGAAACCGACCACCCCCTGACCCCCGCCCTCACCACCGCCTTTGCCCGCCTCCCCTCCACGGCCCCCACCCCTACCGCCCCCTTCGGCGTGAACCTCTGGGCCTCCTCCCTCCTCCCGCCCTCCCGCCTCCCCGAATTCGCCGCCGCCCTCAGGGACATGGGCGCCACCTGGGTACGGGACGGCCAGTCCTGGCCCGCCGCCGAGCCCGTCCCCGGCACGTACGACACCGCTCACCACGACCGCACGACCCGCACCCTCCGCGCCCACGGCCTGGCCGTGCTCGACGTCCTCTCGCCCGCCCCGGAGTGGGCGATGACCGACGCCTCGCTCCCCCTCCCCGCCGACCTGCGGCACGCCCACCGCTACGCCCGCCGTCTCGCCGCCGCCCGCCCCGAGGCGCTCCAGCTCTCGAACGAACCCGACGTCGACACCACCTTCAGCACCGGCGACGCGCACGCCGCGTTCGTGAAGGCGGCCGCGCTCGGGGTCAGGGACGCGGCGGACCGGCCGCCCCTCGTCGTGCTCCCCGGGTTCGCCCAGTCCGGCCCCTTCCAGGACCTGGTGCTCGCCAACGACGTCGTGCGGTACGCCGATGCCTGGGCCTTCCACGGCTACCCCGACCCCGCGCAGGCAGGCGAGCCGGCCGTCCCCGGCGCCTCGGAGGAGCAGCACGCGCTCGCCCGGCGTCACGGGGCGAGGGTGCCGCTGTGGATGACCGAGTGCGGGGCGTTTCTCACGGCACGACCGCGACGGGACCTCCCGTACGCCCGACAGCGGCGGCAGGCACGCTACTTGGTGCGGTCGTTCGTCGAGGGGTTCGCCGCCGGCAATGCCCGCCAGTTCTGGTTCGCGGGACCGCCCCTCCACGACGACGGCGTGTACTTCGGCCTGTTCGGCAGGGACTTCGCACCGCTCCCCGCCTACAGCGCCTTCGCCGCGCTCACTTCACTGCTCGGCGCCGCCCACTACGCCGGGCCCGCCGAACAACTCCCCGCAGGGACGCGCGGGTTCGTCTTCGACAACGGGCGCGGTGAGCTGGTCACCGTGGTGTGGGCGGAACGGCCCGTACGGATCGGCACGACCATCGCGTACGACATCATGGGCCGCCGTCTGCCCGGCGGCACCGTGACCGTCTCGCTCGACCCCGTCTACCTGCTCACGCCGGGCGCGCGGACCGCCGTAGCCGCCACTCCCCCTGCCCGACCCCACCTCTCCCCCGCCGAACACATCGTGCTCAGCCAGCGCTACCCCGCCCGCAACGCCGCGCCCGGCAAACAGGACGGGGACGCGCCGGCGCCGTACGGGTACCGGCTCGGGCGGCGTACGCGCATGGCCGTCGACGTCTACAACTTCGGTGCCGAGGCCCGGTATGTGACGGTCGAGCCGGCGGCGATGAGCGACGGCTGGTCGGTGCGGGCGGTCGGCGACGCCCGCGTGCGGGTGGCCGCCGGAGGACGGGTGGGCGTCGGCTTCACGGTGCGGGCCGGACGGGCCACGCGACGACGGAAGGACGTACGCCTCACCTTCCGCGGCAGGCTCGCCGACGGCTCCGACGTACCACCGTCAGTAGCGCTCGTTCACTTGAAGTAGCCGTTCACACCGCTCAAAAATCTGAGTTAATGCGGGTAACACCCGAGGTCAGAGAAGTAAGCGCGTACCGACCAATCAGTTTGGTGAACCCTCTCCCGCATCTGGCTACCAGCGAGTAGCGTGCGTGGCTCCGCTCACCCCACCCCCCAACTCCCTGCGGTCCGCACCGGGCCCCGAGCCACGCAAGGAGCCACCGGGATGTCTTTCGACCCGGCCCCACCGCCCACCTACCCCTGGCAGCCGCCCTTCGCCCCCGAACACGCTCCCGGCCGAGCCCCCGAACACCGTCACCGTCACGAGGCACTCGGACACCACAGCGATCTGCGGATCCTGCGCAGCGCCTACCGCTGGCAACGCCGTGTCGCGACCCTCACCGCGCTCGGCTACTTCGTCCTCTTCCTCATCCTGTCCGCGTTCGCCCCGTCCTTCATGACCAGCCGCATCGGCGACGCGCCCCCGACCGGTCTGCTGCTGGCCCTGTTCCAGCTCCCGATCACCTGGCTGGCGATCGTCCTGTACGAGCGCACGGCGCGGGTCCGCGTCGACCCGCTCGCGGACCGCATCCGCAAGCAGTCCGAGCTGGACGTCAAGCGGGGGGCGACACGATGACGGGACAGACGGGCTTCAGCGACTCGGCGCAGGCGATGTCCCTGGTGGCGTTCTCGGCCACCGCCACGATCACACTGCTGCTGTGCGTGATGACCGGGCCCGACCGGGACGACCTGGACGAGTTCTACACCGGCTACGGCTCCCTGGGACCACTGCGCAACGGCCTTGCCATCGCGGGCGACTACATCTCCGCCGCGACCGTGCTCGGCACGGGCGGGGTGATCGCGCTGTGCGGCTACGACGGGATCGTGCTCGCCCTCAGCACCGCGCTGTCGCTGATGCTGCTGATGTTCCTGCTGGCCGAACCCCTGCGCAACGCGGGCCGGTTCACCATGGGCGACGCACTGGCTCGGCGCATGCCGGGGCGGTCCGTGCGGATCGCGGCGTGCGCGGTGACCCTCGCGGCGCTGCTGCCGCTGATGCTGGTGCAGCTCGCGGGGACGGGGCAGCTGCTGGCCTTCATCCTCGGCTTCTCCGGCGAGGGGCTCCAGACGGGCTGCATCATCGGGCTCGGCGTGCTGATGATCAGTTACGCGGCGATCGGCGGGATGAAGGGCACCGCCCTCATCCAGATCCTGAAGATCGTGATGCTGCTCGGTTCGGGCGCCGTGGTCGCCGTCCTGGTGCTGCAACGCTTCGACTGGAATCCCGGCGCGCTGTTCGACGCCGCCGCCGCGCAGAGCGGGGTGGGGCCGGCCTTCCTGGAGTCGGGACTCCAGTTCGCGGGCGGACCCAACCCCCGCCTCGACATGATCACTTCACAGCTGACGGTGGTCGTCGGCGGCGCCTGTCTCCCGCACGTCACCATGCGCATGTACACCGCCTCCAGCGCCCGCCAGGTGCGCCGCTCCATGTCCTGGGCGGTGTCGGCGGTGGTGCTGTTCGTGCTCGTCATCACGATCGTGGGGTTCGGGGCCACCGCCCTCATCGGACGCGCGGCGATCGCGGAGGCGGACCCGCAGGGCAACACGGCGTATCTGCTGGGTTCCCGGGCGGTGTTCGGCGCGGACGTCTCGACGGCGGAGACCCTGCTGTTCACGACGGTCACCACGGCGCTCTTCCTCACCCTGCTCGCCTCCGTCGCCGGCATGATCCTCGCCTGCGCCAACTCCCTCGCCCACGACGTGTTCGCGGTCCGGACGCGGGAACTCTCGACGCGCCGCGAGATGACCCTGGCCCGGGTCTCGGCGCTGGCCGTCGGCGTCCCGGCGATCCTGCTGGCCACGATGGTGCAGCACCGCAGCCTGCAACCCCTGGTGACCCTGTCCTTCTGCCTGGGCGCCTCGGCGATAGCCCCCGCCCTGGTCTACGGCCTCTTCTGGCGCCGCTACACCCGAACGGGCCTGCTCTGCACCCTGATCGGCGGCTCCCTGACCGTGCTCCTGCTGATGCCGGGCACCAACCTCGTCTCCGGCTCCCCCGTCTCCGCCTTCCCCGGCGCCGACTTCAACTGGTTCCCGTTCACCACCACCGGCCTCGTCTCCATCCCGGCCGGCTTCGCCTTCGGCTGGCTCGGGACGGTGGTGTCGGGGCGGCGCAAGGCGGAGGAGCAGAGGCGGCAGTACGAAGCGGTGGAGGGGTGGATTCTGGCGGGGGCGGTGCGGAGGGGGGAGTGAGCGTGTGCGGCTCGGCGCGCTTTTGCGGCGGGCGGCGCGGGAAGGGCGTGAGCGCGGGGCGCGCGTGCGCGGCGGGGACGGGCGTGCGCGTACGGCCGGGCGCCCCCGTGGCGGGGGCGCGCCGTGGAGAGGGTGCGCCGTGGAGAGGGTGCGCCGTGGAGAGGGTGCGCCGTGGAGAGGGGCGCGAACGTGAGAGTTCGCGCCCCTAGGGTGTGCGCGCCCTACTCTGCCGGCGCGCGCCCCGTCAGTGTCGTCAGGCTGTTGCGTACGAGGTCCATGTGGGCGCGTACGTCGTCCCAGCGCTCCCCGTGCTCACGCAGCACGCGCTCCGTCTCGCGGGCGATCCGGTCGTCCCGTACGCGCGCCTCGGCGAGGATCTCGGCGGCACGTACGCGTGCCTCCTCCTGGCGGTGCCGGGCGGATGCCTCCGCGTCGGCGAACGCCTGCTTCGCCTCGGACAGCGCGGCCTCGGCGCGCCTCACCTGTTCGGCGTGCCGGACGTCGAGCGCCGCGGCGCGCTCGGCCTCCTCGCGCTCCGCCTCGGCCCAGCGGTCGGCGTGCTCCTTGTCCTGTTCGGCGAGCATCCCGATGGTGCGCTGCCGTACCTCGCGCAACGCGGCGAGCGCCTCCGTGCGCCCTTCCTTCACCTCGCGCCGGGCGGCGACGCGGATCTCGTCGGCTTCGGCGCGCGCGGCGAGCAGGCGCTGGCGGGCGCGCTCCTCCGCATCGGCGCGTACGGCGTCGGCATGCGCCTGTGCCGCCTCGTGCACGCTGTTCGCGCGCGCCTGCGCCGCCTCCGCAAGGCGCCGCGCCTCGTGCCGCGCGCTGTCGACCACGGCCGCGGCCTCCTCCTGCCCGAGCTCGAAGAGCCGGCGCGCACGCTCCCCGAGCGTCTCGTACGTCTGCGGAGCGAGCCGCGCGACCCTCTCACGCAACGCCTCGCACTCCGCCTCCATCTCCTTGGCGAGCACAGTGAGGCGGGCGGCCCGCTCCCAGGAGGCGTCACGGTCCTGGGAGAGCGCCGCGGCGTACGCGTCGACCTGTTCGGGGCGGTAGCCACGCCGTACGGCCATGAAGCCGTGGGACGGGACAGGTGTGCCGCTCATCCTGGGACCCCTCTCCATCAAGATGTGTGCGAAATGATGATTTCGCGCACATCTTGATGTATCGGGCAGAAATGTGCATAACGCGACACTCCGCACACAGGTCACGGCCGTCCCTCTGCAGTCGGGCAACCGAGGCTCAGCCCCAGGTGGTGCCCGCCGGCTCCTTGATGGTCGTGTTGACGCGGTTGAACAGGTTCATGAGCGAGACGAAGAGGATCAGTCCGGAGAGCTCCTTCTCGTCGAAGTGGTCGGCCACCTCGTCCCACAGCTCGTCCGGCACGGACTCCTGCGACCGGTCCGAGAGCCGCGTCATCGCCTCGCACAGCCGCAGCGCCGCCCGCTCGGCGTCGCTGAAGAACGGCGCCTCGAACCACGCCGCGACCGCCGCGATCCGCTCCTCGCTCGTCCCGGCCTTCCGCAGATTCAGCACATGCGCGTGCACACAGGCGCTGCACCCGTTGATCTGACTGACCCGCAGTCCCACGAGCTCCGACAGTTCCTGGTCCAGACCGCTCTCGCCGATGGACTGGAAGAGCGTGCCGATGCCTTTCATCGCGCTGGGGAGGACGTACGCCGGGTTCGTCATGCGTGCCTTCATGGTCTGCCTCCTGGAGCAAGTCGTGAGCTGCTGTCACTTCACTGACGGAGCGCGGAAGGCCGATGTGACCGTGCGGGCGGCAAGACTTTCGGCGACCTCCGCGGACAGCGAGAAGCCGGGCCCGGTCGCGATGACCGGGCCCGGCTCCTTGAGATCGGTGTCAGGGAAGGCGAGGCCTCACAGCAGGCCGTCCCACATCTGCTCCAGCAGCACCGACCACCAGCTCTCCGGCGAACCGAGCGCCGCCGGGTCGAGCGAGGCCAGCTGGGCCTGGAAGTCGACGGTCCAACGGCCCGCCTGCTCCTGGTTCAGCCCGAACCTCAGCCGCCACATCCGCCCGAGCAGCGCCAGGCACCGCTGGAACTCGGGCAGCCCCGTGTTCACGAACTGCGGCGGCACCGGCGCACCGCCGGGCCCGGCCTCCACCGGCACGGCGACGATGTTCGCCGTCCCGTACTGCACACAGATCGCCTTGCCGAAGTCACTGCCCATGACGAGGTACGACCCGGCGTCCGCCGCCGGCTGCACCCCGCGCTCCTGCGCCAGTTCGGCGAGCGTGGGCACCGGCCGCCCCGGCTGGGCCTGCGCCCAGAAGAACGGGCCCATGTCCATCGGCAGCCCCGCCGCCACCAGCGAGTGCGCAACCACCGGCGGCACGCCCTGCCGGGAGACCGCGGCCTGCTCGAACCGGAACACCCCCGGCCCGAACGCCCCCGCGATCTCCTGCGCGACGCCCTCCGGCGGAATCGGCGGCGCCGGCTGCACGGGGGAAAGCGGAGCGCGAACGGGCGCCGGACGCGCCGGCCCGTCCGCCACCTGGTGCAACTCGCCCTGGTGCGCCAGCAACTGCTGCATCCCCTGCTGCCGGCTCGCGTGATCCGTGCCGTACGGCGCGATGCTCGCGATCCGCGCCTGCGGCCACTGTTCCCGGATCATCCGCGCACAGTACGCGCCCGGCAGCTCGCACGACTCCAACTCCGTGTGCAGCTCCAGCACCTGGTCCGGCGGGATGTTCATCCCCCGCAGCTCATGGAAGATCTGCCACTCCGGGTGCGGCGTGCCCGGCGCCGAACGCCGGATCAGCTGCTGCTCCGACCCGTCCTGCGCGCGGTAGCGCAGCACGGCCTGATAGCCCGGACCGACGGTCGGCTGTCCCTGCTGCGGATAGCCGTACGCCGGCGGCTGACCGGGCCCGGGCTGACCGGGCGGCGGCATGGCACCGGGGGGCATCCCTCCGGGCGGCATCGGCTGGGGGGCGCCCGGAGCCATACCCGGAACACCGGGTGCGCCGGGGGCTTGCGGCGGCGGGGGCGCGCCGGGGGCGCCCACGGGGGGCCCTGCCAGCATCGTCTCCGCGTGCTGAACCGCGCCGCGCGGGCCGCCTGAAGAGCCTTGCGTGCCGGGCATACCCGGGGCTCCCGGAGGCTGCGGGGCGCCGGGGGCGTGCGGTGCGCCAGGGATACCCGGGGCGCCGGGCGCGCGAGGGGCGCCGGGCGGCATCTGCGCGCCGGGCGCACCCGGCACGCCAGGGGCGCCCGGCGGTTGCGGCGCGCCCCCACCCGGGCCCATGCGCCCCGGGTCGGCCAGCATCGTGGCGGCATGGTGCATACCGCCCGGAGGCGTACCGCCGGGCGGATTCGGCGCACCCGGCGGAGTGGGCGCGCCCGGAACACCCGGTGCGCCCGGAGGCTGCGGCGCCCCCGGCCCGGCAGGCCCGCCCTCCGGCCCGTTGGGACCCAGCGCGGAGACGAGCTGCGTCGGCACATACCCACCCGTCGGCGCACCCGGCGCGGGCGCAGGCGTGGCACCCGGCCGCGCGCCCGGCGCCCCGGGGTTGCCCGGCGGGGGCGGCGTGGTCGAGCCGCCACCCCGACGCGGCGGAGGCGACGCCTTGCTCGTGGCGGCATCGGCGATGTCCCCGGCGTTCGGCGCGAGCGGCCGCTCCGGCGCACCCCCGGGCCCCTGCGGATACCCATAAGAAGGAGGACCCGGCACCGGCGGCGGCGTACTGCCCTGCGGCACACCCGGCGGAGGCGTACCCGGAACCGGCGCGCCCCCCGGAGGAGGCGTACCCGGCGCACCCGGATAGCCGTAAGCCGACCCACCCGGCACAGGCGCGGGCGCACCACCCGGCACCGCACCCCCCGGAGGCGGCGTGCTCCCCTGGGGCGCACCCGGCGCATGCGGATCGTCGAGCGCCGGTGCGAGCGCCGTCGGCGGAAGCTGGCTGCCGCCCGAGATGAGCGCCGTCTTGGCGTCCGGCGTGACGGGCGGCGGAGTGTCGTCGTCGGTACCGCTCAACGGCGGCGAGAACACGGTCGCGGGCAGCGGCACGGAACGGTCGTCCCCCGCATCCGCGTTGGTGTCCGTACCGGCCCACGGCGTGGCCCCGGCAGGCACCCCCGCCGGCACCCCTGCCTGCGTCTCAGGAAGCCCCCCGGACCCGACCCCGGCACCCGCCGACACCCCGGAACCCGAGCCCACGACGCCACCGCCACCGGCACCAGCACCAGCACCGGCCCCGGCCCCGGACCCGGACCGCCGATCCGGAATCCCCATCTGATCCGCCGCCTCCTGCAACCACTCCGGCGGCGTCAACAAGAAGGACGTCTGATTCAGATCGACCCGAGCCGCAGGCGCCGGCGCGGCAGCGGCCGCGTCGTCGGCGGCACGCCCGTACTCCTCCTCGTACCGGCGGATCACCTCACCCACCGGCAGCGAGGGCCACAACGTGGCCTCACCGCTGTCCCGGGCGATCACGAGCCGCTGCGCGCCCCCGTCCGAGCGCGGCCCGTCCGCACGGTCCTCCGCCCAGACGACGAAGCCGAGCTCGAACTCCCGTACCCGCACCTCACGATGCTGGTACGAGGGCACATCCCCGTTGATCCACTCTTCGGCGCGCTCCTGCGCCTGCGCGAACGTCACCATCGGTCAGTTCACTCCCCAGCCCCGGAAACCGGCACGGACCGCGCGAACCCGCCGTCCACCATCAGGTTCGCCACCGTCTCCAACTCGGGCGGATTGCCCGCCAGTCGGGACAGGAAGGCGTCGAAGTCCTCACCGCACGGCAGCAGCAGCCGTTCCACGCGGTCGGCGGGCGGCACGGAGGGATCCACGTCGCGCGCGTCGTCGTAGGCGCAGAACCACACCGATCCGATCCGCTCGCCCTTGACCTTCACGGCCAGCAGTCCGCCCTGGACGAAGCCGACACCGAGGTAGTCCTTGGTCAGATGGTCCCGGAGGCATTTGTTGACGTAGACGAGGTCGTTGACGGCGGCCTCGTCCCGCACGGTGAAGAACGGCTGGTCGACCAGGAGTCCGAGCTCCGGGTCCAGGGCCGCGCCCACGGGGGCGCAACCGCCCGCCGCCTTCAGGAACGACCGGTACGCGCCCGGCAGCCGGTACCCGAGGTCCTCCTCGACGCCCAGCACCTGCGACTCCGAGACCGCCGCACCCGACTTCGGCAGACCGAAGTGCGCGGGCCGCGTCTCCTGCAACGGCCGCGTCCCCCGCTTCCCGTGGTCCACGGCAGCCGTCGCGATACCGCCGTGGTGGCGCAGCAGTGCCTTCACCTCGACGGGCACCAGTTCGAGCCGCCGTGAGCCCACCACGTGGTGCCACGTCCAGCCGTGCGGGGTGGCCACCGCGGGCACGGTGTCCCACAGTTCATGACCGGTCGCCGCGAGGGCCGCGTTCGCCGACACGTAGTCCGTCAGCCGGAGCTCGTCGACGCCGAACCCCTCCGGTGGATCGGCGATCTCCGTGGCGGCACGCGCATACGCGGAGAAGTCCGGATAGCCGTGCTCGTCCACCCGCACCCCCCTGGGGTGACGTGCGGCCCGGACCGGATCCGGGAAATGCACGACCTGCCCGGCGTAGGCCGCGTTCGGCGGCGCGGCTTGCTGCCCGAGCCGACCTGTCGTCATGGCGGTTGCCCCCTGCGGCACTCTGTACGACCCGCGACGACCCGTCCGGTACACCCGGCTCCGACCCGCCCCAGCCCGTATCGACTTCTCCAACGCGTTGACCGCATACATGCGGGTGCCGACAGCCTATGCGGTACGACGACACCGGTCACCGGGCGCCGGTCAGCCGCCTTCCGCTTCCGTGACCAGCCGTCACCCCGTCGTGACAGCCCGCCCAAACCCGGGCGTGTCGCACCGCCCCAGCTTCCGCACCAGCCACGGCATTTGGCACTCTGTGTCGTCCGGGGGGATGCTCGGGAGGGGATGACGATCATGAACACGACGCAGACGGGACCGCACACAGGGCCGCGACCAGCCACGTCCCACGACCCGCGGACGGGAGCGTCCGGCGATCCCCGGATCGGCTGGAGCAGCACCGAGGCTCCCCACACACCCACGCTCCGCCACCGCCGCGACGGCATACTCCCGACCGTCGCCGCCGCCCTCTCCGTCCGCGGCGCCACGCTCACCGGAACCGCCGCCCGCGGCGACCAGAGCCCGCCCCTGCACCCGCTCGTACAGGACTTCCTCGACACCCTCACCTCCGCCCAGCGCGACCGCTTCACCGGCCGCTGCGCCGAGACGATCCTCATCTCCCGCCATCTCGCCGCCGCCGACGAGGCCCGCAGCAGACGCGCCGCCCGCAGACCCATGACCAACGGCGAGGCCCGCAAGGCCCTCAAGCACGCCAAACTCACCGCCCGCCGCATCCGCGAGGACGGCGACCCGCTGCACGGCAGCTTCGCCGCCCCCTGCCGCGCCTGCACCGCCCTCAGCGCCCACTTCGGCGTACGCGTCGTCGACCCGGCGGAGGCCGACGACTGACCCCCACTCCCCCGCGCACGACGAGCACGACGGCCGGCAGGCCGGGCACCACCTCAGCGAACTCGACGATCGAAGGGCAGATGCACCCCGACCGCACCTCCTCCCCCCATCCCGGCTCCGCTCGACCGGGGGGACCCCCGTCGCGCTTCCCCGTGCCCGTCGACGCCGCCCTGCGCGCGGCCGGCTGGCAGCCGGGGCGCTGGGACATCAAGCAGGCCGAGATCTGGGCCGACGCCCTGCGGGAGCACGCCTCCCCCGCGGGCCACCGGCACGCCGTCTTCCCCGCCGCCGTCGAGGCCTGGGCCGAGTTCGGCGGCCTGCACATCACACCCACCGGACCGGGCCGCCAGATCGCCCCCGCGAGCCTGCACCTCGACCCCCTGCACGGCCTCCACATGGCCCGCACCCTCGCCGACCTCGGCCGCGCCCTGGACACCGAGGTCTGTCCCCTCGGCACCGAGACCGAGACCGCGGCGCTCCTGGCCATCGACGCCGAGGGCCGCGCCTACGCCCTCGACCACACCGGCGACTGGTACCTCGGCCCCGACGTCGACCAGGCCCTGGCCGCCCTGGTCGCGGGCATAGAACCGGTACGGCTCACGGCGGGCTGACGTACCGAGAAGTACAAGGAACGAGCGCCCACGACGACCTGACCGGCGCAGCTACGACGGAACAGGCGCCGACAACCGGGTGGTCACGCCGCCGGAATGACCGCCGACACCCGATAACCCCCCGCGTCCGTCGGCCCGGACACGAACACCCCGCCCAGCGCGACGACCCGTTCCTTCATCCCGACCAGGCCGTTCCCCCCGGACGGCAACCGCGCCGAGGACGCCACGGACACCTCCGGCGGCGGTTCGTTCTCCACCTGCATCGCGATCTCGGACACCCGGTGCGCGAGCCGCACATGCGTCTTGGCGCCCGCCGCGTGCTTGTGGACGTTGGTCAGCGCCTCCTGGACGACGCGGTACGCGGTCTGCTCGATGTCGGCGCCGTAGTCGCGGGTGTCACCCTCGACGGCGAGGTCCACGACCATCCCCGCGGCGGCCGACTGCCCGATCAGCTCCTCCAGTTCGGACAGACAGGGCCCGTCCGACTCGTCGGCGGCCCGCGAGGCGGCGGCGGCCGCGGCGACGCCGACGGCGGCGAGCGGCACGGAGTCGGGCGACCGGACGCTCTTGACGCCCTCCCCGCTGCGCAGCACCCCGAGCATCTCGCGCAGTTCGGTGAGCGCCTGGCGTCCCATGTCCCCCACGAGGGCGGCGTTCTTGACGGCCTTCTCGGGGTCCTTGCGGGCGACGGCCTGCAGGGCGGCGGCATGCACGACCATCAGGCTCACCCGGTGCGCGACGACGTCGTGCATCTCGCGGGCGATCCGGGTCCGCTCCTCGCTGCGGGCCCACTCGGCCCGTTCCTCGGCCCGCTCGGCGAGCAGTTGGAGCTCCCGCTCCAGGCTGTCGGCCCGTTCCCGCAGGCTCTCCATCAGCCGGCGCCGGGCACCGACGTACAGTCCGAGGAGCAGCGGGGGCGCGGTCAGTCCGATGGCGATGGTGATCGCGGCGAAGGGGACGAACCAGTCGCCGAGCTCCCAGCCCCCGCGGGTGGTGCCCTGCCGTATCCGCACGAACATCACGATCAGCTGCCCGACCAGCGACATTCCCGCGAGGGAGCCGATGATCCGGCGGGGCAGTTCGGAGGCGGCGAGGGTGTAGAGGCCGACGATGGCCATGAGGTAGCCCATCTGGGCGGGCGTGATGGCGATGGAGACGAGCACGACGGCGATGGGCCACTTCCGCCGTACGAGCAGTGCGGACCCGGCGAGAACGCCGAACACGATCCCCGCGGCCCGGGGGATCCCCGCGTCCCCCGCGAACCGGTACCCCTCCGCCCCGCACTCGACGACGGACGCGAAGGCCAGGCTCACGTCCAGTACGGCACTGCGCCACCGATCCCACCACCAGGGCCCTGGCCGGGCCGCGGCGTGGTCTTCCCCCGTCGTGGTCATGTCTCCAGCCTACGGGCGGGCGGCGCGCGTTTTCCGGTGAGTTTCCGGGATTGGCCTACACCACACAGCGTGACCGTCCGGATGCGAAACAACCCGATATCCCTCGAACTGCCGAATCGCTCACCGTTCAATCCCGGAAGATCGAATTCCGCCCGGGCGACGACGACTTGTACCGTCGCATGAAAGGGGCCCGGTACGGCATAGTGTTGGGTGGCCGCTCGGCGACCTGACCGGATGTCCGGTCCAGTCGAGTTCCATCCCCCGTGGTGTAATTGGCAGCACCGTGGCTTTTGGTGCCATTTGTCCGGGTTCGAGTCCTGGCGGGGGAGCACACGCGCAGATCGGGCCCTGACCGGTGACAGCACCGTCAGGGCCCGCTCCCATGTCCCCCATGAAACGCCCCGGTATCCTGCGGATGTCACCCACCCCCTCCACAGCCGAAGGGCATCCCGTGAGCGCCATTCGCCCGGCAGCCGTCGTCGTTCTCGCAGCGGGTGAGGGCACCCGTATGAAGTCGGCCACACCCAAGGTCCTGCACGAGATCTGTGGCCGCAGCCTCGTGGGTCATGTGCTCGCCGCAGCGCGGGAGTTGGACCCCGAGAATCTCGTCGTCGTCGTCGGCCACGCGCGCGAGAAGGTCACCGAGCACCTCGGCGTCATCGACCCCGGCGTCCGCACCGCCGTCCAGGCGCAGCAGAACGGCACCGGGCACGCCGTACGCATGGCACTCGAAGAGCTGGGCGGTGTCGTCGACGGAACCGTCGTCGTGGTGTGCGGGGACACCCCCCTGCTCACCGGCGAGACCCTGCGCGCCCTCGCCTCCACCCACACCACCGACGGCAACGCCGTCACCGTGCTCACCGCCGAGGTCCCCGACGCCACCGGCTACGGCCGTATCGTCCGCGACGGGGTCTCCGGCGCCGTCACCGCGATCGTCGAGCACAAGGACGCCTCCGAGTCGCAGCGCGCCATCCGGGAGATCAACTCCGGTGTGTTCGCGTTCGACGGGCAGCTGCTCGCCGACGCCCTCGGCAAGGTCCGCACCGACAACTCGCAGGGCGAGGAGTACCTCACGGACGTCCTCGGGATCCTGCGCGAGGCCGGTCACCGCGTCGGCGCCTGCGTGGCCGGCGACCACCGTGAGATCGCCGGGATCAACAACCGGGTCCAGCTCAGCGAGGCCCGCCGCATCCTCAACGACCGGCTCCTGAACCGCGCCATGCTCGCCGGTGTCACCGTCGTCGACCCGGCCACGACCTGGATCGACGTCACCGTCACCTTCGAGCAGGACGCCCTCGTCCACCCCGGCACCCAGCTGCACGGCGCCACCCACCTCGGCGAGGGCGCGGAGGTCGGGCCCAACAGCCGGCTCAAGGACACCGTGGTCGGAGCCGGCGCCCGGGTGGACAACACCGTCTCCGACGGCGCCCATGTCGGCCCGGACGCGACCGTGGGGCCGTACGCCTATCTGCGGCCCGGCACCCGCCTCGGCGCCAAGGGCAAGATCGGGACGTACGTCGAGACCAAGAACGCCTCGATCGGGGAGGGCACCAAGGTGCCGCACCTGTCCTACGTCGGGGACGCCACCATCGGCGAGTACACCAACATCGGTGCCGCGAGCGTCTTCGTGAACTACGACGGGCAGGACAAGCACCACACCACCGTCGGCTCGCACTGCCGCACCGGTTCGGACAATATGTTTGTGGCTCCCGTCACGGTCGGGGACGGTGCGTACACCGCCGCCGGGTCCGTGATCACGAAGGACGTGCCGCCCGGTTCGCTCGCTGTGGCCCGTGGTCAGCAGCGGAATATCGAGGGTTGGGTGGCTCGCAAGCGTCCGGGGAGCGCCGCGGCGAAGGCCGCCGAAACGGCCTCCCGCCAGGGCGAGAGCGAGGACTGACCGGAAACAGGTGCGTCAAACACGGCGTACCGTGATAAGTGCACACCCGCACCCACCAGCTGAGACGGCCCCGTCGCGCCCAGCGGCGAGGTCTCTCGACAGTCGGCTGAGACACCTCTGAGGAGACAGTGCTGTGACCGGGATCAAGACGACCGGCGAGAAGAAGATGATGTTCTTCTCCGGCCGCGCCCACCCCGAGCTTGCCGAGGAGGTCGCCCAGCAGCTGGGTGTCGGGGTCGTCCCGACCAAGGCCTTCGACTTCGCCAACGGCGAGATCTACGTCCGCTACGAGGAGTCGGCACGTGGTGCGGACTGCTTCGTGATCCAGAGCCACACGGCTCCGATCAACCAGTGGATCATGGAGCAGCTCATCATGATCGACGCGCTCAAGCGCGCGTCGGCCCGCTCCATCACGGTCATCGTGCCGTTCTACGGTTACGCGCGCCAGGACAAGAAGCACCGCGGGCGTGAACCGATCTCGGCGCGTCTGATCGCGGACCTGATGAAGACGGCGGGTGCCGACCGCATCCTCACCGTCGATCTGCACACCGACCAGATCCAGGGCTTCTTCGACGGCCCGGTCGACCATCTCTTCGCCCTCCCGCTGCTCGCGGACTACGTGGGCAAGAAGGTCGACCGCGACAAGCTGACGGTCGTGTCCCCGGACGCGGGCCGGGTGCGGGTCGCCGACCGCTGGTGCGACCGTCTCGGCGCGCCCCTGGCCATCGTGCACAAGCGGCGCGACAAGGACGTGGCGAACCAGGTGACCGTCCACGAGGTCGTGGGTGAGGTCAAGGGCCGCGTGTGCGTCCTCGTCGACGACATGATCGACACCGGTGGCACCATCTGCGCGGCCGCGGACGCCCTGTTCGCGCACGGCGCCGAGGACGTCATCGTCACCGCCACCCACGGTGTGCTCTCCGGTCCGGCCGCGGACCGGCTCAAGAACTCGCGCGTGAGCGAGTTCGTCTTCACCGACACGCTGCCGACGCCGGGCGAGCTGGGCGAGGACCTGGACAAGATCACGGTCCTCTCCATCGCGCCGACGATCGCGAGCGCGGTGCGTGAGGTGTTCGAGGACGGTTCGGTGACGAGCCTCTTCGACGAGCAGTAGGCCTTCCGCCCCAGCGGCTGAACGCTTCTGCATGATCGATTTTTCTACGGCCTCCCCCGCCGAGTAGACTGCGCGAGTTGCTCGGCGAGGGAGGCCGTACCCGTTCACGCGGGTGTCGGCGGTCCGTTATCGACGCGCTCTTCGTAGCAGGCCGATTGTTTGGCCGGGTGACCACCTTCCCCAACTGTTCTACGAGGAGTGACCATGGCCGACGTCAAGCTCACCGCCGAGACCCGTACCGAGTTCGGCAAGGGTGCGGCCCGCCGTATCCGCCGTGACAGCAAGGTTCCCGCCGTTGTCTACGGGCACGGTGCCGAGCCGGTCCACATCACGCTGCCGGGCCACGAGCTGAACCTCGCCCTGCGCACCCCGAACGTCCTGCTCACCCTGGACATCGAGGGCAAGAGCCAGCTGGCGATCCCGAAGGCCGTCCAGCGCGACGCCATCAAGGGCTTCCTGGAGCACGTCGACCTGCTCCTGGTCAAGCGCGGCGAGAAGGTCAACGTCGAGGTCTACGTGCACACCGAGGGCGAGCTGGCGGCGGGCCCGTACCTGCTCGAGCACGTGCTCAGCACCCTGAACGTCGAGGCCGAGGCCACGCACATCCCGGAGTCGGTCACCGTCTCCATCGCGGGCCTGGAGGCCGGTGCCTCCATCCTCGCCAAGGACATCCCGCTGCCCGAGGGCACCACGCTGGCGACCGACGAGGACGCGGTCGTCCTCCAGGTCCTGGCCGCCCAGGCCGAGGAGGCCCCGGCGGAGGCCGAGGCCGAGGCCACCGAGGCCTGATCCTCCCCGGAATACCGACTGCCGGCCGCCGCTCCCCTCGGGGGCGGCGGTCGGCGTGTATCAAGGGACCGCGTAGCAAGGAGAGATGGACGTGACGACCCCCGCCAATGCCCCCTGGCTGATCGTCGGCCTCGGCAATCCCGGCCCGGAGTACGCGGCCAACCGCCACAACGTCGGTTTCATGGTGGCCGATCTGCTGGCCGATCGGATCGGGGGCAGGTTCAAGCGGGCCGGCAAGGCGCAGGCGCAGGTCGTGGAGGGGCGGATCGGGCCGCCCGGTCCGGCCAACCGCCGGGTGATCCTCGCCAAGCCGATGTCGTACATGAACCTGTCCGGCGGGCCGGTGAACGCGCTCAAGGACTTCTACAAGGTGCCCGTCGCCAACATCGTGGCGATCCACGACGAGCTGGACATCGACTACGGCACGCTGCGCCTCAAGCTCGGCGGCGGCGACAACGGGCACAACGGGCTGAAGTCGATGACGAAGGCGTTCACCGCGGAGTACCACCGGGTGCGGTTCGGGATCGGGCGGCCGCCGGGGCGCATGCAGGTCGCCGACTTCGTGCTGAAGGACTTCTCGTCGAGCGAGCGCAAGGAGCTCGACTACTTCGTGGACCGGGCCGCGGACGCCGTGGAGTGCCTGGTCATCGAGGGTCTTGAGCGGGCGCAAAGCACGTACAACTCCTGACTTGTCCGGCCGCCGAAACGGCCGAAGTTGACGGGCCGTTCAGGCATGGCCAATGATCCCCGCCATGCCTGCCACCGCCACCAAGTCCCGTCAGGCCGCCCGCCCCGCCTCGGTCGCCGCCCTCCGCCTCGGACGGCTCGCGGCGATGGGTACGGTCGCGGCGCTGATCCTGATCGCCGGGGTGTGGGCGTCGTGGGGCACCGCGCAGCACGTGATGCTGACCAAGGGCCGGGAGAGCGGCACCATCGAGGTGACGCGGTGCGGGGACGACACCTGCACCGGGCCCTACACGCCGATCTCCGAGGGGTCCACGCCGCGTGCGAAGGTCGTCATCGAGAAGACGGTCGCGGTGCGCAAGGGCGAGACGTACACCGTCGTCATGAAGCCCAGCAGTGACGACGTCGTACGGTCCGGGCCCGCGGGCATCCTCTACGCCTGGGTTCCGCTGGGTGGCGCGCTGCTGCTGGCGTCGGTCGTCGTCGCGGGCGGACTGGGGCGCACGCGGGGCGCGTGGGTCATGGCGGGGGCGGGCATCGCCCTGCTCACCGCCGCTTTCGTGACCATCTGACGGCTTTCGGGGTTCTCCACATCTGTGGAGGACCTGAGCGTTGCCCGTTCGTGATTGACCTTGGGTCAGGCGGGGCTGGAAGCTGAGCCGCCCCCTCCACATCTTCCCTGTCACATCTCGAAGATGGACTGCCCATGCGTACCCTCACCCGCGCCGGCGCCCTGTCCGCCGCCGCCGTGGCCGCCCTGCTCGCGGCCCCCTCCGCCCACGCCACCCCGCCCGGTGACAACGGCACCGTCAAGATCCACGACGCCTCGACCGACGAGGAACCGCGTCGCAACGAACCGCACGTCTGCACCTTCTACCTGGACGCCTTCGGCTTCGACAGCGGCCAGCAGGTCGACTGGCACATCGAGTCCTGGGCCCCGACGGCCGGCGTCAAGGGCGAGACCGTGAAGTCCGGCGAGATCACCCTCGACGCCGAGGGTCATGGCCGTACGGAGGACCTGTCGCTGCCGGACGGGCACTACAAGCTGTTCTGGAACTTCGACGGCGAGCACGGCTCCGCCAAGCACAAGGTGTTCTGGACGGACTGCGAGGACACCGACGAAGGCAAGCCGGGTGACGGTACGGCGACACCGTCCGCCTCCGCCTCGCCGTCGGCCTCCGCCTCGGAACCCGCCGGGGTCGCGGGCTCGCCGTCCGCCTCCTCGTCCCCGTCCCCCCAGGGCGGCGGCAGCGAGGGCGACCTCGCCGAGACCGGCAGCGGTGCCCCCGTCGGACTGCTGAGCGGCGTCGCTGCGGCGCTGGTCGCGGCGGGCGGCTACCTGGTGTTCCGGCGTCGTCAGGCATAACCGTGGAGACGACGGTGCCCCCGAGGACGAACCTCGGGGGCACCGTCGTATCGGCGACTGTCAGCCGGTGTTGCGCAGACCCGCCGCCACACCGTTGACCGTCAGCAGCAGGGCGCGGGCCAGCGTCGGGTCCGGCTCCTCGCCCGCGGCGGCCGCGTCGCGCTGGCGCTTGAGGAGGGCGACCTGGAGGTAGGAGATCGGGTCGAGGTAGGCGTCGCGGATGGCGAAGGTCTGCCTCAGGACGGGCTGGGCGTCGAGGAGTTCGGTCTCGCCGGTGACCTTCAGGACCTCGCGCACGGTCAGCGCGTGCTCGGCCTCGATGTCGGCGAACACATGCTGGAGCTCGGCCGGGACCAGCGTCTCGACGTAGTGGCGGGCGATCCGCAGATCGGTCTTGGCCAGGGTCATCTCGACATTGGAGATGAAGTTCTGGAAGAAGTGCCACTGCTCGTGCATCTCGTCGAGCACGGTGTCCAGGCCCGCCTCGCGCAGCGCCTTCAGGCCGGAGCCGACGCCGTACCAGCCGGGGACGATCTGGCGGGACTGGGTCCAGCCGAACACCCACGGGATGGCGCGCAGGCCGTCGAGGGAGACGCCCGAGCCGGGGCGGCGGGAGGGCCGCGAGCCCAGGTGCAGGTCGGCGAGCTGGTCGACCGGCGTCGACGCGAGGAAGTACGTCGGCAGGTCGGGGTCCTCGACGAGCTTGCGGTAGGCGGCGTGCGCGGCGTCCGACACGACGTCCATCGCGGCGTCCCAGCGGGCCAGCGCCTCGTCCGACTGACGCGGAGCCGTGTGCAGGGCGGAGGCCTGGAGGGTGGCCGCGACCGTGAGCTCCAGGTTCTCCCGGGCCAGCGAGGGGACCAGGTACTTGTCGGAGATGACCTCGCCCTGCTCGGTCACCTTGATCTCGCCCTCCAGGGTGCCCCAGGGCTGGGCGAGGATCGCGTCGTGCGAGGGACCGCCACCGCGGCCCACCGTGCCGCCGCGGCCGTGGAAGAGCCGCAGGCGCACGCCGTAGCGGTGCGCGACGTCACGCAGCCGGCGCTGGGCGCGGTGGATCTCCCACTGGGAGGTGGTGATGCCACCGAACTTGGAGGAGTCGGAGTAGCCGAGCATGACCTCCTGCACGTCCCCGTTCAGCGCGACCAGACGCCGGTAGGACGGGTCGGAGAGCATGTCCTCCAGGATGGTGTCCGCGGACTTGAGCTCGACCGTGGTCTCCAGGAGCGGCACGATGCCGATCTTGGCCCAGCCGGCGTGCAGATCGATCAGGCCCGCCTCGCGCGCCAGGACGGTGGCGGCGAAGACGTCGTCGGCGCCCTGGCACATCGAGATGATGTACGACTCGATGACCTCGGGTCCGAAGACGTCCAGGGCGCGCTTGACGGTGTGGAAGACGCCGAGGGTCTTCTCGCCGGCGGCGTCCAGCGGGGCGGGGGTCGGGGCCAGCGGGCGGCGCGACCTCAGCTCCTTGGCAAGCAGCTTGCCGCGGTACTCGCGGGGCATGTCGGCGTAGCGCCAGGACTCCTCGCCGAGCCGGTCGAAGAGCTGGCCGAGGGCGTGGTGGTGGGCGTCGGCGTGCTCGCGGACGTCCATGGTGGCGAGCTGGAGGCCGAAGGCGGCGAGCGTACGGATCGTGCGGTTCATCCGGCCCTCGGCGATCAGACCGCCGCGGTGTTCGCGCAGGGAGGTCTGGATCAGCGTCAGGTCCTGGAGCAGCTCGGCGGTGCCGAGGTAGTCGCGGCCGTCCTCGTGCGGGGTGTTCTTGGCGAGCCGCTGCTTGGTGTTCTCCAGCTTCTGGCGGATCGCGGTGGCCTTGAGCCGGTAGGGCTCCTCGGCGTTGAGGCGCTTGTAGCGGGGGCTGATCTCCGGCAGGCGCTCCAGGTCGGCCTGGAGGGAGGTGAGCAGCTCCTCGGTGGCGCCGGTGTAGCGGATGGAGTTCGAGAGGAAGCCGCGCAGCTCGTCGATCAGGTCGAGCGCGTCGTTGATGCCGTGCTCGTGCTGGAGGATCAGGACGTCCCAGGTCACCTGGGGGGTGACATTGGGGTTGCCGTCGCGGTCGCCGCCGATCCAGGTGCCGAAGGTGAGCGGGCGGGTGTTCTCGGGGAGGGTGACGCCGACGCGCTCCAGCTCGGCGGTCAGGTCCTCCAGGACGTCACCGACCGCGTTCGCGTGCAGCTCGTCCAGGTAGTAGATGGCGTTGCGGGACTCGTCGGTCACCTCGGGGCGTACGACCCGCAGCTCGTCGGTCTGCCACACCAGGTCGATGTTCTCGGCCAGGCGGGTGTCGTAGCGGCGGCGGTCGGTCTCCAGGACCGGGGTCTCCAGGAGCGCGGCGATACGGCGGAGCTTGTTCAGGACGCTGCGGCGGGCGGCCTCGGTGGGGTGGGCCGTGAACACCGGACGAACGTTGAGGTTCTGCACGGTCTGGCGCAGGTGCTCGGGGTCGGCGTCCTTGAGGCGGTCGGCGGTACGGGCGAGCAGACCGCCCTCGGCGGCCCGCCTGGCTCTGAGCTCGCGGCCGCGGTGGACCTGCTCGGTGACGTTGGCCAGGTGGAAGTAGGTCGAGAAGGCGCGCACCAGCTTGGCGGCGGTCTCCAGCTCGGTGCCCCGCAGCAGTTCGGCGGCGGCGTCACCGTCCTCACGGGTGAGGCTGCGGACCCTCTCGACGAGTTCCAGCAGCTCCGGGCCTTCCTGGCGGACGAGGGTCTCGCCGAGGAGGTCACCGAGTCGCCTGATGTCGGCGCGCAGCTCGGTGGAGGTGGTCTCCTGAGAAACGGTCTGGTCGTCGGCACTGCTCACAGGTGCGGCTCCTTGCAGTGTTGAAGCTCGTCCGGGAGGGGAACCCGGTATCGGTCACACGGCGGCTGCCGCATACGGACCGGACATCCGGGAAGAAATGAGAGCGGACCGCGCTGTCCGAACGACTCCAGGATAGGTGTCCGTGCGGACGCGCAGACTCTCGGGCTCTTGCCGTCGGGCGACGCGCTGCCATACTTACGATGCCGTAGGTTACGGAACCGTAGGGAAGTCCCGCTTTACTTCCATGGGCTCCGTTGACCAGGCCCTTGTCACAAAACCCTCGAACCCCACAGGGGACGCCCCATGACCACAAGCTCCGATGTGATCGAAGACGCCCCGGACGCGCCCGACGATCCCTCGATGCCGTCCGCAACCCTGGGCGGCGAGCAGAAGCGTTCGCTCGAGCAGATCACCCTGCTGCTCTTCATCATCGTCCCCTTCCTCGCCGTGCTCGCGGCCGTGCCGCTGGCGTGGGGCTGGGGAGTGAGCTGGCTGGACCTCGGTCTGCTCGTCTTCATGTACTTCCTCGGCTGTCACGGCATCACGATCGGCTTCCACCGCTACTTCACGCACGGCTCCTTCAAGGCCAAGCGCCCGCTGCGGATCGCGCTGGCGCTCGCGGGGTCGATGGCGGTCGAGGGGCCCCTGGTCCGGTGGGTCGCCGACCATCGCAAGCACCACAAGTTCTCGGACGCGGAGGGTGACCCGCACTCCCCGTGGCGGTTCGGCGAGACGGTTCCGGCGCTGATGAAGGGCCTGTGGTGGGCGCACATCGGCTGGATGTTCGACGAGGAGCAGACCCCGCAGGACAAGTACGCGCCGGATCTGATCAAGGACCCGGCGATCCGCCGGATCTCCCGTGACTTCATCTTCTGGACGATGCTCTCCCTGGCCATCCCGCCGCTGGTCGGCGGTCTGGTGACGATGTCGTGGTGGGGCGCCTTCACGGCGTTCTTCTGGGGCTCGCTCGTCCGCGTCTGCCTCCTGCACCACGTGACCTGGTCGATCAACTCGATCTGCCACGCGGTGGGCAAGCGGCCGTTCAAGTCGCGGGACCGCTCGGGCAACGTGTGGTGGCTGGCGGTCCTGTCCTGCGGTGAGTCGTGGCACAACCTGCACCACGCCGACCCGACCTCCGCGCGGCACGGGGTGGAGCGCGGTCAGATCGACTCCTCGGCGCGTCTGATCCGCTGGTTCGAGATGTTCGGCTGGGCGTACGACGTCCGCTGGCCGTCACGCTCACGTATCGATTCACGCCGTAACACCGACGAAGGCGGCTCCCGACGCGGGAAGGAGCCCGCGAAGGCGGCATGATTGACGCCGTGGCGACCGACTCAAGCAGCAACGAGAGCAATGAGAAGCCGAGGCGCACGCGCCGCACCCGGATGACGGGGGCCGAGCGCCGTCAGCAGCTGCTCGAGATCGGTCGCACCCTCTTCGCCGCCAAGGGCTTCGAGGGCACGTCGGTGGAGGAGATCGCGGCGAAGGCCGGGGTGTCCAAGCCGGTGGTGTACGAGCATTTCGGCGGCAAGGAAGGCCTGTACGCGGTCGTCGTGGACCGTGAGATGCGGCGCCTGCTCGACATGGTGACGAGTTCCCTGACGGCCGGCCATCCGCGCGAACTCCTGGAGCAGGCGGCCTTCGCGCTCCTGGACTACATCGAGGAGTACACGGACGGCTTCCGCATCCTGGTCCGTGACTCGCCCATCCCGCAGTCGACGGGTTCCTTCGCCTCGCTGATCTCGGACATCGCCACCCAGGTGGAGGACATCCTGGGCCGTGAGTTCAAGAGCCGCGGCTTCGACCCGAAGCTGGCCCCGCTGTACGCGCAGGCCCTGGTCGGCATGGTCGCCCTGACCGGGCAGTGGTGGCTGGACGTGCGCCGCCCGAAGAAGGCGGAGGTCGCCGCGCACCTGGTGAACCTGTCGTGGCACGGGCTGGACGGCCTGGAGCAGAAGCCGCACCTGATAGGGCGCCGGAAGAGCTGAGCCCTCCGGCGCCCCGCTGAGTCACCGCTTGAAGGCGTCCTTGGTCTTCTCCTTGGCCTGACGCACGTCGCCCTTGGCCTGTTCGGTGCGGCCCTCGGCGGTCATCCGCTCGTTGCCGACCGCGCGGCCCATGGTCTCCTTGGCCTTGCCCTTGGCCTGTTCCTTCTTCGCCCGGGCCTTCTGTTCCTTCGCCACGTCACTCACTCCCGGCTGGATCGTCCCCCCGCTGTCACTCCAGCGAGTGGCCTGCGCGGGGCGGCTCAAACAACCGGCTCCAGAAACTCCAGCCGGTTGCCGACGGGGTCGTCGGCGTAGAAGCGCCGGTGTCCCGGCAGGTCGGCGTCCCAGGTCACCGTCGCACCGCGGGCCTCAAGCCTTGCCTCGTACGTCTCGATGTCCGTGACCCGCAGCCCGGGGTGGGCCTTCCGGGCGGGCCGACAGTGACATTTTCCGCCTCCGGCGGGGGCCTCCTCGATGCCCAGATGCAGCTGCACGGCCCCCGCCCGGAACCAGCACCCGCCGCGCGCGGCGAGCACCGGCGGCTTGGGGACCTCGGTCATGCCGAGCACTCCGACGTAGTACGCCCGCAGCCGCTCCTCCGAGCCCGGGGGCGCGGCGAGCTGGACGTGGTCGACGGCGGTGAGCATCACGCGGCCTTGCGGGCGACGGCGAAGATCCGGCGGAACGGGAAGGGGGTGCCGTGCGCTCCCGCCGGATAGGCCTTGCGCAGGGCGTCGCGGTAGCGGTGCACGAAGTCGTCGCGGGCCTCGGGATCGTCGGCGAGCGCGGTGAGGACGGGCCGCAGTCCCGTTCCCTTCACCCAGTCCAGGACCGGGTCCTCGCCGGTGAGGAGATGGATGTACGTCGTCTCCCACACGTCGGCCGTGCAACCGAGGGCGGTGAGGTGCTCCAGGTAGGTCTCGGGGGTCAGGACGGCGTCGTCGTGGCGCAGCAGGTCGCCGAGCCCCGCGGTGTGGGCGAGTTCGCGCATCAGCTGGTGGCTGGGGGCGCCGAAGTTCCCGGGCACCTGGAAGGCGAAGGTGCCGCCCGGCGCGAGCCCCGCGATCCAGTCGGCGAAGCGCTCCACATGGCCGGGGACCCACTGGAGCGTGGCGTTGCTGACGATGAGGTCATACGGCTGCGCGGGCGCCCAGGTGCGGACGTCGGCGTGGGCGAAGTCGAGGCGGCCGCCGCCCGGGGTGGGGCCCTCGTGCTCGGCGCGGGCCCGGTCGAGCATCTCGGGCGAGTTGTCGTAGCCGGTGATGCGGGCGGTGGGCCAGCGGTCGGCGAGGACGGCGGTGACGTTGCCGGGGCCGCAGCCGAGGTCGGCGATGCGGGGCGCCTGTTCGGCGGGCAGGCCGGGGACGCGGGCGAGGAGGTCCGCGAAGGGGCGGGCGCGGTGGTCGGCGTGGCGCAGGTACTGGGCGGGGTCCCAAGTCGTCATGGCTCCACTGTGACTCCCGATTTATCTTGACGTCAAGAGACTTCACGTCAAGAGACTCCACATCGACACAACCACTAGACTGATCGCCATGGAGGACGAGGTCGATCGGCTGGTCGCAGCATGGCGCCGGGAGCGCCCTGACCTCGACGTGGAACCGCTCGAGGTGCTCAGCCGGGTGAGCCGGCTGGCCCGGCACCTGGACCGGGCACGTCGGCTGGCCTTCTCCGAGCACAGCCTGGAGCCCTGGGAGTTCGACGTCCTCACCGCGCTCAGGCGCGCGGGAACGCCGTATCAGCTCTCCCCGGGGCAGCTGCTGACGCAGACTCTGGTCACCTCGGGCACGATGACCAACCGCATCGACCGGCTGACCAAGAAGGGCCTGGTGGAGCGGCTTCCGGACCCCTCGGACCGCCGTGGCGTGCTGGTCCGGCTGACGGACGAGGGCCAGGACCGCGCGGACCAGGCCCTCGCCGGACTGCTCGACCAGGAGCGCGCGATCCTCGCGGAGCTCTCCCGGGCCCAGCGGGGCGAACTGGCGGGTTTGCTACGCCAGTTGACCGCCCCGTTCGACAACATCCCCGGCTAGGTCGACCGGGCCCACCCCGGCACGGCGGGCGAGTGCGACGGCGGCCAGCGTGGAGTGCACGCCGAGCTTGCCGAGGACGTTCTGCATATGGGTGCGGACGGTGTGCGGCGAGAGGAACAGCCGCTCGGCGACGGCCTTTCTGCCCAGACCGGCGACCATGCAGCGCAGCACCTCCCGCTCGCGCGGGGTCAGGGACTCCACCAGCCGCTCGCTCTCGGTGCGGTGCTTGCGTGCGGCGGTGAGCTCCCTGAGGACCCCCGTGAGCAGGGCGGGCGGCAGATGCGTCTCGTCCCTCAGCACCCCTCGTATGACGGTGAGCAGTCTGGACAGCGAGCAGTCCTTGGCCACCCACCCCGACGCCCCGGCCTGCAGGGCGAGCGCGGCACGGCGCTGGTCGTCCTTCTCGGCGAGGACGACGATACGGACCCCGGGCTGCGAGGAACGCACCCCGGCCACCAGCGAGATGCCGTCGACGACCCCGTCCTCATTGCCCTCCTGTACGGGCACGGCGGGCCGGATGCCCTGGACATTGCCGCCCAGATCGGCGTCGACGAGCAGCACGTCGTAGCGGCGCCCCTCGGCGGCCGCGCGCTCCAGACTGCGCAGCGCGGCGGGACCGCTGCCGGCGGCGGAGACGTCGACGTCGGGCTCGGCGGCCAGGGCGGCGGCGAGCGACTCGGCGAAGATGCGATGGTCGTCGACGACCAGGACTCGGATGCGAACCACGAAACCCCCTTCCCCAAGCTCTGTAAGAGCAGGGGATACCCCATCGTCGGGAGACGGAAAAGACCGGCGCAGGTACGACGTCCGAAGCGCGATGGCCGCACGGCCGCCGCCGTGCACGAACTGCTACCCCCACTTCGGGCGCCGTACCCGACTGTCTCGCCCCCTGATCAGCACCGGCCCCCACCGGTGCTGTTCATCAGGGTACGGCCGGGGGCCGGGAGCGGAAGGTAATTTGCAGAACTGGCTGTCCAGCACGTTTATGGTGAGCCGCATGTTTCGCATTGAGACAGAAGTCGACAGAGGCCGACGCGATCTGCTCCACCGACGGCTCCGCGACACGAACACGGCGGCCTCCCCGATCCTGCGCGCCCTGCGCGGAACCCCAGGTGAACGCGAACTTCCGCTCCACGTCTGGGCCTTGGACGGGACGGGCGAAGTGGCGGGCGGTCTGGTCGGCCACACCTGGACGGCATGGCTGCATGTCACCTACCTGTGGGTGGACGACCGGTGGCGGGGGGCGGGCCTGGGTTCGCAGTTGCTCGCGACCGCGGAGGCCGTCTCCCGCGACGAGCGGGGGTGTGTGAACTCGCGTCTGGAGACCTGGGACTTCCAGGCACCGGAGTTCTACCGGAAGCGGGGGTACGACGTGGTGTGCGTGATCCCCGACTATCCGCCGGGGATCACCGAGTACACGCTGACGAAGCGGATCGGCTAGAGCCCGCGGCCGCAGACGGTGTCGTACGGCCGTCCCACCACGATCGTCAGTTGGATGGGGTCGGTGGTGCCGGAGGGGCACCGGGCGGTGGCGGCCTCGACGAGCCCGAGCACCTTGAGGTCACCGGGACCCGCCCGGTCGCACGCGATCTCCTTGACGTCCGCGGCGACACAGTCCCCCTTCACCAGCTGCCCGCCGCCCGCGCCCGCGTCACCGGGGTGGTCGTCGGAGAGGTTGCGTCCGCAGACGGTGTCGGTGGGGATGCCGCCGCCCGTCCCCTCGTCGGACCCGAAGCTCATCGACACCTCGATGATCACGTCCGTGCCCGCCGGGCACTGGACCGCGGCGGGCAGGATGCTGCCGTCCATGATCTTCAGCGCCTTGAAGGTGGCCTCGGAGTCGTCGCAGTCGAACGCCCGGTACCCGCGGGGAGCCCGGTCCGGATCGGGACCACCGCAGTCCCCGACCTTCCACTCCCCCGAACTGCCACCGCCGTCCCCGGTGGCCGAGGCGGACACCGACGGCGCGGAGGAGGCCTCGTCGTCGCCGTCCTTGCCGCCCGTGAACCACCAGATCGCATAGACGATCCCGATGAACACGACCAGGGCCACCAGCCCCCTCAGACACCCCGGCTCCTTGCGCGGTGGATCCTGAGGACCGTCCTGCACAGCCATGACATCCCCCTCCGCTCACGGCGATATGCCCCACGGTCACACGGAACGGGCGGTTCTGGCCGGGGAGTTACGGTCTCCGAACGACTCGGGGACAATCCCCACATCGTGTTCGCACGCACCGGGCCCCGGGCGGGTTCGGGCAGAACAAGGGTCAGCCCCACGCTCGGTGAGGAGCACGGGGCTGACGGGAAGCGGAGAACCTCAGGAGACCCTGCGCGCCCCCGGCGACGGCACCGCCTCGAACACGCGCGGCGCCGTGAACCCGGCGGTGGCGAAGGCCTCTTCGACCGCCTTGGTGATGGTGTCCACGTCGGCGACGTCCGCCAGCACGATCGCCGAGCCGCCGAAGCCGCCGCCGGTCATCCGGGCGCCCAGGGCGCCGGACGCGAGGGCCGTGTCGACGACCAGGTCCAGCTCGGGGCAGGAGATACGGAAGTCGTCCCGCAGGGAGGCGTGGCCCTCGACCAGGACCGGGCCGATCGCGCGGGTGTCGCCCGACTCCAGCAGGGACACCACCCGCTCCACGCGCTCGTCCTCCGTCACGACGTGCCGCACCAGCCGTACGACCTCTTCCTCGTCGCCCAACCGGGCCAGCGCCGCGTCCAGTTCGCCGTACGGCACGTCCCGCAGCGCGTCCACGCCCAGCAGTGCCGCGCCCTTCTCGCAGCCCGCGCGGCGCTTGCCGTACTCGCCCTCGCTGTGGGAGTGCTTGACCTGGGTGTCGACGACCAGCAGGCGCATGCCCTCGGCCGCCAGGTCGAAGGGGATCTGCTTCTGGGACAGGTCGCGGGTGTCGAGGAAGAGCGCGTGGCCGTCCTCGCAGCAGGCGGAGGCCGTCTGGTCCATGATGCCGGTCGGGGCACCGACGTAGACGTTCTCCGCGCGCTGGCACAGACGGGCCAGCTGCCAGCGCTCCAGGCCCAGTTCGAACAGGTCGTTGACGGCCAGGGCCACCACGACCTCCAGCGCCGCCGACGAGGACAGGCCCGCGCCCGCCGGGACCGTCGACGACAGATGGATGTCGGCGCCGGTCACCGCGTGCCCGGCCTCGCGCAGGGCCCAGAGCACACCGGACGGGTACGCCGTCCAGGCGCGGTCCGACTCCGGCGTCAGCTCGTCGAGACGCAGCTCCACGACACCGCCCTCGACGTCCGCGGAGTGCAGCCGCAGGACGCCGTCCGTGCGCCGCGAGACCGCCGCGACGGCGGTGTGCGGCAGCGCGAAGGGCATCACGAAGCCGTCGTTGTAGTCGGTGTGCTCACCGATGAGGTTGACGCGGCCCGGCGCCGACCAGACACCTTCGGGTTCGGTTCCGTAGAGCTCGACGAAACCGTCCCGCACCTGCTGCCCCACTACTGCTCCCTTGCGATCTTCTGCGTGAACTCCCACGCGTCCGCGACGATCCCCGCGAGATCCGCGCGGGACGGGTTCCAGCCCAGCTTCTCGCGGGCGGCGGCGGCCGACGCCACCAGGGTCGCCGGGTCGCCGCCCCGGCGGGGGGCCACGACCTCGGGGATCGGGTGGCCGGTGACCTGACGGACGGTCTCGATGACCTGGCGGACGGAGAAGCCCTCGCCGTTGCCGAGGTTGCAGATGAGGTGCTCGCCCGAGGTGGCCGCCTTCAGGGCCAGCAGATGGGCCTCGGCCAGGTCGGCGACGTGGATGTAGTCGCGCACGCAGGTGCCGTCCGGCGTCGGGTAGTCCTCGCCGAAGACGGAGATCGCCTCCCGCTTGCCCTGTGCGACCTGGAGGATCAGCGGGATGAGGTGCGACTCCGGGTCGTGGCGCTCACCCTGCTCGCCGTACGCGCCCGCCACGTTGAAGTAGCGCAGCGACACCGCGCCCAGGCCGTGGGCGGCCGCCTCGCCGGTGATCATGTGGTCGACGGCGAGCTTCGAGGCGCCGTAGGGGTTGGTCGGCTTCGTGGGCGCGGACTCGACGATCGGCACCTGCTCCGGCTCGCCGTACGTGGCCGCCGTGGAGGAGAAGACGAGCGTGCGCACGCCCGCCTCGCGCATGGCGCCGAGGAGCGCCATCGTGCCGCCGACGTTGTTGTCCCAGTACTTCTCGGGCTTCACGACCGACTCGCCGACCTGCGAGAAGGCGGCGAAGTGCAGGACGCCGTCGTAGGAGCCGTCCAGCCACTTGCCCGCGTCGCGGATGTCGCCCTCGATGAAGGACGCGCCGGCCGGGACGCCCTCGCGGAAGCCGGTCGTCAGGTTGTCGAGGACGACGACCTCGTGGCCCGCCTCCAGCAGATGCTGGGCGACCACGCTGCCGACATAGCCCGCGCCACCGGTGACCAGGTACTTACCGCTCATGAACTCGCTACCTCTCGCAGTCGCTCGGCCGCGGCCTCCGGCCGGATGTCGTTGATGAACACGTTCATGCCGGACTCGGAACCCGCGAGGAACTTCAGCTTGCCGGGCGTACGGCGGATGGTGAAAAGCTCCAGGTGGAGCGCGAAGTCGTCACGGCTGACGCCCTCGAACTCCTCCAACGCGCCGAACGGGGCCTGATGCCAGGCCGCGATGTAGGGCGTCTGAGGCTCACCTTCGCCGAAGATCCGGTCGAAGCGCCTCAAGAGTTCCAGATAAACCTTGGGGAATTCTGAGCGCGCGTCCTCGTCGAGGCCGAGCAGATCCGGGACGCGGCGCTTGGGGTACAGGTGGACCTCGTAGGGCCAGTGCGCGGCGTACGGCACGAAGGCCACCCAGTGTTCACCCTCCAGGACGACCCGCTCATCGGCGAGTTCGCGCTCCAGGACGGCGTCGAAGAGGTTCTCCCCGCCCGTCGCCTCCTTGTGGGCGGCGACCGACCGCAGCATCTGGGCGGTGCGGGGGGTGGTGAAGGGGTACGCGTAGATCTGCCCGTGCGGGTGACCCAGGGTCACACCGATCTCGGCACCGCGGTTCTCGAAGCAGAACACCTGTTCCACGGAGGGCAGATGAGACAACTCCGACGTCCGGTCCGTCCACGCGTCGAGAACCAGCCGCGCCTGTTCCTCGGTGAGGTCGGCGAACGACGCGTTGTGGTCGGAGGTGAAGCAGACGACCTCGCAGCGGCCCGAGTCGCCGGCCAGCGAGGGGAAGCGGTTCTCGAAGACCACGGCGTCGTACGACGAGTCCGGGATCTCGCTCAGCCGCTCGCCCTGCGAGGGGCACAGCGGGCACTCGTCGGCCGGCGGGTGGTAGGTGCGGCCCTGGCGGTGCGAGGCGATCGCGACCGAGTCGCCGAGCAGCACGTCACGGCGGACCTCGGACGTGGTGACCGTCCTGTCCAGCGGACGGCGGTCCACCGCGTCCCGCACGGTGTCGTCGCGCAGGTCGTAGTAGATGAGCTCGCGACCGTCGGCCAGTCGGGTCGAGGTCTTCTTCACCGCCGGACTCCTTCACTCAAACAGAACTAAACACAAGTAACCATAACTCGACAGTCGCGTCAACGGCGGAATCAAACAAAGTGCACCAGCGGAAGGGTTGAATGGCTGCTCATGCAAACCATTACAAATGGCACATATCTAGCGGCCGAGCTACGGCTCCCCACCAACTGGCTCGACTACACGATTCTCGGCATCTACTTCGTGGTGGTCCTGGGCATCGGCTTCGCGGCCCGCCGCTCGGTGAAGACCAGCCTCGACTTCTTCCTCTCGGGGCGCTCCCTGCCCGCCTGGATCACCGGCCTGGCCTTCATCTCCGCCAACCTGGCCGCCACCGAGATCCTCGGCATGGCCGCCAACAGCGCTCAGTACGGCGTCTACACCGTGCACTGGTACTGGATCGGCGCCATCCCGGCCATGGTCTTCCTCGGCCTGGTGATGATGCCCTTCTACTACTCCTCCAAGGTCCGCTCGGTCCCCGAGATGCTGCTGCTGCGCTTCGACAAGTGGGCGCACCTGCTGAGCTCGGCGCTCTTCGCCTTCGCCGCGATCCTGATCTCCGGGGTCAACCTGTACGCCCTCGCGATCGTCGTCGAGGCCCTCCTCGGCTGGCCGCAGTGGGTGGCGATCGTGGTCGCGGGCGCGTTCGTGCTGGCGTACATCACGCTCGGCGGTCTGTCGTCGGCGATCTACAACGAGGTGCTCCAGTTCTTCGTGATCCTCGCGGCCCTCATCCCGATCGTGGTGCTGGGCCTGAAGAAGGTGGGCGGCTGGGGCGGCCTGACGGACAAGCTGACGGCCGAGCACGGCGCCGACTTCACGACGGCCTGGGGAGGCACCGGCATCGGCTCGGACAATCCGCTCGGCGCGAACTGGCTGACGATCGTGCTGGGCCTGGGATTCGTGCTGAGTTTCGGCTACTGGACGACGAACTTCGCGGAGGTCCAGCGAGCGCTGTCGGCGAAGAACCTGAGCGCGGCCCAGCGGACCCCCCTGATCGCCGCCTACCCCAAGATCTTCATCGTCTTCCTGGTGATGATCCCGGGCCTGACGGCCGCGGCCCTGATCCCCGGCTTCGGTACCGAGGAGTCCGGCTACCAGTACAACGACGCGATCCCCTACCTGATGGAACAGCTGCTGCCCAACGGTGTCCTGGGCATCGCGGTGACCGGTCTGCTGGCCGCGTTCATGGCGGGCATGGCGGCGAACGTGTCGTCCTTCAACACGGTGTTCACCAACGACATCTGGGCGCGGTACGTGGAGCAGGGCCGCGAGGACACCTACTACGTGCGCTTCGGCCGCCTGATCACGGTGATCGGCGTGGCGGCGTCGGTGGGCACGGCGTTCCTGGCGTCGTCCTTCTCGAACATCATGAGCTACCTCCAGACGCTGTTCTCCTTCTTCAACGTGCCGATGTTCGTCGTCTTCATCGTCGGCATGTTCTGGAGGCGCGCCTCCGCGAAGTCGGGCTTCTGGGGTCTGCTGGCGGGCACGGTGGCGGCGATGGTGAACTACTTCTGGATCTACAAGCAGGGCATCGTCGACATCCCCTCGGACCAGGGCGCCAACTTCGTCTCGGCGATCGTGGGCTTCGTGGCGGGCGCGGTGGTCATGGTCGCGGTATCCCTCTTCACCGCTCCGAAGCCCGCCGAGGAGCTCCAGGGCCTGGTCTACGGCACCCGCTCCCCCGGTATGTCCGAGGCGCCGGCCGAGGGCGACGACGCCTGGTACCGCAAGCCGGCCCTGCTGGGCTGGGGCGCGGTGATCCTGGCGGCCGCCTGCTACATCCCGTTCTCGTTCTGACCGTGCCCCGGAAGGGAGCCTGAGAGACCATGTCCGACCACTCCGGATACTCCGACAAGGACGTCCAGCGGGAAGTCGCCGAACTACAGGCCAAGTCCGCCACCGCGGCCCGCATCTTCGACCTGCGCCTCATCATCGGCGGCCTGTTCGTCCTCTACGGCGTCATCGTCACGATCGCCGGCATCAACCCGTCCGACGCCACCCTCGACAAGGCCGAGGGCGTCAACATCAACCTCTGGACCGGCCTCGGGATGCTGCTCCTCGGCATCTTCTTCCTGGTGTGGCTGAAGCTCCGCCCCACACCACCGCCGGTCGTGCCCGAACTCTCGGAGAACGAGAACCCGACCGAGTAGCGGCACCCGACAGGGCCGGAGTCCACGGGGGCTCCGGCCCTGTCGCACGTCCCGCGCGGACGCCGGGTCAGAGCTCCAGCCCCCCGCCCGTCTCCGGAGACGCGTGCGGTACCGGGCCCGCCCGGTCCAGGAGTCCGGTGCGGGCCGCCAGGGCCGCCGCCTCCAGTCGTGATCCGACGCCCAGCTTCATCAGGACCCGCTGGACATGGGTGCGGGCGGTGGAGGGGGCTATGCCCATGCCGGCCGCGATGAGCCTGGTGTCCTCGCCGTCGGCGACGCGCACCAGGACCTCCACCTCCCTCGGGGTGAGCATCTGGAGCAGGCGCTGGCCCTCGTCGTCGGGCTGGGCGGCCGGGTTGAGCAGTTCGCTGAAGGCGCCTTGCAGGAGCTGGGGCGCGACCGCCGCCTCGCCCGCCCGCGCCTTCATGATCGCCCGCTCGACGCCCTCGATGCGCTCGTCATGGCGTACATAGCCGGAGGCACCGGCCGCGAAGGCCGCCGCGATGCCCCGCGGGCTCGGTACCGGGCCCAGCACCAGGACCGCCACCTGCGGACGGTCCCGCTTGATCTTCACCACCGGGTCGAAGATGCCCGGTTCGGCCGGTGTCGCCGTGCCCAGGAGGCACACCTCGGGCGCCCGGGTGATCACCAGTTCCGCCGCGCCCGCGGCGGGTGCCGCCGCGGCGAGCACCCGGTGCCCGCGCAGCTTCAACGCCGAGGCCAGCGCCTCCGCGAGCAGACGGTGGTCGTCGACCACCATGAGCCGCACTCCCATCGAGCAACCCCCCAGTCCCCCCAATGGATCCCCATGCAACGATCCCCATGCCCCGCCGTGGCTGCTCCCCTATGGATGCCCACTGATCGCACGGACAGAAGCCCCCTCCCGGCTCCCCCGCTCTTCATGCCCCCGGAAGCTACACGCTTGTTCGACGTTGCGCTCCCCCTACTGGTGAGAAGTGCCCCGGATCGACGGAATTTCCGGCATTCGAGATTGATGGGTGGTACGCGCACGGCCCCGCCCCTGAGCAGGGACGGGGCCGTGGCCACCAGCGGATTCACACCCGCTGAGCGATCACTTCGCTCCGAAGGCGACCGCGAGGTACTCCTTCTCGGTCGAACTGCTGCCGAAGTCGCTCGCGTAGACCTGCGCCATGTACAGCCGTCCGTCGTGGTAGAGGATCTCGGAGTACTCGGGGAGCATGCTCGTCTCCACGTCGCGCACCGCCTCCGTCGCCGGGTTCTCCAGGAGCTTCGTCTCCTTGAAGGTGCCGCCGTCGATCGTCACGATCTGACCGCCCTTGTCGTACGGCGGCCGCTTGTACGCCAGCACGTTGCCGCCGTCCATGCGCAGCGGGGAGAGCGTGTAGCCGTCGCCCGCGTCGGCGCGCTGGCCGGTCTCCTTGCCACTGGCCAGGTCGATGGCGACGATCGAGTTGGTCCGGGAGTAGTCGCTGCCGGTGACCTCGCGCTCCTCGGTCGGCAGGTAGATCCGGTCGTTGCCGACCACGATCTGGGAGCAGTACTCGATCTTGGTGATGCCGTCGCAACGGGCCACGTACTTCTCGGGATCCACCGAGATGCGCGAGCGCAGCTTGCCGGTCTTGTTGTCGATGGCGAAGACGTCCGAGATGCCCTGCGCGCCCTCGACCTCGCCGACCTCGGCGGCCACCACGAGCGGCTCGGTGGAGACGATGCTCGCGTACTCGATGCCCGTCGCCATCTTGTACTCGGAGATCACCTTCCCGGAGGCCGGGTCGATGGTCTGGATCTGTAGCTGGCGCTGGCCGTAGGAACCGCACTTGCGGACCGCGACCAGCTTCTCGCCGCCGCCGTAGCCCGCGTCGTAGCAGGTGTCGGTCGGCTTCGGGGCCCACAGCGACTTGCCGCTGTCGATGTCCCAGGCGCCGCCGCCGCTGGTGCTGCCCGCGGCGACGGTGTTCGCGCTGACGGTGACGTTGTCCCAGGGGATCAGCCGGTCACCGGACTTGGCGGTCTTGGTCCACAGCTTCTTGCCCGCGTTCAGATCGATCGCCGCGACCTGGCTGCAGCCGGCCGTACGTTCCTTCGTCGGCATCGCGGGCTCGTAGGCGATGGCCGTCAGCCCCTTCTCGGTGGCGTGGCGGCTGGCCTGGCACACCGGGCCGGGCAGCTTGATCGTCCACAGCTTGGTGCCCTTGGCGGGGTCGTAGCCGACGATCTCGGCGATGCCGCTCTTGGCGTAGACCGTGTCGGTCAGCCAGGAGCCGTTCACCGTGTACGTGGTGTCGACCGGCGGCTTGGGCTGCGGGACCTGGAAGAGGACGGACGCGGCCGTGCTGGCCGGGACTTTCTCGTCGCCCTTGCTGGAGGTGCCGCCGGTGCCGCCCTTCTCGTCGCCGCCACCGCCGGTGCCGCCGCTGGTGCTCGCGGTGTCCTTCTTGTCGTCGCCGGAGGAGGAGGCGTACCAGACACCGCCGCCCACGATCAGCGCGATCGCCACGACCGCCGCGACGATGATCGCCAGCTGCGGACTGATCTTCCGCCCGCCGGCCGGCTGACCGGGCTGGGGGTGCAGCGGCATGGTCGGCTGCGGGTAGCCGTAACCGGGCTGCTGGCCGTAGGGGTTGGGCGGCTGGCCGTAGCCGCCGGGCTGCTGTCCGTACGGGTTCGGCGGCTGGCCGTACGAGGGCTGCTGCTGGCCGGGGTAGCCGTAGCCCGGGTCCGCGGGCGGTGCCTGCGGGGGCGGGGGTGTCTGCGGGGCGCCCTGCGGCGGCGGGGGTGCCTGGGGGTATCCGTAACCGGGCTGCTGGGCGGGCGGCTGCGGGGCTCCGAAGCCGGGCTGCTGCGGCGGCTGGTCCTGCGGCGGGCCGAACCCTCCCCCGGGCGGGGGCTGGTTGGGCGGCGGGGGCGGCGGCTGGGTCATGACGCGGGTACCTCGAGAAGTGGGGACGGCGGCGGGAACGTGACGGGGTGCGGGGCTACTTGCCGTAGGCGAGCATCAACTTCTCCTGCGTGTCGTCGTTGCCGCTCAGCCGTGTGGTCGAGAGGTAGAAGCGCCCGTCGACCCAGTCGACGGCCTTGGAGTAGAAGCCGTCCTCGATGTCGGCGATGCCCGCCGGGTTCTGGAGCAGCTTGACCGGCTTGTGGTCCGAGCCGGTGGTGGCGAGGGAGACGATCTGGCCGCCCGCGTCGTACGACGGCTGGACGTAGGCGATGAGCTTGCCGTTCTCGATCTTCAGCGGCAGCATCGACTCGTCCACCGGGGACTTCACCCGCCACTTCTCCTTGCCGTTGGAGAGGTTGATCGCCACGATCTCGTTGGCGCTGGAGGTGGCCTCGGTGGGCAGGTAGAGCGTGTCCGCGTCGGCGACCGCGCCCGTGCAGCCCGTCAGGTCACGCGCGAAGATCGCCCAGTCGCAGGCGGGGGCGAAGTCCTCGTCGAAGGCGACCTGGGAGCGGAACTTGCCGCCGTCGGTGAACGTGGAGATGTTCCAGCTGTTCTTGTCCTCGTTGGTGCTGTAGATGACCAGCGGGTCGAGGGAGTAGGCGCGCGCGACCCGCCAGCCCTTGTCGAACTTCTGGGTCCACTTGACCTTGCCGGTCGTCGGGTCCAGCTCCTGGACCTCGTCGTGCTCGTTGTCACCGGAGGCGTCGCAGGAGGAGACGGCGATCAGCTTGGCACCGCCCGCGAAGGCGCTGGGGAAGCAGGCGTCGCCGTACTTCGCCTTGTCGAAGAGCTTCTTGCCGGTCTCGACGTTGTACGCGGTGCCCGACATCGAGCGTCCCACCATCAGCGTCTTACCGGTGACGGACAGTTCGATCTGGAGGGTGCTGTCGAAGAGCTCGCCGTCGCCGACCTCGCCGCTCCAGCCCTTCTCGCCGGTGTTGAGGTCGATCTCCTGGAGCTGGTTGCACTCCGCGCGGTCGCTGCTGCCGCTCATGTAGGCGACGACGATCTTGCCGGCGGCCGTCTGCTGCGGGGTGGTCGCGCAGATCTTCTGGTCGAAGGTGATCGGGTCCCAGGAGGGCTTGCCGTCACCGACGTTGTAGGCGAAGAGCTGCTTGTAGGCCGCCTTCACCGCGGTCTTGTCGGTGATCCACATGCCGGGGGCGTCGGCGCCGTTGCCGGGGGCGTCGGGTGCGTCCTTGTACCAGAGCACCTTCGACTCGCCGGACTGGCGCCCCTCGTTGAGGTCCGTCTGCTCCTCGCCGCCGCCACCGTCGCCGTACCCCGGGTTGACCGGGTCGTCGGAGGCGGACGGCTTGGCGCTCTCGCTCTCCTTGGCGACCGGCTTCTTCGGGTCGTCGTCGCCGCTCGCGACCGCCCACACGGTGCCGCCGACCACCAGCAGCCCGGCCACGGCCGCGGCGATGACGAGGGCTGGCTTGCCCTTGAAGGGGTTTCGCGAACCGGACGGCGGGGTGCCGGGGCCGCCGGGGTACTGCGGCTGGGGCGGATAGCCATAGCCGGGCTGGCCGTAGGGGCCGGGCGGCTGGGGCTGACCGTAGGGACCGGGCTGGCCGTAGGGGCCCGGCTGCTGGGGCTGGGCGTACGGCCCCGGCTGCTGAGGCTGGCCGTACGGGCCGGAAGGAGGCTGCTGGGGATAGCCGTAGCCGGGCTGCGGCGGTCCCTGCGGTGGCGGCGGCGTCTGCGGCGGCCCCTGTGGAGGCGGCGGCGCGCCGAAGCCACCCTGCGGCGGCTGGTCCTGCGGTGCTCCAAAACCGGGCGGCTGGGTCATCAGCGCGTTCCCCCTCGTTCACTGATTTTTAGCCACGCCCTGAGGTACGTAACGGACTCAGAGTCGTACTCAGAAAGTTCTCAGACGGCTCTTTCTATCACTCGGCACCGACACAGCACCGGGCCGTATCACCCCCTGTGTCCAAGGGAGTACGGCCCCGTGATGCCCCCGTTATGCGCCTTCACGCCCCCTTCACACGGCGCGCGCGCCGCCCACCAGCGCCGCCCTGCCGATCCTCACGCGTCCTCGGCGAGTTCCAGCCAGCGCATCTCCAGCTCCTCGCGCTCACCGGCCAAGTCCCGGAGCGTGGCGTCGAGTTCGGCCACCTTCGCGAAGTCCGTGGCGTTGTCGGCGATTTGGGCGTGCAGCTTGGTCTCCTTCTCGGAGATCTTGTCGAGCTGCCGCTCGATCTTCTGGAGCTCCTTCTTGGCGGCCCGCTGGTCGGCGGCGCTCCGGTCGGGCGCGGCCTTCTGGACGACCGGCGCGGCGGCGGCCGCGGCCTCCTCCATCTTGTGGCGGCGCTCGATGTACTCGTCGATACCGCGCGGCAGCATCCGCAGGGTGGCGTCGCCGAGGAGGGCGAAGACCCGGTCGGTGGTGCGCTCGACGAAGAAGCGGTCGTGGGAGATGACGATCATCGAACCGGGCCAGCCGTCGAGGAGGTCCTCCAGCTGGGTCAGGGTCTCGATGTCGAGGTCGTTGGTGGGCTCGTCGAGGAAGAGGACGTTGGGCTCGTCCATCAGCAGGCGCAGCAGCTGGAGCCGGCGCCGCTCACCACCCGACAGATCGCCGACCGGCGTCCACTGCTTCTCCTTGTTGAAGCCGAACGTCTCGCACAGCTGTCCGGCGGTCATCTCGCGCCCCTTGCCGAGGTCGACGCGCTCACGCACCCGCTGCACGGCCTCCAGGACCCGCAGGTTCGGGTCGAGTTCGGCGACCTCCTGGGAGAGATAGGCGAGCTTGACCGTCTTCCCGACGGCGACCCGCCCGCCGGCGGGCTGTGTCTCGCCCTCGCTGCGCCAGGCGTCGCGCATGGCGCGCAGCAGGGAGGTCTTGCCGGCGCCGTTGACACCGACCAGGCCGATGCGGTCGCCGGGGCCGAGCTGCCAGGTGATGTGCTTGAGCAGCACCTTGGGGCCGGCCTGGACGGTGACGTCCTCCAGGTCGAAGACCGTCTTTCCGAGCCGCGAGGACGCGAACTTCATCAGCTCGCTGCTGTCGCGCGGCGGCGGCACGTCCTTGATGAGCTCATTGGCGGCCTCGACGCGGAAGCGCGGCTTGGAGGTGCGGGCCGGGGCGCCGCGGCGCAGCCAGGCGAGCTCCTTGCGGACCAGGTTCTGCCGCTTGGTCTCCTCGGTGGCGGCGATGCGCTCCCGCTCCGCGCGCGCGAAGACGTAGTCGGAGTAGCCGCCCTCGTACTCGTAGACAGCGCCCTTCTGCACGTCCCACATGCGGGTGCAGACCTGGTCGAGGAACCAGCGGTCGTGGGTGACGCAGACGAGCGCGGAGCGGCGCTCGCGCAGATGGCGGGCGAGCCAGGAGATGCCCTCGACGTCGAGGTGGTTGGTGGGCTCGTCGAGGACGAGTAGGTCCTGCTCCTCGATGAGCAGCTTGGCGAGCGCGATACGGCGGCGCTCACCGCCGGAGAGCGGGCCGATGACGGTGTCCAGGCCCTGCGGGAAGCCGGGCAGGTCGAGGCCGCCGAAGAGACCGGTCAGCACATCGCGGATCTTGGCGTTGCCCGCCCACTCGTGGTCGGCCAGGTCCCGGATGACCTCGTGGCGGACGGTCGCGGTCGGGTCCAGGGAGTCGTGCTGGGTGAGGATCCCGCTGCGCAGCCCGCCGGAGTGGGTGACGCGGCCGGTGTCGGCCTCCTCCTGCTTGGCGAGCATGCGGATCAGGGTGGTCTTGCCGTCACCGTTTCGGCCGACGACACCGATGCGATCGCCCTCGGAGACGCCGAGCGACACGCCGTCGAGCAGGGCACGGGTGCCGTACACCTTGCTGACGTTCTCGACATTGACCAGATTGACGGCCATTTCTCTCCTGACAAGGGGGATGCTCGACCCTCCAGGGTAGTCCGGCCGCCGGTCGACCCTCCCCACGGCCGTTACCCGGACGTAGGGATTCCCCAATTGACGTGACCTCATCAAACCGCCCGGAAGGGGCCCCACCCCCATGTTCGTGCAGCAGTCCCCCGCACTCCGACGCAGACGCGGAGCCCTCGCCGCGCTCGTCTCCGCCGCCGCCCTGCTCGCGGTCGGCGCCACCGCTCCCGCCTCCGCCACCCCCGCCGAGGGCGTGCTCCTGGGCGCCGACGCCCGGGGCGCCATCAAGGACAGCTACATCGTCACCCTCAAGCCGGACACGAAGGCCGCCTCCGCCAAGGGCAAGGCGGTCGCCACCCGCTACGGCGCCGAGGTCACCCGCACCTACAGGAAGGCGCTCAACGGCTACGCGACCGACATGACCGAGGCCGAGGCCAAGCGGCTCGCCGCCGACCCGGCCGTCGCCTCGGTCACCCAGAACAAGACGGTCCACATCACCGACACCCAGACGAGCCCGACCTGGGGCCTGGACCGCATCGACCAGGCGGACCTGCCGCTGGACTCCTCCTACACCTACCCGTCCAGCGCGGGCGGTGGCGTCACGGCGTACGTCATCGACACCGGCGTCCGCATCACCCACACCGACTTCGGCGGCCGCGCCTCCTACGGCTACGACGCCGTCGACGACGACTCCACCGCCCAGGACGGCAACGGCCACGGCACCCACGTCGCCGGCACCGTCGCGAGCGCCACCTACGGGGTCGCCAAGGCCGCGAACATCGTCGCCGTCCGCGTCCTCGACGACGACGGCTCCGGCACCACCGACAGCGTGGTCGCGGGCATCGACTGGGTGACCGAGAACGCCCGGTTCCCGGCGGTCGCCAACATGTCGCTGGGCGGCGACGCGGACTCCGTCCTTGACGCGGCGGTCGCCAACTCCGTCGCCGCGGGCATCACCTACGCGGTCGCGGCGGGCAACGACAGCACCACCGCGTCCTCCAACTCCCCGGCCCGGGTCTCGACGGCGATCACGGTGGGCGCTTCGACCAGCGCGGACGCGCGCGCGAGCTACTCCAACTACGGCTCCGCACTGGACCTGTTCGCGCCGGGATCGAGCATCACCTCGACGCACAACACGTCCGACTCCGCCACCGCGAGTCTTTCCGGTACGTCGATGGCGTCCCCGCACGTGGCCGGCGCGGCCGCGGTCTTCCTGGGCGAGAACCCGGGCGCCACACCGGCTCAGGTCTCCTCGGCACTGGTCTCGGCGGCCTCCGCCTCCACCCTCACCGGCGTCGGCACCGGCAGCCCCAACCTGCTGCTCCAAGTCACCGGCACCGCCCTCGAGTCGACGACCGACGTGTCCGTCCCGGACGCGGGCTACATCAACAGCAGCTGGAAGCTGACGTTCTAGCGGCGGGTGTGCGCCCCGGGAGCACGACCGCCCGGGGCGCACGACTGTCAGCGGGCGGCCGCCGCCCGCACCTCGGTCAGCAGGTCGTACATCGTCTGCCCGGGGCAGTCCGTCTGGAGCCAGTCGCGGTGGCCGCTGACCGTCTCGACGTCCTTGGTCACCCCGTTGACCGGGTTGGTGAAGGTGACCTTCGCCTGCGGGTCCAGGCCCTTGAAGCGGGAGATCACCTTGATCAGACGGACCAGCGAGGCCTTGGCCGCGTCCGTCGGACCCTGGTCGGTGAGGGTGCCGAGCAGGGCGATGCCGAGGTTGCCGGAGTTGTAGCCGGCGGTGTGGAAGGCGGTGACGAGGTCGCCGTCGGCGTTGAAGGCGGGGACGTTGTCGTCACCGGAGTAGCGGCCCTCGTAGACGGTGCCCGCCTCGTCGATGAGGAAGTGGTAGCCGATGTCGCCCCAGTCGAGGGTGACCGCGTGGTACTCGTAGATCGCCCGGACGGTCGCGGCGGGATCGGCGTCGCCGTTCGGGGTGTCCGAGTGGTGGACGGTGATCGTCTGCAACGCGTAGTACTTCTCCGGCGAGTTGACCACGCCGTTCTTGTACCGCTTCGACTCGTCCGCGCCCCACGCGGGCCGCGAGAGGTAGCGCACGCCGCGCACGCGCGTGGGCTCCGAGGGCACCTTGAAGGTGCGCTTCGGGCCGTCGGTGGTGTCGATCGCGAGCGAGCGCACGTCCGTCGTGCCGTCCGCCGCCCTCACCTCGTACGACGTGGTGGAGCCGGCCGCGACCAGGGCCGTACCGCCGTCGTCGACGGTGGCGCAGCCGCCGCTCAGCGTCCGCCAGTCGCCGTCCGGGAGCCGCAGGGCGGCGCCGTCCTGGGCGCCGGCCCAGCGGACCCCGACGTAGGAGGCGGCGAAGGCGGTGGTGGCCGTGCCCGCGCCGGTGGCCGCGTCGGAGCGGGTCGTGGGGAACGTCTCCGGCGTCGTGCCGGACGCCTCGGGCTGCGAACCGGAGTCGGAGTCGGTGGCCGCGAAGACCACCGGGGTCAGGGCGGCCCCGGCGGCCACGGCTCCGGCGGCTCCGATCACGCCACGACGGGACAGGGGCCGCTTCCTGCGGTGGGAGGCGGGGGTGGGGGATTCGGACACGGACGTGCCTTCCGATGCGTTCACTTGAAGGGCGCCGGCGGCACCTCGCGGGGTGCTGGTGGCACCTCGCGGGGCGTCCGTGGCGCTTGAAGTATCAAGTGACCCTAGGGGCCCCTGGTGTCCACCACGTACTGCGTCCGCAGTAGATCGTGTGGAGATCGGGCGAAGACCGCGTCAGGCCCCGGCGCCGGTGATCCGCTGCTGCGGGATCAGCGCCGCGGCCGGGGCAAGTCCGCGCCCGCCGAAGACCTGCTCACCGACCGGCATGTCGTCGCGCGTCAGGGGCTCGGGGATGAAGACCGCCGCGGTGACACCGCCGCCCGGCGAGGCGCGCAGCTCCACCCGCAGCCCCTGGCGCTCGCGCAGCCGGTTCACCACGAACAGGCCGATCTGCTTGGCGTCGAGGAGGTCGACCTTCTCGGACTGGATCTTGCTGTTGGCGTCCGCGAGGGCCTGCTCGTTCATGCCGAAGCCGCTGTCCTCGACCTCGATGAGGACGCCGTCGCGCATCCGGGCCGCACGCAGCTGCACCTTGGTGCTGGGCGGCGAGAACGCCGAGGCGTTCTCGACGAGTTCGGCGAGCAGATGGATGACGTCGGCGACCGAGCCGCCCACCACGGACACCTTCGGCACCGCCCAGATCTGCACCCGGGACGAGTTCTCGACCTCGGCGACCGCGGCCCGCAGCACGTCGGCCAGCGGGATCGGGTCCCGCCAGCCGCGGCCGGGCGCGATGCCGGACAGGATGAGCAGGGACTCGGAGTGGCGGCGCATCCGGGTGGCCAGGTAGTCCACGCGGTACAGGTCCTGGAGCTCGTTCGGGTCCCGCTGCCGGCGCGCCATTCCGTCCAGCAGGTCGAGCTGGCGGTGCAGCAGGACCTGGCTGCGGCGGGCGAGGCTGACGTACACGCCGGAGATGCCGCTGAGGAGTTCGGCGCGCTCGGAGGCGGCCTTGAGCGCGGCGCGCTGCACCGCGGTCAGCGCGGTGCCCACCTGGGCGAGTTCATCGCCGACGAGGCGGCGCATGGGGGCCTCGGCATCGATGTCGACGCCCTGCCCCGCGTGCAGTTTGCGCATGGCCTGCGGCAGCCGGCGCCCGGCCACCTCCAGGGCGTCGTTGCGCAGGTCGAGCAGTTCGACGATGAGGCCGCGTCCGACGAGGACGGACACGAGCAGCGACAGCAGCACACCGACGAGGCCCAGCACCACGGCGACACCGGAGGCGCCGAGGGTGTCCCAGCCGAACGGGTCGGCCTTGGCGGTGGCGCCGATGCCGGCCGCGCTCTCGGCCGCGGTCAGCTCCTTCAGCACCCCGGCCGACGCCGTGTCCCAGCCGGTCAGCAGCCCCGAGGCCACGGCCGAGGCACCGGGACCGGCGCTCTGCACCCGGTTCTCGACCGCCTGGAGCCCGGCGTATCCGTCGCCGGACAGGATCTCCTCGTACGCCGCCTGGTGCGCGGGCTTGAGGTCGTCGGCCGCCGGCTGAAGCAGTTGCCGCTGGGTGGCGACCGCGCCGACGAACTGCGCGTACTCCTGCCGCGTCAGCGTCCCGGCGGCCTGAGCGGCCCCCAGCAGCGCCTGCTCCCGGGCCAACGCCTCGCGCGCCCGGGAGAGTTCGAGCACCACGCGCGCGTCGGAGGCGGCGTCGGTGCTCTGGTCGCCGGTCAGACCGCCCGCGACCGAGAAGGCGTGCTCGATGACCGCGGTGTACGTCGTGTACGCCGTCGAGGGCTTCGCGGCCGCCTCGGTACGGAGCTGGGCGAGCCGGCCGGCCTCGCCCTTCAGGGTCTCGATGCGCCGCGGCAGGCTCGCGTCGAGGAGGGCCGCGTCCGAGCTGGAGGCGTTGATGCCGTCCAGCAGGGCGGTCGCGGCCTTGTCGGTGGCCTTGCGGGCGGTGGCGTACGCGGCGGGCGCGTCCTCGCGCCGCATGACGGCGGTGCGCTCGGCCTGGAGCGCGGTGACGAACCCGCTGACGGGGGTGAGGAGTTCGGCGTTGACGTCCTTGGCGCGTTCGGTGTCCCCGATGCTGGACGCGGTCGTCACGGCGGCGAAGCCCCACAGCGCCATGAGGGACACGATGGGCAGCATCAGCAGGGAGACGATCTTCGCCCGGACGGATCTGGGCCGGAGTCTGCCGGTCGTGGTGCGGAGAACGCGCATGGGGAACCTCGTTCAAGGGAATTACGGTGCGTACAACGCGCCCCAAAGGGGCGCGGGGAACTGCGCGACCAGCCACAACGGACCCGCGGACGCCGAAACCCAAGGCGTGGCAGGTCCGTTGGCGCTCAAGCAGTCGCGAGCTCGACCTCACGGAGAATCTCCGCAGCGATGGCCGACTCATGCCGCTTCCCGGTCGGCGACAGAGCGACGTACGCGGCGGCGAGGAACAGGAACGACCCGAGCAGCACGGCCAACGGGAAGATGAACTCCGTCGGCGTCGCCCCCGGCAACGCCGCACTGCTGGGCGCGAGCGAGATCTCGACCGCGTACATCGCGGTGTAGTGCATGCTGCTCACCGCGAGCCCCATGACCAGCGCGGCCAGCACGGCGAGCACCCCGCCCCGCACGACCAGCGTCAGCGTCAGCGCGGCGGTCGCGGCGACGACGGCGATCGCGACGGAGGCGATGACGAGGGCGGGGTCGTAGTCGACCTGGCCGTGCAGATTGAGTGCGGCCATGCCGGTGTAGTGCATGGCGGCGACACCGACGCCGGTGCCCAGACCGCCGAAGACGACCGAGGTCACCCGGGACTTGCCGTACCCCGCGGTGAAGACACCGGCCGCGACCACGCCGACGGACATCAGCAGGCTGAGCACCGTGAGCGGGACGTCGTAGCGGATCGGCGTGCCCTCGACGGTGAAGCCGAGCATGGCGATGAAGTGCATGGTCCAGATGCCGGAGCCGATGGCGACGGAGGCGAGCGTCAGCCAGTTCCGTTTCGAGGCGCCGTCCGACTCGAGGGCCCTGAGGGTGCAGCGCAGTCCCAGCGCCGAGCCGACGCACGCCATGACATAGGAAAGGACGGGGGTGACCCATCCGGCACTGAAGTGATCCATGTGACCCATGGGGTATTTCCTCTCGCACGTGGCACGGGCGGGGGGTCGCCGCGCACACGGAAGTACCGCCGGTAACAGAGGACCGGGGTTGGCTGATCATGCCAGCCCCGGCCATGGCACAGAAGGGTGCGAAAAGGGCCTTGGAGGCTATTGATGAACATTAAAACATTGTGGCGTAGGTAACATCTGACCTGCATATATATGCAGTCAACCCCTACCGCGTGAAGGGTTTGAGGAGGAGCCGGGGATTGTCAGGGGAACGTCAGGATCCAGCCACCACGGTCGCCCCCGGCGCGGGCCCCGACGCGGTCCGCACGGTCCGGCACGTACCGGACGCCGTCAGCGCCTCGGCCACCTTCAGCGCGGCCTCCGGGTCGCGGGTCAGGAACGCCGTCGTGGGGCCCGAGCCCGACACCAGCGCGGCGAGCGCACCGGCGGTGCGGCCGGCCGCGAGGGTGTCGGCGAGCTCCGGGAAGAGCGAGAGGGCGGCGGGCTGAAGGTCGTTGGAGACGGCCGCGGCCAGCGCGTCGGGGTCGCCCTTCGCGAGCGCGTCGATCAACTCCTGCGAGGCGACGGGCTCGGGGACGTCGAGCCCCTCGGCCAGCCGGTCGAACTCCCGGAAGACGGCCGGGGTGGACAGCCCGCGCTCCGCCATCGCGAAGACCCAGTGGAAGGTCCCGCCGACGTCGAGCACCCGCAGCCTCTCCCCCCGCCCGGTCCCGAGCGCGGCCCCGCCCACCAGGCTGAAGGGCACATCGCTGCCCAACTCGGCGCAGATCTCCAGCAGTTCCGCACGCGAGGCGTTGGTGCCCCACAGGGTGTCGCAGGCGAGCAGCGCCGCGGCCCCGTCCGCGCTGCCGCCGGCCATGCCGCCGGCGACGGGGATGTCCTTGGCGATGTGGATGTGCACGGCGGGTTCGACACCGCGGCGCCCGGCGAGGGCCAGCGCCGCGCGCGCCGCCAGATTCGTACGGTCGAGAGGCACCTGCCCCGCGTCCGGCCCCGCGCAGGTGACGCGCAGTTCGTCGGCCGGGGTGACCGTCACCTCGTCGTAGAGGCCGACTGCGAGGAAGACGTTGGCCAGGTCGTGGAAGCCGTCGGGGCGGGCGGCGCCGACCGCGAGCTGGACGTTGACCTTGGCGGGGACGCGGACGGTGACGCTCACGGGCGGTTCGGCTCCTCGGTGTCGTGCTCGACGCGGTTCTCGGCGATACGGGCGAACTCCTCGACGGTGAGGGACTCCCCGCGCGCCTGCGGCGAGACCCCGGCGGCGACGAGCGCGGCCTCGGCGGCGGCCGCGGACCCGGCCCATCCGGCGAGGGCGGCCCGCAGCGTCTTGCGGCGCTGCGCGAAGGCCGCGTCCACGACGGCGAAGACCTCGCGCCGGGAGGCGGTGGTCTTGATCGGCTCGGCGCGCTTGACCAGCGACACCAGCCCGCTGTCGACGTTGGGCGCGGGCCAGAAGACGTTACGGCCGATGGAGCCGGCCCGCTTGACCTCGGCGTACCAGTTGGCCTTCACGGAGGGCACGCCGTACACCCGGGAGCCGGGCCCCGCGGCGAGCCGGTCCGCGACCTCCGCCTGCACCATGACGAGGGTCCGCTCGATGCTCGGGAAGGTCTCGAGCATGTGCAGGAGGACGGGTACGGCGACGTTGTACGGCAGGTTCGCCACGAGCGCGGTGGGCGCCGGGCCCGGCAGCTCGCCGACCAGCATCGCGTCGGAGTGCACCAGCGCGAACCGGTCGGCCCGGGTGGGCAGGCGGGCCGCGATGGTGGCGGGCAGCGCGCCGGCGAGCACGTCGTCGATCTCGACCGCGATCACCCGGTCCGCCGCTTCGAGCAGCGCGAGGGTGAGGGAGCCGAGCCCCGGACCGACCTCGACGACGACGTCGTCCGGCCCGACGTCTGCGGTACGGACGATACGGCGCACGGTGTTCGCGTCGATCACGAAGTTCTGCCCGCGCTGCTTGGTCGGCCGCACACCGAGGACTTCCGCGAGTTCACGGACGTCGGCGGGGCCGAGAAGGGCGTCGGGGGCGGGGCTGCTGCTCACGGCCACAAGGGTACGGGGCGCTGCGGGCGCCGCGGGCGCTGCGGGGCACCCCTCACCCGTGCAACCGCCTCCCGCAGTGCGGCCACGGACTGGCGCCCCGCTGCACATACAGCTTCTTCGCCCGGAAGGTCTGCTCGGCCGCCGGTGCGTCCTGCGGCCGTCCGCTGCCGCCCAGCCCCTGCCAGGTCCGGGTGTCGAACTGGTACAGCCCGCCGTACGTCCCCGACGGGTCCACCGCGTCGGGCCGGCCCCCCGACTCGCACCTCGCCAGCTGCTGCCAGTCCAGCCCGTCCGCACCCTGCACGGACATCGGCAGCGGCTTGGTGCCCACCTTCACGATCTGCGTCCGCGCCTCCCGCACCACCTCGGCCTTGATGCGCCGCGGCTTCTGCTTGACGCCGTTGACGGTCCGCACGGAGTACGTGACCCGCCGCAGCCCCGCCCGCCCCGCCTGCTCGACGACCTCCGTGCCCTTGAACAGCGAGGGGTCCTCGGTCCGCGCCACCCGGAACGGGATCACCTCGTCGCGGACCTCCCTGGTCCCGGTGATCCGCAGCACGGTGACGGTCTGCCCGTCGCGCGGGAAGCTCCCCGGCGGGACCGACGTGGTGTCCTGTCCGCGCAGGGTGATGCCGGCCTCCTCGACGACCTCCCCCACGGTCGCCGCGTTCGTGCGCACGACGCGCGACCGGCCGTCCGCCATGACCGTGACCGCGCGCTCGGTGCGCACGTCCAGGGTGAGCCCCTCGCGCCCGATCGGCCGGGAGCGCGAGGTCGACACATACGCGCCCTCCGCGCGCACCCCCAGCTGCTTGAGCGCCCCGTCCACCGTGCGCGCCGTCGTCCACACCTCGCGCCGCTCGCCGTCGAGCGTGAGCCGCACCGGGCGCCCGTAGTGCACCGCGATCTCGTCGCCGCTGGAGAGCGCCGTCCCGGGCGCGGGCGCGACCACGTCGTGCGCCCCCACGTCGACCCCCTCGTCGGCGAGCAGCTCGGTCACGTCGTCGGCGAAGGTGTGCAGGGTGCGCGGCTTGCCGTCGACGGTCAGCTCGATCGCCTTGTCCTTGGCGACGAACGCGGTGGTGCCGCCGGCGAGGAACGCGACGACCAGCGCCTGCGGCAGCAGCCGGCGCATGGCGCTGTCCGCGCGCTCGGCGCCCCGCGCCTTCCGCCGGCGCGCGGCCCGCCGGTTCGCGCCGGGGTGCGGGGCGGGCGCGGGCGCCTCGGCCAGGTCGTAGGCCGGCCGGTACGTGTCCTCGTACGACACGGGCATCGGCAGCGTCGGCGCGACCTGGACGCCGTACGCCACCGTCTCCGCGGTGTGCGGGTCGTAGGCCGCGCCGTACGGATCGTCCGGGCCGTACGTCTCGTACGTCTGGTACTGGGAGTTGCTCACGCCGACACGCTCCAGGGTCCAGAGAGACCCAGAACCTAGCGGAGCGGCCGTCACTCTCCAAAGCGACGCGACTACGGGGGGTGACAGCCGATCGGGTCAGTAACCGAACGCCCGCGCGGTGTTCGAGGCGAGTGCGGTGGCCAACGCGTCCTCGTCGATCCCGCGTACGGCGGCCATCGCGCGCACGGTGACCGGAATGAGATAGGGCGCGTTGGGCCGTCCGCGGTACGGCGCGGGCGTCAGGAAGGGCGCGTCGGTCTCCACGAGGAGCAGCTCCGACGGGGCCACCGCGACCGCGTCCCGCAGGTTCTGGGCGTTCTTGAAGGTGACGTTGCCGGCGAAGGACATGAAGTATCCGGCGCGGGCGCAGATCTCCGCCATCTCGGCGTCGCCGGAGTAGCAGTGGAAGACGGTGCGCTCGGGGGCGCCCTCCTCCTTGAGCACGCGCAGGACGTCGGCGTGGGCGTCGCGGTCGTGGATGACGAGGGCCTTGCCGTGCCGCTTGGCGATCTCGATGTGGGCGCGGAAGGAGCGCTCCTGCGCCTCCTTGCCCTCGGGCCCGGTGCGGAAGTAGTCGAGGCCGGTCTCGCCGACGCCCTTGACCTGCGGGAGCGCGGCCAGGCGCTCGATCTCCGCGAGCGCCTCGTCGAGCGCCTGCGTGCCCCCTGGCTGCCGCGCGCCCTGCCGGGACCAGCCGTCGGGGTCGCCGTGGACGATGCGCGGCGCCTCGTTGGGGTGCAGGGCGACAGTCGCGTGGACGGCGTCGTACCGTGCCGCCGTCTCCGCGGCCCACCGGGAGCCCCGTACGTCGCAGCCGACCTGCACGACCGTCGTCACGCCCACCGACGCGGCCTTCGCGAGGCCCTCCTCCACCGTCCCGGACTGCATGTCGAGGTGGGTGTGGGAGTCGGCGACGGGCACCCGGAGGGGTTCGGGCAGCGGCGGCGCCGCGTTCTTCTCGCGAGCGCTGGAGCTTGAGGAGGGCATGCCCCGATCCTACGAAAGGGGCATGCCCTTTCCCCGGGGGGAGGCGGGGCTTCAGCCGGCCTTGCGGTGGTGGAACGGGTGCAGGAGATCGGACAGCTGCCAGTGGTGGCGTTCCCCGGCCTGCGCGGGCACCTCGGGCGCCTCGGCCAGCGGGGCGCGGCGCTGCTGTCGGTGCACGGCGTCGAGCACCGAGGACACCTGCCCCGGCCGCATGATCCGCACCACGTGCCCGTCGCAGTTGTGGCACGTGGGCCGGCTCAGCGGCGACGGCACGACCTGGCCGTCGGCGACGTAGATGACGAAGTCGTGGCCGTCGGCACCGGTGTGGTGCTCGATCTCGTACGACTGCTCCCAGCCGTGCCCGCAGCGCATGCAGGCGAAGGAGTACGACTCGTGGACGACGGCGGTGGCGCCGCTGCGCAGTGCGGCGGTCTGCCCTGCGATCTCGCTCATGCCAGCTCCTCTGGTCCGCTGGACACCGGGACGGGTGCGTCCCTTCCACCAGTGGACGCCTCCGCGGGAGCGAATGCATCAGCCCTGTCGAGTGTTGGCACCGTCTTGGACTTTCCTTGCCGAAACGGCCCTTACGGCAGGGGCTGCGCTTTGCCGTCGGCCCTCCCCCTTTGCCTGCCCGTGGGGCGCACGCTCAGAAGACATGCGCCCTGCTCAGAGGGCATGTGCGCTGGGTCACGCTCCTACTTCTCGGAGGCCGCGTTCTTGGCCGCCACCACCGCGTCGAAGACCTCCCGCTTGGGCAGCCCCGCCTCCGCCGCGACCGCCGCGATCGCCTCCTTGCGCCGCTCGCCCGCCTCCTCGCGCACCCGGACCCTGCGCACCAGTTCGGCGGCGTCGAGCTCCTCGGGCCCCTTGTCCGGCGCGCCCTCGACGACGACGGTGATCTCACCCCGTACGCCCTCGGCCGCCCACGCGGCGAGCTCCGCCAGCGGACCGCGCTTGACCTCTTCGTACGTCTTGGTCAGCTCGCGGCAGACGGCGGCCCGCCGCTCCGCGCCGAACACCTCGGCCATCGCGGCGAGGGTGTCGTCGAGCCGGTGCGGGGCCTCGAAGTACACGAGGGTGCGCCGCTCGCCTGCGACCTCCCGCAGCCGGGTCAGCCGTTCGCCCGCCTTGCGCGGCAGGAACCCCTCGAAGCAGAACCGGTCGACGGGCAGGCCGGAGAGGGCGAGCGCGGTGAGGACGGCGGAGGGGCCGGGTACGGCGGTGACGCGGATGTCCTTCTCCACCGCGGCCGCCACCAGCCGGTAGCCGGGGTCCGACACCGACGGCATCCCGGCGTCCGTGACGAGCAGCACGCGCGCGCCGCCGACGAGCTCCTCGACCAGCTCCGGCGTACGGGCGGCCTCGTTGCCCTCGAAGTACGACACGACCCGCCCCTTGGGCGTCACCCCGAGCGCCTGGGTGAGGCGCCGCAGCCGTCGGGTGTCCTCGGCGGCGACCACGTCCGCACCGGCCAGTTCCGCGGCGAGCCGGGGCGGGGCGTCCGCGGTGTCGCCGATGGGGGTGCCTGCCAAAACTAGGGTTCCTGTCACGTTTCCATCCTCGCAGGACCCATCCACGGGACTCCCACAGCCGTGTTCCCTACGATGGCGCGGTGACCAGTACAGCGTCGTCCATGGACTCCACGGACACCCGGCAGGCCCAGGCACCGCAGGACCAGCGGCCGTCGTGGCAGCAGCGGCTGCGCCGTTTCGGCTATACGGCGGGGCCGGGAAGCGACGTGCGCGACCGGCTCGTACCGCCGTACACACGGCCCAACCCGCGGATGTGGGCGGCGCTCGGGCTGCCGAAGGCGCTGGTCGACCGGATCGTGCGCTGGTCCGGCTGGGGCGGTCCGCTGCTCGTCACGCTGTTCGCGGGCGTCATCCGGTTCTGGAACCTGGGCAGCCCGAAGGCGGTGATATTCGATGAGACGTACTACGCCAAGGACGCTTGGGCGCTCGTCCACCGCGGCTTCGAGGTCAACTGGGACAAGAACGCCAACGACCTGATCCTGGACGTCGGCGGCAAGGTGTCGATCCCGACGGACCCGTCGTACGTCGTGCATCCGCCGGTCGGCAAGTACGTCATCGGGCTCGGCGAGCTGATCTTCGGGTTCGACCCGTTCGGCTGGCGGTTCATGACGGCGCTGCTCGGCACCCTGTCGGTGCTGATGCTGTGCCGTATCGGCCGCCGGATCTTCCGCTCGACGTTCCTGGGCTGTCTGGCCGGCGCGCTGATGGCGGTGGACGGGCTGGCCTTCGTGATGGCCCGCACCTCGCTGCTCGACGGCGTGCTGATGTTCTTCGTGCTGGCCGCGTTCGGCTGCCTGGTCGTCGACCGGGACAGGGCCCGGGAGAGGCTCGCGGCCGCGCTGCCGCTCGACGCGGACGGCCGGGCCCGCCCGGACGCGCGCGTCGCCGAGACGACCCGCTTCGGATGGCGCCCCTGGCGCTGGCTGGCCGGTCTGATGCTGGGCCTGGCCATCGGCACCAAGTGGAACGGCCTCTACATCCTGGCCGCGTTCTGCGTCATGGCCGTCCTGTGGGACGTCGGCTCCCGCAAGGTCGCCGGCGCCCGCCACCCGTACGAGGCGGTCCTCAAGCGCGACCTGGGCCTGACCTTCCTGGCGACCGTGCCGGTGGCGATCGTCACGTACCTCGCCTCGTGGATCGGCTGGATCCTCTCCCCCACCGACGGCACCGGCGGCTACTACCGCAACTGGGCCGCGACGGACGGCAGGAACAGCGACTGGTCCTGGCTGTTCCCGGACTGGTGGCGCAGCCTGTGGCACTACGAGCACCAGGTCTACGAGTTCCACGTCGGCCTGCACTCGCCGCACACGTACCAGTCCAACCCGTGGAGCTGGATCGTCGACGGCCGCCCGGTCTCGTTCTTCTACGAGTCCCCCGCGCCCGGCAACGACGGCTGCCCCGTCGACGCCGGCGAGAAGTGCGCCCGCGAGGTCCTCGCCATCGGCACCCCGCTGCTGTGGTGGGCGGCCGCCTTCGCGATCGCCTACGTCCTGTGGCGCTGGCTCTTCCGCCGGGACTGGCGCGCGGGCGCGATCGCCTGCGGCATCGCGGCGGGCTACCTCCCCTGGTTCATGTACCAGGAGCGCACGATCTTCTTCTTCTACGCCGTCGTCTTCCTGCCGTTCCTGTGCCTGGCCGTCGCGATGATGCTCGGCGCGATCATCGGCCCACCGGGGTCGAGCGACACCCGGCGGGTGGCGGGGGCCACGGGGGCGGGCGTGCTGGTGCTGCTGATCGCCTGGAACTTCATCTACTTCTGGCCGCTGTACACCGGGACGGCGATCCCGATCGACGACTGGCGGTCACGGATGTGGCTGGACACCTGGGTCTAGCCGCGAGCCCCCGCCCCCCTGTGAGCGGGGGGACAGGGGCTCGCCGGCGGGTCAGGCCACGCCGCGCTGGCCGCCCTGCGTGAAGTCGCAGTCGTGGCCGGTGCCGAGGTAGCCGTCGCCGCTGTTGGAGTAGTTGTCCTCCACGCTGCCGCAGGCCCGCACCCACACGGACGCGCCCTCGGGGATGTTCCACGGGTGCCGGGTGTCCTCGATGTTGCACCCGGACGTGTTGCGGACCGTCCGGTAGTGCCAGCCCTCACCGGACTTGTACCAGGTCAGCTGGGCCCAGACGGTGTCGCCGTCGCACTTGCCGTCGTAGACGATGAAGTTGTCGCCGTCGGCCACGAAGTACGCGTAGCCGTCACCGTTGCTCGCGTTGGAGATGGGCGAGTTGGTGCCCGCGCTGGCAGTCGTGGCCGTTCCGATCACCAGGCATGCCGCCGCGGCGGCGACTGCCGTAAGACGACCCCGTGATATTGCATTCATCTCGGTGATTTTCCGATCTGGAGAATGTCAAGGAGCGCGCAGGCTCTCACGCAGAGTCCGTAACGATCAAGAGAAATATATGATTCCGGTTACGGTCGGCCCGGGACCCGATCTCCCTTCGGTCAACAAAAGGAAACAGGTCTCACAGGATTCCCCCACGCCCCATACAGTGCGAGGACTGATAACGGGGAGGGGTTCGGTTCCATGGGCAAGGGGGTCAAAACCGCCGTCATAGGCAGCGTGTTCGCCGTGATGGTGGGTGGTGCCGGTTACGGCGCGTTCAACATCGTGTCCGCGCTGAACGGTGACGGGGGGTCGGGCGGGTCCGAGGTGAAGTCGGGGCCGCCGAGCGGTGACGAGGTGAAGGAGACCTCGGAGAAGTTCTTCGCCGCCTGGGAGAAAGGCGCCGCGGCCTCCGCGGCGGCGTACACGAACAACGACGGCGCGGCCCGGATCCTGCTGACGGCCTACGCCGACGAGGCGCACATCACGGACGTGAAGATCACGCCGGGGGCCGCGCAGAAGACCACCGTGCCGTTCACGGTGAAGGCGAAGGTGTCGTATCAGGGCGACTCCAAGCCCCTGACGTACAAGAGCAGTCTGAGAGTCGTGCGCGGTCTCACCACGGGCAAGGCGCTGGTCGACTGGAAGCCGACCGTGGTCCATCCCGAGCTGAGGACGGCTCAGGACACCCTCGTCACCAGCCAGTCGGCGACCCCGCCCATCGAGGCGGTGGACCGCGACGGCAAGGTGCTGACGAAGGACAAATACCCCTCGCTGGGCCCGATCCTGGACGCCCTGCGCGCCAAGTACGGCGCGAAGGCGGGCGGCACCCCTGGCGTCGAGCTGTTCGTCCGGCACGACGGCGACGGAGCGCCGGACACCCCGCTGCTGACCCTCTCCCAGGGCAAGGCGGGCAAGCTGCAAACCACGATCAGCGCGAGCGCGCAGGCGGCGGCCGAGACCGCGGTGACGAAGTACGCCAACTCCTCGGTGGTGGCGGTCAAGCCGACCACGGGCGAGGTGCTGGCGGTCGCCAACCACCGCGACGACGGCTTCAACGCGGCCTTCGAGGGCGCGCAGCCGCCCGGTTCCACGATGAAGATCATCACCTCGGCGATGCTCATCGACAACGGCGTGACCTCGATGAACGGCCCGGCGCCCTGTCCGGACGACGCGATGTGGCAGGGGCAGACCTTCCGCAACATCAAGAACATGGAGCCCAACGAGAGCGCCACGCTCGCCAACAGCTTCATGCGGTCCTGCAACACGGCCTTCATCAAGCTGATCGACGAGAAGCCGCTCACGGACGAGTCACTGACCACGGAGGCGCAGACCCGCTTCGGGCTCGGCCGGGACGACTGGAAGACCGGCATCACCTCCGTCGACGGCAGCGTGCCCGCCGAGGCCGGTCCGGACCGCGCGGCCAACGCCATCGGCCAGGGCAAGGTCACCATGAACCCGCTGAACATGGCGTCCGTGACGGCGACCGCGATCACCGGCACCTTCCGCCAGCCCTATCTGGTCTCGCCGAAGCTGGACGGCCGGAAGCTGGCGACGGCCAAGGGACTGCCGTACAACACGGCCTCCCAGCTGAAGCAGATGATGCGGCTGACGGCCACCCAGGGCACCGCGGCACCGGTCATGCGGGGGCTCGGCGGGGACATCGGGGCGAAGACCGGTTCGGCCGAGGTGGACAATGTGGCCACCTCGAACAGCTGGTTCACCGGGTTCCGCGATGATGTCGCCGCGGCGGCCATGACCGAACAGGGCGGCCACGGCGTCGACGCGGCCGGCCCGATCGTGAAGGCCGTCCTGGCGGCGGGAGGCTGAACTCACCCGCACAGGACGGGACTCTAGGGTGGTTGCCGTCGTTGAGGTGAGGGACGAGGGCAACGGGGACCCTGGGAAGCGCGGAGGACAGAGGGCTGTGGGCAAGAGAAGGCGCGTCGCCGAGCGACGGAAGACGAATCGTCCCGCCGTGATCGGCGGGATGATCGCCGTGGTCGTCGGCGGCGCGGGCTTCGCCGGGTACGCCCTGTACGGCGGCGGGGCGGCGGCCGAGGACCGCACGTCCGCCGTCGCCGACGAGAAGCCGAAGGTCAAGACCGGCCCGCTGTCGGCGACGGAGGTCGACACAGCGGCGCGGACCTTCCTCACGTCCTGGCAGTCGGGCAAGGTGACGCAGGCCGCGGCCGTCACGGACGACACCGAGGCGGCCGCGAAGCTGCTCACCGGCTACACCAAGGACGCCCACCTCAAGGACGTCACCCTCACCCCCGGCGCCCTCACCGGCGACAAGGTCCCCTTCTCCGTGAAGGCGAAGGTGTCGTACAAGGACACCGTCAAGCCGCTGGCGTACGACAGCTCACTGACCGTCGTGCGCGACACCGCCACCGGCAAACCGCGGGTCGACTGGCACTCCTCCGTCGTCCACCCCGACCTCAAGGACGGCGACACCCTGGTCACCGGCGAGTCCGGGACCCCGCCGATCAAGGCGCTCGACCGGGACGGCGGGGAGATCACCGAGAAGAAGTACCCGTCGCTGGGCTCGGTCCTGGACGGGCTGCGGGAGAAGTACGGCAAGAAGGCCGGCGGCAAGGCGGGGGGCGAACTCCAGGTCGTGCGCGGCAAGGAGGCCAAGGCGGACAAGCTGTCCGACAAGACCCTGCTGACGCTGAGCAAGGGCACGCCGGGCACGGTGAAGACCACGCTCAGCCCGGCCATGCAGGCGGCCGCCGAGGCGCAGGTCGCGAAGAAGGCGAAGTCGTCCGTGGTGGTGCTGCGTCCCTCGACCGGGGAGATCCTGGCCGCCGCGAACGCCTCCCACGGCTTCAACGTCGCCTTCCAGGGCTCGCTGGCCCCGGGTTCCACGATGAAGGTGATCACCTCGTCACTGCTGATCGAGAAGGACCTCGCGTCGGCGGACAAAACGCACCCGTGCCCGAAGTACTTCACGTACGGCGGCTGGAAGTTCCAGAACGACGACAAGTTCCAGATCAAGGACGGCACCTTCAAGGCGAGCTTCGCCCGCTCCTGCAACACCGCCTTCATCAGCCAGGCGCCCGAGCTGGACGACGACTCGCTGACCAAGCAGGCCCAGCAGGTCTTCGGCCTGGGGTTGAACAACTGGGCGGTCGGCGTGCCCACCTTCGACGGCGCGGTGCCGGTGCAGTCGCAGGCCCAGATGGCGGCCTCGCTGATCGGCCAGGGCGGGGTGCGGATGAACCCGCTGAACATGGCGTCGGTGTCGGCGACCGTCGAGTCGGGCGTCTTCAGGCAGCCCTATCTCGTCTCACCGGACGTGGACGGGCGGACGCTGGCGAAGGCCTCGCGCACGATGTCGTCGGGCACGCTCTCCCAGCTGCGTGAGCTCATGTCGTACACGGCGGCCTACGGCACGGCGGCCGAGGCGATGCAGGGGGTCTACGGCAACGTCGGCGCGAAGACGGGCTCGGCCGAGGTCGACGGGCAGAAGAAGCCCAACGGCTGGTTCACGGCGTACCGCGGCGACCTGGCGGCGGCCGGTGTGGTCCAGGCGGGCGGGCACGGCGGTGACACCGCGGGACCGATCGTGGCGGCGCTGCTGAAGCTGGGCGGCTAACCCCGTACGGGAGTGGCCGTGTACGTCCGGCGCAGGAACCTCAGCAGGGCCTTCGACTCGAACTGCACCACGGAGACACCCTTGGCGGAGTGGAACTCCACGACGGCCTGCACCCGGCCGCACGGCCACACCCGGACGTCCCCGGCCTCGACGGGCGCCCGCAGGCCCTGCTCCAGCAGCTCACGCTGGAAGGTCCACTCGTGCGGGCCGGGAAGGCCGACGCGTACCGCGCGCGGGTCGGTGTCGGGGTCGTAGCGCAGCACGACCGGGACGGCCTCGGGTTCCGCCACCGCGATGTCGGTGTCCGTGACGATGTGGGCTCGCGCGTACTGCTCGACTACGGACATCGGTTCGGCCCCTTACGCTCCGTGACCTGTGCGGAAGCTGTGCGCCCGCTTCCTCTCCAATGTCGCATATTTTTCCGATCGCGCCCCCGGGCGTAGAACATCTCGCTGCACGATGCACGAGAGACTCGCTCTTGCAAAACATTCGCATTAAGCCACATCATCGATGCGTGCATGTGCCTGACGGATTCATCGACGCCCCCACATCCGCCGCCGCCGGAGCAGTAGCCGCGGCGGCCGTCGCGGTGTCCCTGCGCGGCGCCCGCCGCGAGCTCGACGAACGCACCGCGCCGCTGGCCGGCCTGGTGGCGGCGTTCATCTTCGCCGTACAGATGCTGAACTTCCCCGTCGCCGCGGGGACCAGCGGCCATCTCCTGGGAGGTGCGCTGGCGGCGATACTCGTCGGCCCCTACACAGGGGTCCTGTGCGTCTCCGTCGTCCTGCTCATGCAGGGCATCCTCTTCGCGGACGGCGGTCTGACCGCGCTCGGCGTGAACATCACCGTCATGGGCTGTGTGACGACGGTCGTGGCGTACGCCGTCTTCCGCGGCCTGGTGAAGGTGCTGCCGCGCACCCGCCGGTCCGTCACCGCCGCCTCCTTCGCCGCCGCCGTCCTGTCCGTGCCGGCCGCGGCCCTCGCCTTCACCCTCATCTACGGGATCGGCGGCACCACCGACGTCGCCATCGGCAAGGTCGCGACCGCCATGGTCGGCGTGCATGTCCTCATCGGCATCGGCGAGGCCGCGATCACCGCGCTGACCGTCGGCGCCGTCATCGCCGTACGCCCCGACCTCGTGTACGGGGCGCGCGGCCTCCAGCAGAAGCTCAAGCTGCGGGTCAACGGCGAGTTGGTGGACGTTCCGGCCGCCGAGCCCGTCCCGGCCGCCGCCCGCTCCTCGCACCGCACGGTGTGGCTGGCCGGCCTCGCCACCTCCCTCGTCCTCGCGGGTGTGGTCAGCTTCTACGCCTCCGCCAGCCCGGACGGCCTGGAGAAGGTCGCCGCGGACAAGGGCATCGACGCCAAGGTCGAGGACCACGCCGCCGCCGACTCCCCGCTCGCCGACTACGGCGTCAAGGACGTCGACAACGCCCGGCTCTCCGGCGGTCTCGCGGGCGTGATCGGCGTGGGCGTCACGGTCGTCGCGGGCACGGGGATCTTCTGGGCGGTGCGCAGGCGCCGTACCCAGGACGCCTCTCCGGTGAGCACCACGGTCGCCTGACGTGGGGGCCGGGCACGCGCACAAGCTGTACCGGCACGGGCACTCGCCCGTGCACGGCCTGCCGCCGCACACCAAGCTCGCCGCGGTCTTCTGTTTCGTGGTGGTCGTCGTCTCGACACCGCGCGAGGCGATGTGGGCCTTCGGGCTGTACGCCGTGCTGCTGGGCGTTGTCGCCCGCCTCGCGCGCGTGCCGGCCGGGTTCGTGCTGAAGCGGCTGCTCATCGAGGTGCCGTTCGTCGCCTTCGCGGTGCTGCTGCCGTTCGTGGCGGAGGGCGAGCGCGTCGACGTGCTCGGGATGTCCCTCAGCGAGAGCGGGCTGTGGGGCGCCTGGAACGTGCTCGCCAAGGGCACCCTCGGCGTCGCCGCCTCCGTGCTGCTCGCCTCCACCACCGAGCTGCGGGAACTCCTGCTGGGGCTGCAGCGGTTGAAGCTGCCGCCGCTGCTCGTGCAGATCGCGTCCTTCATGATCCGCTACGGCGACGTCATCACCGACGAGATGCGGCGGATGCGGATCGCGCGGGAGTCACGCGGGTTCGAGGCGTCCGGCGTGCGCCACTGGGGCGTGCTCGCGAAGTCGGCGGGCGCCCTGTTCATCCGCTCCTACGAACGCGGTGAGCGCGTCCACCTCGCCATGGTCAGCCGCGGGTACGCCGGTTCGATGCCGGTCATCGACGAGGTGACCGCTTCCCGGGCGCAGTGGACGTACGCGTTCGCGCTCCCCTTCGCCGCCCTCGTCGTATGTCTGCTGGGATGGACCCTGTGACCGCATCTCTGGAGGTCTCCGGCCTCGCCTACGCCTACCCCGACGGCCACCAGGCCCTGTTCGGCGTGGACTTCTCCGTCGCGCGCGGCGAACGTGTCGCGCTGCTCGGCCCGAACGGCGCCGGCAAGACGACCCTCGTGCTCCACCTCAACGGCATCCTGTCCGGCGGCACGGGCACGGTGAAGGTCGCCGGGCTGCCCGTCGGCAAGCAGCACATGGCCGAGATCCGGCGCAAGGTCGGCATCGTCTTCCAGGACCCGGACGACCAGTTGTTCATGCCGACGGTCCGCGAGGACGTGGCGTTCGGTCCGGCCGCGGCGGGTGTGAAGGGCGCGGAACTGGAGGCGCGCGTCGATCATGCGCTGGCGCAGGTCGGCATGGCGGAGTTCAAGGACCGCCCGCCGCACCACCTCTCCTTCGGACAGCGGCGCCGGGTGGCGGTCGCGACCGTGCTCGCCATGGAGCCGGAGATCCTCGTCCTGGACGAGCCGTCCTCCAACCTCGACCCCGCCTCCCGCCGCGAACTCGCCGACATCCTGCGCTCCCTGGACGTCACGGTCCTCATGGTCACGCACGACCTCCCGTACGCCCTGGAGCTGTGCCCCCGCGCCCTGATCCTCAGCGAGGGCGTCATCGCCGCCGACGGCAAGACGGCCGAACTGCTCTCCGACGACGACCTGATGCGCGCCCACCGGCTGGAGCTGCCCTACGGCTTCGATCCGCGTTCGGTCTCCGGCGCGGCCGGGCGTCCGTGACCGGGCTCTTAGGCGCAGGCCCCGTCCTTCAGGGTGGGGTTAGCCCCTCCTGAAGGACGGGGCGCGCAGCGCCGGGCCTCACTCCGCAGTCTTGCGGCGGCGCGCCGGATGAGCGGCGCGCCATGCGTCGATGCCTTCAACGGGCCACAGCGAGGCGCGGCCCACCTTCACGGGCTCGGGGAAGTCCGGGGCACGGTTGGCGAGGTTGTAGACGCTCTGCGGATTGATGCCGAGGCGTTCGGCGGCCTGGTCCGTCGTGAGGTAGCCGGGGATGTCCATGGGTTCACAAACTTCTTCGCCTCCGTCACCGGCCGCCGCAAGGGCCCCAAGGTGGCAGCGCCACGGTTCCGGTCCCGCAAGGACAACCGGCACACGATCCGCCTCACCCGCAACGGCTTCTCCATCCGACCGAACGGCCGCCTGTATGTGGCCAAGGTCGGCGAGATCCCCGTCCGTTGGTCCCGCTCACTCCCGTCGGCCCCGTCCTCGGTCACCGTGGTGAAGGACGCGGCCGGGCGCTACTTCGCGAGCTTCGTCGTCCAGACCGGCCCGTCCGAATTCCTGCCGGAGACGACACCCGAGATCGGTATCGACCTGGGGCTGACGCACTTCGCCGTCCTCTCCGACGGCCGCAAGGCGTCTTCCCCGAAGTTCCTGCGCCGGGCTGAACGCAAGCCCATGAAGGCCGTCGCCCGTGTGGCGCGGCTGCACGCCCGCGTCGCCGACACGCGACGGGACCACCACCACAAGCTCTCCACGCAGATCATCCGCGAGAACCAAGCGGTGTACGTGGAGGACCACGCCTGCGGAGGGACCGTAAGCCCTCCCGTCTGACGGAAGGCAGGACCCGATGAAACAGGAACCCAACTCAAGGCGAGCCGCTACGGCAGACGCCAGGGAGGGAATCCCCCTCGTTCACGAGGGGGAGGACGTCAAAATGGGCGCGTGACGAACAACAACCACGACGACGCCGGGTCGCTGCTGCTGGACGAGCAGCTGTGCTTCGCGCTCTACGCCGCCCAGCGCGCCGTGACAGCCGCCTACCGGCCGGTGCTGGAGGAGCTCGGTCTCACCTACCCGCAGTACCTCGTTCTGCTGGTGCTCTGGGAGCGCGGTGAGACGACGGTGAAGGAGCTCGCGGAGGCGCTGCGGCTCGACTACGGGACGGTGTCGCCGCTGCTCAAGCGGTTGGAGAGCGCGGGGGTGGTGCGCCGGGAGCGCGCGGCCCACGACGAGCGCTCGGTGCTCGTCGCGTGCACGGGGCGCGGCGAGGAACTGCGGGAGCGCGCGGCGCGCGTGCCGGGCGCGCTGCAATCGGCGACCGGACTGGGCGGCGCGGAGGTCGCGCGGTTGCGCGAGGAGTTGTGGGAGCTCACACGCCGGGCGCACGCGGCGGCCGAGCGCCTTCTCTGAGCGACTGTTACCCACGGTTCCTACCCCCTGGTAGCCCAACCTCTCCCTACCGGCCGGTACCTTGTGCACGATGTGTTTGTGCGCACCTGTTCTGGGGGAGCCAGTCATGAGTGAGGACACCGCCGTCGACACCCGTCCGACGAAGATCATGTACGTCGCCGAGGCCACCGCGCACGGCGGCCGGGACGGCTATGTCACCAGCCAGGACGGCCAGATCGAGCTGAAGGTCGCCATGCCCCCCGCGATGGGTGGCGACGGCAACGGCACCAACCCGGAGCAGCTGTTCGCGGCGGGCTACAGCTCCTGCTTCCACAACGCGCTGGTGCTGGTGGGCCGCCGTTCCGGCTTCGACCTGACGGGCTCCACGGTCGCCGCGAAGGTCGGTATCGGCCCCAACGCACAGCGCGGCTACGGCCTGGCGGTGGCCCTCAGCGTCTCGCTCCCCGTGCTCGACCAGGACGTCGCGACCAAGCTGGTGGACGCCGCCCACGAGGTCTGCCCCTACTCCAACGCGACCCGGGGGAACATCGACGTGACCATCCTGCTTGGGTAGAGGGGAGCACCCAGCAGCGCGAACAGGAGTACGGGCGTGGACGTGAACGGCACCATCGCCGAGGGCTTCGAGCCGGTGAGGGACGCGTTCGTCAGGAACTTCGAGGCGCTCGGGGACCGGGGCGCGGCGGTCGTCGTGTACCGGGACGGGCACAAGGTCGTCGACCTGTGGGCCGGCACCAAGGACGTCGACGGAACGGAGCCCTGGCAGCACGGCACGGCGCAGATCGTGCGCTCGGCGACCAAGGGCGTCGCCGCCGCCGTACCCCTGCTGCTCGCCCAGCGCGGACTGCTGGACCTGGACGCGCCGGTGGCCGCGTACTGGCCGGAGTTCAAGGCGTTCGGCAAGGAGCGGGTGCTGGTCCGGCAGGTGCTGAACCACCGGGCCGGGCTGCCGGTGCTGGACCACCCGATCACTCCGCAGGAGGCCCTGGACCCGCTGAAGGGGCCCGAGGCGGTCGCGGCCCAGGCGCCCGTGTGGGAGCCCGGCACGGACCACGGCTATCACGCGCTGACGTACGGCTGGCTGCTGGACGGACTCGTGCGGCGCGTGACGGGACGCGGCACCGGGGAGTGGATCGCGGCGGAGATCGCCGGGCCGCTGCGGGCGGACCTATGGCTGGGGCTGCCGGAGGCGGAGGCGTACCGGGCCGGGCGGGTCGGCCGCGTCGAGGCGCCCGAGGCCGCGGGCACCCTGCGCGCCCGCCCCAAGCGTTCGGTCACCGAGGCCTACACCGACCCGGACTCCCTCACCAACCGCGCGTTCGGCGCGATCACCCCCTTCCCGGACCAGAACGACCCGGCGTACCGCGCGAGCGCCCTGCCCGCGACGAACGGCATCGCGACGGCGGACGGGCTGGCCCGTGTCTACGCCGCGCTGATCGGCGAGGTCGACGGCGTACGGCTGTTCGCGCCGGAGACCGTCGAGCTGGCGCGCGCAGAGGAGTCGGCCGGGCCCGACCGGGTGCTGGTGATCAACACCCGTTTCGGGCTCGGCTACATGCTGCACGGCAGCGCCTCGCCGTTCCTCGGCCCCGGCTCCTTCGGCCACCCGGGCCGCGGCGGCGCCCTCGGCTTCGCCGACCCGCAGACGGGCATCGCGTTCGGCTATGTGACCAACGGCCTGCGCAAGACGGTGACGGCGGACCCGCGTGCGCAGGCGCTGGTACGGGCGGTGCGGGCCGCCCTGTAGGGGTGAGCGGTTCTCGGACCGGGGGCGACGTCCGCCCTCGCCGCCCCGAGCCGTGCGCTACACGTGGATCGGATGCGACGTCCGCCCGGACGCCGAGTCGATCTCCCCGTGCGCCTTGGTCAGCATCTGCATCGCGAGGTCGTTGAGCGCGCGGGCGCCCGCGATCTCCTCCCCCACCCTCGGCTGGTTGGAGTCGGTGTGGTGGCGGCTGGCCTGCCCATGGGCCCGAATCTCGGAGCCGTCGGGCAGGCGCACCATCGCGACCGCCCTCGTGTGTTCGTCGTCCTCCTGGAACTCCATCTCGACGTGCCATCCCACAGCGGTGTGCATCATGACGATCACCTCCGGAAGAACTCCTTCCAGAGTGCTCCTCGTGGGGTGTCCGCGCCTAGTCGGGTTCGGCGTACTCCTCGGGCCGCGGGGCCGGGGCGGTGGGCTTGGTGCGTGGCGGCAGGCTCAGCTCCGCGACCCGGCGCAGCAGCCCGTCGCGGAAGCCGGTGACCTGTCGGGCCAGCTCACGGCGTCGGCGTCGCTGGTAGCGGTGGGCGGTCTCCAGGGTGCCCAGCGCCAGGGCGGTGCCGATCAGGACGGCGACCCCCATCACCACGTACCGGCGGACCGTGCCCTGGCCCGCTGCGGCGTAGGCGAGCCCCGACGCCACGAACAGCGCGGCCGTCAGCGCCAGCCACAGGACGTACCCGGCGAACAGCCAGGGATGGTCCTGGCTCAGCCACGCGCGGCGCGTCCGCTCCGCCTCGCGCTCCGTCCGCCGCACCGCGTCGGCGATGTCGTCGAGCTCCCAGGCCGCCTTCTCCCGCTGCTCCAGCGAGAGCGGGGGCGTCATCCGGTCCAGGCGGACGTGGAGCCGGGCGACCGCGCGGCGCAGTACGGCCCGGTTCACCCGGTCGGGCAGCCGGTGGGGCCAGCGCGCCCACAGGTCGTCGTCCCGCTTCTTGAGGCGCAGGTGGGTGACGGCCGCGCGGGCGACGGCGACCCCGAGGACCAGCAGCAGCGGAAGGGCCACCGCCATGCCCTGGTCGCCGCGCAGCGCCCCATAGCCGCCGAGGAGGACGATCCCCAGGCCGATGGGCCAGGTGTGCCGGATGTAGGTCCGGTGCCGGACCGCGTGCAGTTCACGCTCCAGGTCGTCGACGGACCGCCGCACGAGCCGGACGGCGGCGACCGCGACGAACGGCGCGCACAGCAGCGTGGTGGACATCAGGGCGGCGCTCAGGGTGTACGGCAGGACGTCCGTGCCCGCCCAGCTGTCGTCCTGCGGCAGCGCGGGCACCCCGGCCAGCACCGCACAGGCGAGCACCGCGGTGAGCACGCCGAGCCACCGCCCGGGGCGCGTCCCGCGCTCCTCGGGCGCCGGGACGGGCCTCCACTCCGGGCGCACCAGCCCTTCCAGCACGGCGATCAGTTCCGCGAGGTCCGACGCCCAGTGGGTGCGGCGCAGCGGCTGGCCGTTGCGGCCCACGAGGTCACGGATCGAGGCCGGCAGTTCCGCGGGCCGCGGCGCGGTGACCCCGTCCAGGAACACCGGGATCAGCACCTTGCCGCTCGCCAGCGCCTGTTCGATCTCCCGGCGGACCCAGTCCTCCTCGTCGTCCAGCCGCCGCGCCCCGGACACGTCCCGTACGTCCGCCCACCCCGGGTGGATCACGGCGAGCAGCACCTCGCAGTCGTCGACGCGCGCCCGCAGCGTGTCGGAGAAGCGCTGGCCCGGCACGATGGACGGCCGGTCCAGGAACACCTGGCCCCTGCCGAAGTGCCGGTCGAGTTCCGCGTAGAGGTGCTCCACCGTCTCGGTGTGGTCGCCTCTGCGGTAGTTGATGAAAACGCCGCCCATGGGGCCGTTGCTACCAGAGAAACGGCCGCGTCCGTGCGCGCTTCACCCGTACGGGCCCTATCCGGCGTGCAGCATCAGCCCGATCCCCACCACCAGCAGCCCCGCCGCCGCGATCCGCGGCATCCCGAACCGCTCCTTGAAGAACACCGCCCCGATGGCCGCGCCCACGATGATGGATGTCAGACCCTGCTCATACGGTGTTTGTATGAGTCGATCGAAGTTAGATAGGCCCGTGATCACACCGGGCGAGCCCGCAGCGATCTACTGCCGGATCTCCCACACCAGGGACGAGGATCAGACCGGAGTCGATCGTCAGGAACGCATCTGCCGGGAGATAGCTCAGCGCCTTCAGCTCCGCGTCGAACCGGCTCACGTCTACGTGGACAACAACCGTTCAGCGTGGCAGCGCAACCGCAAGCGGCCGGGGTGGGAAGAGATGCTGCGGGCGATGGGGGACGGAGAGATCCGGCACGTCATCGTCTACCACCCCGATCGACTCATGCGGCAGCCCAAGGATCTCGAAGAACTTCTGTCGATCGCCGACGACAAGCGTGTACTCCTGCACGGCGAGGCGAACCGACGCGACCTTTCGGACCCCGACGACCGGTTCATCCTCCGTATCGAAGTGGCCCACGCGTGCCGCTCTTCTGACGACACGTCACGACGTCTCAAGGACGCGCTCAAGGAGAAGGCGCACGAGGGCAAGCCGCATGTGGGCAACCGTCCCTACGGCTACACCAGCAACGGTCAGGCGATCATTGAAGAGGAGGCGGAGATCGTCCGCGAAGTCTTCCGGCGGTATCTGGACGGTGAGTCGCCCCAGGGCATAGCGCAGAACCTGACCGCGCGGGGAGTGCCGACGTCCAAGGGCAAGACGTGGCAGCCGGAGAACGTGCGGCACCTACTGTCGTCCAACTTCGTGGCAGGTGTCCGCATCCACCAAGGTGAAGAGGTGGGTACCGGGGCGTGGCCCGCCATCATCGACCGGGGGCAGTGGGACGAAGTCCAACGGCTCAGGCGGTACAGGGCCGCCCAGTCCAGGGACAAGCAGAAGCGACCGACCCGGTTCTACGTGCTGCGTGGAGTGGTGACGTGCGCGTGCGGGGCCCGCATGGCTGGCACGAACAGCGTCCGATACGCCTACTACCGCTGCACCCGATCCGACGACGTAGACCAGCAGAAGTGCGGACGATCCGTCTCCGCTGTTCCCTTGGAAGCCTTCGCACGAGACGTTGCAATCCGGGTCCTGACCAAATTGGGAACTTCCGGCTACGAGCCCACCGCGACTACGCGCCCTGAGGCCGACGTTCTTGCCGACGAAAAGGACCGGGCGAAGCTGGACGAGCTCAAGCAACTGTGGCTCACTGAAGACGACTTCACCACCGCCGAGTTCCACGCCATGCGCGCCGTCGTCCTCAAGCGGATGAAGGAGCGCCAGCGGAAGACCGTGAAGCGGCCGATCATCGTCCTGGAGGGAATCGCCGGACCGGACGCGGAAGCGAACTGGGAACGGCTGGAGAGGGCCGAGGACTACGCACGCCTGAACGCGATCTATCGGTTTCTTTTTGCTGCTGTAGTCGTGCGCCCACCAACGAGGAGGGGCAGGGGTTTCGACACCGAGCGGGTGAATATCAAGCCGAACTCACTGGACTAGATGCCCATGGTTAATACATCAACGATAAGAGCCGCGCCAGTCACATCAAATACCAGAAACGCAACTGGAAATTTCCGAAGCGGCTCCGCTTTCAGTATGCTCCGGTGCCGCGCACGACAGCCGAGGCGGTGCGCATCAGAATCCTCAGATTTAGACCGAAAGACCAATTGTCAATGTACGAGAGATCCAAGCGCACCGACTCCTCCCAACTGAGGTCGGAGCGGCCACTGATTTGCCATAGGCCGGTGAGTCCGGGCTTTACGAGAAGGCGCCGACGCACCTCGGGTGGGTATTCCTCAACCTCCTCCAGAAGAGGCGGTCGCGGCCCAACCAGAGACATGTCCCCCTTGAGCACATTGATCAGTTGAGGGAGTTCATCCAGGGAAGTGCGCCGCAGAAATCTCCCCACCGAAGTAATGCGCGGGTCACGACGCACCTTGAACAGAAGTCCATCGCCGCTGTAATTCAGCTGAGTCATTTCGGCTTCAAGGGTCGCCGAATCGGCAAACATGGTACGGAACTTGTACATAGTGAACTGCTCCCCGTAACGGCCTACCCTGCGTTGACGAAAAAGCGCAGGCCCAGTACTTGTTAGCCGGACGAGCAGCACAATTAGAAGCAAAGGCCACAACAGGAGGATAATCAAGGTTGCGGCCAATGTGCGGTCAACAACTGCCTGAAGGCGGGCCTGTAGCCCATCACGCTTATGTCGGTTCACCTTGATCAATGACAATCCAGCCACCGACGCTGTTGATTGCCGGGAAGTACCCAGATCCAAAATGCTTTGCGAAAGAAACAGCTCAGTGTCAACGTCATCCAGCGTCCAGACCAGCCGACGAAGATCAGACACGGACAGCCCGCTGTGAGGGATAACGATCACCGTATCGGCTCCGCTCGCTGTGACGACCTCACGAACGTTAGCGAGAGTCCCCATCACGCCGATCCTGAGCTTCCTCCAGGGGTCAGCTTCGGCGCCTGCGTCAGACGGCACGCATACACCAATCACCGAGATCTTCGCCCATGACGGCTCCCAGATTCCCATGAATTCCGCAGCGCGCTCGCCTGATCCAACCAGGACGACACGACGCCCACGATCCGCCCTCGACGAGGATTTCGGCCAGGACCGCGTGCGGACTAGTTCGTTGAGACACAGCACGCCGAAGCTGGCACCGATCCAGGCCCAGGATTCGATTCTCCCCTCAGGCCGCACCATGATGGCCAGGATGACCGAAACCAGCAGCCCTCTAAAAACTGCGGAAGCAATGCGCTTGACTACGCGTCGACGCCGTCGCCTCCGGTAGGTCACCGTCGACTGCGATGGAGTGGGTAGTTGACTGTATTCGCCAAATCGGGAACGCAGCAGGGCAGAGTCCGAGGACGCGCCGATCAGGCCCAGACGCCGGGCCATTTCCTGCTCTACGCGACCCGCGTAGTCCTCTTGGTCCGCCGCCGTGTCTTTCACGACGCCTCCGTAATTCGCGCCACCTCGGGAAAGGAAAATCCTGTCAGAGCCAACTGGTCGCGGATAGGGGTTACCACGCGCTGCTCCAAGATGGCGCGGATTCCAGGCCGCCGCAGATCAGAAGTCGCCGGCGGCCGACGGTCTTCGAGTACGAGCACTGCGCGCACTGCACCGACAGCATCGATGAGCGGGAAAGCGGTCGCGGTCATGGACTTTCCTGCGATCGCGCGACGCTGATCGTCAGTAAGTTGCCACAATGCTGGATCCCCGAGGAGATCGGTTGGTAGCCCCATCTCCTCTGGCGCCGACACTACGGTCTTCTTCTCCCATGCCTTCCCGGCCAGTCCTTGACCCTCATGCCAGCGCAGCTCTTGTTCCAAACGCGAGTAGGCGCCGAATGCGTAGGCGATTCGCAGCGCTCCATCATCCGCAAAGGTCAGCACGCAAGCGCGCAGATTACTAGTGACCGGGACTTCCTCCTCAAAATTCTCGATTACTGGAAAAACTGTTTGCAGCACGCTGATAACGCTCAGCTCAGCCTGGGCAGCTTGCAGGCGCAGCGCGTCTTCTCGTGACAAGCGTGTCGCACTGAAAGATGCGGCACCAGCAACCAGGAATCCGGATATCAGCATCGGTGCCGCGACAGACGACGGGAGAATCGTGAGCGAGCCAACCGCTGTGAGGCCAGGCGCAGCCCAGTGACGCCAGATCAGTCCCAGTAATTCTCTACTCCATGGGCCGCACGACCGTAATCTATCTGCGGAGGTACGGTTTCCCATCCAGACCGGGTAGCTTGACCGGCATGGATCAGGGGCGGGTAGTCGAAGCGTTTCGTGCGGAGGCGGGGCAACTCGGGCGGACGATGGCTGAGGTATCGGCGGCTGAGTGGCGTCTGCCGACGCGGTGCGCGCCATGGACGGTGAGCGCGTTGCTGGCGCATGTCCGAGTGGTAATTGCCTGGTTGCCTGGCATGCTTGCCGCGCCGGCGCCAACCCGAGCCGGGGTCTCGGCGGTTGAGTACTACCGGCCCGACGATCGTTTCGCTCCGGACACCAACGCGGTGCGGATCACTCTGGCCCAGGATCATGCGGCCGAGCAACTCAGCGGTGCTGCGCTTGCCGAGGACTTCAACGCCACTTGGCAGCAGGTGGACCGATTGTGCCAGGCCGAGCCTGAGGGGCGTGTCGTTCGTACCCGACACGGCGATTCGATGCTTCTGTCGGAGTTCTTGCTGACGCGAGTGGTCGAGGTCGCCGTGCACGGCCTAGACCTAGCCGACGCCTTGGGGCGCGAACCGTGGCTGACTTCCGAGGCCGCAGATGTGGTGCAGGATCTTCTGCTAGGTGGCCCGGAGGGGGCGGCGTCGCTGGAGAAACTGGGCTGGGGACAGCTTCGTTTCCTACGTAAGGCGACGGGGCGCGAGGCGATCACCAAGGCGGAATCGCTGGACGTCAGCCACCTGGGCATCCGATGGCTCACGCTGGCTTAAGCACATCGCAAGTTCCGTGCTCATCGTCGGTTCAATGGCTGCGCGTACGGTTTAGCGGTGACAGCAAAGATCAGGCTGTCGACAGATCAAGCGTTTCCTAATATCCGGTTCACTGAGACGAAAAGGCGTATCAGACCGCTGGCAGATCGAGAGTTTTTCCGGTATTCCGAGTCCGCCAAAGCCTAAAGCGCATTCGAGCCACATCCCACAGCATGAGCACCAATACTCGGCAGACCCGCAAATGTGACACATGAGACCTCAGGTCGAACCAGAGGACTGGAATTTCCGAGCATTTCACCCCTAGCCTTCTGGCAATTAGAATGATCTCTACGTCGAAGGCGTAAGAGTCGAGAGTTAGCCAAGGGAGGATTCTTTCTAATGAACTAGCAGTGAATCCTTTGAGGCAGCATTGCGTGTCCGTACATCCGGGAACCGCCATTACGCGAGCTCCAACGTTAAATATTCTACTGACAACCCTCCTGCACACAAAAGACTCACCCAGCGTACGAGATCCGCGCAGCCGACGATTACCCATCACAAATTCAGTTCCACCTTTGAGAAGCTGATTAACACAGTTATCGAACGAACTTAGATCGACAGGCATATCGATATCCGTAAAGAAGACGAGATCTTTCTGCGACAGCTGCAGGCCTGCCCGAACTGCGGCCCCCTTCCCTCGATTTGAAGGAAGTCGCAGGTATATCGCATTATGCCTTTTGGAGTATTCACTCCAGGGCAACAAATGAGTCCCATCCGTGCTTCCGTCATCTACGACAATTATCTCGTAATCCATCCTCCTGGTCTGAAAGTGGAGGGCTAAGCGCTCTAGTGCTGTCTCGACTGCCGCAACCTCATTAAAGGTCGGAAGCACTATGGACGCAGACGCGAAGCCTCTTCCGAACTCCAATTTGCTCCGATTCACGCTACTCATGACTAGAAAGGCACATTCTGATTGAAGGATTCCAGTCCTATATCTTCCCTGACCAAGGAACGCAAATTATGCAACGCTTCAGCATAACGTGCGGAGTTCTGCCTGTAGAGTTCACTGTTCGGATTGTTACCATTGGCCACTATGTATCTGTGATCGCGCAAGATCAGAAAAAGCGAGTTAGCCGCATGCACGACCCCTTCTGGGGCCAGAAGAATCAAGCGTTCCAGCGTTTCGTATACGCCACTACCGCGAAAGGCCTGCCTGGCTTTCGCCCCTCGCTCACTTTCATCGATGCGTTCGATTTCCAGTGCTACCGTGCGTATATTCCCTTTCGCGTGGTGCATGGCTGTGATGAACGCGACGTATGCATCCATTACGACTATCGCACGCTCACGCTTAACGACATCTCGCGCCCTTATCCGCTCGGTAAATAACGTGCTGGTGATGCCGAGTGCTGTACCGAGCAGGGTTGAAATCATGGTGAACCAACTCATGGGCACCCCCGGTCCCATGCGGCTCTCAACCGCTGGCGTCCCCTCATACCGGACTTGCATGCCATTGCTTCCCCGGGCGGGCGATCGATAGTCACGTGGCTCAGTCGCCCACGGGCCTTGTCGAACGAGCTCGAGCCAGGGCCGCATGCGGCGTTCTCCGGACTCGCCAGCCGCCAGTCTCACGCGCCCGCACTCTCCTGAGCGTTCTGCATTGCACTGGGCGGGCCACCCGGGACTCTGCCGACACGGTTCAGCTACGCAGTGATCTCGGCAAAGGGCTGGTCTGACGTGCTGATGAACGTGCGCTCGGGACCTGCGGCTTGGGACGGCTCAGCACGCCTGAGCAGCGAACTTATTACCGTATGAGCAGAGCTTGACTGACGACTCGCGCAGGGCCGCGATGGGTGCCAGTTCCGCCTTGGTCTGGGCCCACAGGACCAGCCCGTACGCGGCGACGGAGAGCGCGGCGCCCACGAGCCCCAGGACCGCGAACGGCCGCAGCGTGGGCACCAGTTGACCGCGCCAGCGGTGGGCCGCGTATGCCGGGAGCACCACGCCCTGCACCGCCATCAGCCAGGCGATGTACCCGAGGGAGGACCCGGAGGCGCGCACGCCGAGCCCGTCGACGACGGTGTACGCCGCTATGGTCAGCCCGGTCGCCAGCGCCGCCCCGATCGCCGCCCAGTCGGGCCGGTGCCCGCGAAGTCCCCACAGCGCCACGCCCGTCAGCCCGGCACAGGACACCGCGATACCGGCCGCCGCCCAGCCGTCCGGCACCTCGTGGGCGAACAGCGCGGCGAGCACGGTGACCACGAGCGGCGCGGTGCCGCGCGCGATCGGGTACGCCTGGCCGAAGTCGCCCAGCCGGAAGGACTTCATCAGCAGCGCGTAGTACGCGATGTGGATGCACGCCGAGGAGAGCAGATACGGCCACGCCCCGGCCGCCGGGAACGCCACGAACGGCGCCATCGCCAGCCCGATCAGCATTCCGCCGCCCGCGATGAGCGTGAACCCGACCAGCTTGTCGGTGATCTTGTGCGCGATGGCGTTCCAGCTGGCGTGGGTGACCGCGGCGAACAGGACGGCCGTGGTGACCAGCGGGGTCACGCGGTCTGCTCGCGGACGTCCACCAGCGTGGCGCCCGCGTGCGCGATCAGCGTCTCGGGCTCCATGGGGAAGACGGTGTACGGCGTGCCGGCCGCCGCCCACACGACCGCGTGGTCGAGCAGCGAACGGTCCGCGAGGACGCGTGTCCTGGTCCGGTGCCCGAAGGGCGGTACGCCGCCGATGGCGTACCCCGTGGTCTCCCGTACGACGTCCGCCTTGGCCCGCGTCACCTTCCCGGCGCCGAGTTCCTGCCGCACCCGCTCCACGTCCACCCGGGACGCCCCGTCCATGAGCACCAGGACCGGCACCCCGTCCGCCGCGAAGATCAGGGACTTGCAGATCTGGCTGAGCTCGCAGCCGATCGCCGCGGCGGCCTCGGCCGCGGTCCGTGTGGCGTCCGGGAAGCGGCGGATCTCGGTGTGCAGCTCACCGAGGCCGAGGGTGTCGAGGGCCGCGGCGAACAGGGGGTGGGCTCCGGAGTCCGGGGCGTCGGTGGTCGTCATGCACGGCACGCTAGCGGTCGGTGTAGAGGGCATGCGACCGAGTTCCCGGCACGGATGCGGCTCAGGCCTTGTCCGCCGGTGCGGGCCCCTCGAACGTCACCGCCTTCGTCTCCACCACTCCGGCCGTGCGCCCCGGTGCCGCCTGCCAGCGCCAGTAGAGGTTCGTGTGGGCGATGACCTGCTCCGGCGGCGGGGCGCCCCACGCGCTCTTGTCGCCGGCGGTGTGGGCATCGGCGACCAGCGTCACGTCGTAGCCGCGGACGAACGCCCCGTGGATCGTGGAGCGGATGCAGGCGTCGCTCTCCGCCCCGCTGACGACGAGGCGTCCGACGCCGGCGCCGGCGAGGACCTCCTCCAGGTCGGTGCCCTCGAAGGAGTCGCCGTAGCTCTTGTGGACCAGCGGCTCGGAGTCACGGCGGGGCAGCTCCGCGGCGTACTTCCAGTCCTCGCTGCCCTTCGGCAGGTCCTCGTCGGAGTGCTGCACCCACACGACCGGTATCTCCTCGGCGCGGGCCCGGTCGACGAGGGCCGCGATGTTGGCGACGACCTCGTCGCGCCGGTGGGCCTCGGCCACGACGCCGTTCTGGACGTCGATGACGAGCAGTGCCGTACGGGAGCGATCAGGCAGTGTGGTCATGGCCGCAAGGCTAGACCCGGGCACTGACAACGGCCCATGGGAGTGAACTGCCGAAGCCGTGGTGCGGCGGACCGCACCACGGCTTCGGGTCAGAGGATCAGGACAGATCAGGACCTGTACGTCAGACCCGTACGAGCTCCCGGTCCTCGTCCTTCTTGTCGTCGTCGTCCAGGGTGCGCAGCCCCTCGCCCTCGACGTCCACGTTGGGCAGGGCGCGGTCCAGCCACTTCGGCAGCCACCAGGCCTTCTTGCCGAGCAGCGCGAGCACCGCCGGGACGATCGCCATGCGGACCACGAACGCGTCGAAGAAGACGGCGATCGCGAGGCCGAAGCCGATCATCTTGATCATCGACTCGCTGGAGCTGATGAAGCCGCCGAAGACGGCCATCATGATGATCGCGGCGGCCACCACGACCCGGGAGCTGTGCCGGAAGCCGGTCACGATGGCCTGGCTCGGGCTCTCGCCGTGGACGTAGGCCTCCCGCATCCGGGTCACGAGGAACACCTCGTAGTCCATCGCGAGACCGAAGACCACGCCGACCATGAAGATCGGCATCATCGACATGATCGGCCCGGTCTCCTCGACACCGATCAGGCCGCTCAGCCAGCCCCACTGGAAGACCGCGACGACGGCGCCGAGCGCGGCGAGCACGCTGAGCAGGAAGCCGAGGGCCGCCTTCAGCGGGACCAGGATCGAGCGGAAGACCACGATCAGGAGGAGGAAGGCGAGGCCGACCACCAGGGCCAGATACGGGACCAGGGCGTCGTTGAGCTTCTGCGAGAAGTCGATGTTCATCGCGGTGGTGCCGGTGACCAGGACGTTCGCGTCCGTGTCGGCCTTGATGTCGGCGCCCTGGTCACGGATGGCGTGGACCAGGTCCTCGGTCTGGGTCGAGGACGGCTTGGAGTCCGGGATCACGGTGATCATCGCGGTGTCGCCGGCCTTGTTGAACGTCGCCGGGGTCACCGTCACGACGTCCTTGAGGCCCTTGATCCCGTCGGCCACCGCGGTGGCCGCGGCCTTCGGGTCGTCGCTGCTCTTGGCGTCGACCACGATCATCAGGGGGCCGTTGAAGCCGGGGCCGAAGCCGTCCGACAGCAGGTCGTAGGCGCGGCGCTGGGTCGTGGACGTCGGCTGGGAGCCGTCGTCGGGCAGGCCCAGTTCCAGCTGGGTGGCCGGGACGGCGATCGCGCCGAGACCGAGCACACCGAGCAGCAGCACGGCGGCGGGGCGGCGGATGACGAAGCTCGCCCAGCGGACACCGAGGCCGGGCTTGGCGTCCCGCCCCTGAGAGGCCTTCTTCGGCTTGCGCTTCTCCCCCGCGGGGCGGACCTTCCGGCCCGCGTACCCGAGCAGCGCCGGAACCATCGTCAGCGCGATGAGGACGGCGACCACGACCGTGCCGGCCGCCGCGAGGCCCATCTTGGTGAGCATCGGGACGTTGACGACCGCGAGGCCGGCCAGGGCGATCACGACGGTGAGTCCCGCGAAGACCACGGCCGAACCGGCGGTGCCGGTGGCCCGGCCCGCCGCTTCCTCGCGGTCGCGGCCCTCGGCGAGTTCGCCGCGGTAGCGGGAGACGATGAACAGCGCGTAGTCGATGCCGACCGCGAGGCCGATCATCAGCGCGAGCGTGGAGGTGGTGTCGCCGAGGTCGAGCGCGTTGGCGAGGGCGGTGATGGTGGAGACGCCGATGCCGACGCCGATGATCGCGGTGAGCAGCGGCAGTCCGGCCGCGACCAGCGAGCCCAGCGTGATGACGAGGACGACCGCGGCGATGGCGATGCCGACGATCTCGCCGGCCGCTCCCGGCTCGGCCGCGGCCTGGAGCGCGTCACCGCCGATGTCGACGGTCAGTCCGGTGGCACGGGCCTCGTCCCCGGCCTTCTCCAGGGCCTCCCGGGTCGAGTCCGCCAGCTCCATGCCGGGGGCGTCGTACTTCACCGACGTGTAGGCGACCGTGCCGTCCTTGCTCACGGCGTTCGTCGTGAACGGGTCGGAGACCGAGACGACCTCGGAGCCGTCGCCCAGTTCCTCGACGGTCTTGGCGACGGTCGCCTTGTTGGCGGCGTCCGTCATCTTCTCGCCCTCGGGCGCCTTGAAGACGATGCGTCCGGTCGCGCCGTCGGCGCTGGCACCGGGGAAGCGCTGTTCCAGCAGGTCGAAGGCCTTCTGCGCCTCGGTCCCCGGGATGGAGAAGGAGGTGGATCCGGCACTGGGGGCGCTGGCCGCGCCGACGCCCGCGAGCGTCAGCAGGGCGACCCATATCAGGGCGACGAAATGCCGTCGCCGGAAGGCGAGCCGGCCGAGTTTGTAGAGGAACGTGGCCACGTGGGCGTACTCCCGGTCAGGTCGTTGAGGCGTGCAGGGAAGGGGTGATCGACCCGGTGGGGACATGGGTGATCGTCCCGACGACTTGAGCGGTGACGTCAGGTGCTACGGGGGAGAGGGGAACTCAGGTGGTGGACGCGCCGAGGGCAGGGAGGACCACGGCGTCGATGTACGAAGTGAGGAACGCCTGCGTCGGAGGCAGCTGGTCGATCATCGTGCGGGTCGCGAACGCCCCGACCATCATGTGCATGATGTAGTCCAGCGCCGGGCAGTCGGCCCGGACCTCGCCGCGGTCGACCGCGCGCTGCATGACCTTCTTGAACTCGTCCATCTCGGGTTCGACGAGGAGTTCCCGGAAGGCCTTCATCAGCTCCGGATTCCCGTGCACGGCCATGGCCATGGCCCGCATCAGGTCGGAGTTCCGCTCCATGGTGCAGTCGTTCTCGCGGGTGACGAGGGTATGGAGGTCACCCCGCAGGGTTCCGGTGTCGACGTCGGAGATGCTGCCGCCCGGCTTCTGGCTCTTCATCGCCCTGACCACCAGCTCGGGCTTGCCGCCCCACTGACGGTAGAGCGTCGCCTTGCTGGACTTGGTGCGGGCCGCCACGGCGTCCATGGTGAGAGCGTCATAGCCGACCTCGCGGAGCAGTTCGAGCACGGCGCCGTACAGCTCGGCCTCGCGCTCGGGCGTGATCCGACTGCGACGCGCCGTTGCGACCTCGGTCATGATGTCCGCCTCCCACTCCGAACGACACGGTTTCGTACATGACGAATGTAGCGCATCCCCATACGAAACGAAACCGTTTCGTACGTGTCGTGGCTCACGCTGGATCGTGACTCGACCATTTGTCATAAGTTGCTCCGGCCCATCCCCCGGAAAAGCATGGGGAGGTGAGCTATCTGCGCCTTCCGCATCTGAGCGGCGACCTGCTGTGCTTCGTGGCCGAGGACGACCTGTGGCTGGCCCCCCTCGACGGGAAGGGACGCGCCTGGCGTCTGACCGTCGACCGCACCAAGGTGGGCCACCCCCGCTTCTCCCCCGACGGCCGCCACCTCGCCTACACGAGCTGGCGGAGCCTGGTCCCGGAGATCCATCTGGTGGACGTGGAGGGCGGCCCGGGCAGACGGCTCACCTACTGGGGCTCGCAGGACACCCAGGTGTGCGGCTGGACCCCGGAGGGCCAGATCCTCGCGGTCGCCTCCCACGGCGAACCCTTCTCCTACTTCACCTGGGCCTACAAGGTCCCCACCGACGGCGACCCCGGCCGCAAGCTCCCCTGGGGCCCGGCCTCCGACATCCAGGTCGCCGACCTCGACGGCGACCGCAGAACCCTCCTGCTCACCGGCACCCCGCCGCACGAACCGGCCGCCTGGAAACGCTACCGGGGCGGGGCCACCGGCAGACTGTGGCTGCACGGCCACCGCCTCCTCGAAGGCCTGGACGGCCACCTCCACTCCCCCATGTTCGTCGGCGGCCGGATCGCCTTCCTCTCCGACCACGAAGGCGTCGGCAACCTCTACTCCTGCGCCCACGACGGCTCCGACCTGCGCCGCCACACCGACCACGACGCCTTCTACGCCCGGCACGCGGCGAGCGACGGCACCCGGGTGGTGTACCAGTGCGCGGGCGACCTGTGGATCGTCGACGACCTCGCCGGCGAACCGCGGAAACTCGACGTACGGCTGAGCGGGCCGCGCACGGGACGGCGTACGTACCAGGTGCCGGCCGCCCAGCACGTGGACGGCGTCTCGGTCGACGAGACGGGCCGCGCGAGCGCCGTCGTCGTCCGCGGCAGCCTGTACTGGCTGACCCACCGCGACGGCCCCGCCCGCACCATCACCGACACCCCGGGCGTACGGGTCCGGCTCCCGGAGATGCTCGGCTCGGTCGGCCAGGTCGCCTACGTGACGGACGCGGAGGGCGAGGACGCGGTGGAGATCGCCTACCTCCCCCGGGCCTCGGGCGACCGCGCCCTCCGGCGGCTGGCCTCGGGCGAGCTGGGCCGGGTCCTGGAGATGGTCGCCGACCCGCAGGGCGAGCGCCTGGCCATCGCCTCCCACGACGGCCGCCTCCTCCTCATCGACGCGACGGAGGACTCCAACGGCGAGGTCACGGAACTGATCCACTCGATCAACGGCCCGGTCCGCGACCTCGCCTTCTCCCCGGACGGGGCATGGCTGACGTGGTCGCACCCGGGCATCGGCAGATCGCTGCGCCAGATCAAGATGGCCCGTATCGCCCCGAAGGCCGGCGGCGACCGGCTGATCGTCGACGTCACCAACGGCCGCTTCGAGGACGAGAACCCGGTGTTCACGAGGAACGGCCGCTATCTGGCCTTCCTCTCCTGGCGAGGCTTCGACCCGGTCTACGACGTCCACACCGGGGACCTGTCCTTCCCGCTCGGCTGCCGCCCGTACCTGGTCCCCCTCTCCTCGGCGACCCCCTCCCCCTTCGCGCTGACCCCCGAGGGCCGCCCGGCGGCGGGCGGCCTGGACCCGGCGGAGGACGACGAACCGGACGACGGCAGCACGGTCACAGTCGAGGTGGAGGGCCTGGAGAGCCGCGTGACCCCCTTCCCGGTCACCGCCTCCAAGTACTCGGCGCTGTACCCGGTGGCGGGCGGCGGACTGGTCTGGCTGCGCTGGCCGATCTCGGGGGCGCTCGGCGAGACGTTCGCGAACCCCGACGACACGACCGGCCGTCCCACCCTCGAATACTTCAACATCACCAAGGCGAAGAAGTCCGAACTGATCGAGCACCTCGACTGGTTCGCGGTGAGCGGCGACGGCTCCCGCCTGGTCGTCGTCGACGAGGGCGAACTGCGCGCGGTCCCCGCCACCGAGTCCGGCGACAGCGACTCCACCGTCTGGATCGACGCCCGCCGCATCCTGCACGAGGTCGACCCGGGCGCGGAGTGGCGGCAGTCGTACGAGGAGGCGGGCCGGCTGATCCGCGCCTACTTCTGGGAGCCGCAGATGTGCGGCATCGACTGGGACGAGGTGCTGGCGCAGTACCGCCCGCTGGTCGAACGAGTCGCGACCCCCGACGAGTTCGCCGACCTGCTCCGCGAGGTCCTGGGCGAACTGGGCACGTCCCACGCCTACGTCACCGCCGCCCGCCGCAACGAGGGCCCGCCCCACTACCAGCGCCGGCAAGGCCTCCTCGGCGCCAACTTCGTACGCCGGGAAGCCGGCTGGACGGTGAAGCGCATCCTCCCCGGCGACTCCTCCGACTCCAAGGCCCGCTCCCCGCTGGCCGGCACAGGCATCCGCGAGGGCGCGGTCCTGACCCACGTGGACGGCCGCCCGGTGGACGAGGTGACGGGCCCGTATCCGCTGCTGGCCGGGGCGGGCGGTACGACGGTGGAGCTGACGTTCACCCCGGCGGAGGGCGAGGGCCGGGCGCGACGGGTCGCGGTGGTCCCCCTCACCGACGAACGCCCCCTGCGCTACCAGGACTGGGTGGCCAAACGCCGAGAAGTCGTACGGGAGTTGAGCGGCGGCCGCTGCGGCTACCTCCACATCCCCGACATGGGCGGCTCGGGATGGGCCCAGTTCAACCGCGACCTGCGCCTGGAGGTGTCGAGGCCCGCGCTGATCGTCGACGTCCGGGGCAACGCGGGCGGCCACATCAGCGAGTTGGTGGTGGAGAAACTCACCCGCACGATCCTCGGCTGGGACCTCACGAGAAACGCCCAGCCGGTGTCGTACGCCTCGAACGCCCCCCGGGGCCCGGTGGTCGCCCTCGCCGACGAGGCGACCTCCTCGGACGGCGACATGATCACAGCCGCCTTCAAACTCCTGAAGCTCGGCCCCGTCGTGGGCCAGCGCACCTGGGGCGGAGTCGTCGGCATGACCGGCCGCCACTCCCTCGGCGACGGCACGGTGATCACGGTCCCGATGAACGCGGCCTGGTTCGACGCGTACGGCTGGACGGTGGAGAACCGGGGCGTGACCCCGGACTTGGAGGTGCTACGGACTCCCCTGGACTGGGCGGAGGGCAGACACGCGCAGCTCGACGACGCCGTAAAACTGGCGGTGGACCTACTGACGACAACGCCCCCGGCAACACCTCCGGACTACGCGAACGTACCGGACAGGTCGAGGCCGAAGTTGCCGCCCAGATCTTGAGAAGCGCCGGGTGAACCCACCCAGGGGCGCGGGGCTGTATCAATGTGCGGCTCCGCCGCGTGGGCGCGACAAGCCCCCACCGACCCGCACCCGACAACGCACCCAAAGAACGTGGGGTGCCCGAAAATTCAGGGCACCCCACGCTCAATGACTGAAGCCCGACGCAGCAGCTACGCGTCGTAGTCCATGTCGATACGGTCCTGCTCCTCGCGCTGGAGCCGCTCCGTCTCCTCGTCCCGCGGCTTGCCGCGCTCGCCGCGCTGCTGGCCGCGCTGACCCTGCTCCCTGGCCTGCTGGGCCTTCTGCTTGGCCTGCTCCTGCCACTGCTCCGACTTGTCCTGGAACTGGTCCTTCATACCCATGTGGGTTCACTCCCGAAGTGGGTGAGGGGATGAGCCCCGTACCGGGGCCTCGACCAGATTCACACGCCAGGACACAGTGCGCATTTCGATCAGTTACGGCGCGTAGCGCGCGCCTCCTCATCAGCCGCCCCACCTGCACCGACGAGCCCCGAACGGACCCCCGCCAACCGGTCCCCGAACCGCCGCATCTCCCGCTGCCCGACCGTCCCGATCAGCCCCGGCAGATACCCGCGCACCCCCTGCATCCCGCGCAGCCACCCCTGCCCGTACACATGGCTCGACCGCCGCTCGATACCGGCCACGATCCGGTCGACCGCGGGCCCCAGCGGATACGTCTTGTTGGCCGGCCACGGCAGCCGCTGCCGCAACTCCCGCATGACGTCCTCCTGATCGGCCCCGCGCACCATGTCGGTGTCGGTCCACGACAGGTAACCGACCCCGACCCGCACGCCCTTGTACCCGACCTCGGCCCGCAGACTGTGCGCGAACGCCTCCACGCCGGACTTGGACGCGCAGTACGCGGTCATCATCGGCGCCGGGGTGATGGCGGCCAGCGAGGCGATCTGCAGCAGGTACCCCCGGCTCTCCATCAGCACGGGCAGGAAGGCGCGGGCGGTCACCGCGGACCCGATCAGGTTCACCTCGATCACCCGCCGCCACGCCTCCGGATCGGAGCCGACGAAGGGACCGCCGCTGGCCACACCGGCGTTGGCCACCACGATGTCGACCTTCCCGAACCGCTCCTTGACCTCCGCGGCGACCCGGGCCATCGCCTCGTGATCCGTCACATCGGCGAACCAGTGGCCGCTGTCGGTGTGCAGCCGCTCGCAGACCTGCTTGAGGGCGTCCGGCTCCAGGCCGACCAGCGCCACCTTCGCCCCGCGCGCGGACAGCTTGCGGGCGAGCAGCTCACCGACTCCGCGCGCCGCTCCGGTGACGACGGCGACCTGCCCTTCGAGGCTGACCCTGCTCATGCACCCTCCTTGATCGTTGCGTACGTCGTCACGAGGTCCCGGATCTTCCCGGTGACCAGCTCGGGCGCCTCCACCGGCGTCATGTGCCCGACTCCGGGCAGCTCGGTGAGCCCTACGCACCGGGGCAGCGCCGCCACCAGCGAACGCGCGTGCACGGGCGGCGTCAACCGGTCGGCCGTGCCGACGACGACAGCCGTGGGAACGTCCAGGGAGCGCACCCCGTGGTCGAGGTCGAGCAGATCCAGGACGTGCGACCAGGCGTACCGCACCTGGCGCGGACACGCGTGCACGATCCGCGCGCACGCCTCGACCATGTGCGGGGCCGAACCGGGGCCCATCGTCCCGTACTTGAGGATCCGCCGGGCGACCGGCGTGACCGGCCCGAGCGGTGCCCGCGAGCCGAGGATGTGCTTGGTCAGCCAGGTCCGCAGCCGTCCGGGCCGCATCGGTACGACGGTCGACTGGGCGACCAGCCGCGAGGAACCGGTGCTGCACAGCAGGACCGCGGCGGCGTGTTCCTGGAACTTCGCGCGTGCGGCTGCCGCCATCACCGTCATCCCGCCCATGGAGTGACCGGCGATCACGGCCCTCTCGCCGGGTGCGAGCGTCGCCTTCAGTACGGCTTCGAAGTCGTCGGCGAGCGCGTCGGTGCTGCATGCCGGGCTCGCGGGGCTGCGTCCGTGGCCGCGCTGGTCGTAGGCGATGACCCGGTGGTCGACGGCGAGGTCGCGGATCTGCGCCGCCCAGAAGGCGGTCGAGCAGGTCCAGCCGTGCGCGAGGACGACGGGGGGCGCGTTCTCGGGCCCGTGCACCTCTACGTGCAGACGTGCGCCGTCGGCGGAGACGGCCGTCAGCTCGCGCGCGGGGACGGGTGGGGCGTACGGCCCGGAGGAGACGTGCAGGAGCCGGCTCACGCGTTCACCTCTTGCCCGGTCGCCTCGCTCGCTGTGAGCGCCCCGCTGCGGAGCACCTCGTACTCGGCGAGGTCCACGCGCCGGGTCGCGCGCCGGAACTCGGTCGTGGTCCCCGGCCAGATGGTGGTGTTGCGGCCGTTGGCGTCGAGGTACCAGCTGGTGCAGCCGCCGGTGTTCCACACCGTGCGCTTCATGCGCTCCTGCACGCGCCGGTTCCAGGCGTGCACGGCGCTCGGCCGGGCGTCGAGGGCGGCGCGGCCGCCGAGGACGTCGAGCTGGCGTACGAAGTCGGCCATGTAGTTCAGCTGGGACTCGATCATCAGGATCATCGAGGAGTTCCCGAGCCCGGTGTTGGGCCCGATGATCGTCATCCAGTTGGGGAACCCGGCCGCGGAGGCGCCGCGCAGGGCTTCCATCCCGCCCTTCCAGGCCTCGGCGAGGGTGCGCCCGTCGGCCCCCACGACCCGGTCGGCGATCGGCATGTCGGTGACATGGAAGCCGGTCCCGAAGACGATCGCGTCGACCTCGGCCTCACTGCCGTCGGCGGCGACGAGGGTGGAGCCGCGGACCTCGCTGAGCCCGCTCGCCACCAGGTCCACATTGGGCTTGGCGAGTGCCGGGTAGTACTCGCTGCTCAGCAGGATCCGCTTGCAGCCGATGCGGTAGTCGGGGGTCAGCTTGGCCCGCAGGGCGGGGTCCTTGATGGCCCGCGCCATGTTGCCCTTGGCCAGCTTCTCGACCAGACCGAGTTCGTTGGGCCGCTTAGTGAAGGCCTGGACCTGCAACTCCCGGATGCCCCACAGGAGTCCGCGCCGGGCGTGGGCGGTGAAGGGCAGCTGCTGGTGCAGCCGGCGCTCGAAACCGGTGATGGCCCGGTCGACGCGCGGCATGACCCAGGGCGGGGTGCGCTGGAAGAGGGTGAGTTTCTCGGTGAGGGGCTGGATGGCGGGCACGATCTGGATCGCGGAGGCGCCCGTCCCGACCATCGCGACCCGCTTGCCGCGCAGGTCGTAGTCGTGGTCCCAGCGGGCGGAGTGGAAGACCTTGCCGGGGAAGGAGTCGAGCCCCGGGATGTCGGGGATCTTCGGGTCGGAGAGCGGCCCGGTGGCGGAGACGACGACGTCGGCGGAGAGCCGCCCGCTGCTGGTCTCGATGTCCCAGCGCAGCCGGTCCGCGTCCCAGGTCATCATCTTGACCTCGGAGTCGAAGCGCAGGTGGGGGCGCAGCCGGAAGACGTCGGCGACGTGCTCCAGATAGGCCCGGATGTGCTCCTGCCCGGAGAAGGTGCGCGGCCAGTCGGGATTGGGGGCGAAGGAGAAGGAGTAGAGATGGGACGGCACGTCACAGGCGCACCCCGGGTAACTGTTGTCCCGCCAGGTGCCCCCGACGCTGCCGGCCCGTTCCAGGACGACGAAGTCGGTGACACCTTCGCGCCGCAGCCGCACGGCGGCCCCGAGCCCGCCGAACCCGGACCCGATCACCGCCACCCGCACATGCTCGTGCTCGGTCATCCCGAAGCCTCCACGCATCGCTTTTTCGGACTCTGCCAGTGAACACTGGCGCAATGGGAGGGTAGGACAGCTCCTTACCGATGGGTAGGGGGCGGGGCCAGGAAAGTTACCGGAGGTACAACATAGGCTGCGGGCGTGACCGAGAAGCGCGAGTACCGCATGGAGGAATTGGCCCGCCTGGCCGGCATCACACCGCGCACCCTGCGCTTCTACCGCGAACGCAAACTCATCCCTCCGCCCCGCCGCGAGGGCCGTATCGCCTGGTACGACGACCACCACCTGGCCCGCCTCCGCACGATCGCGGCCCTCCTGGAACGCGGCCACACCCTCACCGGCATCGCGGAACTGGCCGAAGCCCTCGACCACGGCCGCGACGTCGCCGACCTCCTGGGCGTGACCACCCCCACCGAGGAGGAACCGGTCCGCCTCACCCCCGAGGAACTCGCCGCCCGCTTCGAGGGCCAGGTCACCACCGAGAACCTCGCCGCGGCCCTGGACCTCGGCTACCTCGGCACCGACGGCGACGAGATCGTCCACATCAGCCGCCGCCTCCTCGACGTCTCCTCCGCCCTCGTCGCCGAAGGCATCCCGCTGGCCGAGGTCCTCGCGGCGGGCAAACGCGTCCGCGAACACGTCGACGACCTCGCCGAGATGTTCGCCGAACTCGTCCTCCGCCACGCGACCGAGGACGACATACAACGCCTGCGGCCGCTCGCGAGGAGCGTGGTGGAGGCGGAGCTCTCGCTGGCGCTGGACCGGCGGCTGCGGAAGCGGGACTAGAGCCTCAGGGCTCCCGTCTCCCCAAGTGCCCGGTTTTTCATGAGCATTCACTCCATCGAGGCACTTTCCCGGCAGTAACGGACGAAGTCACGTTCGTACCCCGAGAGTGAGATCGAAAAGGCCCCGGCGACTGTGCGACCAGTCCCGGGGTGTGGCCGACACTTCACGGAGCGCCGACATGCCCAAGCCTAGCCCCACCGAACACCGCGAGCTCTTGGAGCCGTGCGTCTCAGCAACCTGACTGGAGTGACCACCTCGCCAGACAGACAGCGCGCCTGCATCCGAATGCGCGCCGAGCAGCTGGGCTTCACCTTGCTCGCCGAAGCCGCAGACCTTGGGGTCTCCGCACGCAAGATGTCTCCGTTCGAGAGGCCGTCACTGTCGCCTTGGCTGCAACGCCCGGACGACTACGACGCCATCGTGTGGTCACACGTGGACCGTGCCGTGCGCTCCGTCGCCCACATGTCCGAGCTGATCGAGTGGGGCCAACAGCGTGCGACGACGCTGGTCTTCGGAATGCCTGAAGAGCGTCAGCCAATCGTTGTGACGCCACAGGCAGGCGGCGACGCCATTCGCCGCTGCATGAACCTGGCCTACGTCGCCGAGCAGGAGGCTCGAGCCCTTTCCGCCCGACTCACCGGCGCCCACGAAGCGCTACGCGCGAAGGGCCGATACGGCGGCGGCCTTGTGCCGTTCGGGTACCGGAAGGCGCCCCATCCCTCCGGCGTCGGCTGGTGTCTCGCCCCCGACCCGGAGACCGTCCCCGTTGTGCGGGCGATCGTGGACGACGTTCACTCTGGGCTGTCCCTGGTCGCCATCGCCCACAAACTGGAAACCGCTGGCGTTCTGGTGCCACGCGACCGCCACGCCCAACTTCAGGGGCGCCCCACGGGTGGGCGACGGCACGGACGCGACTTCGACCGGTTCCGCTGGACAGTCGGCAGTCTGTGCAAAATCCTGCGCACCCCGGCACTGATGGGCCACCGGGTGCACAAGGGCCAGACGGTCCGTGACACCACGGGCGCACCCGTGCTGATCGGCCCTCCGGTGCTCACCGAAGAGGAGTTCCAGACTCTTCAGGACGTTCTCAACGCCCGCTCGAACGGCACCCACTTCAAACGCCGGGAGACGTCGCTGCTCATCGGAGTCGCACACTGCGCCGGGTGCGGTGGCCGCATGTACTTCGCCACACGGAAGACCTATGCGTACGGCGACTACGTCTGCCGCGCCTCTGCTCGTGGCGCGACCTGCCCCGCACCCGCAGCCATGCGCGCCAGCTGGCTCGACGAATACACCGTCAGCCGCTACCGCGAGGCGTTCGCCGTGGACGGCGAAGTGACCCGGGAGCAACTCCTCAGGGACAGAGTTCACGTCACAGTCGCCAAGGGGCGATCAGGCGGCGGACCCGAGCGGCTGGCCGGACCCGACACCGCCCGCTTGACGTTCACAGTCCGGTCGCATTCCTGATCCGCCCTGCAACACGTGTGGGGGTGAGAAAGATGTCGGCACACCCCCACACCCCATGTCACTTGTCGAAGACGACCGTCACAGGAGCATGATCTGACCACCGCTCGTCATGGCTCGCGGCCCGCTCCACGAATGCCTTGACCGCCTTGTCGGCAAGCCCCGGGGTCGCGACGGCGAGATCGATCCGCCAACCCGTATCCCGCTCGAAGGCCCGCCCCCGATACGACCACCACGAGTACGGCCCCTCGACATCGGGATGCAGCGCCCGCACGACATCGACGTACCCCCCGTCGGCCGCGTCAAAGACCCGCGTCAGCCACTCCCGCTCCTCCGGCAGGAACCCGGAGTTCTTCTGGTTGGCGCGCCAGTTCTTCAGGTCGGCCGGCTGGTGGGCGATGTTCCAGTCGCCGCAGACGACGACCTCGCGGCCGTCGGCGGCGGCGCGCTCGCGCAGGTCCTTGAGGTAGGCCAGGAACTCGTCCATGAAGCGGACCTTCTCGTCCTGGCGCTCGGTGCCGACCTCGCCGGAGGGGAGGTAGAGGGAGGCGACCGTCACACCGGGGAGGTCGGCCTCGACGTAGCGGCCGCTGGTGTCGAACTCGGACGAGCCGAAGCCGATCCGGACGCGGTCGGGCTCGCGGCGGGTGTAGAGGGAGACGCCGGCGCGGCCCTTGGCGGCGGCGGGCGCGTGCACCACGTGCCAGCCGTCGGGGGTGCGGACCTCCTCGGGCAGCTGCTGCGGCTCGGCGCGCACCTCCTGGAGGCAGAGCACATCGGCGGAGGTGTCCGCGAGCCACTCCACGAAGCCCTTCTTCGCGGCGGCGCGCAGTCCGTTCACATTCACAGAGGTCACAGTGAGCACTCCGGCACGATACCGGCAGACTGGACTGGATCCCGTTCTGGAATGTATTGATATACGGTAGGAAGCATGGATATCCGTCGCGTCTCCTTCGACCACCCCGACGCCGTGAAGCTCAACGACCAGGTCCAGGCCGAGTACGCCGTCCGCTACGGCGACGACGGCGACGCCACGCACATGGACCCGGCGCATTTCGAGCCTCCGAACGGCGCGTACCTCATCGCCTACGACGAGAGCGACGCCCCCGTCGCCACCGGCGGCTGGCGGGTCCAGGACGCCAACGAGGAGGGCAACCGCGACGGAGACGCCGAGGTCAAGCGGATGTACGTCATAGAGCAGGCGCGCGGCAGAGGGCTCGCCCGGCGCATCTTGGCGGCGCTGGAGGAGGACGCGCGGGCGGCGGGCCGGGTCCGCATGGTCCTGGAGACCGGCGACAAGCAGCCGGAGGCCATCGCGCTGTACACCTCCAGCGGCTACGAGCCGTGCGAGAAGTTCGGCTACTACCGGCACCACGAGTCGAGCCGCTGCTTCGCGAAGGCCCTCTGAGAAGCCCGCGGGGATCAGCTCCTGAGGTACGCGAGCACCGCCAGCACCCGCCGGTGGGTGTCGTCCGCCGGCGGCAGGTCCAGCTTGGTGAGGATCGAGCCGATGTGCTTGCCGACGGCCGCGTCCGACACCACCAGCGCCTTGGCTATCGCGCCGTTCGACTTGCCCTCGGCCATCAGCGCCAGCACCTCCCGCTCGCGCGGGCTGAGCCGGGCGAGCGGATCCCGGCGGCGGCGCAGCAGTTGCCGTACGACCTCGGGGTCCACGACCGTGCCCCCGGCCGCCACCTCCCGCAGCGCGTCCACGAACTCCTCGACCTGGCCCACCCGGTCCTTGAGCAGATAGCCGACACCGGTCCCGTCGCCGGAGTCGAGGAGCTCGGCGGCGTACGCCCGCTGTACGTACTGGCTGAGCACCAGCACCGGCAGCCCGGGCCGCTCCTCGCGCAGTTTCACGGCCGCGTGCAGCCCCTCGTCCTGGAAGCCGGGCGGCATCCGGACGTCCGTGACGACCACGTCGGGTGTGTGCTCGGTGGCGGCCGCGAGGAGCGCGTCCGCGTCGCCGACGGCCGCGACCACGTCGTACCCGAACCGCGTGAGCAGCCCGACGAGTCCGTCGCGCAGCAGCACGCTGTCCTCGGCGAGGACTAGGCGCGGGGCTCGGTCGGCCGGCAAGGGATCTCCACTCGCAGCAGGGTCGGTCCACCCGGCGGGCTGGACAGGGAGAGTCTGCCATCGAGCACTGACACCCGGTCGGCGAGACCGGTGAGCCCGGTGCCGTTCGCGCTGGTGGCGCCGCCGTGTCCGTCGTCGCGGATGTGGAGCGTCAGCCGTCCGTCCTGGTGTCCGCCGCCGATGGTCACCCGGCTCGCCCCGCTGTGCTTGGCGGCGTTGGCGAGCGCCTCGCAGACCACGAAGTACGCGGCGGTCTCGACGGGTTGGGGCAGCCGCTCCGGGAGGTCCAGCTCCACGTCCACCGGGACCGCGCTCCGGTCGGCCGCGTCCGCGACGGCGGCTTCGAGGCCGTAGTCGGCGAGGACCTTGGGGTGGATGCCGTGGATGAGCTCGCGGAGCTCGGCGAGGACCTTCTCGGCCTCACCGTGCGCCTTGGCGAGCTGATCGGCGAGCGGACCACCGGGCGGGGCGTCCAGGCGGGCGAGGCCGAGCGTCATGGTGAGGGCGACGAGGCGCTGCTGGGCGCCGTCGTGCAGATCGCGCTCGATACGGCGCCGTTCCGCCTCGAAGGCGTCCACCAACCGGACACGGGAGCGCACGAGTTCGGTGACCCGCTCACTGTCCCCAAAGGCGCCCAGCAGCGCCTTCGCGACCTCGGCGCGGGCCCCGGCGCCCAACCCGAGCACGTACGCCCCCACCACCAGCAACGCCACCCCGGCCGCCGCGACCCCGAAGGCGGCCGGCCAGGTGTCGACCGTCCACAGCTTGACGACCTTCGCCTCGCCGTCGACGGCGACCAGCAACGGCGTGGCCAGCAGGAACAGCGGCACTCCGGCGGCGAAGGCCACGACGAGCGCGTCCAGCGGCCACAGCACGAGTCCGAGCAGCACGGCGTACGCCAACTCCCGCCAGGTGGCGGCCTCTGTGAGCCGCACGGTGAGCCACCTGGTGAGCCCGGGCGCGTCGGGCACCCGGTGCTCCGCGAGCGGCACCGGCCCCACCCCCGCCAGCCGCAGCCGCCACCGCTCGACGGCGGCCACCGGGATCCCGCACAGCGCGGTAAGCACAAGCAGCGGCAGCCCGACGAGTGCGACGGCCGTCGCGCCGCCCACGACGGCCCCCGCGACGATCACCACCAGCACGACCGCCCCGAACACCGCCCCGCTCGCCAGGAACGCGACCGCACGCCACGGCCATGCCGACCCGAGATATCCACGCCTGCTCAGCGCCTGCCACACCGTCATGGAGATCACGGTAGGAGGCGGGTACGGGCGGACGTAATCCGTCCGGACAGACATCCGGGGGTATGCCTGGCCCTACCCCAAGTCTCGGTCCTGCCGCACTGATTCGGGGGGTGCCGGCGCGGTTTCGTGGAGCTCGCTTCGACTTAATGAGGGCCGTCGGCCTTCTGCGGACTTGATGAGGGCAGATGACAGACCACGCGATCCGGCTGACCTCCGTCGTCCGGCGGTACGGCGAGGGCGACGGCGGTGTGACCGCGCTCGACGGTGTCTCGCTCGGCTTCGGACGGGGCACCTTCACCGCCGTCATGGGCCCGTCCGGCTCCGGCAAGTCGACGCTGTTGCAGTGCGCGGCCGGACTGGAGCGGCCGACGTCGGGCTCGGTGCGGATCGGCGGCACGGAACTGACCGGGCTGAGCGAACGACGGCTGACCCTGCTGCGCCGCGAACGCATCGGCTTCGTCTTCCAGTCGTACAACCTCCTGCCCTCCCTGACCGCCGAACAGAACGTCGTCCTGCCGCTGCGGCTGGCCGGTCGGCGCGTATCGAAGGCACGCGCGCGTGAGGCGTTGCGGCGGGTGGGGCTCGGCGAACGGACCCGGCACCGGCCGGCCCAGCTGTCCGGCGGCCAGCAGCAGCGCGTCGCCCTGGCCCGCGCGCTGATCACCCGCCCCGAAGTGCTGTTCGCGGACGAGCCGACGGGTGCGCTGGACTCCGCCACCGGGCGTGAGGTGCTGTCCCTGCTGCGCTCACTGGTCGACACCGAGGAGCGCACGATCGTGATGGTCACGCATGATCCGGTGGCCGCGTCGTACGCCGACCGCGTGGTCTTCCTGGTCGACGGGCGTGTGCACGGGGAGGTGGTGGGGGCGCCGGCGGGGGAGATCGCGGCGCGTATGACGGCGCTGGAGACGGGGGCGTCGGCGGCCGGTGAGACGGAGGCCGGTGCCTCGGAGGCTGGTGCTTCGGAGGCTCTCCCGTGCTGATGCTCGCCCTGCGTACCCTGCGCTCCCGTTGGACCGCCTTCATCGGCAGCTTTGTCGCGCTGTCCCTCGGGGTCGGCCTGATCGCCGTGATGGGCCTGGCCCTCGCCTCCTCCCTGGACGCCCCCGAGCGCGCGCCGGAACGCTTCGCCGCGGCCCCGGTCGTGGTGAAGGGCCAGGACACACTGCACGTACCGACCCCCATCGGCGACCGCACCCAGAGGCTGGCCCACCCGCGGTCGGTGCCGGCGGGAACGGTGGCGGCGCTGCGGAAGCTGGGCAAGGTCACGGAGGACCGCACGTTCGTCGTACGCGGCGACCTGGTGGGGCACCCATGGTCGACCGCGGCCTTCGCACCGTACGAACTGACCGCGGGCCGCGCGCCCCGCGCCGCGGACGAGGTCGTGGCCACGGACGGCGGGGCGACGGTGGGACAGCGCCTGCGCACGGGGCGCGGGGTGGTGCGCGTGGTCGGCACGGTGAGTGCGGTGGGCGCGCGGGGCTTCGAGAACGCGCTGTTCTACACGGATGCGCGGGCGGCCGCGCTGGCTCCGGTGAGTACGCAGCTCGTGGTGGAGGCGGACGCGTCGGCGGTACGGCGCGCGGTGGACGGCCGCGCGCGGGTGCTGACCGGCGACGAGCGCCGGCTCGCGGACGCCGATCCCGAGCGGGACGCCGAGGCGCTGACGACGCTGAACGCGCTGTTCGGCACGGCGGGTGGGGTGGCCGGGTTCGTGTCGGTGTTCGTCGTCGCGTCGACCTTCGCCTTCGCGGTGGCCCAGCGCCGCCGGGAGTTCGGCCTGCTGCGCACGGCGGGCGCGACGCCGGGCCAGATCCGGCGCGCGGTGCTGACGGAGGCGCTGCTCGTCGGCGGACCGGCGTCCGCCGCGGGCTGCGCGCTGGGGGCGTACGCCGCCCCGTGGCTGGCGGCGCGCGTGGTGGACGACGGTCTCGCACCGGCCTGGTTCGCGATCGGCGACCATGTGTGGCCGTACCATCTCGCCTTCTGGACCGGTCTTTCGGTGGCGCTGTGCGGGGCGGTGGCCGCGTCCTGGCGGGCGGGCCGGACCGCGCCGACCCAGGCACTGCGCGAGGCGGCGGTGGACGAACGCGCCCTGACGCGCGTCCGCCTGCTGTGCGGGGCGGCCCTGCTGATCACCGCCGCGGTCACCCTCGTTCTCGCGCTGCTGACGGACCCGGGCGACCTGCTGCACCGCAAGACGTACGTCAGCCGCCCGATGCTCCTGATCACGGCGACGGCCCTGCTGGCCCCCGCCCTGGTCCGCCCGCTGACCAGGATCCTCGCCCCGTGCGGCATGCTGGTCCGCTCGAACGCGGGAGCCGCTGTGCGCCGTACGGCCGCCGTCGCCGCCCCCGTCCTGATCACGGTGGCCCTGACGGGCTCGCTGCTGGGCGCCACGGCGACCCTGAACGAGGCGAGGGCGACGGAGGCGCGGGAGCGGACCGCTTCCGACTTCGTACTGACGTCACCGACCGGCTTCGCCCCGGACACGCTCCGCCGGCTGCGCGCGCTCCCGGGCACCGAGGTCTCGGCTACCGCGTCGAGCGCCGTGTACGTCCTGGAGGAGGGGGTCGCCCTCATCAAGTCCGAGGCGCGCGCGGCCGATCCGGGGGCGCTCGCGGCGACCGCGCGCCTCCCTCTGACGGCGGGCCACGTCACCGGCCTCGACGACGACTCGATCATCGTCAACGAGGAGTGGGCGCAGCACGACGTCGGCCGCCGGGTCACCGTCTGGCTCGGCGACGGCACCCGCAGGTCGCTGCGCATCGCCGCGGTGATGCCGGTCGGCACGGGCGACAACGGGGTGTACGTCACGCCGGCCAACGCGCGCGGGGCCGCTGTCGACCGGGTCGAGGTGAAGGGAGGGACGGCGGCGGGGCTACGAAGGGCCCTGGGAGCCACGGACGTCTCCGTCCTCACCCGCGACGAGTGGCTGCGCACCGCTTACCCGACAGCCACCTTCACGGACGCCGACGAGAAGACCCGCCTCGGCTTCCTCCTCGTCCTGGGCATCGCGCTGCTGTACTCGGGCATCTCCCTCGCCAACACCCTGCTCATGGCGACGTCCGACCGGAAGCGCGAGTTCGCGTCCCTGCGTCTGACGGGCGCCACGACCGGCCAGGTGCTGCGCCTCGTCGCCGCGGAAGCCCTGGTGGTGGTCGCCGTGGGCGCACTCCTCGGCCTCCTGGTGACGGCCCTCAATCTCGGCGGCATATGGGGCGCCCTCGACCTTCAGTCAGCGCGCTCCGCCATCCGCTTGCCCTGGCCCGAACTCGGCGCGGCCACGGGCGCGTGCGCGCTCCTCGCCGTCGTGTCGGCGGTGCTTCCGGCAGCACATGCCCTGCGCCGGCAGTCCTAGCCACGGCCGGGGCTCCGTCACTGGGCGCTCGCCGCCGGGCGCACCACGATCTCGTTGACGTCGACCTCCGCCGGCTGCGCGACGGCGTAGGCGATGGCCTCGGCGATGGCGGAAGCGGGCAGCGCCACCGCGCGGTAGGCCTTCATGGCCTCGCGAGCGGTGGGATCGGAGATGCTGTCGGCCAGCTCGGACTCGGTCACTCCCGGGGAGACGAGGGTGACCCGGACGTTCCCGGTGGACTCCTGGCGCAGTCCCTCGGAGATCGCGCGGACGGCGAACTTGGTGGCGCAATAGACGGCCGCGGTGGGAGAGACCTCGTACGCGCCCACGGAGGCGACGTTCACGAAGTGCCCGCCGCCCTGCGCACGCATCACCGGCAGGGCGGCGGCGATGCCGTGCAGGACTCCTCGCACGTTCACGTCGATCATCCGGTCCCACTCGTCGGTCTTGAGCGCCTCCAGCGGCGAGAGCGGCATCACGCCCGCGTTGTTGACCACCACGTCCACCCGGCCGTGGCGCTCGCGGGCGGCGGACACGAAGGCCCGGACGTCGGCGGCGTCCGTGACGTCCAGCCGCCGGAACTCCGCGGTACCGCCCGCCGCGGTGATCTCCTCGGTCAACGTCGCGAGACGATCGGTGCGGCGCGCGCCGAGGAGCAGACGGTGCCCGTCGGCGGCGAGCCGGCGGGCGGTCGCCTCCCCGATCCCGCTGCTCGCTCCGGTGACCACCACGACCTTGGCTGTATCGGTCATGCCTCTACTCCCTTTCATGGAGCGGGACCGGATCCGTCCCGCCCGACCGAGTCTGGGGAGGCCGCGGACCGCCTACCAGGACGTGTGCTGCCTGGGTGTGGTGCACCCAGGCAGCACACCCAGGCCGGGACCTAGCCTGAGGACATGACCGACAACCACCTGGGAGAGTTCCTCCGCGCGCGCAGGGCGGGGCTGCGGCCCCAGGACGTCGGCGTGGTCAGCCATGGCGTACGCCGGGTCAGTGGTCTGCGCCGTGAGGAGGTCGCCGTCCTGGCCGGAGTGAACGCGGACTACTACACGCGCCTGGAACAGGGGCGGGAACGGCACCCCTCGGCCCACGTACTCGACGCCCTCGGCCGCGCCCTGCGCCTGGACGCCGACGCCCACGCACATCTGCACCAGCTGGCCGGGACCGTACCCGGCAACCAGTTCACCCCCACCACGGACCGCGTCGGCCCAGCCCTGCGCCAACTGATGGACGGCTACCCGGGCGCCCCGGCGTTCGTCATCAACCGGACCCTGGACGTCCTGGCGGCCAACGCCCTGGCAGAGGCCCTGCACTCGCCCTTCGCGCCCGCGGACAACCTGGCCCGCATGGCCTTCCTGGACCCCGCGGGCCGTCGGTTCTACAGCCGGTGGAACCACACGGCCGAGGCCACGGTGGGTCATCTGCGCCAGGCGGCCGGCCTCGACCCGGACAACCCGCGCCTGCGGGACCTCGTCCGCGCCCTCACCGAGCACAGCCCGGACTTCACCCGCCTCTGGAACACCCACGCCGTCCAGGGCAAGACCCAGGACACCAAGCACTTCCTTCACCCGGCCGTCGGCGCTCTGTCCCTCACGTACCTGACCCTCGACGTCCGCGACGCCCCCGGCCAGCAACTGGTCGTCTACCAGGCCGAACCCGACAGCCCCAGCGCCCACGCCCTCACCCTGCTCGGCTCCCTCCACGCCACCACGATGTCCTGACGCGGGATCAGCCGACGCCCTTGCGGTACGTCACTGCCGTACGCATGGCAAGGGGCCCGTTCCTGATATCAGGAACGGGCCCCTATGCTGCGTGGACCTGTGGGGATTTGAACCCCAGACCCCCTCGATGCGAACGAGGTGCGCTACCAGACTGCGCCACAGGCCCTTGCAACGAGTGAAACCTTAGCACCCCGATCGGGGTGCTTGGAAATCCGTTCCCTGTCCCCGGCGACGCAACAGCCACAGGTGGGACGGGTGGCCGCGGCGGTGGGGCGTACCGGGCGCCCGAGGAGGCGCCTGGGTCGAGCTGAGCGCTGGGGAGTGAGCGCCCGAGGCGGCGGGAGGGCGCGGCCGCGTGCGGCCGCCGCGCCTACTCGTTGGCCGCGCGCGGCCGCTCGCCGTCCTCGTACTGATCGAAGAGGGGCGTACGTCCCCGCTCGCGCGCCCGTCGCGCGGACGCGGCCCGGCGGGCATCACTGCGCCCGCCCTCCTCCGTCTTGTCCTCGGCGTGAGACGGCTCCCCCGCCTCGGCGTCCTCCGCCGCACCGCCCTGGCCGGCACCGGACTCGGCACCGGCGCCACGCGCCTCCCGCTCCCCGCGCTCCCCGGCGACCGAGCTGGACCGCGCCGAACTCCACGCGTCCGGCGCGCCGAGGTCCACGTCCGACGTGGCCCGTGGAGCGACCGGCGCCGTCACATACGTCGGAAGAGGAACCGGCACCGGCTCCCAGCTGTCCCCGTGCCCCGGCCTGCGCTGCCGCTCGCGCTGCTGGTCGACCCACTCCGCGTGGTCGGTCTGCTCGACGAGGGCGCGCCGGTCGGCGGCGAGCGCCGACAGCCCGGGGTCCTGCCCCGGCTCTGGTCCTTCGTCCGGTTCGTCCGCGTCGATCACTTCGGCCGCCGGGCGCCGGCGCGGCTGGCGCGCGCGCTCCTTCAGTCGCTGCGCCGCCGCCTCGGCCCGCTGCCGGTCCATCTGGTAGGCGAAGCGACGGCGCTCCTGGGAGCGCAGGTAGGCGATGTACCCGCTGAGCAGCACGGCGGGTACGCCGGGCGCCCACAGGAACGCGAGCCCCCCGACGGCCGCGACGATCGCGCCGAGCGTGAAGGCGATGAAGAGCACCACGGTGGTGCGCCTCCGGCGTGCGAGTGCCTTCGTGCGCCGGGCGCGCGCCGCGGCGGCTTCTGCTGCGGGCGTGCGCCGGGCCGCTGGCACCTGCTTGCGCGCCGGAGCGGATCCGGATGCGGGCGCCGAGGCGGAGACGGATGCCGGGGCGGGCGCGGCCGAGGCGTGCGCGGCCGGGTCGGCCGCCCTCTCGCGCGCCGGTTCACGTGCCGCTTCCCTGCGCGCCGGCGCCTGCGCCTCCGCACGCACGTCCGCGCGCACTTGCGGGCGCGTCGGAGGCATGGCAAAGGCCCGGACGTCCACCGAGTCGGTGACGGCATCCGGATCGACGGCGCTGGGCTCCCCCTCCTCGGTGGAGCGCGCCCGCAGGTCCTTGGCGTACCGGCGCTCCATCCCCGCCCGTCCGGACAGCAGCCGGATGGCGGTGCTGAAGCGTTCCGTCGGACGGGCCTCGTTCAGCTCGTCCTGCCTACGGAGCCACATCGGCACCAAGTAGGCGGCCCAGGCCCCGACAATGACTGCGTAGATGAGGCCGCTGCTGCTCACGCCTCACACGGTAGAGGGATTCGCGTGAGGCCATCCGCCAATTGGGCCGGTGTGTCGCACGATCTGGCTGATATTTCGAGCTTTTTTTGTGACCGATGCGATCAGCAGGCCGCCGAAGCCGCGAATTTAATGCCCGGAGACGATCGCCACCCGATCATTTTCGAACATTTATTCAATTCTCCGAGTCGCATCCCGAGGCCTCTTCCCTGGCTACGCGGGATTCCCCGGCGTGTTCTGCGGGTTCCGGGGCGTGTTCTGCGACGCCTTCTGTGAGCGTGCCCGCCGCCACCGCCCGAGCAACCCTTCCGGTACCTCTTCCGCGGTGAGCGCGAAGACGAGATGGTCGCGCCAGGCCCCGTCGATGTGGAGATAACGGGGCCGCAGCCCCTCCTCACGGAATCCGAGTTTCTCCACGACCCGACGGCTGGGCCCGTTCTCCGGGCGAATACAGACCTCGATGCGGTGCAGTCCGACGGTCCGGAAACAGTGGTCCACGACGAGCGCCACGGCCGTCGGCATCACTCCACGGCCGGCCACCGACTCGTCCACCCAGTAGCCGACGTGCCCCGAACACATCGAGCCCCAGGTGATCCCGGCGACGGTCAACTGCCCGACGAGCCGTCCCTGGTACTCGATGACGAACGGCAGCATCCGGCCCGCGTTCGCCTCGGACCGCAGGTGGCGCACCATCTGCCGGTACGTCGGCCGGTGCGCGATCGGCCCGCTGGGCGTGGGCGGCGGAATGGTCGCCTCCCAGGGGCGCAGCCAGTCGCGGTTGCGCCGGTTGACCTCGCGCCACGCCCGCTGGTCGCGCACCTTTATGGGCCGGAGGACGACATCGCCGTCCGCCAGTACGACGGGCCAGGATGGGCTGTTCAGCTCGCACCCCCACTGCCGGCCCCGGGTCTGGGGTGGTCGCCTCCGCGGATCTGGTCGACGGCGTGGACCAACAAGGGCTCCAGGACGGCGAGTCCGTCCTTCACTCCGCCGGTGGAACCCGGCAGGTTGACGATCAGGGTCCGTCCCGCCACTCCGGCCAGGCCCCGCGAGAGCGCGGCGGCCGGCACCTTCTCCCGTCCGAACGCCCTGATGGCCTCGGCGATGCCGGGCACCTCGTGGTCGATCACCGCGCGGGTCGCCTCGGGGGTGCGGTCGGTGGGCGAGATGCCGGTGCCGCCGGTGGTGACGACGACGTCGTATCCGGCGTCGACGGCGGCGCGCAGGGCCGCCTTGACCGGGTCCCCGTCGGGCACGACCTGCGGCCCGTCGACGTCGAAGCCGAAGCCTTTCAGACCAGCGGCGATCAACGGACCGCCCTTGTCCTCGTAGACCCCGGCGGCGGCCCGGTTGGAGGCGGTGACCACAAGAGCGCGATACGTCATGCCCGGCTCCAGTCGCCCGACTTGCCGCCCGTCTTCTCCTCCACCCGTACGTCCGTGATGACCGCTCCCTTGTCGACCGCCTTGACCATGTCGATCACGGTGAGCGCGGCGACGGAGACCGCGGTGAGGGCCTCCATCTCGACGCCCGTGCGGTCCGTCGTCCTGACGGTGGCGAGGATCTCCACGGCGTCGTCCGCGACCGACAGATCCAGTTTCACACCCGAGACCGACAACGGGTGGCACAGCGGGATCAGGTCCGGGGTGCGTTTGGCGCCCATGATGCCCGCGATCCGCGCGGTGGCGAGGGCGTCGCCCTTGGGGACGCCCTCGCCGCGCAGCAGCTCGATCACCCGGGGCGAGACGAGGACCCGGCCGCTGGCGCGGGCGGTGCGCGCGGTGACGTCCTTGTCGGATACGTCGACCATGCGGGCGGCGCCCGCCTCGTCGATGTGGGTCAGTCGGTCCTGCGTACTCATGCTGTGCGGCGCTCCCGGGTCCCGGCCCTTCGCGGTGCGGCGCGCGGGCCTGTTGTGCGCGACACGGTACCGCCAACCAGGAGCACTCAGCCGAGCAGGACCACCTCGATCTCGGTGCCGGGCTCGACGGACTCCACGTCCTCCGGGACGACGATCAGCGCGTCCGCGTGCGCCAAGGCCGCCACCAGGTGCGAACCGGCGCCGCCGACCGGGGTCACCGTGCCGTCGGAGTAGGCCCCGCGCAGGAACTGCCTGCGCCCCTTCGGCGAGGTCAGCGCCTTGTCGGCGGTCAGCTTCGCGGTCACGCGCGGCCGGTGCACGTCCTCCAGGCCCATGAGAGCTCGGATCGCGGGACGGACGAACAGCTCGAAGGAGACGTACGACGACACAGGGTTGCCCGGCAGCGCGAGGAGCGGCGTGTGGTCGGGGCCGATGGAGCCGAAGCCCTGGGGCTTGCCGGGCTGCATGGCGAGCTTGCGGAAGTCGATGCCGCTGCCGGCCTCGTCCTCGTCACCGACGGACGACAGCGCCTCCTTGACGACGTCGTACGCCCCCACGCTCACACCGCCCGTCGTGACCATGAGGTCGGCGCGGACGAGCTGGTCCTCGATGGTGTTGCGGAGGGTCTCGGCGTCGTCGGCGACGGCGCCGACGCGGTAGGCGATGGCGCCGGCGTCGCGGGCGGCGGCGGTGAGGGCGAAGCTGTTGGAGTCGTAGATCTGGCCGTGGCCCAGTTGTTCGTCGGGCTGGATGAGCTCGCTGCCGGTGGACATGACGACCACGCGGGGGCGCGGGCGCACGCGTACGGTGCCGCGGCCGATCGCGGCGAGCAGGGCGATCTGCGGCGGACCGAGGACGGTGCCGGCCTCGAGGGCACGGTCGCCGGCCTTCACATCGCTGCCCTTCGCGCGTACGTGCGCGCGTGCCTCGGCCGGCCGGTACACGTGCACGTGCCCCTCGGCGCCCTCGGGAGCCAGCGCGCGGGCGCGCATCCCGGTCGCGGGCCCCTCGCCGAGGCCCCCGTCGGTCCATTCCACCGGTACGACGGTCTCAGCGCCGGGCGGCATGGGGGCGCCGGTCATGATGCGGGCGGCCTGGCCGGGGCCCACGTGGAGCAGCTCGGCCTGGCCCGCCGCGACATCCCCGACGACGTCCAGGACGGCGGGGAACTCCTCGCTCGCGCCCGCGACATCCGCGACCCGCACCGCGTACCCGTCCATGGAGCTGTTGTCGAACGGCGGCAGCGAGACCGGCACCGTGACGTCCTCGACCAGGACACAGCCCTGGGCGTCGAGGAGTTGCAGCTCGATGGGTTCGAGGGGGCGGACGGTCGCGAGGATGTCCTCCAGGTGTTCGTCCACCGACCAGAGGTGGTCCTGGCCGGTGGTGCGGGGCGCGGCGCTGCTCAACGTTGCTACATCTCCTCGGCTACGTAACTGCGAAGCCAGGTCCGGAAGTCCGGGCCCAGGTCTTCACGTTCGCACGCGAGTCTGACAATGGCACGCAGATAGTCACCACGGTCGCCGGTGTCATAGCGGCGGCCCTTGAAGACGACGCCGTGCACCGGGCCGCCGACCTTCTCGTCCGCCGCGAGCTGCTGGAGGGCGTCGGTGAGCTGGATCTCGCCGCCGCGGCCGGGCTCGGTCTTGCGCAGTATGTCGAAGATGTGCGGGTCGAGGACGTAGCGGCCGATGATCGCGTAGTTGGACGGGGCGTCGGCCGCGGACGGCTTCTCGACGAGGTCGTGCACCTTGACGACGTCGCCGTCATCGGTGGCGTCGACAGCGGCGCATCCGTAGAGGTGGATCTGCTCGGGCTCGACCTCCATGAGCGCGATGACGCTGCCGCCGTGGCGCTCCTGGACCTCGACCATCCGCTTGAGCAGCGGGTCGCGCGGGTCGATCAGGTCGTCGCCGAGGAGGACGGCGAAGGGCTCGTGACCCACGTGCGGCGCCGCGCACAGGACGGCGTGACCGAGACCCTTGGGGTCGCCCTGGCGGACGTAGTGCATGGTGGCGAGGTCGCTGGACTCCTGCACCTTCGCGAGCCGGCTCGCGTCACCCTTCTTCTGAAGGGCCGATTCCAGCTCGTAGTTGCGGTCGAAGTGGTCCTCGAGAGGCCGCTTGTTGCGGCCCGTGATCATGAGGACGTCGTCGAGGCCCGCGGAGACGGCCTCCTCGACCACGTACTGGATCGCCGGCTTGTCGACGACCGGCAGCATCTCCTTGGGAGTGGCCTTGGTGGCCGGCAGGAACCGGGTGCCGAGACCTGCTGCGGGGATGACAGCCTTGCTGATCCGAGGGTGAGACTGAGTCATGCCCGCAACCTTATCCGGTGCCTTTGCAGGGAATCTGAGGCTCCGGTTAATTAGCTCTGATATGAGCGTATTAGAAGGGTACGGGAGCGACCTTTGAGTCACATCGGACGTCCTGGAGAGCCTGACAAGCGAATGTTGCGGCGAGAGTTCCTCGCGGTGAGGAACAGGTTGACGGCCGATGACGTGCGAGAAGCCGCGACCGCGCTGGCCGGACAGGCGCTCGGGCTGCCCGAGCTGGCGCGGGCGCGCACGGTGGCGGCGTACGTCTCGGTGGGGAGCGAACCCGGCACGCTCGCGCTCCTGGACGCGCTGCGCGCGCGGGGCGTGCGCGTCCTGCTCCCGGCGCTCCTGCCCGACAACGATCTGGACTGGGGCGCGTACACCGGAGCGGGCTCCCTCGCGCGCGTCCAACACGGCGGCAAGATGGCCCTCTTCGAGCCGTCCGGGGAGCGGCTGGGCCCGGACGCCGTGACCGGCGCCGACGTCGTGCTGCTGCCCGGTCTGGCGGTCGACGCGCGCGGGATGCGGCTGGGGCGCGGCGGAGGGTCGTACGACCGGGTGCTCGCGCGCCTGGACCGCGTGGGCGCACACCCCGCGCTGGTCGTGCTGCTCTACGACTCCGAGATCGTCGAGCGTGTACCGGAGGAGGCGCACGACCAGGCGGTGCACGCGGTGGTGACGCCGTCGGGCGTGCGCCGCTTCCGGGACGACGCGTGAGCCGCGGCACGTGAGCGGCGGCTCCTGAACACTCGGCGGGTGCACAGCGCCCCTCGGCATGCGAACGGGCCCTCCACGCGCGCGTGGAGGGCCCGTTCGACGGTTCGCCGTCAGTGGCTCACGGTTTCAGCACGAGTGTGTCGCTCGTGCTCTTGTCGACCGCGTCCTTCGAGAAGGACCAGTCCAGCAGCTCGCCCTTGACCCACTTGCTGGTCTGGTCGGTGTAGTGGGCGCTGTAGGCGTGCCCGGAGGCGCCGGTGAGGTTGATCCACTTCGACTTGTCGAGGTCGGCGAGGTTGACCACCATCCGCATCGACGGCACCCAGATGACGCCGTAGCCGCCGGCGGCGTTCCAGCCGGTCGCGTTGACGGTGGCCTCGCCGCCGCTGAGCTTCCAGGGGCCGCGGTTGAGGACGTACTTCACGATGCCGGGGCCGTCGGTGCCGAGCGTCTGGTTCTTCAGGAACAGGCGGTGCAGCCGGCCCCAGCTCCAGGTGTCGATGTCCTTGCCGAGCTTGGCGGTCAGTTCCCAGCGGGCGTCGATCATGGCGCGCTTGAACAGCTGGTCGCGGTTCTCCGCCTTGGGGCGGTCGCCCACACCGGCGGGCGTCTTCCACCAGTCGCTCTTCTCGTCGTCCATGAGGTTGCGCACGACCTCGAACCAGCGGTCGCCGCCGTCCGGCTGCGCCTGGTCGGCGTCGCGCTGGCCGCACTCGCGGACCTTCTCCGTCTCGTCGGCGGGGCCGGTGGTGTTGACGGGGTCGACCCACAGGCACTGGCCCTTGACCCGCAGTTCCTTGGGCAGCTTGTTGCCGAAGGCGAGCTTGAGGATGTTGCGCCAGACCGAGTTGAAGTAGGCGGCGGCCGCCGAGTCGGCGTCCTGGGTGTAGTCCCAGCCCTCCAGCAGCTTCTGCGCCTCGCGGACGTCCTCGTCCTCGATGTCGATCTTCAGCAGCTGGGGCACGAGCAGCTTGGCGATCTCGCTGCTGTTGTCCAGCTGCATCTGGCGCATGTCGTCGGTGGAGACCTTGCCGCCGTCGTCGATCTTCGACTTGATCAGGTCGGTGATGCGCTGGCTGCGGGCGCCGTATCCCCAGTCGGTGGTGAGCGTGTAGGGGTACTTGTTCTTGTCGATCACGGCCTGGTTGGCGGTGACGATGTACCCGCGCGCGGGGTCGTACTCGTAGGGGAGCTGGTCCTGCGGGATGTAGCCGGTCCAGCGGTACTTGGAGTCCCAGCCGGGCTGCGGGATCGAGCCGTCGACGCCCTGCGCGCGCGTGGGGATCTTGCCGGGGAGGGTGTAGCCGATGTGGTTCTTGGTGTCGGCGTAGACCAGGTTCTGCGACGGCACGTCGAAGAGGGCCGCGGCCGCGCGGAAGTCGTTCCAGTCCGCCGCCTTGTCCATCGCGAACACGGCGTCCATGGAGGTGCCCGGGTCCAGGGCGGTCCAGCGCAGGGAGATGCCGTAGCCGTCGCCGCGGTCGGGGGCGGCGGCGTCGACGGTGGCCTTCTTGCCGACCTTGACCAGTTCGTCGTCGCGGTCGGACAGCAGCGGGCCGTTGTTGGTCTCGCGGACGACGATCGTCTTGGACTCGCCGCCGGCGACCTTGATGGTCTCCTCGCGCGTGGTGAAGGGCTTCACCTTGTCGTCGTACAGGTAGCCGTCGCTGCTGAGCTTCTCCAGATAGAGGTCGGTGACGTCGACCCCGGAGTTGGTCATGCCCCAGGAGATGTCCTGGTTGTGACCGATGACCACGCCGGGCATGCCCGCGAAGGTGTAGCCGGAGACGTCGTACTGGCACTTGCTGGAGACGGTGCGGCAGTGCAGGCCCATCTGGTACCAGACGGACGGCAGCGAGGCCGACAGGTGCGGATCGTTGGCCAGCAGCGGCTTGCCGGTGATGGTGTGCGAGCCCCCGACGACCCAGGAGTTCGAGCCGATGCCGTTGCCGTTCACGCCGACGGCGGCGGGAAGGTCCTCCAGGACTCCGTAGAGGCCCGAGAGCTGGCTCTGGAGGCCTGTGGCGTCCGAGGCGGACGCGGTGCCCGTGGTGCCGCCGGCGCCCGCCGTGGAGGTGCCCGTACCCGTGCCGGTGCCGGTGCCGGTGCCCGAGGTGCTGCCGCCCTGCTCGAACGTCTTGGTCAGCTCGTCGTACTGGCCCTCCTGGACGATCGCCTTGTTGCGGCTGTACGGGTAGTCCGGGTACAGGTCCTCGATCTGCTTGGGGCCGAGGCGGCTGGTGAGCAGGGCACGGTCGATCTCGTCCTGCATGTTGCCGCGCAGGTCCCAGGCCATCGCCTTCAGCCAGGACACCGAGTCGACCGGGGTCCACTGCTCGGGCTTGTAGTCGTTGGCGAAGCCCAGGGCCGCGTACTCGAGGGAGATCTCCTCGCCGTCCTTGCCCTGCAGGTAGGCGTTGACTCCCTTGGCGTATGCCTGGAGGTACTTCTTGGTGGAGGCCGACAGCTTGGTGTCGTACTCCTTCTTCGCGACCCGGTCCCAGCCGAGCGTGCGCAGGAACTCGTCGTTCTTGACCTGGCCCTTGCCGAACATCTCCGACAGGCGCCCGGAGGTCATGTGGCGGCGCACGTCCATCTCGTAGAACCGGTCCTGCGCCTGGACGTAGCCCTGCGCCATGAACAGGTCCTCGTCCGAGGAGGCGTAGATCTGCGGGATGCCGTAGCCGTCGCGCTGCACGTCGACCGGTCCGGACAGGCCCTCGAGCGTGATCGAACCCTTGGTCTGCGGGAAGGAGGCACGGACGGTGCTGATGGACCAGTACGCCCCGTAGGCGACGCCCCCGATGATGGCCAGCACCAGGACAAGGACGATCAGACGGGCTTTGCGCCCCTTTTTCCTGCCGGACTTGCCGGGCTTCTGACCCGATGAGGCGGTGGTGTTGGGGGGCATCGCTGTCCTTGCTGTCCTAACGCGAGCGGCAGGCGGTCCTGGAGTGCTGGAGCAACCATAGGCGCAGGGCCCGACGCCACTTGACGCGGAGTCGGGTACCAGCGCGGACGGACGTTCGATCTTGCCTCAGGAGTGTCAAGAAATCGTCAAGAGTTAGGTAAGGTAACGAAGTACTTGGGTGCGGAGGACCGCCTCTTCGTGTCCTATGTACGTGAGCCCACGCGCGCGTGATGCCCGTGAGCCAGGGAAGGGAACAGCCGCTGACCGTCCACGACCTCAACCAGCTTCTGCTCGTCTGCTCGCTCGTCCTCTTGGTCGCCGTCGCAGCGGTCCGGATCTCCTCGCGCAGCGGGCTCCCCAGCCTGCTCGTGTATCTGGGCATCGGCGTCGCCATGGGCCAGGACGGCGTCGGCGACATCCACTTCAACAACGCCGAGCTGACCCAGGTCATCGGATACGCGGCCCTGGTCGTGATCCTGGCCGAGGGCGGACTGGGCACGAAGTGGAAGGAGATCAAGCCGGCGCTGCCGTCCGCGACCGCGCTGGCGCTGGTCGGGGTCGCGGTGAGCGTGGGGGTCACGGCGACGGCCGCGCACTATCTCATCGGGCTGGATTGGCGTCAGGCGCTCATCATCGGGGCGGTCGTGTCCTCCACGGACGCGGCGGCGGTCTTCTCCGTGCTGCGCAAGATCCCCCTCCCCGCGCGCGTGACGGGCACGCTGGAAGCCGAGTCCGGTTTCAACGACGCCCCCGTGGTCATCCTGGTCGTCGCCTTCTCCACGGCGGGCCCGGTCGAGCACTGGTACGTACTCCTCGGCGAGATAACCCTGGAACTGGCCATCGGCGCCGCCATAGGCATCGCGGTCGGCTGGCTGGGCTCCTGGGGCCTGAGGCACGTGGCGCTGCCCGCCTCCGGCCTCTACCCGATCGCCGTCATGGCGATCGCCGTGACGGCGTACGCGGCCGGCGCGCTGGCGCACGGCAGCGGCTTCCTCGCCGTCTACCTCGCCTCCATGGTGCTGGGCAACGCCAAGCTGCCGCACTGGCCGGCCACACGCGGTTTCGCCGAGGGGCTCGGCTGGATCGCCCAGATCGGCATGTTCGTCCTGCTCGGCCTGCTGGTCACCCCGCACGAGCTGGGCGACGACGTGTGGCCCGCCCTCGTCATCGGCCTGGTGCTGACCATGGTCGCGCGCCCCCTGAGCGTCGTGCTGTGCCTCACGCCGTTCCGGGTGCCATGGCAGGAGCAGACCCTCATGTCCTGGGCCGGGCTGCGCGGCGCCGTACCCATCATCCTGGCGACGATCCCCATGGTGAACGGCGTCGACGGCAGCCGCCGCATCTTCAACATCGTCTTCGTCCTGGTCGTCGTCTACACCCTGGTCCAAGGTCCGACGCTGCCCTGGCTCGCCCGCCAGCTGCGGCTGGGCGGGGACGCGGAGGCCGCCGACCTCGGCATCGAGTCGGCGCCCCTGGAGCGGCTGCGCGGGCACCTGCTGTCCGTCGCGATCCCCGACGGCTCGAAGATGCACGGCGTCGAGGTCAACGAGCTGCGGCTGCCGGCCGGGGCCGCCGTCACCCTTGTCGTCCGCGATGGAAAATCGTTCGTTCCGCTGCCCACCACGGTGCTGCGGCGCGGGGACGAGCTGCTGGTGGTCGCCACGGATCCCGTGCGGGACGCGGCGGAGCGGCGGCTGCGTGCGGTGGGGCACGGCGGAAAGCTGGCCGGGTGGCTGGGCACGAACGGGGAGACGCCGCGGCACTGACGGGGGTGGCGTGACCGCGAGGGTGGGGGCGCGGGTGCGCCCGGCGGCGTGTGCCCTGGGGGCGCGCACGGCTTGCGTGGGGGCGCGCGATCTCGATGTGCGCCGCGCGCTCCAGGGCCCCTGTGTCGTTAAGGGCGCGTTTCGTACGGTTCACACCCGCGACAATCGCAGGTGAACGAGGCTCATGGTGCTCGTTTTCACAGGCGCATCAGACGTTGCTCCCTGTACGATGAAGGCGCATTCTGATCGAACCAACTCTGCCTGACGCATTGCTGGCGCGACCGTATGGCGGCCGAGACGCCCCTCCGCAGTGGGCCCGGTATCTACCGCAGTGCGCGCAAGAGGACAGCTCTCGGCGCCCCCGCACAGGCGCGCTACCAGGCGGCAGAAAGGCACGGGCCGTGGCATCCACGGTCACCGCACGCCCGGGATACGGGCGGCTGCTGCGCACGCGCGGCGCCTGGACGTTCCTGCTCCCCGGCTTCGCGGCGCGTCAGCCGTTCGCGATGCTGACGATCTCCATCGTGCTGCTCGTGCAGCACACCACCGGCTCGTACGGCGCCGCGGGCGCCGCCGCGGCCGTCACCGGCGTCTCCATGGCGCTGTTCGCGCCCTATAGCGGGCGCCTCGCCGACCGCTACGGGCAGCGCGCCGTGCTGATCCCCGGCGTGCTCGTGCACACGGTGTCAGGTCTGACGCTGACGGCGCTCGCGCTTTCGCACGCCCCGCTGTGGGCGCTGTTCGCGGCGGCCGTCCCCACCGGCGCCTCGGTGCCTCAGGTCGGTCCGATGGTGCGCGCCCGCTGGGGCGTGAAGCTCCAGGGCTCGCCCCTCATGACCACCGCGGCGGCGTTCGAGTCCGTCACGGACGAGCTGACCTTCGTCTTCGGCCCGCTGCTGGCCACCGCGCTGTGCACCGCCGTCGACCCGGCCGCGGGCCTGCTGACGGAGTCGGCGCTGACCCTGCTCGGCGGTCTGCTGTTCGCCGCACAGAAGAGCACGCAGCCGCTGGTCACCCTCGACAAGCACGCGCGCGTGGAGCACGGTTCCGCGCTGCGTGTGCCCGGCGTGCGTGTGCTGATCGTGACGTTCCTGGGCATCGGCTCCGTCTTCGGCGGTATGCAGGTCTCGCTGGCCGCGTTCACCGAGTCGATCGGCGAGCCCGGTCTGAACGGTGTCCTGTACGGCGTCTTCGCCGCGGGCAACATGCTCTCCGGGATCGTCTGCGGTGCCATCGCGTGGAAGGCGGCTCCGCAGCGGCGCCTCGTGGTCGGATACGGCGCGCTCGCGCTGGTGGCCTCCGGATTGTGGGCCGCGCACTCGGTGCTCGCGCTGGCCGGGCTGGGTCTGCTGGTCGGCATGTGCATCGCGCCCGCGCTGATCACCGGTTACACGCTGGTCGAGAGCCTGGTGCCGGCCGGCGCCCGTACCGAGGCCTTCACCTGGCTGACCGGCGCGGTGGCGCTCGGCCAGGCGGCCGCCGTCACGGCCGCAGGACAGCTGGAGGACCGCTTCTGGAACGGTGCGGGTTTCCTCGTCCCGATGGTCGGCACACTGCTCGCCCTGGCGACCTTGCTGGCCCTGCGGTCACGCCTGACGACGCGCCCCCGGACCCGGACCGTCGCACGTGGCGTCGGTCACCGCGTGCCGGTGACGGTGGACTGATCCTCGGGAATACGTCACTATGGACCCTCGTTAGCACTCAATGAGTGAGAGTGCCAGGAGGAAGACAGTGCCGACCTACCAGTACCAGTGCACCGAGTGCGGCGAGGGCCTCGAGGCGGTGCAGAAGTTCACCGACGACGCCCTGACCGAGTGCCCCAACTGCCAGGGCCGCCTCAAGAAGGTGTTCTCCGCAGTCGGCATCGTCTTCAAGGGCTCCGGCTTCTACCGCAACGACAGCCGCGGCTCCTCGTCGAGCAGCTCGCCGGCGTCGTCGAAGCCGTCCACCTCCTCTTCGTCCACCTCGACGTCGTCGTCCTCGGACTCGAAGTCGTCGAGCACCGGCACCTCCTCCAGCAGCACCTCCGCCGCTTAAAGACACACTCACGGGACCCTGTCGTCGTACGACGACGGGGTCCTCGGTGTTTCCGGAGCCCGTCTCTGCCCGCCCCTGCGTCCAGCTAGTGTGCGGGGCATGGCGAACGCAGAGATCGGCGTAATCGGCGGCTCGGGCTTCTACTCGTTCCTCGACGACGTGACCGAGATCCAGGTGGACACCCCGTACGGGCCGCCCAGTGACTCCCTGTTCCTCGGTGAGATAGCGGGCCGTCGGGTCGCCTTCCTGCCCCGGCACGGACGCGGCCATCATCTGCCGCCGCACCGGATCAACTACCGCGCCAACCTGTGGGCGCTGCGGTCCGTCGGGGCGCGCCAGGTCCTCGGTCCGTGCGCGGTGGGCGGTCTGCGCCCCGAGTACGGGCCGGGCACGCTGCTCGTGCCGGACCAGCTGGTCGACCGTACGAAGTCCCGCGCGGGAACGTACTTCGACGGGCTGCCGCTGCCGGGCGGCGGCGTGCCCAACGTGGTGCACGTGTCGCTGGCCGACCCCTACTGCCCCGTCGGGCGGGCGGCCGCGCTGAAGGCCGCGCACGGCCGGGACTGGGAGGCGGTGGACGGCGGGACCCTGGTCGTGATCGAGGGGCCGCGCTTCTCGACGCGTGCCGAATCGTTGTGGCACCGGGCGCAGGGCTGGTCCGTGGTGGGTATGACCGGCCACCCCGAGGCGGCGCTCGCCCGTGAACTCGAGCTCTGCTACACGTCGTTGACCCTGGTCACGGACCTGGACGCGGGCGCCGAGACCGGCGAGGGCGTCTCGCACGACGAGGTGCTGCGGGTGTTCGCGGCGAATGTGGACCGGCTGCGGGGCGTGCTGTTCGACGCGGTGGCCGCGCTGCCGGCGACCGAGGAGCGGGACTGCCTGTGCACAACGGCGCTGGGCGGCATGGACCCCGGGTTCGAACTGCCGTGACGCTGTGGAGAACAGCACCCCTGCACGGGCGGAACTGCTCGTTCGGGTGAGGGAGTTGTCCACAACCGGTCGGTGATCCACCTGTCTCGGCGGGCGGCGCCGCGAGGCCTCATCGTGGCCTTGCAAGCCGATCCCTCGTGACAGGTGGTGGTTCCCCGTGTCCTTCGCTCCGTCCCCTCCCCCCTTCTCTCCCGTTGCTCCGCGCCCGCCGGGCACCGACGCTCCCGCCACGTGCGAGGTGCCGCACTTCGCTCCCGTGCGGGTACGCGGCGGGCGGTATCAACTGGCCCGGCTCGTACGGAGTCGCCGACGGGCCGTGGCTGCGGGCCTGGCCGTCACCGCGGCCGCGCTGGTGGCCGTCGGTCCGGGCGATGCCGACGGGGCGCGCGGGCATCCCGTGGTCGAGCCGGTGCGGGAGCGTCGCGCCGTGGAGATGGTGACGGCGCCGGTGCGGATCGCCGACGGGGCCACGGTCCTGCTGTTGCGGCCCGGTGATCGGGTCGACGTGATCGCCGCCGAGACGACGGCGACGGGTGGCGACGCCCAGGTCGTCGCGCGCGGGGCGCGGGTGAAGAAGGTGCCGGAGCCTTTGGAGGGTGCCGCGGAGAGCGGTGCGCTGGTCGTGCTCTCGGTGCCGCGTTCGATCGCGGCGCGTCTCGCGGGCGCGAGCGCGACGGCACGTCTGGCGGTGACGCTGTGCTGAGCCGTCTGGTTCGCCTGGTGCGCGGATTTCTGTCAAGTCCCTCGTTCGAGCTACCCAATTGGACAGTGTCGCCTGGCATTGACGTAGGTTGCGGAGCTGTTTGTTCCACAACCTGTGCCTGCGAGGAGAGTCCCCTAGGTGAGCGAGAAGAAGCCGAGCCTCTGGGAGGGCTTCAAGGCCTTCCTGATGCGCGGGAACGTCGTCGATCTGGCAGTCGCGGTGGTCATCGGCGCCGCCTTCACCAACATCGTCAACTCGGTGGTGAAGGGCGTGATCAACCCGCTGGTCGGGGCGATCGGCACGAAGAACCTCGACAGCTACAGCTCGTGTCTGAAGGACCCGTGCACGGTGTCGGCGGACGGCACCGTGCTCAGTGGCATCCCGATCAGATGGGGCACCGTGCTCGGCGCGACGCTCAGCTTCGTGATCACCGCCGCGGTCGTCTACTTCCTGATGGTCCTGCCGATGTCGAAGTACCTGGCCCGGCAGGAGGCCCGCAGGAAGGCCAGGGAGGGCACGCAGGAGGTCATGGAGGTGACCGAGCTGGAGGTCCTCAAGGAGATCCGCGACGCGCTGGTCGCGCAGCGGGGGTCCGGGCACGACGAGCGGTAACGGCCACGGCCCGCCTCCTGTGCCGGGCGGCCGTGCGGCTCGGTCACAAGTGGTGGGGCGGCTTCTCGTCGAGGAAGCGCTTCAGGTCGGCCGCGCTGTCGGCGCCGGGTCGCTCGCCCCAGCCGCGGTCCGTGTCGTCAGAGGACTGCTGGTCCAGCGGGTCGTCGAAGACCAGCGACGGCTTCGGGGCGCGCGGCTCGGGGTCGGGGGCTGTGCTCATGCGTCCAGGGTACGGCCCCGGGGGCGACGTTCTCCGGGTAGTCCGTGAGGCCCGGCACGAGGACGAAGCGGACGTGGACCTCCTTGCCCAGGCCGGCCTTGCGTCGGGCGAAGTCGAGGGTCGGGTCCAGCGGCCGGCCGGTGACCCTGCGGTAGGTGGCGCGGTCCCGGGACTTGATGTCGAGCAGGACCAGGTCGGTGTCGCGCAGCAGGGCGTCGGAGGCGCGGTCGCCGAGGAAGCCCGAGGTGTCCAGGGCGGTGTGCAGGCCGAGTTCGTGCCTGAAGCGGTGCAGCGGCTCGCCCGTGAACACGGGCTGGAGCAGCGGCTCTCCCCCGACGAGCTCGTCCGTCATGGTCCGCTTGCCGTCGCGCATCCGCCAGGTGTCGGGGTTGTGGCAGTACAGGCAGGTCAGCGGGCAGCCGGACAGGAAGGTGACGAACCGGGTGCCGGGACCGTCGCCACCGGTCGACAGGTCCCACGCGTGGTCATCGCCCTGCTCCCTTACAGCGATCCGTGAAAGCTGCGGTTGATGACGTCGAGCTGCTGCTCGCGCGTGAGGCGGATGAAATTGACCGCGTATCCCGAGACCCGGATCGTCAGCTGCGGGTACTCCTCGGGGTGCTCCATCGCGTCCTCGAGGGTCGCCTTGTCGAGCACGTTGACGTTCATGCGGAAGCCGTCACTGGCCATGAAGCCGGCAGAGGTTCACTGCGGCTGAGTCGGCGTTTCCTTCGGGCCTTTGGACCCCTGTTCGCTTGTGAATCCGTTCACAAGAATTTCCGGCCGGGATCTGCTGTGCTTGGACGCATGACGTCCAGTTCGACTCCCTCCCCGACGCCCTCCGGTGCGCCCACGAGCCGCAGACCGCTGCGCAGGCTGACGGCCCGCGGCCGTGACGAGGCCCACAGGGTCGCCTCGCCCCTGGAACTCTTCTTCGACCTGTGCTTCGTCGTGGCCATCGCCCAGGCGGGCGTCCAGCTCGTGCACGCCGTGGCCGAGTCGCACGCGGGCGAAGGGATCCTCAACTACGCGATGGTCTTCTTCGCCATCTGGTGGGCCTGGATGAACTTCTCCTGGTTCGCCTCGGCGTACGACAACGACGACGTCCTCTACCGGGTCGTCACCCTGGTCCAGATCGCCGGCGTGCTGGTGCTCGCGGCCGGGGTCTCCCGGGCCTTCGAGGACCACGAGTTCCTGTTCGTCTGGCTGGGCTACCTGATCATGCGGCTCGCCATGGTGGCGCAGTGGTTGCGCGTGGCGCGGTCGAGCGAGGGCGCGGAGCGAACGACAGCGCTCCGGTACGCCGGTGGCGTACTGCTCTGCCAGGTCGGCTGGCTGGGGCTGTTCCTGGACGAGAGCGCGCGGCCTTGGGTTTTCCTGGTGATGGCGATCCTCGAGATGTGCGTGCCGCGGTACGCGGAGAAGGACTTCGCCACCTCCTGGCATCCGCACCACATCTCCGAGCGCTACGGACTGTTCACGATCATCGTGCTGGGCGAGACGATCGCCGCGGCCACGATCGCCGTGAAGACCGGCGCCGACGAGAACGACGCGCTCGGCGAACTACTGCCGATCGCCACGGGCGGGCTGCTGATCATCTTCTCGGCGTGGTGGATCTATTTCGCGGTGCCGATCCATGGCCATCTGCGCTCCAACAAGCAAGCGTTCCTGTGGGGCTACGGCCACTACCTGATCTTCGCCTCGGCGGCCGCGATCGGCGCCGGCCTGGAGGTGGCCGTCGAGCAGACGGTCGGCAAGGCGCACATCTCCACGCTGGCCGCATCGGCCGCGGTGACCCTGCCGACCGCGCTCTACCTGCTCACCGTCTGGGCCCTGCACTCGCGCCACTTCAAGGTGGGCATCGCCCAGCAACTGGTGCTGCCGACGACGGCACTGCTCGTGATCCTCTGCACGTTCCTGGGCGACTGGGCCGTGCTCGCGGCGGGCATCGTCTCGGCGCTGGCGGTGGCGACCGGGGTGACGCTGACCGCGCGCACGGCGACCCGGGAGAGCAAAGAGGCGACTGCGGTCGTGTGACCTGCTGGGGCGGCGCCGGTGCCTGGACGAGACTGGACCCATGACAGTTGACGCTCTGACCGACGTCACCGGCGTGCGCGTGGGACACGCGACGCGCGTCGGCGACGGTTGGCTCACCGGTACCACCGTCGTGCTCGCCCCGGAGGGCGGCGCCGTCGCCGCCGTCGACGTGCGCGGCGGCGGCCCCGGCACCAAGGAGACCGACGCCCTCGACCCGCGCAACGTCGTGCAGAAGGTCGAGGCGATCGTACTGACCGGCGGCAGCGCGTACGGGCTGGACGCCGCGTCCGGCGTGATGGCGTGGCTGGAGGAGCAGGGGCGCGGAGTGCCGGTCGGAGTGGATCCGGCGCACGTCGTTCCCGTCGTGCCCGCCGCCTGCATCTTCGACCTGGGGCGGGGCGGTGACTTCCGGGCCCGGCCCGATGCGGCCATGGGCCGGGCCGCGGTCGAGGCGGCCGCGGCGAGCGCGGTCGGTGCGGTGGTGCGGGAAGGGGGCGTGGGCGCGGGTACGGGCGCCGTGGCCGGGGCGATGAAGGGCGGGGTCGGTACCGCTAGCACCGTTCTCGACTCGGGGATCACGGTCGCCGCGCTGGTGGTGGTGAACGCGGCGGGCTCGGTGACGGAGCCCGAAACGGGCATCCTGTACGGGGAGTTGCTCCAGGGGCGCGTGGACCGTCCGGATGCGCGCGTCCACGAGGCCGCGCGCCGGCGCCTCGCCGAGACCGCGGCGAAGAACGCGGCGCCCCTGCTGAACACCACGCTCGCGGTCGTCGCCACCGACGCGGAGCTCTCGAAGGCGCAGGCGCAGAAGCTCGCCGGCACGGTGCACGACGGCATCGCGCGCGCCGTGCGGCCGGTGCATCTCCTCCACGACGGCGACACGGTGTTCACGCTGGCGACGGGGCGGCGCGCGCTCGACGCCGGGCACCCGCTCGCGCTCAACCCGCTGCTCGAGGCCGGCGCCGACGTGGTGACGCGCGCGATCGTGCGGGCCGTGCGCGCGGCCGAGTCGGTGGACGGGCCCGGCGGGATGTGGCCGTCCTACGGGGAGTTGTACGGGGGGCGGTGATGGGGCGCGCCGCCGCGCAGGGTCCGGAGCCGGTGGTGGAGCGCCGGGCGTGGGGTGCGAGGCCGACCGCCCCGACCGGGGTACACGCCCCGGCGCGCGCAGGCCCGGCACCCTCCGGCCCGCGTGTGGCGCATTTCATGCGGACGATTGTCCCGGTTGTGTCACGTGATGGCGTTCACGGCTGTCGGAGGGAACCCGACCGGTCATGGATGCGCTCTTTCTTCACGCATGGGAGCGGATCACGCACATCACACGAACCTGGAGAAGCTCGTGACAACGCCGGACATATCAGCGCGGCGCGCACTCGGGGCCTGTGCCGTCCTGACGATCGGCGCCCTCACCCTCACCGCCTGCGGGGGCGGCGGCGACGCCGGGAAGGACAACGGCAAGGGGGGCGGGGAGTCCGCCAAGACGTCCGAGGCGAAGATCGCCATATCGGCCAAGGACGGTTCGACGGGTGCGTCGATCAACACGACGGGGGTGAAGGTCAGCGACGGCGAGCTGACCGACGTGAAGATGACCGTGGCGGGGACGGGTCAGTCGGTGCCGGGGTTCATCTCGGCGAACGGCGGGAGTTGGGCGCCGAAGGAGCAGCTGGAGCGCGGGACGAAGTACGAGATATCGGCGACCGCGAAGGACTCCGACGGACGGACCACCGCGGCCGATTCGACGTTCACGACGGTCAGCAAGGCGAACAGCTTCATCGGGACGTACACGCCGGACAACGGGACGACGGTGGGCGTCGGGATGCCGGTGTCGTTCAACTTCGACAAGGCGATCAGCGACAAGAAGGCCGTGCAGTCGCACATCACGGTCTCGTCCAGCAGTGGGCAGAAGGTGGTCGGGCACTGGTTCGGCTCGCAGCGGATCGACTTCCGGCCCGAGGAGTACTGGAAGGCCGGCTCCAAGGTCACGATGAAGATCGACCTGGACGGCGTCGAGGGCACGAACGACGTCTTCGGGGTGCAGAAGAAGACCGTCACCTTCACGATCGGGCGGTCACAGGTCTCCACGGTCGACGCCGACACCCAGACCATGACGGTCGTGCGGGACGGGAAGACCCTCAAGAAGGTGCCGATCTCGACGGGCGACGCGCAATACACCACGTACAACGGCCAGATGGTGATCTCCGAGAAGTTCCCGAAGCTGCGCATGGACAGCCGGACGGTCGGCCTCGACAACGCCTACGACATCCCGGACGTGCCGCACGCGATGCGGCTCACGCAGTCGGGGACGTTCATTCACGGCAACTACTGGTACAACAAGGGCAACCCGCCCTTCGGCCGGCAGGGCACCAGTCACGGCTGCGTCGGACTGCAGGACGTCCAGGGCGGGCAGGGCGACACGAACGCCAAGTGGTTCTACGACAACTCCGTCGTCGGGGACGTCGTGATCGTCAAGAACTCCCCCGACAAGACGGTGTCGCCGGACAACGGGCTCAACGGCTGGAACATGCCGTGGACCCAGTGGGTCGCGGGAAGCGCCGTATGAGCGCCCCCTGAGCGCCGGGCGCGCGCGGAAAGCGGTGCGCCGTCCGGGGCGACATGACGCGGCAAGTGCCTTCTGACCGGCGGGTTTTGACGGATCCTCGGGTCGCGTGGGAACTTCTCACGCGGCCCGAGCGTTTTCTGTGCGCACGTTTTCTCGGTTCCCGGACATGATGTCCGACCGAGGGGCTACGGTATGCACCCACAAGGTGACATGCAGCAACGCCGGGAGAAACCTTGAGCGTTCCGTACGAGACAGCAGCGTACGAGCCACGCGAGTCGCCCGAGTCTCCGGAGGAGCACCTCGCGCGACTCCTCGGCCGCGCGCTGAACTCCTTCGAGCTGCCGGACGAGACGATACGGCGACTCGACTGCGCGCTCGCGCACGACAGCTCGCTGCACTCCGCGCACCACAGCGCGGGGCTGCACCGCGAGACGTACCGCCACACCTGGCTGCTCGCCGACGGCTCGGCGCTCACACTGTGGGAGCTCGTTCACAACACCGCGCCGGGCAGTGTCCCGCAGCACGAGGTGTACATCGACGAGGAGGAGCTGCGGGCCGCCACCGCGCGGTTGCCGCTGCCGCCGGACGCGCCGGACTTCGAGCTGCCGGTACTGGTACAGCTGTCGCCGGTCCCCGCGCCCCGGCACGCGTACGTGCCCGACGACTCGGCGGATCACGCGCGACGGCTCCTGCGCCGCGCGGAGAACCCGGACCAGCCGGGCGCCGAGACGGCGACGCTGTTGACGACGGCGTTCGCGCACCAGATCACGCAGGCCTTCGGGCGGCCGTGCCGGGCAGGGCGGATCGGGTTGTGCTTCTCGCTCTACGAGCACGCGTTCCTGCTGCGCGACGGCAAGGAGATCTCCCTGTGGGAGGTCGAGCACACGGCCACGCCCGACGGGCGGCACATGTGCGAGGTGTACGTCTCCGAGGACGCGGCGCGCGATGCGATGGAACGGCGCGCGGCACGGGTTTCGTAACGCGCCGCACGCGCACGAGGCCGCTGCCCCGCCCCGGCCGCTCGGTCAGCGGCCGTCGCTGAGCTGTCGTACCAGTCCCGCGAACGCGTCGTGCTCCGCAGGAGTCAGCTGGACGGACTCCAGTTCGGGGCCGGCCTGCCGCTGGTACGGAAGGGCCGGGAGCGTGGTGGAGGTCCGCCACAGGGCGGCCTCGCGGCTGCGGCGCAGGATGCGGGTCAGGCCGATGGCCCAGACGACGGTCGCCAGGGCGAGGACGGCCATGCCCGTCAGCTGGTAGATCGAGACGTGCTCAGGCATGCGCCCCAGTAGACACCACGGTCCGGGACTTTGGCCCCGGACCGTGACGTATCTCGCAGGTGCCGTGAACAACTCACAGCCGCCCAAAGGGACATAGGGCCGATGAAACGGCTGAGGCCGGTCGCAGCCCCGTCCCGCCAGGGCTGCGACCGGCCTCTCCTGCCGGAGCGGGCCGATGTGCGCCCGCCCCTGCTTCTCGCCTCTTACGCCGCCACGGGCTGCTTCGCCTCGGCCGCCGGAGCCGCCGCGGACGCGTCGGAGCCGGTGGCCGCGCCGTCAGGGGCCGTCTTGCGCAGGCCCTTGAGGACGATGACCAGGCCTGCCGTGATCGCCGTGCCGATGGCGATGGCCAGCAGGTACAGGAACGGCTTGCCGATCAGGAAGGTGACCCAGATGCCGCCGTGCGGGGCGCGCAGGGTCGAGCCGAAGGCCATGGTCAGCGCGCCGGTGACCGCGCCGCCCGCCATGGAGGCGGGGATGACGCGCAGCGGGTCGGCCGCGGCGAACGGGATCGCGCCCTCGGAGATGAAGGAGGCGCCGAGGACCCAGGCCGCCTTGCCGTTCTCGCGCTCGGTGGTGGTGAAGAGCTTCTTGCGGACGGTCGTCGCGAGGGCCATGCCGAGCGGGGGCACCATGCCGGCGGCCATCACGGCGGCCATGACCTTCATCGCCGAGTCGCTCGGGTCCTGTACGGCGATGCCCGCGGTGGCGAAGGCGTACGCGACCTTGTTGACCGGGCCGCCCAGGTCGAAGCACATCATCAGGCCGAGGAGGACGCCGAGGAGGATGGCATTGGTGCCGGAGAGGCCGTTGAGCCAGTCCGTCATCGCCTTCTGGGCCTCGGCGATCGGCTTGCCGATCACGATGAACATCAGGAAGCCGACGACGATCGACGAGACCAGTGGGATCACGACCACCGGCATGATGCCGCGCAGCACCGGCGGGATCTTGATCCGCTGGATGGCGAGGACGACCGCACCGGCCAGCAGACCGGCGACCAGGCCGCCGAGGAAGCCGGCGGCGATGTTGACGGAGATCATGCCGCCGACGAAGCCGGGCACGAGGCCTGGCCGGTCCGCCATGCCGTAGGCGATGTAGCCGGCGAGGACGGGGATCAGGAAGCCGAACGCGACGCCGCCGATCTGGAAGAGCAGCGCGCCCCAGCTGTCGACCTGACCCCAGTCGAAGTGCTCCATGACCGGCTTGGCCTCGTTGATCTGGTAGCCGCCGATCGCGAAGCCGAGGGCGATGAGCAGACCGCCGGCCGCGACGAACGGGACCATGTAGCTGACGCCGGTCATCAGCCACTTGCGCAGCTTGGTGCCGTAGCTGTCGCCGGCGTCGCCCGCGCGCTCGACCGGCGTGGAGCCGGTGCCGGGCGCCCCGGTCACCTCGCCGCGCGCCGCCTTTCCGCGCACGTCGCTGATCAGTTCCGCGGGACGGTTGATGCCCGCCTTCACGCCGACGTCCACGGTCGGCTTGCCGGCGAAGCGGTCCTTGTCGCGTACGGGGACGTCGTGGGCGAAGATCACGCCGTCCGCGGCGGCGATGACGGCCGGGTCGAGCCGGGTGAAGCCGGCCGAGCCCTGTGTCTCGACGACGAGTTCGACGCCCGCCTCGCGGCCCGCGTTCTCCAGCGATTCGGCCGCCATGTACGTGTGGGCGATGCCGGTCGGACAGGACGTGACCGCGACGATACGGAAGGGGCGCTCGCCCTCGCCGGACCCGTCGCCCGTGGCACCCGGCGCCGGAGCGCTCGCGCCGCCCGGCGCCGGGGCCGCACTACCCGTGGCGGCATCGGCGGAGGCCGCCCCCGACGCCGCCACGGAGTCTGCAGAGGCGCCCACGGCGCTCTTCGCGCCCTCAGAGGCGCCCGCGCCCTCGGCGTCCGCCGCCGGCGCATCGCCCCGGATCAGCGCCGCGGCACCGGCCGCATCCCCCACCGACCGCAGCGCGTCGGTGAACTCGGCGTTCATCAACTGCCGCGCCAGCGAGGACAGGATCGTCAGATGGGCGTCGTCGGCACCGGCAGGCGCCGCGATCAGGAAGATCAGGTCGGCGGGACCGTCCGGCGCACCGAAGTCGATCCCGGCCGCGCTGCGCCCGAAGGCGAGCGTCGGCTCGGTGACGTGTGCGCTGCGGCAGTGCGGGATGCCGATGCCGCCGTCGAGGCCGGTCGGCATCTGTGCCTCGCGGGCGGCCACGTCGGCGAGGAAGCCCTCCAGGTCGGTCACCCGGCCCAGGGTCACCATGCGTTGGGCGAGGGCGCGTGCCGCCGCTTCCTTGGTGTCGGCGGACAGGTCGAGATCGACCAGGTCCGCGGTGATCATGTCGCTCATCGCGGGCTCCTTCGCACGCGTATCGCCCGGGGGGAGAGGTGGGCGAGGACGGGGGTGGGGACGGGGGTGCGGGGGGTGGTGGAACAGGGGGTGGTGGGGGCGGAACCGGGGAAGCCCCGCCCCCACCGGGCGACAGGGCGGCTCAGGTGGCCCTGCCTCCCGCAGGCCGCGACGAGTAACGGGGAGCCTCGCCGCTTCATGGCCGGTTCATCGGGGAGTGCGTCGCACGCCACCGGCGCCGACACCGTCGTAGAGGTGCAAACCGAGGTGCAAACCGTCGAGTCCCTCATGACACCGGCTCCTTCAGTACTCGGTCCACCGGTACCTCGGCCGTCACCGAGACCGCCGCCGGGTCCAGGTCGCCCGGCGTCGGCATCACGCTGCCCGGCAGCTGGACCGCCGCCGCGCCGTGTGCGACCGCCGAGGCCAGTGCCTCCGGGCCGCTGCCGCCGGCGATGAGGAAGCCGGCCAGGGAGGAGTCGCCGGCGCCCACATTGCTGCGGACGACGTCCACGCGCGCGCTCGCGAACCAGGCGCCCGCGTCGTCCACGAGCAGCTGTCCGTCCGCGCCCAGGCTCGCGAGCACGGCGCGTGCGCCCATCTCGCGCAACTCCTCGGCCGCCTTCACCGCGTCGCCCACGGTCGACAGGGGGCGCCCGACGGCTTCCGCGAGCTCCTCCGCGTTCGGCTTCACCACGTCGGGCCGCTCGCGCAGCGCCTCCAGCAGCGCACGCCCCGAGGTGTCCAGGGCGATCCGCGCGCCCCCGGCGTGCGCCCGCGCGACCACATCGGCGTACCACGAGGGCGCGAGCCCCCGCGGCAGGCTCCCGCAGCACACGATCCAGTCCGCGTCGCGCGACTGCGCGCGCACCGTCTCCAGGAGCAGCTCCTGCTCCTCCGCCGACAGCTCGGGCCCCGGCGCGTTGATCTTCGTGAGCACCCCGTCCGCCTCGGCGAGCGCGATGTTCGAGCGGGTGGCGCCCGCGACCGGGACCGGCGCGACCTCGATGCCCTGCGCGTCGAGCAGATCCGCCACGAGCGCCCCCGGCGCACCGCCCAGGGGCAGTACCGCGACCGTGCGCTGCCCGGCGGCCGCCACGGCGCGCGAGACGTTCACGCCCTTGCCGCCGGGGTCCATGCGCTCCCCGGTCGCGCGGATGACCTCGCCGCGCTCCAGGGAGGGAACCTCGTACGTGCGGTCCAGGGACGGGTTCGGGGTGACGGTGAGGATCATGCGCGCACTACTTCCGTGCCGCCGCGCTCGATCGCGGTGGCGTCTTCGGGGCTCAGCCCGCTGTCGGTGATCAGCAGGTCCACGTCGCTCAGGTCGCCGAAGCGGGCGAAGTGCTCCTGGCCGTGCTTGGCGGAGTCGGCGAGCAGCACCACGCGGCGGGCGGCGGCCACGGCCGCGCGCTTCACTGCGGCCTCGGCGAGGTCGGGGGTGGTCAGGCCATGGTCGGCGGAGAAGCCGTTGGCCGCCACAAAAAGGACATCGGCCCGGATTTCGCCGTACGCGCGGAGCGCCCAGGCGTCGACGGCGGCGCGCGTACGGTGCCGTACGCGGCCCCCGACGAGGTGGAGCTGGATGCCGGGGTGGTCCGCGAGGCGGGCCGCGATCGGCAGGCTGTGCGTGACGACGGTGAGGGAGGCGTCCAGCGGGATGGCGGCCGCGAGGCGGGCCACTGTCGTGCCGGCGTCGAGGATCAGGGTGCCCTCGGTCGGCAGTTCCGCGAGGGCGGCCTTGGCGATGTGGTCCTTCTCGTCGGCGGCCGTCGTCTCGCGCTCGGCGAGATCCGGCTCGAAGTCGAGGCGCCCGGCGGGGATGGCTCCGCCGTGCACCCGGCGGAGCAGGCCCGCTCGGTCGAGGGCCTTGAGGTCCCGGCGGATCGTCTCCGCGGTCACCTGGAACTCCTCGGCCAGCGACACCACGTCCACCCGCCCGCCGTCACGCGCGAGCCGGAGGATCTCCTGCTGCCGCTCCGGTGCGTACATGTCCGTTCGCCTCCGACTCACCGTCCGGTCGTTCCCGACCGATGCCCGAACTTGTGGTTTCGCTGGGAGGCTACGCCCGGATTTCCGGAAAGTAAACAGGTTCGGGCATAGGTCGGACATGAACGGGCCTGAACGACGGACATGAACGGACTTCCGGCCCGCCCCGGGACGGCCCATCGGGCCACCTCACGGCATGCGGAAGGCCCGGCGCCCCGGGCGGAACCCAGGTGCCGGGCCTTTCTCCATACGTTCGGACGACTGCGTTCAGACGACCGCGCTCAGACGAGCTCCGGCTCCTTCTCCCCCACAGGACCCACAGGACCCGCAGACCCCGCAGAAGCCTCCCCCACCTCAGCCCCCTCCAGATGCTGCACCGCCCGCTTCGGCAGCGCGAACATCAGCAGGAAGATCACGCCCATCACCGCGACCACCCACCACAGCGCCCCCTGGAACGCGTCCACGAACGCCGGCCCCACCTCAACAGGGCGCAGATCGTCGGCGATGGCGCCGAAGAAGACCACCGAGACCAGCCCCAGCCCCAGCGCGTTGCCCATCTGCTGAACGGTGTTGATGAGCCCGGACGCGGACCCGGCATGCTCCCGCGGCACCCCCGAGAGCACCATGTCGGTCAGCGGGGCGAAGATCAGGCCCATGCCGACGCCCATCACGACCAGGGGCAGGGCCATCTGCCAGGGGGCGATGGACATGCCGTAGCGGTCGGCCTCCCAGAGGTAGAGCAGGACGCCCGCCGCCATGGTGAGCGCGCCCGCCTGGAGCACCTTGCGGCCGAAGCGCGGAACCAGTTTCTGCACGGACAGCCCGGCCGCCACGGAGACCGCGATCGAGAACGGGACGCCGGTCAGACCCGCCTTCAGCGGACGCCAGCCCAGTCCGGTCTGCATGTAGAGCGTCCACACCAGGAAGAAGATGCCGAGCCCGATCCCGAACACGGTCTGCACCGCGATGCCCGCCGCGAAGCTCTTCACCTTGAACAGCGACAGTTCGACCAGCGGGGAGCCGTCCCGCGCGCTCTTGCGCCGCTCGTACGCCACCAGCGCCCCGAAGACGACGAGCGCGCCGCCCATCGACAGATACCCCCACAGCGGCCAGTCCAGCTCACGGCCGCGGGTCAGCGGGTAGAGCAGCATGAGCAGACCCAGCGTCACCAGGGCGACGCCCACCAGGTCCAGCTTCAGCGCGCGCGGCGCCTTCGACTCGGTGATGTAGCGGCTGCCGAGGATCAGGCCCGCGATGCCGACCGGCAGGTTGATGAGGAAGATCGGGCGCCATTCCAGACCGAACAGGTTCCACTCCGTCAGCAGCGCGCCGAGCAGCGGTCCGGACACCGCGCCCAGGCCCACGATCGCGCCGAAGAGCCCGAACACCTTGCCGCGCTCGTGCGCCGGGAACGTCGCGTGCACGATCGACAGCACCTGCGGCACCATCAGCGCCGCCATGCCGCCCTGGAGGATCCGCGCGGCGACCAGCATCTCCGGGTTCGCGGCGAAGCCGCACAGCGCGGAGGCGACGGTGAAACCGCCGATACCGATGAGGAAGATCCGCTTGCGGCCGTGGATGTCGCCGAGCCGTCCGCCGGTGATCAGACCGGCGGCGAAGGCGAGCGCGTAGCCGGCGGTGATCCACTGGATCTGGCTGACGGACGCGCCCGCCTCGGCCTGGATGGACGGAATCGCGATGTTGACGATCGTGACGTCGACGAGGTCCATGAAGGCCGCGGTCATCACGATCGCGAGGGCGAACCAGCGACGACGGTCGGGCTGCGACGCCTGGCCTGTCTGGCTCACCTGGCTCGCCTGGCCTGTCTGGCTGTCCACAAAGGGTTCGGTGGAGGTCATGTCTCGAAGCTATGACCCCATTAGGTCAGATCATGTCCTAGTTCTACGGCATCCTCGAACTCATGACGACGGACACCCCGGCACGGCTCCTCCAGCTCCTCTCCCTCCTCCAGACCCCGCGGGAATGGCCGGGAGGTGAGCTCTCCGAGCGCCTCGGCGTCTCCCGCCGTACCGTGCGGCGGGACATCGACCGGCTGCGCGAGCTGGGCTATCCCGTGCAGGCGACGAAGGGGGCCGACGGCGGTTATCGGCTGGTCGCGGGCAAGGCGATGCCGCCGCTCGTCCTCGACGACGAGGAGGCGGTGGCGATCGCGGTGGGGCTGCGGGCCGGGGCCGGGCACGCGCTGGAGGGCGTCGACGAGGCGTCGGTGCGGGCACTGGCGAAGCTGGAGCAGGTGCTGCCGTCCCGGCTGCGCCACCGGGTGTCGACCCTCCAGGCCGCGACCACTCCGCTGACCAGCGGGGACGGGGCGAGTATCGCGCCGGAGACGCTGACCGTGATGGCCTCCACCGTGGCCGGTCACGAGCGGCTGCGGTTCGCCTATCGGGCGAGGGACGGGGTCGACTCGCGGCGCGTGGTCGAGCCGTATCAGCTGGTGTCGACGGGGCGGCGGTGGTACCTCGTCGCCTACGACCTCGATCGCGCCGACTGGCGGACCTTCCGGGTCGACCGGGTGAACGAGCCGTTCGCGACCGGGGCGCGGTTCGCTCCACGGGAGTTGCCGACGGGGAGCGCGGCGGAGTATCTGCGGCAGTCGATGTACCGGCGGCAGGAGACGTACGGGGTCGACGTGACCTTCGAGGCGCCGGCCGCCTTCATCGCGGCGCGGCTGCCCAAGTGGCTCGGGGAGCCGGAGGAGTTGGGGGAAGGGCGGTGCCGGCTGCGGGCGACCGTGGGGGACGCCGTGGAGTGGATGGCGGTACGGCTGGCCATGGTGGACTGCGAGTTCACGGTACGGGAGCCTGAGGAACTCGTGCGATGCGTACGGGAGTTGGGCGGGCGGCTCAGCCGGGCGGCGGGCGGGTGAACCGGCCGGGCCGAGTCCGGGGTGGCGCCGGACGGCTTCGGGCATGCTGGACGGCGGGCTTCCCCGTACCTGAACTCCGGGGATGCCCGCCGGATGGCAGATTGTGTCACATGGGCATACCTTGCCGATGTGAGCGGTCCCACGCGAAGGGCGGGACCCCAGGCATACCCACACCCCACCCAGAAAAGGGCAGAGCCGGACCCCGGCACCCGGGGGGAGAGCGCCGAAGTCCGGCTCGCGGAGAGTCCCGGCGCCGGGGGGGATTGCGTCGGGACTTGGTCTAGGGGGTCCGGACTCTCGCCCGGGACCCGAACTCATGGACCCTGAAGTCTTTTTCCCAGGGCCCTGCCTGTTGAAGCGGTCTGAGACCGCCGTGTTTGCGCCGCTTTCGCGACCCGGCGCACGCGGGCACGCGGCCCGTGAGGCACGCCGTGCCCCAGCCCTTACGCCGCCGCGTCGAACCCGGTGTCCCGGGCGAGCTTCTTCAGCTCCATCAGCGCGTGCTTCTCGATCTGCCGGATGCGCTCGCGGGTGAGGCCGTGCTCCTTGCCGACCTCCGTCAGCGTGCGCTCCCGGCCGTCCTCGATGCCGTACCGCATCTTGATGATGGAGGCCGTGCGCTGGTCGAGGCGGCCGATCAGGTCGTCCAGCTCCTCGCTGCGCAGCAGCGTCAGCACCGACTGCTCGGGGGAGACCGCGGAGGTGTCCTCGAGCAGGTCGCCGAACTGGGTGTCGCCGTCGTCGTCCACCGCCATGTTCAGCGAGACCGGGTCGCGGGCCCAGTCCAGGACGTCGATCACGCGGTCGGCGTTGGAGCCGAGCTCGGCGGCGATCTCCGCGGGCTCCGGGTCACGGCCGTGCTCGCGGTTGAACTCGCGCTGCACACGGCGGATCCGGCCCAGCTCCTCGACCAGGTGGACGGGGAGACGGATGGTGCGGGACTGGTCCGCTATCGAGCGGGTGATGGCCTGACGGATCCACCAGGTCGCGTACGTCGAGAACTTGAAGCCCTTGCGGTAGTCGAACTTCTCGACGGCGCGCACCAGGCCGGCATTGCCCTCCTGGATCAGGTCGAGCAGCGGCAGACCGGCGCGGGGGTAGCGGCGCGCGACCGCGACGACCAGACGCAGGTTCGAGCGGATGAAGACGTCCTTGGCCCGTTCGGCCTCGTCGACGAGCGCCTCGAGCTCCTCGCGGGTGGCGTCCGCCTTGGACTCCTCGAATCCGTCGAGGACCTGTCGGGCGAACACACCCGCCTCGATGATCTGTGACAGCTCGACCTCCTTGGCGGCGTCGAGCAGCGGTGTACGCGCGATCTCGTCGAGGTACATGCCGACCAGGTCGCGATCGGCGATCTCGCCGCCATGGGCGCGAACACTGCTTGCCGCGTCGGTCCCGCCGGTGGCGGACTTACGACGGGCGACGGCACGGGTTGCCATGCGTGCTCCCTTGCGATGGTGGGCTGGCGGGTGGTCCTGTCGGAGCCTGGACACCGTCTTGGCACTGTCCCTCGGGTGCCCTGCTTCCGATGGAAACAACGACTGGAATCAGGACAGAATTCCCAACCCGCTCCCCTATTTTTCTGATCATGCAGTACCCTGTGCGGCCACACGGGGAGGTCGGATGGCGACGGAGCGTACAGAGGTGCAGGTCAGGCCAGGAGTCGAGGGTGACCTCAAGGCCCTCACCGACATCTACAACCACTACGTACGTGAGACGCCGATCACCTTCGACACGTCCGTCTTCACCCCGGAGGAGCGCCGCCCTTGGCTGCTCTCCCACCCTGAAGACGGTCCGCACCTCCTAAAAGTTGCCGCGGACGCGGACTCACAGGAAATTCTGGGATACGCCACATCCAGCCCGTTCCGAGCGAAGCCCGCCTACGCGACCTCGGTCGAGGTGACGGTCTACCTCGCCCCGCACGCCGGCGGCCGCGGCGTCGGCACGCTCCTCTACGAGGCCCTGTTCGAGGCGCTGGCCACCGAGGACGTCCATCGCGCCTACGCCGGTATCGCCCAGCCCAACGAGGCCTCGCGGCGGCTGCACGAGCGTTTCGGCTTCCGGTACGTCGGCACGTACAAGGAGGTCGGAAGGAAGTTCGGCCGCTACTGGGACGTGGCCTGGTACGAGAAGGAGCTCTAGCGAGCCCTCCTCCTGATGCCGTCAGCCGAACTGCACCGACCGCTTCGCCAGCCCCAGCCAGAACCCGTCGATCACCGACTTCTGGTCGCCCAGCTCACCGGCCGCGTCCGCGGCCCCCATCGTCACGAACAGGGGTGCGAAGTGCTCGGTGCGCGGGTGGGCGAGACGGCCGGCCGGGGACTTGCGGAGGAAGTCGAGCAGGGAGTCCACGTCGCCCTTGTCCAGCGCGTGGTGCCCCCAGTCGTCGAACTCCGCCGACCAGGCGGGGATGCCGCCCTGGCGCAGCGCGGCCAGGTTGTGGGTGAAGAACCCGGAGCCCACGATCAGCACGCCTTCGTCGCGCAGCGGCGCGAGCTTGCGGCCGATGTCCATGAGCTTGACGGGGTCGAGGGTGGGCATGGAGATCTGGAGGACCGGGATGTCGGCCTCGGGGAACATCTCGACGAGCGGGACGTAGGCGCCGTGGTCGAGGCCGCGGTCGGGGATGTCCTGGACCGGGACGCCGGGGGCGCGCAGCAGCTTGCGTACGGACTCGGCGAGCCGCGGGGCGCCGGGAGCCTCGTACTTCACCTTGTAGTAGTGCTCGGGGAAGCCCCAGAAGTCGTAGACGAGCGGGACGGTCTCCACCGCGCCGAGGGCGAGGGGGGCCTCCTCCCAGTGGGCGGAGACCATGAGGATCGCCTTGGGGCGCGGGAGGTCGGCGGACCAGGCGGCGAGTTCGCCGGGCCAGATCGGGTCGTCGGCGAGGGGCGGGGCGCCATGGCTGAGGTAGAGCGCTGGCATGCGTTCCTGGGTGGCGGCGGACATGACGGCGGCTCCCTCCGGAGGGTGTTGCTTGAAGTCTAAAACGTCTGATGAAAAAAGTGTACGTCGAACTTGTTTAACATTCAAGGAGAGCTCTCGTACGATGGGAAACATGAACACGGCATCCCCATCTCCGACCACCGAAGAGCCGCGCTGGCTCACCGCCGAGGAGCAGCTCGTGTGGCGCTCCTACCTGCACGCCACCACTCTTCTCGAAGACCACATGGACCGCCAGCTCCAGCGTGACGCGGGCATGCCGCACATCTACTACGGCCTTCTCGTCAAGCTCGCCGAGTCCCCGCAGCAGCGGCTGCGCATGACCGAGCTGGCCATGCACGCGAAGATCACCCGCTCCCGGCTCTCACACGCCATCGCCCGCCTGGAGAAGAACGGCTGGGTCCGGCGCGAGGACTGCCCCTCCGACAAGCGCGGCCAGTTCGCGGTGCTCACGGAGCAGGGCCGGGAGATGCTCGCGCAGGCCGCGCCGGGCCATGTGGCCGTCGTACGCAACGCCGTGTTCGACCGGCTCACCCCGGAACAGCAGAAGTCCCTCGGCGAGATCATGCAGATCGTCGCCGAGGGACTTCAGCCCAACGAAGCGGGTGCGGACCTGCCCTGGCTCCGCTGAGCCGCTCACTCAGCGGAACCAGGGCAGATCCTGGGGTTCGTACGTGCGGAGCGTCCCCATCCCCGTACGTACGAACGGCCCGAAGGGGTACGACCCGGAGGCCGTCGTCAGTGACTCAGTGAGCCACGACCGGCACCGGCAGCTCGTCCTCGGCGCCTTCGCCGGAGCCGGTGACCACCGAGGTGTCGGGCTTGCCGGAGTTGACGAGGACCACCACGATGACCGCGGCCAGCGCCAGCATGCCGACGGCGAACCAGATCGCGTTGGTGTAGCCGTGGACCATGCCCTCCAGCTGGACCAGCTGCTGCTGCGAGCGGGAGCCCGCCGAGCCGATGTGGTCGGCGATGTAGGAGGTCGTGGCCGACGCGGCGATCGTGTTCAGCAGGGCCGTACCGATCGCGCCGCCCACCTGCTGCGAGGTGTTGACCATCGCGGAGGCGACACCGGCGTCGCGGGGCTCGACGCCCAGGGTGGCCAGGGACATGGCGGGCATGAACGCCGTACCCATGCCGAGACCGAGCAGCAGCATCGCGGGCAGGATGATCGAGGCGTACGACGAGCCGATCTCCAGCTGCGTCATGAAGAGCATGCCGATCGCGGCGACCAGGAAGCCGGGGCCCATCAGCGCGCGGGCCGGCAGCCGGGTCATCAGGCGGGTGCCGATCTGGGTCGAGCCGACCATCATGCCGACGATCATCGGCATGAAGGCGAAGCCGGTCTTGATCGGCGTGTAGCCCTTCACGATCTGGAGGTAGTAGGTCAGGAAGAGGAAGGTGCCGAACATCGCGATGATCGCGATACCGAGCGAGAGGTAGACACCGCCGCGGTTGCGGTCGGTGACGACGCGCAGGGGCAGCAGCGGGGCCTTGACCTTGGCCTCGGTGATGACGAAGGCGATCAGCAGCACCGCGGAGGCGACGAACATGCCCACGGTCACGGAGTCGCCCCAGCCCTCGGACTCGGCGCGGGTGAAGCCGTAGACCAGCGCGACCAGGCCCAGGGTGGAGAGCAGGACGCCGGGGATGTCGAGCGGGTTGCGGTTGCGGCCGCCCTCGGGCTCACGGATGACGAAGTACGCGCCGAGCGCGGCGACGATCGCGAACGGGATGTTGACGAAGAACGTCCAGCGCCAGTCCATGTACTCGGTCAGCACACCACCGAGGATGAAGCCCACGGCGCCACCGCCACCGGCGATCGCACCGTAGATGCCGAACGCCTTGGCACGCTCCTTGGCGTCCGTGAACATCACGGCGAGCAGGGAGAGCGCGGCGGGCGCGAGCAGGGCACCGAAGACACCCTGGAGGGCGCGGGCGCCGAACATCATCGCCTCGTTGGTGGCGGCGCCACCGAGCGCGGAGGCCGCGGCGAAGCCGATCAGACCGACGACGAAGGCGTTCTTGCGGCCCCACAGGTCGGCGATGCGGCCACCGAAGAGCAGCAGACCACCGAAGGCGAGGGCGTAGGCCGTCACGACCCACTGCCGGTTGCCGTCGGAGATGCCCAGGTCGGTCTGGGCGGAGGGCAGGGCGATGTTCACGATGGTCGCGTCGAGGACGACCATCAGCTGGGCGAGCGCGATGAAGATGAGCGCTTTCCAGCGGTTGGGGTCGCCGGTGACGGCGGCCGAGCCGGGAGCCTTGGCGGCTGTTTCAGACATGGAGGTACCCACTTCGGGACTTCGTGACGGAAAGAAGGAGTGTCAAGGGGACGGTCCGTCGTCAGTGACGGCCGGTGAAGGTCGGTGCTTTTGACTGCTGTGGAGCTCTGAACTGATCGGTCAGGCCTGGCGCAGGTCCTCCATGGTCATGGCCGTGCCCGGCAGGACGGATCGGGCCGGGGCCCGCAGTCCGTCGAGGAACAGCTGGAGATGGCGGTGGACGAAGCGGTCGGTGTTCTGGCACGCGGCACCGAACGGGGGCCGGCTGAGCTGGGCCACGACGATCATGAGGTCGCCGGACTCCACGTCGGTGCGGAGCTGTCCGGCCGCCTTGGCGCGGTCCATGAGCTCCACGATCAGCTCCTCGCAGCGCAGTCGCGCGGCCTCCAGGTCCGGGTGGTTCTGGTCGAAGGTGCTCTGGATCATCGGGCACAGCGCGCTGACCCGTTCGTCGGCGGAGGTGTGCACGAAGCGTTCCAGGGCTTCGAAGGCGTCCCCGGTCTCGGCGAGCGCGAGCTCGGCCGCCTCCGTCGTGCGGTCCATGACCGAGCAGACGACCTCACGGACCAGCGCGTCGCGGTCCGGGAAGTTGCGGTACACCGTGGCGTTTCCGACGCCGGCGCGGCGCGCGATCTCGTCGAGCGGCACGTCGGGGCCGAACTCGGTGAACATCTCGCGGGCGGCGGTGACGATGCGCTCCCGGTTGCGCAGGGCGTCGGCGCGGGGCCGGGTCGCCTTCTTCTGCACAGTGGTCGCGGTCACGGTGTGCTCCTCGGGCAGATGGTTCGCGATCCGGGGAGGCTCTCCCCGCTTCGCGCGGACACAGGTCTAAACGGGGAGACGCTCCCCGGTTATTTCAGGTTGAGGGAGAGTTTTCATGTGACCTGAGTCACAAGCCCTGATCCAAGAAACCCACGTTCGGTCTCCTCCAGCGCGCGCCCTCGCATCCCTCGACACAGGGTGATCGAAAGGGTGCAGCCCGTGGCCCCACGGTCCCCGTGGACCTGCGGCTGCCGTGGACGGAGAGGGCCGTGCATGCAGCAGACCAGCCGTCGGATACGCCCGCGCCGTGTGGCCGCCCTCGTGTCCGTGACCGCGCTGACGCTCGGGGTGTGCACCTCGGCCGGCACCGGACACCTCACGACCCTGCCGACGCCCGCGGGAGCCGGACCGATCGCGCTGGCCCGCAGCTCCGCCCACGGCCCCTGCATGATCCGCGGCGGCAGCGCGGTCCAGATGTCGGAGGGCGTGCCCACCCCCGGCGGCTACTCCCGCTCCACCGGCACCGTCCGCGCCCTCACCCTGATGATCGACTTCTCGGACGCGCCGGGCCGGGGCAGGGCCCAGAGCCGCTTCGACGAGTTCTTCCCGCAGACCCAGGACTGGTTCCGCACCAGTTCCTACGGCCGTCTCGACTACCGCGCCGAGACCCCGATCCCCGGGTGGCTGCGCATGCCGAAGCCCTTCGCGTCGTACGGCATAGAGCGCGGCGCCCCCTTCGACCCCGGCTACCGGGATCTGGTCCAGGACATCGTGGCGGCCGCCGACCCGAAGGTGGACTTCCGGTCGTACGACTTCGTGAACGTGCTGGTCACCCCGAACGCCGGGCCCTCCGCGCTGGACACGGTCCTGTCGGTGACCTTCGCCGGCAACCCCGACGCCCCGGTCGCCGACGGCGTCCCGGTCGCCAACGCGTCCTTCGTCTACTCCCGCCAGGACGACGGCTCCGGCTCCTACGCGCAGACCGGCTACCGGGTCCTGCCCCACGAGAACGGCCATGTCTTCGGCCTGCCCGACCTCTACACGGCACAGGGCGGCGGGTCGGTCGGCCACTGGGACATCATGAGCGAGGACTGGGGCGCCAACAACGACCTCCTCGGCTGGCACAAGTGGAAGCTGGGCTGGCTGGACGCGTCCCAGGTCAGCTGTGTGACGACGCCGGGCACGACCGAGTACACCCTGACCCCGCTGGCCCGCGCGGGCGGCGCCAAGCTGCTCTTCGTCCCGGTCAGCGGCCGCACCGGGTACGCCGTCGAACTGCGCACCCGCGAGGGCAACGACGAGGCGGTGTGCCGGCCCGGCCTGCTGATCTACAAGGTCGACGCGGACGTGGACACCGGCATGGGCCCGGTCACGGTCTACGACTCCGAGCGCGACAGCGGCGGCTGCACCCGCAGCCCGAACGTCCACGCGGAGCTCTCCGACGCCCCCTTCGTCCCCGGCGAGGACTTCGAGGACCGCCGGAAGGGCATCCGGATCACGGTGGCGGGGGCGGATCTGGCCGGGGACTACCGGGTGCGGGTGACGCGGCGGTAAGGACGGGCAGGTCGGGATTACGGTAGGCCTCCTGCGACCGCCGTACGGAGAGCCGATGCCCGCGAAGACGACCATGGACGCTGTGCCCGGCTCCGCCGCCGTACCCGCGGAGGCGGTCACGCCGCTGATCCGCGGTGTCGCCGTGCTGCGGGAGCTCACCGAGGCGGGCGGCACCCTGAGCCCCAGCGCACTGGAACGCGCCACGGGCCTCGCCCGCTCCACGGTCGACCGCATCACCTCGACGCTGGCCCGCATGGGATACGTCCGCCTGGACGGCCGTGACGTGCTCCTGGCCCCCCGTCTGATGGAACTCGGCAACGCCTATCTGGCCGCCCTGCGTCTGCCTGAGCTGCTGTCCGGGCGGGCGGACGCGCTCGCCGACGAGCTGGACGAGTCCGTGTCGCTGGCGGTCGCCGACCGCGACGGCATCCGCTTCATCCACCAGGCCACCCGCCGCCGCGCGATGTCCCTGAGCTTCCGCATCGGCGACCTGCTCCCGGCCGAACGCACCGCGCCCGGCGCGCTGTTCGCGGCGGAGTGGGACGAGCCGCAGTGGCGGGCGTGGCGCGCCCGCCGGGCGGCGGACCCGCGCGACCAGGGCTTCCCGGCCGTACCCCCGCGCGAACACGGCGATGTCGAGGGGGAGTTCGAGCGACGGGCGCGGGAGACGGAGTCCACGGGCTGGGCGCTGGACGACCAGTTGATCGAACCGGGTCTGGTGGCGGTCTCGGTTCCCGTACGGGATCCCCGCACCGGACGGATCGCGTGCGCGGCGAGCGTGGTGAGCCACACCAGCCGGCACACCGCGGCCGGCCTGCGCGACACGCTGCTGCCGCGGCTGCGGGCGGCGGTGGCGGACATGGAGCGGGAGCTGCGGGAGGCGGAGCCGTCCGTCACCGGGGCCCCGTCGGGGCTGGCGACCTGGACCGGGGCGTCCAAGCAGGAACTCGGCAGGGAGTTCATCGAGTCCCTGGCCCGGGGTCTGACGGTCCTGACCGCCTTCGGCGAGGGCCGGGCCTCCCTGACCCTCACGGAGGTCGCGAAGGCGACGGGCCTGGCGCGGGCGACGGCACGCCGGGCGCTGATCACGTACGAGCACCTGGGCCTGGTGACGGCGACCCCGCACCGCACGTTCACGCTGACCCCGCGGGTGCTGTCGCTGGGCTTCCCGCCGCTGTCCCGCACGTCCCTGCCCGAGATCGCGACACCGCACCTGGTGGGACTGGCGTCCCGGATCCACGAGTCGGCGTCGCTGGCGATGCTGACTCCTCCCGGCGAGGAGATCCAGTACACGGCGAGGGTGGCGACGAACCGCGTGATGAGCGTGAACCTGACGGTGGGCACCCGCCTCCCGGCGTACGCGACCTCCATGGGCCGCGTACTCCTGGCCGACCTCCCCGCCCCCGAGCGCGCACTCGGCGACCTGCGCCCCCTGACCTCCCGCACCCTGACGGACCCCGAGGCCCTCGCGGAGGTCCTCGCCGACGTACGGCACCAGGGCTACGCCCTCGTCGACGAGGAACTGGAGGAGGGCCTGCGCTCGATCGCGGTCCCGGTGCGGGACCGTACGGGCCGGGTGGTGGCGGCCCTGAACACGGCGATGCACACGACGCGGCGCACTCCCGCGGAGTGCGTGAGCGACCTGCTGCCGGAACTGCGCGCCACGGCGACCGCGATCGAGCGCGACTTCCACACCGCCGGGAGGTTCACCCGCGTACCGACGTCCTGAGCCCCGCCAGGCACCAGCCGAACCACCCCGGCCACCCGCTACACTGACCGCGGTGCCACAGACCTGCCGGTCGGCACCATGCCTTCGTAGCTCAGGGGATAGAGCACCGCTCTCCTAAAGCGGGTGTCGCAGGTTCGAATCCTGCCGGGGGCACCACGCATGGCTCTGCTCGGCCTCGGACTCCTCGTCCGGGGCCGTTCGCATGAGTGCTCAGCGGGCACCGCGTACGACCGAACCCGAGCTGGGGTTCGTCTCCCAGGGGGACGCCGGTTCGGGGACGGTGGCTTCGTCCGGGGAGACGGCCGGTTTGCGGAGCAGGAGCAGGGCCGCGTCGTCGTGCAGGCGTCCGCCCACATGCGCCAGCAGCTCGTCGTGGAGCGCGGTGAGGGTGTCGGCGGGCTCCTCGTGGATGTGGCGGGCCAGACCCTCGGCGAGCGGGTAGAACTCACGGCCGTGGTCGCGGGCCTCGGTGACCCCGTCGGTGTAGAGCAGCAGTTGATCCCCGTCGGCGAAGGGCAGCACCTGGAGGCTGGGGGTCTCGCCCGTGAGGGCGCGCAGTCCGAGGGGCGGGGCAGGACGGGCGGGCTCCACCGCCACCACGGTGCCGGAGGCGCGCACCAGCAGCGGTGGCGCGTGTCCGCAGTTGACCACCTCCAGATGGCCTGCCCGCGGGTACCCGGCGACCACGGCGGTGACGAAGTCGTCGGAGCCGAGGTTGCGCGCCAGGCTCCGCTCGATCCTGTCGACGACGGCGAAGAGATCGGGCTCGTCGTAGGCGGCCTCACGGAAGACACCGAGTACGAGTGCGGCGGTGCCCACGGCCGGCAGTCCCTTGCCGCGTACGTCGCCGACGATCAGCCTGACCCCGTACGGGGTGGGCACCAGCGCGTAGAAGTCCCCGCCGATACGGGCCTCCGCCGCCGCGGCGCTGTAGCGGACGGCCACCTGGAAGGGGCCGACAGTCGCCGGGACGGGCTTGAGGAGCGCGTGCTGGGCGGTCTCCGCGACCGAGCGGACGGCCGCGAGCACCCGTTCACGACGCCCCCGCAGCGCGCTGGCGAGGCCGCTGGCCAGTGTGACGGCGGCCAGAGCGGACAGTACGGCCGTCAGCTCATGTCCCGGAACACCGTCCCGGGTTCCGAGCGTAAAGCCCAGCACGGCGGCGAGAAGGCCGACGCCGAGGACTCCGCGCGGCGCGCTGGTGGTGGCGGCCAGCGCGGGCCCTGCCGCGAGGAGCGGCAGCCAGATCGTCCCCGCTCCGCACGCGATGTCGACGAGCACGACGACGCAGACGATCAGCACGGGCAGTACGGGTGCGGCGGCGGCCAACTGCGCGGCGGCACGTTTCCGGGCCGCCGACCCGGCACCGGACGCCCGGTTCCTGAACGGGCGTATCGGCCAGTGGTCGCCACCACGGTCTCGGGCGTGACTCATGCTTCGTCCGTAGTCCTCACCTGCGCGCGGGGCGCACTCCCGAAATGTCTCTTTCATTCAGGAAACGGGTTCGGCTCGGGCGCCACAAGGAGAGGATTTTCAGATAGTGAGCGAGAGGCCCCTGGTCACGCGATTCGCGGTCGGGATCAGCCGCTCCAGGATCTCCTCGAGTCGGGAGAGCTGGTCCGCCCGCAGGGAGACGCCGAGTGAGCCGAGGGTGTCCCCGCTGTAGACGGGCACGGCGACACAGACCGTACCGAGGGCGTACTCCTCCAGGTCCGTGACGGCCGGCGCCACGGGTGAGGAGTCGAGCCGCCGCAGCAGTTCCGGAGGGCTGGTGATGGTCCGTGGTGTGAGGTCGGCGAGGTGGTGCCGGGAGAGGTAGTCCTTGCGGGCCTCGTCGTCCAGTTCTCGCAGCACCGACTTGCCGAGCGCGGTGGCGTGCCCGGCGTCCTCGAATCCCACCCAGAGGTCGACACGGGGCGCCCGGGGGCCGTCGACGATCTCGGCGACCCGGATCTCGCCCTCCTCGTAGAAGGTGAGGTAGGCGGCGGTCGCGAGCTCGTCCCGCAGAGCGGCGAGCGTGGGGCGGACACGGCTGAGCAGCGCCTGCCCGCGGCCCGTGGTGTGCAGCGTCTGCAGCTTGTCGCCCAGGACGAACCCGCCGTCGTCCAGCTTTCGTACGTATCCGTCGTGGACCAGCGTCCGCAGCAGGTGATAGGCGGTGGCCAGCGGCAGCCCCGTCTCGCGTGCCAGCTGCTTCGCCGGCGCGCCGTTCTCGTGTGCGCTCACCGCCTCCAGCAGGCGGAAGGCCCGCTGCACGGAAGTGATGAGCGTAGGGCCACCCTCGTGAGCACCCATACGACCAGCCTGCGCCGAGCACACGACGCAGGCAAGCCGCGCGGCGGTTGTGGTCCGGTGCTGCCGTCCGGGCAACGGCAGCCACGCGCCGGATCAGGAATCAGGCCGCGGAAAGGCCCCGCGTCGATCATGGTCCGGGGCCTTTGCCGTCAAGGCGGCGCCGCTATTTGAGCTCGGCGGCCGTGAAGTACTCGTCCGAGATCAGCACGTCGTAGTTGGACTTGTCGACGCTCGTCGGCTGGAGCAGGACGGCGGGCACGGGCTTGACGCCGTTCTTGTAGGTGACGGAGTTGTCGATGGAGACCACGCGGTCGTTGAGGATCTCGTCGACCATGTTCGCGGCGGCGTCCGCGAGCCGGCGGACGTCCTTGTAGACGGTCTGCGACTGGCCGCCCGCGATGATCGACTTCACCGAGGCCAGTTCGGCGTCCTGGCCGGTGACGATGGGCAGGGGCTTGAGGTCGGTGCCGTAGCCGTCCAGGTTCAGCGCGGCCAGGACGCCCCGGGAGATGCCGTCGTAGGGCGAGAGGATCGCGTCGACCTTCTTGCCGCTGTAGGACCCGTTGAGGATGTCGGTCATGCGCTTCTGCGCGGTGGGTCCGTCCCAGCGCAGGGTGGTGATCTTGTCGAGTTCGAGCTGGCCGGACGGGACGACCAACTGCTTGCTGTCCAGGAACGGCTGGAGGAGCGCCATCGAGCCGTCGAAGAAGTACTTGGTGTTGTTGTCGTCGGGGGAACCGGCGAACAGCTCGATGTTGAACGGGCCCTCGCCGTCCTCCAGGCCGAGCTTCTCGATGATGAAGTGGGCCTGCATCCGGCCGACCATCTCGTTGTCGAAGGAGACGTAGTAGTCGACGTCCTTGGTGCCGAGGATGAGCCGGTCGTAGGCGATCACCGGGATCTCCGCGGCGGCGGCCTTCGCCAGCACGCTGTTCAGCGACTTGTTGTCGATGGCCGCGATGATCAGTGCGTCGACGCCCTGCTGGATCAGTTTCTCGATCTGTGCGACCTGGGCCTTCGGGTCGTCGTCGCCGTAGACCAGCGTGGACTTGTACTCCATGGTCTTCAGGCCCTGGACGAGGGTCTTGCCATCGGTGAGCCAGCGCTCGGAGGCGCGGGTCGGCATGGCGATGCCGACGGTGCCGCCCCCGGAACTCCCCCCTGAAGTGCCCCCGGAGGTGCCCTCGTCCTTGCCGCAGGCGGACAACGGGAAGGCGAGTAAAGCTCCGGCGAGCACGGCTCTTCGATTGAGCATGGTGATCGTTCCTTGTTCTTCTCGTCGTTGAGGAGATGGCGGCACATCGCGGTGTGGACAGTCAAAGGCGAGTGCAGCCGGCGGACCTCACTCAAAGCCGTTCGAAATGTCGTCGCATGATCGGAATATTGGCGAGGACAGTAAGGGGAGGGGCACGAGGTGTCAACGGTACGAACAGGAACGGTTACAGAAAGGCGCGACCAGAGGGGCTGGTGAAGGGGACAGGGGCCCTGGTGGCGACCGGGCCGTCCGCAGGAGTCATCAAAGCGTCGTCACTCCGATATGGACGACCGCCCCGCGCGACCGCGCGCGGGCGCATACTAGGCACAATGACAAAGCCATCAGCACCGAAGCGTCACTTGCCCACCAGCCCCTTCAAGGCCCCGGTCGCGCCACCGCTCAAGGTGTTCGCGGTCGGTGACCAGGTCACCCATGACATGTACGGTCTCGGCCGCGTGATCGGCATCGAGGACGGAATCGCGGCGTTCGTCGATTTCGGTTCGGTGCAGCAGCGGATCCTGAGCCCGTACACCAAGATGAGCAAGCTGTAGGACCGCGGTGCCCACTCAGGGCACAGCGGCTCTCTTCATGGCTCCGCACCGAACGGAACATCTCTCATCGACGTGAACTCGCTGTTCTCCGCCCCGGAAGGGTCGCCCAGCTCCACCGCCGCGGCCTCGCCGCCCCCGGCGACGAACCCCTTCCAAGCCCCGGACTTCGGGGAGGACGAGACCTTCCTGATCGAGGACGTACAGACCTCCTCTTGATCGGAAAATCTTCGAAACATTCGTAAAGTCGAAGCCCTGCCGTGATCTTGCCCAGGCAGGCACTGTCGATCAGTCTCGGTGCGACACCTTCAACAGGGGCACTGAGCAGGCAAGACGGCCGTACCGGCATCCTCCTCCTCGCTCGAACGTTTCGAAACAATTACCGAAACCATTGACAGTTGTCAGGGTCACTCCAAAGCTGTCGATGACCGAGCTACTCGACGAGGAGGAAGCAGGCACATGACCGACGCACCCGCACCCATGAGCCGCAGGACGTTCGTCAGCGGTGTCGGTACCACCGCGCTCGCCGTCGCGGCCGGAGTGGCCCTGCCCGGGACCGCGCACGCGGACACGGTGATCACCACGAACCAGACCGGGACGAACAACGGGTACTACTACTCGTTCTGGACCGACGCACCGGGCACCGTCTCCATGACGCTGAGCTCCGGTGGGAACTACCGCACCTCCTGGAGCAACACCGGCAACTTCGTCGCCGGAAAGGGATGGAGCAACGGCAGCCGCAGGACCGTGAGCTACTCGGGGTCCTTCAACCCGTCCGGCAACGCCTACCTGTGCCTCTACGGCTGGACGTCGAACCCGCTCGTCGAGTACTACATCGTCGACAGCTGGGGAACCTACCGGCCGACGGGGACGTACAAGGGCAGCGTCACCAGTGACGGCGGGACGTACGACATCTACCAGACCACCCGGTACAACGCCCCGTCCGTCGAGGGCACCCGCACCTTCAACCAGTACTGGAGCGTGCGGCAGTCCAAGCGGACGGGCGGCGCCATCACCACCGGGAACCACTTCGACGCGTGGGCCCGCGCCGGGATGACCCTCGGCAGCTTCCGCTACTACATGATCATGGCGACCGAGGGCTACCGGAGCAGCGGCAACTCCAGCATCACGGTGGCCTGATGAGGACCCGGGCGCACCTCCCGTTACTGGCCGCCGCCGCTCTCGCCGCCGCAGGCACCCTCACCGTCCCCACCGCCGCCTCCGCGCGGGCCGCCGCCTGCACCGGATACGTCGGACTCACCTTCGACGACGGCCCGGGCAGCGGCACCACCGCCCTGCTCAACTCCCTGACCCAGAACGGCCTCAGGGCCACCATGTTCAACCAGGGCCAGTACGCCGCCGCCTCCCCGGCTCTGGTCAGGGCGCAGGTCAGCGCGGGGATGTGGGTCGGCAACCACAGCTACACGCACCCGCATCTGACCCAGCAGAGCCAGGCCACGATCGACTCGGAGATCTCCCGCACCCAGCAGGCGATCGCGAACGCGGGCGGTGGCACACCGAGACTGTTCCGGCCGCCGTACGGCGAGACCAACGCGACGGTGAGGGCCGTAGCGGCCAGATACGGGCTGACCGAGATCATCTGGAACGTCGACTCGCAGGACTGGAACAACGCCAGTACCGACGCGATCGTCGCGGCGGCGGGCCGGCTCACCAACGGGCAGGTCATCCTCATGCACGACTGGCCCGCCAACACCCGCGCGGCGATCCCGCGCATCGCCCGGACCCTGGCCGCCAAGGGGCTGTGCGCCGGGATGATCTCCCCGACGACCGGCCGCGCCGTGGCCCCGGGCTGAGCGGACGACCCGCGGCGGCTGACCGCCGTACGCGGGGATGTCGTATCCTCACCGCACCTGCCGTGCCGTGACCTGGGGGGTTCCAGGGTCGGCGGCCGGCTCGAAGCAGATGGGGATCCATGCGTGCAGCAGTCATGGGCGCCGCTCTCGGCGGCGCCCTCCTCCTTGCCGGTTCCGCGCTCACCGCGCCGGTCGCGTACGCGGCCGAGACGGGGGTGGTGATCGAGAAGGTGTCGGTGAACGGTGGCAAGTCCATCGTCTTCGGTACGTCCCGCACGGAGTCGTTCACGATCGCGGTGACCGTCTCCGACGACTCCGGCATCAGCAAGGACCTCGCGTTCCTGGCGATCGAGCGCGAGAAGGGGGACGACTACTGGTCGTTCCACGGCAAGCCCACGTGCACCGTCACCAGCGCCACGACGTCGAACTGCAAGCTCGACGTCGAGCTGGAGAAGGACATCGACCTGCCCCGCAACACCCTCGCGGGGCCCTGGGACGTGTACGTCCAGTTCCAGGCCAAGGACGGTGACTACTACGGGGGCGTCTACCAGACCCACCCCGTGAAGCGGCGGGCCACGCTCGGTGTCGACGCCTCGCCCGAGCCCGTCGCCAAGGGCAAGACGATCACGGTCACGGGCAAGCTGGCCCGCGCCAACTGGGACAAGTACGTGTACGCCGGCTACACCTCGCAGCCGGTCAAGCTCCAGTTCCGCCCGAAGAACAGTGCCACGTACACCACGGTCAAGACCGTGACGAGCGACAGCACCGGCAAGCTGCGGACGACCGTCAAGGCCGCCCAGGACGGCTACTGGCGCTGGAGCTTCAGCGGGACCTCGACGACCGCCGCGGTCAAGGCGACCGGCGACTTCGTCGACGTGCGCTGACGTATCCCGTACGGCCGAGGGCCGGTCCGGCGGGTCGGGAGACCTGCCGGACCGGCCCTTGCCGTTGCCGTTGCCGTTGCCGGTTCAGCAGCCCATGGACCACACATGGGCGTCACCGCGGTCGTTGGCCGTGGCGTTGTAGCCCACCTCGTCGCCGGGGCGCAGGCAGATCGTCATGGCGCCGCCGGTGGAGGGGAACTGGATGGCGGACTCGTAGACCTTGACGTGGTCCTTGACGCCGGGTCCGGAGATGCCGTGGTTGGCCCAGGAGGAGTCGGTGTCGGCGATCCAGCTCTCCCACCACTCGTCGTCGCCCGAGGCGTTCATGCGCTGGCCGCCGAAGTTGGCGTCGGTCCAGACGCAGAAGTTGCCGCTGGGGCAGCTCGCCGCGGAGGCCGGGGTTGCGGTGGTCAGGCTCGCCGCGGCGGCGAGCAGGGCGGCCGCCACGAGGGCTGCGGACTGCTTCATGAAAGGTGCCTTTCCTTGGGTTGCTTGTGGTCGGTCTCGGGTGGTTCAGCGGTGGTGGGCGGCGCTGAGCAGTGCTCGTGCCTCGGTCAGCGCGTGCGCGCGCAGCTGCCGGTAGGCCGTGCGATCCCGTGGCGGGGCCTGGGACTTGAGGTTGTTGACGAGCGTCACGGCCCGGAACCAGCGGCGCTGGTCGCCGTAGAGGCGGCGCTCGGCCTGGGCGAGGCAGCCGTCGGTGTGGTGGGCGACGACGAGACCGCCGGGCAGCTTGACCGACAGCTCGGGCCGGCCGGTGCCGAACAGGGCGCTGTCCACGCGGGTGCTCGGGGGCGGGCCGCCGGGGCGGGGCGGGGTGAGGCCGCGGTCGGTCAGGCAGCGGTCGGTGAGCAGGAGTTGGGCGGCCTTGAGGGTGTCGTCCGGGGTGAGCGAGACGGCCGGTTCGCGGGGCGTGCCGCAGGCCGTCGTGAGCGTGGCCAGCAGACACGCCACGGCCGCGGTCCGTCCCCTCACCCCGGCTCGCAGTCGGCGTGCGAGGTGGTGTCGACCGCGTCGAGCTTGTCCCACCACTCCCAGTTCTCGGAGTAGTCGCCGCCGCGGATCACACGCTGGAGACAGGGGCCCTGGGCGGGGAAGTGGAGGGCGTACACGGTCGTGTCGACCTGGGAGCTGAACGACCGGGCGTGCCGCAGCACCCGGTCTTCGGGTACGGCGAAGCCGCCGCGCGCGGGGTCGTAGCACCAGCCGCCGCCCGGGCCGGTCTCCCCCGGCTCGGGCCAGAAACAGACGTGGCCGGGCAGGGCGGAGGCGGGGGTGGGGGCGATGGCGGGCACGAGCGCCGCGCACAGCAGGGCGAGGGCAGCCGAACGTCTCAAGGGGACCTCTGGGGACGGGTGTTGGACGGTGCACGCGCTGCCTTCCCGGCCACCTGCCCCACTACACACCGTGAACACGAGCACCACTCGTTACGGTGAGTAGTCGTATCGCGCGTACTCGACACCCCGGCTTCCGCACCCTCACCCCCGGCCAACAGGTCGAACTCCAGTGGGAGGCCCGGGCTTGAAACAGGACGGCCACGACTACCGCGCGGTCAGCATCCACCTCGCCCCGCCTGACACACCGCAAGGTTTGACGCTGAACGTTCCTGCAGGTCAGCCCACCTATCCCTTGATCACCTGTGGAGGTGAATCACCCGCAACCACTCCAACTGGTTCGACCGAGCGGCGGTTGTCCCGGTACTTGTCGGAACACCAGAAGGCGACCGCCTTGGTCACGCAGTACTTAACCCGCCTCATCACCGCTCTTGCCACCGCAGGGGGACTCGTTCTCGGCGCCTCAACGAGTGCACACGCCACGGCGATCGGATCGACTCCCGTGCGTACCTTCGAGTACAGCGTGGGAGGCGTGACAATGAAGGTTCCGACGGGATGCATGTTCACGCATGTCATCCGCGGAAGCGGCAAGAAGATCACGTACCAGAACGCAGGTGTCGACTGCGCGTTCGTCGCGGCACTCAGCAGCGGTTTCTGCAATTGGCGCATCGATTTCACCGACTCCGACACGAACAATCGCACCTACCGCACGTCCCGCGGCAGGACGCACAGCGAATGCAAGATCGACCCGATGCGGAACAACTCGCCGCAGAGGCTGCCTCGTTATGGAAAGGCGTGCGCACACCTCTACGTCACAGGTGTGCGGCGAGTGAGTCAATGCCACCACATCACGAAGTGAGCCGGTCATGATCGAGCACCAGAGGCAGCAAGCGGGCCATGTGGACGAGGCGCGACGGCGCAAAGTCGGGATCGTCGGGTTCATCGTGGGGTTCGTGGCCGCACTGGCCTTCTTCGCGTTCTTTCCCGGGCTGCCGCACGTGATCGACTGGGGCGCCATTCTCGTGTCCCTGGCAGCGGGGCTTCTCGTGCGGTGGGGCTGCCAGTCCTGGGTGGTGAGGGCGGCCGGGCGCCCTGACAGCGACTGAGGGGACCTGGGCCTTGGGGCCGTGGTCGTCGGGGCCCGGGCCGATCGCGGTCCGGGCCCCGCCTGTTCACTGTCCCAGCGGTGCCGGGGGTGTGGTGTCCGGGATTGGGGTCGGGGGTGCTGGGGTCGGGGGGTGGGCTGTTTTGGTGCGTTCCTTGGTCAGGGTCTTGGTCAGTTTGCGGGCCAGGAGGGGGTCTGCCGGGAGGACGTGGGTGGCGAACCAGCGGGCGGCGGTGGGGTCGGGGGACGGGTCGACGAATTCCGGGCCCGCGTAGTCGTCCAGGGGTGGGTCGTAGATGTAGCCGGAGACGACTCCGTGGGTGACGAGGCGTTCCGCGAGGGCGTCGCGGTCCTCGACCAGGAGGGGGACGCGGAACAGGGGCAGGGGGCCGTCGTGGGCCGCTCGGTCGCTGAGGGCCGGGGAGGCCCAGGGGGTGCCGGAGAGCAGGGTGACGCCCTCTCTGCGGCGGGAGAGGTTCTCGTCCAGCAGGTTCATGCGCACGTTCAGGCCTGCCCGGACCAGTCGCCCGTGGCGGGCGCGGTAGTCGTGCAGGTCGACGCGGATCCAGGGGTCGTACGGGAGCAGGCTCGGGGCCTGGTGGGCCGAGAGCGACAGCCTCGGTGCGTGCAGGGGCATGCGGAAGTCGTCGCGTTCCAGGAGCCCCAGGCGTTGCATGGTGCGCCAGGTGGGACGTACGAGACGCAGCGCGCGGACCGCCGAACGGGCCAGGGGGCGCAGGGCCGTCGACAGGTCCGTCCTCAGCCGCGCCGGCGTCAGCAGATCGTCCCGCAGGAGCTCCAGCTCCCTGCGCGTCCGCGCGTCCTCGACCGCCAGGAAGCCGCCCGCCATCCCCGCCACATGCTTGGAGAGACTGAAGGCCGCCGCCTTGCCGAACGTCCCGATCGGCTGCCCGTCCACATGCGTGCCGATCGCATGCGCCGCGTCCTCGATCAGCGGAATCCCCAACTGCTCGCAGCGCTCACGCAGTTCGACGATCCGGTCCGGCATCCCGTACAGGCTCGTCGTCAGCACCGCGTCCAGACCGCGCCAGGTGGACTCCGGTACCGCCGCCGGGTCGATGTTGCCGTCCCAGGGCGACACCGGCGCCTGCACCGGGCGCAGGCCGGCCGCGAGGACGACGAAGAGGATCACGTCGTCGTTCACCGGGGACATCAGGACCCGGCCGCCCGGGCGGCACCAGCGCCGCAGGGCCAGGTAGAGGGCCAGTCGCGCCGAGGGCGTGTAGACGCATTCCCGTCCGAGCCGCCGAGTCATCGTCGCGGCGAGCCGCGATCCGTACGGCATCGTCACCTCTTCCAGCAAGGAGTCATGAAGGGGTCGGAGCCCGCGAGAGGGATCTCCGAAGGGGCATCCGGGAGCGCCGTACGCGCTCGGATGCCGTGCTGGACGACCGGTTCAGCGCGTCTTCGCGCGCAGCCCGCCGACCGTCTTCAGCAGACGGTCCGCCGGCTCCCGCAGCCGTGGATGCGCCAGAACCGTGTTCCGCAGGCCCCTCACCGGTCTGCGCCACAGCCGGTGGGTCGCGGCGACCGGGTGGGGCCGGTACGCGAAGCCCTCGCCGACGCGCAGTTCACGGGTCTTGAGCCAGTCCTTGTACTCCTTGTCGCCGCGCCCCAGATCCATCACGCGCACACCCCGCCGGCCCGCCGCCTCCGCCATGCGCAGATGCATGATCAACCCCGGTGAGTAGTAGCGCAGTTCGGGGTCGTACGCCGTGAACCAGGCCGCGAACACCGTGCGCGAGGTGGGGCCGAAGTGGGCCGCGACCGGGCGGTCGCCGGCGTAGACGACCGACAGGACGCCGGTGAAGTGCTCCTCGCGCACCTGGAAGAAGTGGTCGGTGAGACCGACGATCCAGGGGCGGGCGAAGCGGTCCATACGGCCCGTGCGGCGGTACTGCGCCGACTTCCACCGCATCAGCTGCCGCAGCATCCCCGGGTCCCGCTCGTCGAAGACGAACCGCAGCTCACCGAGGTCGCGGGCCAGCCGGCGTTCCTTCTTCAGCACGGTCTTGGCCAGCCCCGGATAGGTGCCGCGCAGCCACTCCGGATACGTGCCCTCGGCAACCTTCAGGTCGACGACCGGGGAGGCGAACGTCCCGGTGACATACCGGCCGAGGGGTTTCTGCTCGTCGACCAGATGGTCGAACTCGAAGACCGACAGACCGCAGGCCCGCAGCAACTCCCCCGTGTCCCAGGTGACTCCGGGCCGGTGGACCAGCGCCTGACAGTCCGAGAGGCCGAGACCGATGGCCCGGCCGACACCGAAGGCGTTGCGTTCGTACGGGAAGAAGCCGACCGGCTCCCCGTGCTCGTGCAGGACCGCCACCCGGGCCCCGCCGCGATACTTTCCGACCCCGGCCGCGAACTCCGGTGCCAGGAAAGGGTTTCCGAAGTCGGGCGACTCGTCCGTCACCCGGTGCCAGGCCTCGCGGAGCTCTCTGCCCAGCTCCTCGGGTCTGTGGATCGTGATCTGGTCTCTCATGGAGTTGCTCATGGATCGCATGGGCGACCGCTCCCCCCAGTTCCCCCCATGACGCGTCTACCGCGTCCTGCCACGCGCACATGTGCGGTGAGGCTCAAACGTCGCGAAACAGTACGCAGGCTGTCAAGGGTGCCTGTCGTAACGGAACCGCACGGAGTGGGAGGTTCCGTTCCCTTCGCGTTTCCGCGGCCCTTACATTGATCTCATGGCCGCGCCCGTTCCCGATGTCCGTGTGCTCATCTCGTACTCGCACGACGGCGACGCACACCGCAAAGCGGTCCTCAACCTCGCGAACCGGCTCCGTCATGCCGGCATCGACGCCTGGATCGACCAGTTCGAGGAGCACTCGCCGCCGGAGTCCTGGCCGGACTGGATGCGGCGGGAGCTGACCAAGGCCGACTTCGTGCTGGTCGTGGTCACCGAGGTCTATCTGGAGCGGTTCAACCGGGACTCCGCGGAGGGCGTCGGGTCCGGGGTGAGATGGGAGGGCGGGCTGATCACCGCCGGGCTGTATCACGGGCGGCGGGACAAGGCGCGGTACCTGCCGGTCGTGCTGCGGGAGGAGGACCGGCGGCTGATCCCCGTGCCGCTGAACCTGACGACGTCGTACGTCGTCGGCGAGACCGGTGACGGGGATCTCGCACCGCTTCTCCGGGTGCTGCGCGGGAGCCCCAATGCTGTTCCCGTGACGCTCGGTTCACTGCCGGAGGACGCGGCCCGGGACTGGCAGGTCGATCTGTATCTGGGAAATGTGCGGGAGGTCTGGAAACGGCTCTCCCCCGATCTCCGCCTCGCGCTCGCTCAGGACTGGCTCCTCGCCAACTCCGGTCATCCCGAGGTCCGGGGACATGACCGGGACGAGCTCGCGGAGGCACTTGCGGAGGAGCAGCCGCAGCACGTGCTGTCCGCGTTGTTGCTGGAGGGCAGGGTGGAGGTGCTGCGTGGTCACTACGCCGCCATGAACCCGTCCTCCTGGGGCCCCGTCGCGCATCCGCGGCGGATCGGGCTCGACCACGCGATCGTGGAGATGACCTCTTCCGACGGCGGCTCACCTTCGCCGGAACGGTCGTTGCTGATGAGGAAGGTCGGTCGTGAATGGGTCGTGGCCAACTTCCGGGCGGCGTATGTGATTCCGGGGTGGCCGCCGCGGCAGGAGGAGATACCCGGAGCGTTGTCGGACGGGGGGATGTGACATGGCGGAAGCCGAGTTCGTGCAGGGGATGACGCCGTTCCTGAGGGAGTCGCTCGGGGTGTACGGCGATGGGGTGCTGACGGGTGAGGCCGCGGTCGGCGCCTCGGGTACGGCGGCGGAGGTCGGGCGGGGGTTGCTGCGGGCGACGTATCGGCGGGTCGACGAGCGGGGGCGCGAGGGATTGTCGGAGGCGGTCCAGGAAGCCTCGGCGGAACCGGGGAACGAGGACGCGCTGGGGGTTCTCCGCCAGGAGATCCGACGGGCGCTGCGGAACCATCCCGAGCTGGAGCGGGAGTTGGCGGCGCTGTTGCCAAACGGGGGTACGACCACGGTCATCGCGTCGGGGGATCGGTCGATCGCGGCGGGTGGGAACATCGGGGTCGCCATCACCGGTGATGGGCACGGTTCATCGAAGCGATGAGCGAGGAAGGGGGCCGGGACGTCCGCGTCAGCGGGTGAGTCGATCCACGCGCGGGTCGTCGTGCTGTCGAGACCGGCGGCGACCCGTACAAAATTCTTGTACGGGTGACAACGGGTGAACGTACGCCGCTCAGTGGGGAGTTCATCCGCATGAGCAACAAGAGCCGCAGCTCGCGGATGAGGAAGAACGCGTCCGCCGTGAAGATGGTCGGGAGTCTCGTCGGCACGTTCCGGCGGGCGGCGGGGATGACCCAGGTGGCGCTCGCCGAGCGGGTGGGTGTCGATGAGGAGACCATCGCCTCCATCGAGCAGGGGAGGCGGACGCTCAAGGAGGACCTGGCTGCCCTGCTGGACGAACTCCTCGACACCAAGGGCGCGTTGGTCGTTGCGCTGGCGCACCTGCCAGAGGTCGATCTGTTCCCACGGTGGGCCGAGGAGTACATCGACCTGGAGCGAGAAGCCCTGGCGCTCTCCTGGTACGACAACCAGGTGCTGCCGGGTCTGCTCCAGACCCCGGCCTACGCGCGGGCCGTCTTCCTCAACGACGTCCCCGCGCTCACCGACGACGAGATCGAGCAGCGGGTCGTGGCACGGATGGAACGCCAGGAGATCCTCCACCGCAGGGTGCCACCGACCATCTGCTTCGTCATCTCCGAGGTGACCGTGAGGGACCGGCTCGGCGGTGACGAGGTCTACTACGAGCAGGTGCACCGCCTGCGTGAGTGGGCCGACCTGGCCGGCGTCACGCTCCAGATCATGCCTGTCGGGCGCGACTTCCACGCCGGTCTCGTAGGACCCTTCACCGTCATCGAGACCGTCGACCACCAGCGCATCGGCTACACAGAGGCACCGCGCCGAGGTTGGCTGATCGCAGACCCCGACGAGGTGTCCTCTCTGGATCGGAGGTATGCGATGCTGCGATCCCAGGCTCTCAACCCCCAAGAGACCAAGAGCCTGTTGGACCGTCTGGCAGGAGAGCAATGAGCACCGCACTTCACTGGTTCAAGTCGAGCTACAGCAGCGACCAGGGCGGTCAGTGCCTCGAAGTCGCCACCTCACCCCACACCATCCACATCCGCGACTCCAAGCACACCAGCGGCCCCACGTTCACCGTCGCCCCCGACACCTGGACGTCGTTCCTCGCGCTTGCCCGCCGCTGAGAGTCCCAGCGTCACCACGACCGACCCGGCCGCCATCAGCGCCATCGCCGCGGCCGGGTACGTCAGTTCCGCCACCGTGCCCGCCAACGCCGCCGCCACCCCCTGCATCGTGAGCATCCCCGCCGACCGCAGCCCGAGCGCATGCCCCGCCATGTCATCCGGCGTGAGGGACATCAACCGCTCCTGCTGGACCAGGCTCGCGGCGAAGCCGACGTTGGAGAGGCAGACGGCCACGGCCGCGACGGCCACCGGGGGCTCCAAAGCGAACAGCAGGTACGGCGTCGCCAGCAGCAAGAGAAGCGGGGTAGCGAGGCCGGCGCGCCGCGCGGGGCTTACGAAGCGGCCCACCCACACGTCACCCACGAACATCCCCAGCGCCCCGCTCGCGAACAGCGCGCCCGCCGCCTCCGGGGCGTAGGAGACGTAGAGGGAATCGCAGCCCACGACCAGGCCATTGGGGATCCACAGGCCCAGGTAGGTGAGGCGGCGGGGGCGGGAGGACCACAGGACGGCGTTGTTGCGCCAGGTCGCCCTGACCGAGAGGCGGCCCGCGGAACGCGGTGGGCGGGCGGTCAGGCCCAGGCGGTAGCCCAGGGCCTGTGTCAGGTACAGCGCCGCCGCCAGGAGCAGACACGTACGCGGGGACAGCAGCGCCAGCAGCGCGCCGCCCATCGCGAAACCCAACACCTGCATCAGGCCCGAAGCCATGTTGAACATCGAACGCCCCAGCACGAAGCCGGACTTGGGGAGGATCTCGTTCAGCAGCCCGCCGGTCACTCCCCCGCCCAGCGACGCGATCAGGCCCTGTACCAGCACCACCGCGAAGACCGCCCAGACTGGCAGCCCGGGCACGGCCAGCACCGCCGTCAGGGCCGCGAAGGCGACTCCCATCCCGGCCAGCGTCGCCCTCGGAGGCAGCCGGTCGGCGCCCGAGAGGAGAAAGGTCGCGCCCAGGACCTGCGCCAGTTGCGGGCCGAACATGCTCATCGCCGCCAGCAGGGGCGAGTCCGTAGCTCGGTAGACCAGCGTGGCGAGGGACAGGCCGCCGATGGTCAGGGCCGCGTTGAAAGCGGCGTAGGAGAGGAAGAACGGGGTGAACTCCGGGGTGCGGAAGAGCTCGCGGTAGCTGCGCATGCGGGGAGTCTCGGAGCGATCACCGGCCGGTCGATAATCTTTCGCGCAGACACGAAAGGTCGTACGACGCATGGGCTTATGGCTGATCGATGCCGACACCCTCGCCCGCAGCCGCTTCCTGCTCTCGCCGTTCGCCGAGACGTTCGCGAGCCTGAGGCTGCTGCACACCGGCACCGGCGCCCACCCCGGCGAGGAGGCCTGGCTGCGCGCGCATCTGCCCGGCTACCGCTCGCTCCTGGCGGCCGACCCGGTGGCGGGACCGCTCGTCGACGCCGGGCTCAGGTCGTGGATCGCCGACTTCATCTGTCCCACGCCGTGCGCCGGGGAGACCTTCGAGGAGACGGTGGCACGGGTGCGGGCGGCCGCCCCCGAAGCGGCCCGCGCCAACCTCCGGGTGTCCCTCGCCGGACCGCTCCCCGCGCTCCTGGAACGGGACGACCTGCCCGAGCGGGCGACCGCGCTCCTCACGTACGTCTGGGAGGAGACCGTACGGCCGTACTGGGAGCGTCGGCGGCGCGTCCTGGAGGCCGACGTGGTCGCACGGACCGCGCAGGTGAGCCAGGGCGGCTGGGCCGCCGTTCTGGACTCGCTGCGGCCCTGGACCCGCTGGCTCGGTGGCAGCCGGTTCCAGGTCAACCTGCACGACTATCCGCCGCGGGAGATCGCCTCCGGCGCGGAGCTGGCCTTCATCCCGGTGACGACGGGGCGGGGCTGGGTGTCGTGGGAGGGGCGGGAGCGGTACGCCGTGGTCTACCCGTGTGCCGGGGTGCTCGCCGAGGACCACGACCGGCGGCCCGTGCCGGCCGGTCTCGGGGCGCTCATCGGCACCGCGCGGGCGGGCACGCTGATGCTGCTCGGCTCCCCCATGAGCACGACGCAGTTGGTCGCCGTCACCGGGCAGAGTCTCGGCTCGGTCGGTCGGCATCTGCGGGTGCTCCTGGACGCGGGGCTGGTGGAGCGGCGGCGGGCGGGGCGGTCGGTGCTGTACGAGCGGACGGCGGCCGGGAGTGTGCTCGTGGAGGCCTCACGGCGGCCCGACACTTACCGGAGTTAGCATCCGGTTATGACCACTGCTGACAGCACCTCCCCCCTCTCCGTCGACATCGACTCCCTCCAGGGCGGCGCCGCCGACCTCTCCCAGTACGCGGGCCAGGCCGTCCTCGTCGTGAACGTGGCCTCCAAGTGCGGGCTGACCCCGCAGTACAACGGGCTCGAGAAGCTCCAGGAGCGGTACGCCGAGCGCGGCTTCACCGTCCTCGGGGTGCCCTGCAACCAGTTCCTCGGGCAGGAGCCCGGCAGCGCCGAGGAGATCGCGGAGTTCTGCTCGGCGACGTACGGCGTGACCTTCCCGCTGACCGAGAAGGTCGAGGTGAACGGCGAGGGCCGGCACCCGCTCTACGAGCGGCTCGTCGGCTTCGCGGACGCCGAGGGGCACAGCGGGGACATCCGCTGGAACTTCGAGAAGTTCCTCATCGGCCGCGACGGCACGGTCGTCGCCCGTTTCTCGCCGCAGACCGAGCCGGAGTCGGACGAGCTGGTCGCCGCCGTCGAGGCGCAGCTGGCCGGTTGAGCCGGTTGACCTTGCCCCTGGGGCAGGGCTGAGCCTCCTGGTCACCGGGCGGACGTCGCCGTCCGGTGACGGAGGATGAACCGGTGACCGACGAACTGCTCACCATCGGCGCGTTCGCCGCGCGGGCCCGCCTGTCGGCCAAGGCCCTGCGGCTGTACGACCGGCTCGGCCTGCTGGCCCCGGCCCATGTGGACGAGGCCAGCGGCTACCGCTACTACCGCGCCGGCCAGGTCGAACGCGCCCGGCTCGTGGCGATGCTGCGGCAGCTCGACATGCCGCTCGCCCGGATCGCCGAGGTGGTCGAGGCGGGCGGGGCCGCGGGCGCGGACGCGCTGGCCGCGTACTGGGCGGACGTCGAGGCGCGGGTGGCGGGGCAGCGGACGCTCGCCGAGTACCTCCGTGGACGACTGTCGGGGAGGAGCTCCGAGATGTACGGGAAGTTCGTGGTGGAGACGGTTCAGCTGCCGGAGCGGGTGGTGATCACCCAGAAGCGGCACACGCTCGCGGACGAGCTGCCGGCCTGGATCGGCGCGTCGCTGGGGCGTCTGGAGGCGGCCTCGCGGGAGTGCGGGGGCGTGACGGCGGCGCCGTTCGTCGTCTACCACTCCGAGGTCTCCATGGAGAGCGACGGCCCCGCCGAGTCCTGTGTGCCGGTCGCCGACGAGGCCGCGGCACGGGCGTGGGCGGCGGAGCACGGACGGGCCTGGGAGACGCGGGTCCGTGTCGACCCGGCCCAGCGGTTCGCGTACACCCGCATCAGCAAGGCGCAGGTCGCCCATCCCCAGATCATGGCCGCCTTCGAGGCCGTCGAGGAGTGGATCACCGCGCAGGGCCTGGAACAGGCCGGACCCTGCCGGGAGATCTACTTCGCGGACTGGGACGCGGCGGGACCGGACGACGCGGTGTGCGACGTGGCGTTCCCCGTCAGGTAGCCGGCCTCACTTCAGCTCGTCGGGGCACGGCGTCCCCCGCGGCAGCTGATAGGGCGCCGCCAGCCGGTACGTCCCGGCCTTCGGTGCCAGCAGCTCCGTCCACTTGTCGCCGTGGACGTCCTCCTCCGTCTCCGTCAGACAGCCGTTGACGTTGTCGTACGACTTCGGCTCGCCGTCGGGCCGGTCCTTGGACGCCTCCGTCTCCTGGGGGCCCTTGAGGCTCTTGCCGTCGGCGTCGACGATGCTCAGCCACGGCGAGTAGGGGATGCGGATGAGGATCCGGCCCGGCTTGGACACCTGGAGGGTCCACTCGCCCTGCTCGGCGCGCTCCACGACCGCGTTGGGCTCGGCGAGCGGGGCCGGGTCGGTCACCGCGAACAGCTGCCAGTTGGCGTCGCCCCAGACCTGCTTGAGGTACGGCATCCCGCGCTGCACGAGCTCCCGCTCGCGCTCCCCGCCGTCGCCGTCGGGCGCATCCTTCGGCAGCACCACGAAGTGCACGGCCCAGCGCTCCAGCCACTCGTGGTAGTTCGCCGAGTTGAGGGTGTCGTCGTAGAAGAGCGGGTTGCGTTCCATGTCGGCCTGGCGGTTCCAGCCGCGGGCCAGATTGACGTACGGGGCGAGCGCGGAGGCCTCGCGGTGGGAGCGTGCGGGCACGACTTCGACGCGGCCCTTCTCCGCGCCGACCCCCTGGAGTTCGTTGACGAGCGGCGCCAGTTCGCGGGCCCAGGAGGCGGCCGGGGTGGTGTGGACGACGTCGTCGACCGACTTGAACCCGATCCAGCCGGTGAACACGGCGATGGACAGGACGATCGCGTACCACTTGCGTGAGCGCGGCACCGCGAAGGGCAGCGCCGCCACCAGCGCGACCCCCGCGAACAGCATCGGCAGCCGCGAGATGTTGGTCCCGATCTGCGAGCTGATCAGCCAGACGAGGACGACACCGAGGGCGTACACCGCCGCCGTCAGCCGGACCGTCTTCCACTCCTTGGGGACGAGCGCGCAGACGAGGACGCCGTAGGAGAACGGCAGGATCACCGAGCCGAACCCCATCGGCTGCGTGCCCGAGAACGGGAAGAGCCAGGCCGACACCGCGACCACCGCGGTCGGCGCGATCCCCAGCGCCCACGCGCCCGGCCGCCGCTTCTGGAGGAACAGCGCCGCGGCCACCAGCCCCACGAACAGTCCCGCCACCGGCGAGGACATCGTGGCGAGCGCGGCCAGCGGGGCCGCGCACAGCGCCTTCGCCCAGCGCTTGTAGCGCCAGCGGTACGGCCAGCAGAACACGACGGCGACCGCGCCGAGCGCGAACACCGTGCCCAGACCGAAGGTGACCCGCCCCGAGGCGGCGTTGCACAGGAACGCGAAGACCCCGGCGAGCGCCGCCCACAGCGGGTTCTTCACCGAGCGGCTGCGGATGAGGATCATCGTGAGCAGCCCGGCGGAGACCGTCCCCGCGATCATCATCGTCGTACGGACACCGAGCACCGACATCAGATACGGCGACACCACGCTGTACGACACCGGGTGCATCCCGCCGTACCAGGCCAGGTTGTACGCCGAGTCCGGGTGCCGGCCGACGAACTCGGCCCAGGCGTCCTGGGCGGCCAGGTCGCCGCCGCTGTTGGCGAAGGTGAAGAACCAGACGACGTGGAGCACACCGGACAGCGCGGTGAGGGACAGGACCGGGTGTCTCAGCAGGCGCTCACGCAGAGCGAGGAAGGCGGAGTGCGCGGCCGACGGCTGCTTCTCCGCAGGACTGTTCGTGCGTTCCCCGCCGTCACGCGGCGCGGGCACGCGTATTCGCGGGCCGGTTCCCGGGCCCGGATCGGCGTCGTCGGCGCGTGTCGGCTCGGCTGTGGCCACCTTCAGGCACTCCCCGTGTCCCGTCTTCTGTTCTCGGCCCCGTCCCGTTCCGGCCATGTTCACGGCTGTGTCTCCGGGAGCGGCGACCTGCCCCGATTCGTGACGCTAGCACGCACCCCGCCGACGGGCGCCCTGACGGGTACTCGGTCGACGGGGTGCATACAGGATCTTCGCTCCACTTTTGCCGTACGAGCCGCTCTACGCGTCAGCTGACGCGCGTCAGCTTGTCCGTGAAGCCCGGCTCGACGAGGTCGTTCTGGAGCGCGACCGGTACCTTCACCGCACCGGCGGAGGCGTCACCCACGGTGAGCGTGCCGACCTTGGTGCCGGCCTTCGCGGTGTGCGGTACGTCGTCGGCGGCGAACGTCAGCTTGACGGTGAGCCCGGACCAGCCGACGGCAGTGACGTCCTTGGTGGCGACGACGGGGGTCTTGCCGCCGAGGCCGTCGTCGACGTATCCGACGACATCGCCCTTCTTGAGGATGGTCGCGGACTCCAGCGCGCCCTGGGCGGCCCGGATCAGCTTGTCGCCGCCGGTGAGGGCGGCGCTGAGGATGGTGTTGTCCACACCGCCGGCGGGCTGGCGGACGACGGCTCCGACGATGGTGCGGGTCTCTCCGTTTACCTCCTTCTTCGCCGCGAAGAGGAGGTTGCCGAGGGCGGAGGTGGTGGTGCCGGTCTTGATGCCGACGACGTTGTTCTTGCCGACGATCTGGTTCCAGTTGGGGTGGTTGACGCCCTTGTAGTCGTCGTACGACATCATCGCGGCGACCTCGCGGAAGGCCGGGTACTCCATCGCCTTCTTGCCCAGCTTCACCTGGTCCACGGCGGTGGACACGGTGGTGTTGTTCAGGCCGGAGGGGTCGGTGTACGTCGTGTTCGTCATCCCGAGGTCCTCGGCGGCGGCGTTCATCTTCTCGACGAACGCCTTCTCCGAGCCGGCGTCCCAGCGGGCGAGGAGCCTCGCCACGTTGTTCGCGGATGCGATGAGGATGCTCTCCAGGGCCTCGCGCTGGCTGATCGAGTCACCGGCCGTCACGTTCACGGTCGATTCCTGACCGGCCTGGGACTGCTTCTCGGCGGTCTGGTCGATCTTGATCTTCGGGCCCTCGGCGCCGCTCTTCAGCGGGTGGTCGCGGAGGATGACGTACGCCGTCATGACCTTGGCGACGCTGGCGATCGGGACGGGCTTCTGGTCGCCGGAGGAGCCGAAGCTGCCGATGCCCTGGACGTCGAGGGCGGCCTGGCCCTCGGTGGGCCACGGGATGTCGACCTTGCCGCCGTCGAAGGAGTAGGTGTCCTTCGCGGTGAGTTCGAGGGTGGGGGTGGGGAGGGGGCGCATTGCCTGTGCGACCGCGAAGACGACCGCGAGGAGCAGGACGAGGGGGGTCCAGATCTTGACCCGGCGGAAGGTGGTCCGCAGGGGGGTCTGCGGGGGCGGCGGGGTGTTGGTGAGCTCGGCCAGCAGGTCCAGCGGGGGCTTGGGCGGGAGGGGCTGCTGGGTGGTGCGCTCGGGGCCGATCTGGGGGATGGCGGTGGTGACGTCGGGCTTGAGGGCGACGAACTTGCTGGGCAGTTTGAGCATGGTGGTGGGCTGGTCCACACGGGCCTCGGCTTCGCCTTCGGCCTTCGTGTTCCCACCCGCACCACCCGTGCGGCTCTCGTCGTCGGCCGCGGGTGGCCCCTGTGGGGCGTCCTCGCCGTCGGCGGCCCGCGGCGCGGGGGCGGCGGGCTCGCCGACCGTCTTCCCGGGCTCACGGGGCGCCTGCGCGGCCTTCCCGGAGCCTTCGCGGGCGCCACGGGCGTCGCGGGCGCCACGGGCGTCGCGGGCGCCACGGGCGTCCACGGAATCGCCAGGGGTCGCGCGGGGGTCCGCCGCGGCGGCCGCCTCGGCAGATTCGTCGGCGTCCTCGTCGGCGTCGCCATCCGCCTCGGGTGCGGCGTCGGCGTCCGCGGCAGCCGGAGAATCCCCGGACCGCACCCAGGCGGCCACGGCAGCACGCAACCTCGCGTCGCCTTCGCCACCCTGAGCACCGTCGGTGGGCTTGGCGTCCTGGACGTCCCCGGCAGCGTCGGCCGGCTCGGCGTCCCGGACGTCCTCGGTGGGCACCGCGTCCTCGGGCGCCTCCGAGGCCTCGGCCCCGGTCTCGGCGCCATCGGCGTCCTCTGCCCCGGCAGAAGCCTGCTCGCCGGTTGCCTCCGAAGCGTCCGCGTCCCGCGAATCCTCGGCGGCGTCGGTCGGCTTGGCGTCCTGGACGTCCTCCGCCGCCGAGTCGTCCTCCGCGGCGTCCTCGGGCGCCTCCGAACCTCCAGCACCGGCCTTCGCGGCCTCGCGGCCGCCCTCGGCCCCGGCAGATGCCGGCTTGGCGTCCTCGGCCGCATCGGACGGCTCGGCATCCCGGACATCCTCGGGCACCGCGTCCTCGGGCGCCTCCGGGGTCTCGGCAGCGGCCGTGGCGTCCTCGACCTCCTCGGCCGCGGCGGGCGTCCGCTCGTCGGGATTCACGGCGTCCTGGGGGCCCTCGGGCGCCGTGGCGTCCTCGGTGCCGGCGGGCGGCGTGCCGGGAGCCTCCTCGGTCCCGGTCGGATTCACCTCGTCGTCGGTTTCGCCCCGCGCCGCGGCCCGTGCCTTCGCCACGTCCCGGGCCGAGAAGACCCGCGTCGCCGTGTCCACGCCACCGCGGGCCGCGGGCGGCTCGGTGTCGCGGGCCACCGCCAGGCGGGGGTCGCGCACCTCACCCCGGGCTTCGGGAACCGGATTCGCGCTCCCCGACGTCGGTTCTGCCGACGACTCGCGCTGCTTCGACCTGTCGGGGGACTCGCCCGCCACCGATGCCTCCTAAAACGTGAACCCGCCTGGATCGCCTCGCCCTGACACCGCTCCCCCGCAGTGTCCGAACCATGTACCAGTGTCCTGTGTGAGGGCTTGGCTCCTGCGGTAGACGAGAACGACATACCTACCGGTTCCACTACAAACAGGTCACGCACCCTCGACAGACCAATGTGAGAGGGGTCACCCTGTCTTTCATCCACGCGGGGAGGCATGGATGGGCAGGAGCCGCAGAACACTTCCGGAGGAGCTTCTGCTGCTGGCGCTGGACCCGGCCACGGGTACCACCGCACAGCCGCAGTCGCTCGACCTTGGTCTGGCCGGAGCACAGCTAGTGGAGCTGGCGCTGGCCGGACGGATAGCCCCAGACGGGGATCGTATCGCCGTGGTGTCCCCACGGCCGACTGGAGATCCGACACTCGACTGCGCGTTGGAGTTGCTGCGAAGGCGTGGCGCTCCGGTCCGGGCGGTCAACTGGATCGGCGGGCCGCGCCTTGGGCTTCGCCAGACCTACCTCTCGCATCTGGAGCGGTGCGGCATGGTGCATGCCGTGGCGGGCCAGATGTGCGGAGTACTGCCGACGACTCGCTACCAGGCGAGTCAGACCGAGATCAGCCGGGAGATCAGAGCCCGACTGGACTCCGCGATCCGCACCGGCGTACCGCCGGACCCGCGGACCGCGGCGCTCGCCGCCCTGGCGCACGCGGTCGGCCTCGGCAAGCACCTGTATCCGGGTAACGAGGGACGTTCGTCCCGCTCCCGGCTGCGGGATCTGATCAGGCACGACCCCATGGGCGGTCTCGTCGCGCACGCCGTGATGGACGTCCAGAACGGTGTGGCCGCACAGCCACGCCGTAGCCCGGCCCCGACCGGCCGTCCGGCCGGACCAGGTGCCAGGCAGGCACCGGAGCCCGCCCGCGGCGTTCCGGTGCAACCGCGCCGCGGTTCCATGGCGCGTGTCGTGGCTCACTGAGCCGCAGTCCCACGACACGTCCGACGGAGACCGCACCACGCACCACACGCACCTCCGGCGTACCCCAGACCCGGTATCGGGAGCCGCTGGTCCGCGCGGGGCGGCGGGACCGTGTGTCCGAGACGACACCACGGTCCTGCCGTCCCGCGCGGCCTTTTTTGTGCCCCCGGGTCATGGCCGGATCGCGCCCGCGGGGCGCCAACTGCCCTGTGATCATGGCGATCTGGCGTGTACCCAGCGCATATCCACCGTTTCCCAGCGGTAGAAACCACCTTGGTGGCAGTCTGCTCAACAGCAGATACGCAAAGTGGCAATTTTCGAAGGCACGCAGCCGGAGGTGCACGTCCCGTGGCGTCCAATGTCAATCCCACCGTCAGGCGACGCCGGCTCGGCCAGGAGTTGCGCCGGCTCCGTGAACTCAAGGGCATGACGGCCGAAGAGGTGGCCGAACGGCTTCTGGTGTCGCAGTCGAAGATCAGCCGGCTGGAGAACGGCCGGCGCAGTATCAGCCAGCGCGACGTCCGCGACCTGTGCGGAGTGTACGAGGTCGAGGACGTCCGGATCGTCGACTCCCTGATGCAGATGGCCAAGGACAGCCGCCAGCAGGGTTGGTGGCACTCCTTCGGCGACATCCCCTACAGCGTCTACATCGGCCTGGAGACGGACGCGGCGAGTCTGCGTGTCTACGACCCCCAGGTCGTCCCCGGTCTCCTGCAGACCCGCACCTACGCCGAGTCCCTCATCTCCGGCGCGCTGCCCGAGGCGACGCCCACCGACATCGACAAGCGTGTCCAGGTGCGGCTGCGCCGACAGGAACGTATCTCTGCCACCGACAACCCGCTCCGGCTCTGGGCCGTCCTGGACGAGGCGGCGCTGCGCCGCGAGGTCGGCAACCGGCAGGTGATGATCGAGCAGTTGGAGCATCTGATCGAGATGTCCCAACTGCCGCACGTGACGGTGCAGCTGATCCCCTTCACGATGGGTGCGCATCCCGGGGTGAGCGGGCAGTACGCGATCCTGGAGTTCCCCGACGCCGCCGATTCCAGCGTGGTCTACATCGAGGGCGTGACGAGCGACCTGTACCTGGAGAAGGCGCAGGACGTACAGAAGTACAGCGTCATGTACGAACATCTGCGGGCACAGGCCCTGAACGTGGACCAAAGCAGGGAATTCATCTCAGGCATCGCGAAGGACTACGCACGCTGACCCACTCTGTAAGGCGAAGCGCCGCAAGGTACACCTTCGCCCGGTCGCAGCGGAAGACCCCCATGGAATATGCCACCCGCCCGGGTGAATACTTCCTCCGCTCCCCGATGTTGGCGAGTAGCGTCGATCACGCCATCGGATAACAACGTTGGCGCAAACCCGTGCCGTGCAGACGGAGACAAACGCACGCCACGGCGACAGCAACTCAGCAACTGGCTATCGGAGCGAAAATGGCAATCAAGCAGGGCGCCGCGGACAAGTGGGTCAAGTCTTCGTACTCCCAGGGCAATGGCGCGTGCGTCGAGATCAAGTCCCCTGTCGTGTCGGCGATGGCCGTCCGGGACTCGAAGATCCAGAACGGCCCTACGCTGGCCTTCCCCGCGGACGCGTGGAACGCCTTCGTCGGCTCGGTCAAGGCGTAATTGATCGAGTGATCGAGCAGCACCACACAACTACACAAGCATCACCGAAGAGCCCTCTCGTCCAGCTCGCCGTCCTTGCCGAGGGGGCTCGGCTTGTGTCCCGACCCAGGCCTGTCGGACCTACCGGAGGCGGTCCACGTAGGTGTCCGTCCCGGGCACGGTCGGGATGAACGGCGCCACCAACTCCACCCTTCCCAGGCCGGCCTCCTCCACCGGCTTCTCCAGTCCCGTGAAGTACTCCTCCCAGCACTCCCGCGGATCGGCCTCCAGGAACCACAGCAGTGTCAGCCGGGTGTCGACGCCCTCGACCTGCTTCACATACGTCATCCGGTCCCCCGGCAGCGGCGTCGGCCGGAAGACCGTCACCATCGCCGCCGGTGACCCCGCGATCCGCTTCGGCAGCTGCCGGGACCGCAGCCACTCCAGCAACTCCGCGCGCCGCGCGGCCGACTCGGCGTCGATCACCTCGACGACCAGGCCCTTGTACGGGTGGTCGAGGGCGTGGAAGTCGCGGGGCCCGGCCGCCCCGTCCCGGTAGACCGTGACCTCGTGGTCCTGGAACGCGGTGAAGACATGCGTCCGGTCCTGGTAGACCCGGGCGTCCCGGTTGAGGCGCTTGTTGATGCCGACGGTCCACTTCATGTGGTCGTCGTAGCGGCCGTCGGTGATCCAGTACGTCGAGATGTAGCACCCGGCGGTGACCGGCTGGGCGATCGCCGACTTCTCGGGGTAGCGCAGGAGTTGGAGGTCCCGGGTGGCGACCCAGCGGCGCCCGGCGTACATCCAGGGCATCGCCATCGCGCCGGCGTAGTAGTGGTCGTCCTCGTACCAGCGGTTGTACGCGTACTCGTGGCCCGGATGCGGCTCGACCATGGTGATGAGCGCATGGCCGGGGCGGACTCCGTACGGGCCCACGGCGGCCAGTTCGGCGTACGTCTGACTGCGGGTCTCTTGGCTCATTCCCTTCCCCTTCCTGGGTGGCTCGCCCATACTCTGACGCCCCGTCAGATATAGCGCCAGGGTCGTGAATCAGCGGATTCAGGGAGGGGTCTCATGCCACTGCTCACAGGCAAGACGGTGGTCGTGTCGGGTGTCGGCGCCGGGCTCGGTCACCAGGTCGCCGCGGCCGTCGTACGCGACGGCGGGAACGCCGTGCTCGGGGCGCGCACCGAGGCCAACCTCGCCAAGAGCGCCGCCGAGATCGATCCGGACGGGGCGCACACGGCGTACCGGCCCACCGACATCACCGACGAGCGACAGTGCGTGGCGCTCGCGGAGTTGGCGAGCGAGCGGTTCGGGCGGATCGACGCGGTGGTCCATGTGGCCGCCTGGGACAGCTACTTCGGCGGTGTGGAGGACGCGGACTTCGCCACCTGGCAGTCGGTGATCGACGTGAATCTGCTGGGGTCGCTGCGGATGACGCGGGCGTGTCTGCCGGCGCTGAAGACGTGCGGCGGCTCGGTCGTCTTCATCGGGACGCAGTCGTCCGTGGCCGCCCCCTCGCAGGTGCGGCAGGCGGCGTACGCGGCCTCCAAGGGGGCGCTGACGAGCGCCATGTACTCCCTCGCACGGGAGCTCGGGCCGCACCGGATCCGGGTCAACACCGTGCTGCCGGGCTGGATGTGGGGACCGCCGGTGCAGGCGTACGTCCAGTTCACCGCGCACACGGAAGGGGTCGAGGAGTCCGAGGTGCTGGGAAGGCTCACCGAGCGGATGGCCCTGCCCGAGCTGGCCACGGACGGGGATGTGGCGGACGCGGCGGTGTTCCTGGCGTCGGATCGGGCGCGGGCGATCACCGGACAATCACTGCTGGTCAACGCCGGGGAGCTGATGCGTTGAGTTCATATAGGTGAACCAAGGCCATCATGTCGAATACTTTTACCTCCCTTTGACCTTACGCTCACTTGTCGTGTTCACGCGACAGCGCCCACGATGAGCGCCGGGCTGACCCTGGGAGGGCGCACATGAACGGTCTCGACTGGGCCGTACTGATCGGCTATTTCGGCGTGATGGTCGCGATCGGCGTGTGGTCGCACAAGCGCGTGGACAATGTCAGCGACTTCTTCACGGCCGGCGGCAAGATGCCCTGGTGGCTCTCCGGCATCTCGCACCACATGTCGGGCTACAGCGCGGTGATGTTCACGGGCTACGCGGGCATCGCCTACACCTACGGCGTCACGTCCTTCGTGACGTGGTCCTTCCCCATCGCCCTCGGTATCGCGATCGGTTCGAAGCTGTTCGCGCCGCGCATCAACCGGCTGCGCTCACGGCTCCATGTGGCCTCCCCGCTGGAGTATCTGAAGAACCGCTACGACCTGAAGACCCAGCAGGCGCTGGCCTGGTCCGGCATGCTGCTGAAGATCGTGGACGTGGGCGCCAAGTGGGCGGCGATCGCCACCCTGTTGTCGGTCTTCACCGGCATCTCGCTCAACCAGGGCATCCTCATCACCGGCACGATCACCGCCGTCTACTGCACGATCGGCGGCCTGTGGGCGGACGCGCTGACCGAGCTCGGCCAGTTCGTCATCCAGCTCCTCGCCGGTGTCGCGATGTTCGTCGCGGTCGTCGCCGAACTCAACGACAAGGGCATCGGCTTCTTCGAGGCCTGGGACCGTCCGGAGCTCGAAGGCCACGGCGAGCCGCTGGTCGGGCCGTACGGCACGGTCTTCCTCCTCGCGTTCCTCTTCATCAAGCTCTTCGAGTACAACGGCGGCATGCTCAACCAGGCCCAGCGCTACATGGCCACGGCCAACGCGTACGAGGCCGAGCGCTCGGCACGCCTGTCCGCGATCCTGTGGCTGGTGTGGCCGGTGGTCCTGTTCTTCCCGATGTGGATGTCCCCGCTGCTGGTGGAATCCCAGAAGCCGGACGGCTCCGATTCGTACGGCCTGATGACCGAACAGCTGCTGCCGCACGGCCTGTTGGGCCTGGTGATCGTCGGCTTCTTCTCCCACACCATGGCGATGTGCTCCTCCGACGCCAACGCCATCGCCGCGGTGTTCACCCGGGACTGCGCGCCGGTGGTGTGGCGCAGGGCGCGGGCGTGGAGCGAGGGTCAGGGGCTGAAGGTCGCCCGCATCACGACCGTCGTCTTCCTGGGCCTGTCGATGGCGGCGGCCACCCAGGTCAACTCCCCCGCGTTCAAGGACATCATCACCGTCGTCATCAAGTGGGTGGCCGGTCTGATGGGCCCGATGGCGATCCCGATGATGCTCGGCCTGCTGCGGCCCTTCCGCCGCTCCGGCCCCACCGCCGCGCTCACCAGCTGGTCGATGGGTCTGCTCACCTTCTGGCTGGTCAACTACCCGATCAACTGGAACGTCGACGGGGGCGTCCCGCTCCAGTACCAGGTCTCGATCCCGCTCGCGGTGTCGCTGATCCTCTACGTCCTCATCGGCTTCGTGAAGCCGGAGGACACCCCGGAGCGGCTCGCGATCATCGAGAAGATCAACACGGACGGGGACGGGGCGGCCGCGGCGGCCGTGCCGGTGCCGGCGGGGCCGGTGGACGAGGTGGTCCGGACGAAGGACTAACGCGGGTGCGGCGGTGGGGGTGCGGGTGGGGTTTCCTCGCCCCCGCCGCCCCTACCCGTCCCATCCCCCAGGGGCGCTGCCCCTTCGACCCCGGTCCCTGGGGGCTCCGCCCCCAGACCCCCATCGGCCCCTGAGGGCCTCGTCCTCAAACGCCGGACGGGCTGAAAGGCACGGACCGGCGTTGAGAGGCGCAGCCCCCCGCGGGCGGGTGGGGGATCGGGACGGCTGCCCTCGTCCTCAAACGCCGGACGGGCTGAAAGGCACGGGTGGGTGGGGGATCGGGACGGCGCGGTCTCGTCCTCGAACGTCGGGCGGGCTGAAAGGCATGGGCCGGGCGTCAGCCCCTCGGATACCTGGCCAGCCACCCCGGGGACGAGCCCGCCGGGCCGTGGAGGGCGGGGCCCTGGGTCATCTCCATGGCGAAGTCGTCCGCCAGTTCCAGCAGCGTGGGACGGCCCTCCAGCTCGGCCAGCCAGGCCGGGGGGAGGGCCGTTTCGCCGTGGAGGGCGCCGAGGAGTCCGCCGGTGAGGGCGCCGGCCGCGGCGGAGGGGCCGTCGTGGTTGACGGAGAGGCAGAGGCCGTGCCGGACGTCCTCGCCGACGAGGGCGCAGTACACGGCGACGGCGAGCAGCCCCTCGGCCGTCCCCTGCCCCATGAGCTCCCCGACCCGCTCCGGGGTCGGCATGCCCTGCCGTACGGCGCCCAGCGCGTGCTGCAAGGCCTCCGAGACGGGCTGATGCCCCGGCCGGGCGGCCAGGAGCGCCAGCGCCCGCTGCACGGCCCCGTCGAGGCTCTCGCCGCGGGCGAGCGCGTGCACGATGACGGCGTACGCCCCGGCGCAGAGGTACGCGACCGGGTGCCCGTGGGTCTGCGCGGCGCACTCCACCGCGAGCTGGGCGACGAGCTGCGGCTCCCAGCCGACGAGCAGCCCGAAGGGCGCGGACCGCGCGGCGGCCTCGGCACCGGCCTCGCCGGGGTTCTTGGGCACCTCCAGGGTCCCCATGTTCTCGTCGCCGAACCCGACGATCAGGGAGCGGGCGGGATCCCGCCGGGCGTACAGCCACTCCTCCCGCGCGAGCCAGCCGTCATCCTTGCGCCGCTCGTCGGGCCCCCAGTCCCGCTGGGTGGCGGCCCATCTCAGATACGCCCGGTGCAGATCGGTCGGCGGATGCCAGGCCCCTATGTCGCGGCGCACCTGGGCCCGTATGAGCCCGTCGACGGAGAAGAGCGTGAGCTGGGTGAGATGCGTGACGGCCCCGCGTCGACCGTAGGCGGCACCGAGATCGACGACGCCCTCAGCCCCGTATGCCTCCCGGATCCCGTCGAGACCGACCTGGTCGACGGGCGCCCCCAGCGCGTCCCCGACCGCGACTCCGAGCAACGTCCCCCGCACCCGGCTCCGAAAGTCCTGCTGCTCGACACGGCCCCATATGGCCCCGGCTGTCGCACCCACCAAGACCTCCCCAGCGGCACCGCCCGCGTACACGACGATTCAGCACTGTAATCGACCGGGAACGGTCGGTTCAGGGGGCGAATGGGTTTGCGGGGTGTGCACGGAGTGGTCGGGAATGGGCGTGGGTGGTCAGGTATCAGCCGTACCAGGTGACGTTGCAGACGTAGACGCACTCGTGGCGGGGCACGGCCAGGAAGCTGATGAAACCGCGGCCGCCGAGGATGTCGAACTCACGCAACCCGCCCTCCCTGTCCAGCGGCCTGCCGACCTTCACCGAGTCATGTCCGAGCGCGGCCAACTCGGTGGCGATCCGCTCCACCTCCGCCACCACTCCGGGCGGCAGCCCTCCCGTGACGTACTCGGCACTCGGGTTGTAGTCCCAGGCCCAGTCCGTCACAGTCCGGCCTCCGCCTCGGCCGCCTCCCGGATCGCGCGGATCTCGGAGATGGCCTCTGCCGGGTCCTCCTCGCCTGCGTCCACTAGCCGCTCCAGCTCACGCAACCGGGCGGCGCGCTCCGGGTGCCGCTCGATCGCCACGAAGACGGCCCAGGAGTGCACGAAAGCCCGCAACGGGGCCAGGCTCTGCGTCTGCTGGGCGTTCGTCGTGGCTTCGAACAGGTGCTGCGTGAGGGCTGGAACCCGGCTCGGAGCGATCCGCGTGACCGCCGCCCGCAATGCGTCCGGCGTGAGTTCGGGCATGGGGATCAGCGGTCCGTACGGGCCATCGGTCTGGGCGCTCACGGTGACCTCCGGTGCGGGTGGCTCGGTCCTCGTACGGTACCGGCGGAGTCGGTGGCGTGGTGCTTGGGCGGCGCTTGTCATGGGGGTCGTCTCCAGGGGTTCACGCCGCTTCGGCCGGGCGGCAGTCCCGGCACCGGCCTGGTTGTGGGGCTCTGAAGGCGCGCTCGCAGCCGTCACAGGTCTGGAGAGGGTCCGGGCGTAGGGCGCGAGGGGGTGGCGGGGGCGCGATCGGGAGGGGTGCGGGGAGGAGTGTGGTGAGGCGGCGGGCGAGGAAGGCCGCCGGGCGCTTGATCGGATCCTGCGGGAGCCCGCTCGTCAGGGCCTGCTCCACGACGGTGGCGGGTACACCACGCTCCAGCCACACCGACACGTCCGGCACCAATCGCCGTACGTCCCGTTCGGACAGCAGTAGCCGGGAGTCGTAGGCGCGCAGGCGGGTCAGGAGGTCAGCGGCCGGTGTCTTCTTCGGTTCGGACGCCCTCGGCGCGGTGAGTTCTGGAATCGGGGGCGCCGCGCTCCGCGGCTTGTTGTACGAGGTCGTCCGGGTCCTCACTTGCCCCGATTGAAGACGCTCCCTGGCACGCGTGAGGTATCCGTGTTCCTCCAGCTCCCGCAGCGCGGCGGCGATCCGGATCTCCCCTTCCGGGAACTTCCCCGCCAGCGTCTTGATCCCGATCGACGCCCCGGCGGGCAGCGACTGGATGTGTACCGCGAGGCCGATCGCCATCAGCGACAAGTCGGGGTGCTGGGCGAGGTGATTGCCGACCACGGTGAAGTTCTCGGTGTGCGGTTCATTCACATGGATGACACCCGAGTGGGAATGCCGGGTCTTCGCGGGCGCGGGCGCGCTAGGCTGCTTGTCAGTCATCGGGAAGCGTCTCTTCCTGGGTGATCAGGCCCTCGCAGCGGGATTGCCGTCCCCGCGAGGGCCGAAGTATGTCTGGAGTTGTTGTCGCAGACGCTGCACCACACCACCCCGCCGCGCCAGCCGAGTTGGGCATATTCACCCCGGAGAGTGATCGCCGGGGACGGTAGGGGTGGGTTGGGTTCTTTCCCCGGTTCTTTGGTTTTTGACGTCGGCGGCCACCGGGTCATGACGCACCGCGATCCGGTGCCAGTTCCGCCCATACGGTCTTGCAGCCGACAGTCCCTCCGCGGCGGCGTTCACCGGGCCCGGGATCCTCGGGACCCGGCAGCCCCTACTCCGCGTAACGCGCCCGCATCGCGTCCCGCGCGGCGACCACCCGCTCCAGCCTGGGCTCCAGCCGGGCGCGGTCAGTCCCGTCGCTGTGCAGCAGGATGTCCAGGCACCCGGACACTGCCGCAAGGTAGGGCCAACCGTGCGGAGCCACGAGGGCGCGGTGGAGGTGGTCGTCCAGTTCGGGCCACGAGGAGGAGGTGGCTCGGAGCGCGACCGCCAGGAGGACGCCGTCCTCGGGCCGGTCCAGGAGAGCGAGCCTTTCCCACAACGGCCGGGCGGCGGCCAGCCCCTCACCCCCGCTCACGGCCAGGGCCAGATTCAGCAGACCAGTGGCCTCGTCGAGGGCGAGATGCCGTTCCGCCACTTGGCGAGCATTCGGCCAGTCCCGCATGTACAGATACACGCTGCACCGGACGTCTGCCTCTTTCGCCGTGTCGCCACCGAGCGCGGCTGCCGCATCCAGCTCGGTGAGCGCCTCTTCGAACCGGCCGCTCCACAGGTGCACTTGGGCCAACCGCCGATGTTCGTCGCCTGACGTCAAACAGCTTTCGAGATCCTGCTGCGCCTGCTCCAACCGGCCGACGGCCATGTTCGTATAGGCCCTGTTCAGAAGAACTCCCGGGTAGCCCGTACCCAGCTCGACCGCCCGGTTCGCGTCGACGAGAGCATCGTCGTAGCGGCCCTGGCGGAGGTGCGCCCTGCAGCGATGGAGCAACGCCCACTGGTACTCGGGACGGAGGCGCAGCGCCTTGTCCAGGTCGGCCATCGCCGGTTCGTATCGACCGTGTTGGGCATGCAGGGCGCCCCGGCTGGCGTACACCGAGGCGTACGTGTCATCGAGGTCGATGGCCCGCTGGTAGTCGGCGAGCGCGTCCACCTCACGGCCCGCGGCGCCGAGCGCGTCGCCACGCTCGCACAGGACCCAGGCGATGTCGGGAGAGAGCTCCACAGCTCGGTCGAGGTCGGCCAGTTGGAGCTCATGCTCGCCTCGTGACCGACGTACCCGTGCCCGGTGCACGAGGGCCCAGACGTAGCCGGGTTTCAGGGCGAGGGCCTGGTCGAGGTCCGCGAGCGCGAGGTCGTACTGCTTGAAGACATCGCGGATCGCGCCCCTCGTGGCCCAGGCGTTGTACTGGGTCCGGTCCAGCTCTATCGCGCGGTCCGCGTCACACTGCGCCGCGTCGTAGTGGCCGACGAGCCGGTGGCAATCCGCGCGAGTCGCCAGAATCCTGGCGTTGTGGGGCTCCAGGGCATGGGCGCGGTCCAGGTCCGCCATCCCCGCCGCGTACTCGCCCGACTGGGATCGGGCGATACCCCGGCCGTGGTAGGCGTGGGCCAGATCCCCGTCAAGGGCGATGGCACGGTCGAACTCCAGCAGTGCACCGCGGAGTTCGCCGCTCGACCGGAGGACCGCACCACGGATGGCGTGCACGAAAGCTCGATGGCCGGTGTCGTCGAACTCCGCCCGGTCGAGCAACAGCCCCAGGGCACCCGCTGTGTTCGGCTCCTCCAGCGCGTCCAGCAGATCCCGCCCCCAGCGACCCAGCACTGCCGCTTGGGTGTCCTCCCCCGCCTCCGTCAGCACTCGTGCCCACCGTCGAGCCTCCTCAAGGCCCTGTACGCAGGCCTGCACCACATCGCCGAGCACCTCCGGCAGCGCGGCCGACTCCCGTGCGCACAACCGGTGATACGCCTCGGCCAGCCGCAGCTCCCGCCACCGCTTGTCCGTCCACGGGTCGTCGCCCGAATCCGCCCGCCGCTCCTCCCGCCAGCCGGCGAAGGCGTCCGCGAGCCGCCCATGCCGTTCCGCCCACCCTCGCGGCGAGCGGCGTCGCTCCAGGCGGAGCATCGGCGCGCGTACGACGTCGTGGTACTGGGCCCGTTCGCCCCGCTCACTGACGAACGGCATCGCGCGCAGCCAGTCGTACAACGCCCTGGCCTCGTCCTCCGCACAGTCCTGGACGACCGCACGGAACACGTCGGCGTCCAGGAAGCGGGGCAGGGCGCACTCCAGGGCCACCCGTCGCCGTACCGGATCCTGCTCCCATTTGAGGAATCGCTCCACGGCGGTCGCCCCGGGGTCCCCCACGTCGTCGGGGTCGTCCGGGCGGGACTCTGCGAGGGTGGAGACGAGTACCGGCAGACCACCCGTGAGGCGTAGTACCTCGGCCACGACCGGCTCGGCCACAACCCCTCGTTCCGCGAGCAGGCCCCGCGCCTCCGCCTCGGTGAACGGGCTGAGCGACACGTCGGTCATGAAGTCGGCGAAGGCGCCCCAGCGGGCGGTGTCGAAGGGGTATTGGCCGGCCGTGACGACGATGACGTTGGCGGGGAGTTCGCCGTATCGGTCGGTGGTCATGAGCTGATGGAGCCAGCTGTCGAGGAAGGTGCCGGTGCTTTCGTAGGTGTCGAAGAAGAGGACCAGCCAGGGTGCGGTGGAGGCCACGTCCGCCAACTCGTCCAGGAACTTCGGGGTCAGAACGCGTTCCGGTGCGAGAACCAGCTGCACGTCCTCCTGGTTGCGGAAGCGGGCGCTGAGGCGGGTCTTGATCCGGGCCGCGCCTTCGGCCAGTTGGGCGGAGTCGACGGCTCCGACGAAGGGGCCGGCGCCGGGGATCAGGCCCAGGCCGGCCACACCGAGACGGACCGCCGTCGTGGTCAGCGGAGACGGGCCCTCGGGGGTGGGTTCCAAGGCGGCCACCTCGGCCTCCGCCTCATGACGTCGTTCCCGGTGAGCGGTGAGCGCGTCCTCCAGTTTCCTCAGCCGGGCTCCCTGAGCGGCAAGTTGCTGACATATCGCGGCGAGGGCCTCCGGCACGCTCCCGGCACTCTCGTCGACGTATGCGGTCAAGGTGCCTTTCTCACGGGCCAGTTGTTCCAACTCGCGGACCAGAAAGGTCTTTCCGACCCCCGCGTTACCGTGCACATGGAAAAGGAACCGGTGCCGTTCGTCCTCCGGGGGGATCTCGAGGTTGGCGCGGAAGGCCGCCCGTTCGTCGTTCCGTCCCACGAACCCGGCCCGCCTGCGCTGTCGGATCAGTTCCTGCATCGACGGCCGCGCCCGCACCATCCGTACGTCCCCTCGTTCCGGAAGTCCGCCGACACCATTCTGGCCTCAGCTCATCAGCCCGAGGCCCGACCGTCTGCGCCGGATCTCGGACATCCGCTCGCGGGCGTGCTGCGGCGGCAGCTCCGCCGCCAGCCGGGCCAGCTCCTCGAAGATCGACAGGTATGTTCCGCCGCCTCCTTCGCCCCGCAGTTCCCGTTCCCGCTCCACGAACGGCCGGACCGCCTGCCAGACCGAGACGATCCGGGTGCGCAGGACCGTGACCAGCAGGGATTCGTCGAGGAGTCCGAAGACGGCGAGGTTGGCGAAGGACTGGTAGTAGTACACGACGCTGTAGAAGGCCGACTTGGCCTCGTCGGGCAGCCCGCGGACTCCGGCCTCCGGGTCCTGCTCCGCGCCCAGGCGCATGGTCACGTAGTCGTGCTGCTCGTGGAACTCGGCGGACCGGAACTCCGCGAGCAGGTCGATCATCACGGATATGTGGTTGGCGTGGTTCGCGATGCGGGCCTGCCGTGCGCTGAACACGACGGAGGTCACCACGGCGACGACGGCGATGCCGGTGGTCGCGACGTTGAAGACGACGGAACTGTCCATCCGGCCACGGTACGGAGCCCGCACCGCGAGCGGGGCTAATCGACGACGACTACCGACGTTCCCGTCTCGCCGAACGTCCACAGTGCCGACCCGTCCGCCTTTGCCATGCGGATGCCGCTCGTCCGTGCTCCCGAGGCGACCGGCGGCGGTGACGCGCCGTCCACCGCGTTGGAGAAGGCGATGGACAGGCCCGACTTGCTGGCGAAGTAGATGATGTGCTCGATCTGGACGCCGTCGGAGCCGGTCGTGGCGTCGCGGCGGACGTCGACCTTGTAGCTGCCGGGGTCGGGGCTGACCGTGCCCGGCCAGACCGGGAAGGTGCGCTGGGTCGCGTCGCTCGCGTCGACCAGCCAGACCCTCTTCTCGGCGAGGGAGTAGACGATACGGCGGCCGGTGCCGGAGTCGTCCGGTACCGCGGTGGCCGTCGACTTCGTGGGGGACGCCGAGGGCTGCGCGGAGGCGGAGGCGCTCGGGCGGGGGGCGGCGGCCGTGGGCTTCGCGCCCTCGTCCGCCTTGACGGCGAGGAACGCGACGGCGGCTATCGCCCCCACCGTCAGACCGGTCACCCAGACCTTCGGGGCAGGCACGGCACGCATCTCCTCAGCTACGGCCCCCTCCGGACAAACAGGGGTCCGATCATCGTACTGCGACCCATCCAGGCTCCCGCCCCAAGCCCAGCCCACACCCACCCTCAGCCCGGCCCGAGCCCGCGCGCCTCGTCAGCCCGGCCCGAGTCCCGAGGCCGGGGCCCGGGCGCCGGAGACCGGGGCCCGGAGCCGGAGACCGGAGCCGGAGACCGGGGCCCGGAGCCGGAGACCGGAGACCGGAGCCGGAGACCGGGGCCCGGAGACCGGAGCCCCTGGGCCGGGGCCCAGCCCAAGCCCCAAGCCCCGAGCCCGCGCCCCAGCCCAGCCCGCGCCCCCAGAACGGCGCCCGCTCTCAGTCCAGCACCGGCAGCAGCTCCGGCAGATGCCCGTCCGACGCCGTCGCCGCCCGCTGTCGCTCCTCCGGTACCTCGCCGTACAGCGTTGTGCGCGGCCGGGCGGGGCGGCCCGCCAGTTCCGCCACCGCCACCAGGTCGCGTACCGACTTGTAGGAGCCGTACGACGAGCCGGCCATGCGCGAGATGGTCTCCTCCATCAGCGTGCCGCCGAGGTCGTTCGCGCCCGAGCGCAGCATTTCCGCGGCGCCCTCCGTGCCGAGCTTGACCCAGCTGGTCTGGATGTTGGGGATCCAGGGGTGCAGCAGCAGCCTCGCCATCGCCGTGACCGCCCTGTTGTCCCTCATGGACGGGCCGGGGCGCGCGATGCCCGCCAGGTACACCGGGGCGTTGGTGTGGATGAAGGGAAGGGTCACGAACTCCGTGAAACCGCCCGTGCGTTGCTGGATACCGGCGAGGGTGCGGAAGTGGCCGAGCCAGTGCCTCGGCTGGTCCACGTGGCCGTACATCATCGTCGACGACGACCTGATGCCCACCTCGTGGGCCGTCGTGATCACCTCGATCCATGTCGCCGTAGGCAGCTTGCCCTTGGTCAGGACCCAGCGGACCTCGTCGTCCAGGATCTCGGCCGCGGTGCCGGGGATCGAGTCCAGGCCGGATTCCTTCGCCGCGCTCAGCCACTCGCGGATCGACATGCCGGTGCGGGTCGCGCCGTTCACCACCTCCATCGGGGAGAACGCGTGGACGTGCATGCCCGGGACCCGTTCCTTCACCGCCTTCGCGATGTCGAAGTACGCCGTCCCCGGCAGGTCCGGGTGGATGCCGCCCTGCATGCAGACCTCCACCGCGCCCACCTCCCACGCCTGCTGGGCGCGGTCGGCGACCTGGTCCAGGGACAGGGTGTAGGCGTCCGCGTCCGTGCGGCGCTGCGCGAACGCGCAGAAGCGGCAGCCCGTGTAGCAGACGTTGGTGAAGTTGATGTTCCGCGTGACGATGTACGTGACGTCGTCGCCGACCACCGACTTCCTGACGTCGTCCGCCACTCCGCACAGCGCGTCCAGCGCCGGACCGTCCGCGTGCAGCAGCGCCAGCGCCTCCGCGTCGGTGAGACGGGTCGGGTCGTCGGCCGCCACCCGCAGGGCCTGGCGTACGTCCGTGTCGATCCGTTCCGGGACCATGCCGGGCGCCGCCGCCTCCCGCAGGGCGCCCCAGTCGCCGTACACCTCGTCGAAGTCGTCACGGCGGTCGGACGTACGGCCCTCGGTGTCGATGGTGGTGTGGAGGTCCGTACGGCCCGACGACACGAACACCTCCTCCGGCTCCTGCCACGGGTGGCCCTCCACGACGGCGTCGGGAAGCGCCAGGCCGGTCTCCGGGTCCGCCAGCGCCCGTACGTGCGGCAGCAGCCGCGGGTCCAGCCACGGCTCGCCGCGGCCCACGAACTCCGGGTAGACGCACAGGCGTTCACGCAACGAGAAGCCGACGGCGGCCGAGCGCTCGGCCAGCTCCTCGATCTGGGGCCAGGGGCGTTCGGGGTTCACATGGTCGATCGTGAGCGGCGAGACCCCGCCCCAGTCGTCGATGCCGGCGCCGATGAGACGTTCGTACTCGGAGTCGACCAGGTTCGGCGGGGCCTGGAGACAGGCCGAGGGGCCCATGATGTGCCGGGCCACGGCCACGGTCGCCACCAGCTCGTCCAGCTCCGCGTCCGGCATGCCGCGCATCGCGGTGTCCGGCTTGGCGCGGAAGTTCTGGATGATCAGTTCCTGGATGCCGTGGTAGGAGCGGGAGACGCGGCGCAGCGCGAACAACGACTCCGCGCGCTCCTCGTACGTCTCACCGATGCCGATGAGGATGCCGCTGGTGAAGGGGACCGACGAGCGGCCCGCGTCCTCCAGCACCCGCAGCCGGACGGCCGGTTCCTTGTCGGGGGAGCCGTAGTGCGGGCCGCCCGGCTCCGACCAGAGCCGTTCAGCGGTCGTCTCCAGCATCATGCCCATCGACGGCGCGACCGGCTTCAGGCGCTGGAAGTCCGTCCACGACATCACCCCGGGGTTCAGGTGGGGCAGCAGGCCCGTCTCCTCCAGGATGCGGATGGAGATGGCACGGACGTAGGCGATGGTGTCGTCGTAGCCGTGCGCGTCGAGCCACTCCCGAGCCTCCGGCCAGCGATCCTCCGGTTTGTCGCCCAGGGTGATCAACGCTTCCTTGCAACCCAGCGCGGCCCCGCGCCTGGCGATGTCGAGCACCTCGTCGGGGGACATGAACATTCCGTGTCCGGCGCGGCGCAGCTTGCCGGGGACGGTCACGAACGTGCAGTAGTGGCATTTGTCCCGGCACAGCCGGGTCAGGGGGATGAAGACGCTCTTCGAGTACGTGATGACGCCGGGGCGGCCCGCCGCCTCCAGGCCCACGTCACGGACGCGGGCGGCGGAGGCGGTGAGATCGTCGAGGTCCGTGCCGCGGGCCTGGAGAAGGACCGCGGCCTCGGCCACATCGAGGGCCACGCCGTCACGGGCGCGTTTGAGGGCGCGACGCATGGAGTTCTCGGTCGGGCCGGTTCCGGGAGTCGCGGAAGTCGTCATCCTTCGAGCATACGAGCGAGGTGATCAGGCCTGGCAGGCGCCGCCCGATTCGTCCCCTCCCCCCGGGCGTTACAGGGTGTCACTGGAAGCGGGCGTAGTCGTCGAGTAGCCGCAGGACCTCCGCCTCCCCCGCAGGCGGCAGCTGCACCACGACCTCCTCGATGCCGAGGTCCGCGTAGTGGGCGAGCTTGCCGGGACTGGGGAAGACCGCGTACGGCACGATCTGGAGGGCCTCCGGGTCGCGGCCCGCGTCCGCCCAGGCGACGCGCAGCACCGGCAGCGACTCCGTCAGACCGCGCCCGCCGATCGGCAGCCACCCGTCGGCGTACTCGCAGATGTGCGCGAACAGCTTGGGGCCGGCGGCGCCGCCGATGAGGGTGCGGGGGCCGACGACCGGGCCGCGCGGCTTCTGGGCGGGCTTGGGGTAGGCGTGCGAGGCCCGTACGCTGCCGAACTCGCCCTCGTAGGCGGTCGGTTCGTCCGCCCACAGGGCGTGCATCAGCCGCATCCGGTCCCGGACCAGCTCACGCCGGGTGCGCCAGGCGACGCCGTGGTCGGCGGCCTCCTCGACGTTCCAGCCGAAGCCGAGGCCGAGGGTGAGGCGGCCGCCGGAGAGGTGGTCGACGGTCGCGATCTGCTTGGCCAGGTCGATCGGGTCGTGCTGGGCGACCAGGGTGATGCCGGTGCCGAGACCGAGCCGCTCGGTCACCGCCGCCGCCTGGCCGAGCGCGACGAAGGGGTCCAGGGTGCGGCCGTACTCGGGCGGCAGCTCGCCGCCCGCCGGGTACGGCGTCACCCGCTCCACCGGGATGTGCGTGTGCTCGGGCAGATACAGGCCGGCGAACCCCCGCTGCTCCAGCTCACGGGCGAGCCGGGTCGGGGTGATCGTCTCGTCGGTGAGGAAGATCGTCGCGGAGATACGCATGACCTATCTGTACCCGGAGGGCCCTCATCTGTCCATACCGACTGGTCGGCATTGTCCGTCGGATTTCTCAGTCACCTCAATTCCCCTGTCTTTCCACGGCAGTTCACAGACGTCCGGAAGAGTTGAGGCATGTGTGACGACAACGAGCTCCACCACAGCATCGGAAGACGCACACTCCTCGTGACGGGAACCGCCGCCGCGCTTACGTTGGGAAGCGTGACCTTCGCCGCGGCCGCCGACGGTGACCAGGAGACCAGGACGATCCGGGGCACCCTGCCCACCGGGTCCCCCGACTTCGTTTATGTGCCGGTCGAAGTCCCGTCCGGCGTAAGGGAGATCAAGGTCTCCTACACCTACGACCGCCCCGCCGTCCCGGCAGGCACGGCCGGCAACGCGCTCGACATCGGCATCTTCGACGAGCGGGGCACCGAACTGGGCGGGAAGGGCTTCCGGGGCTGGTCGGGAGGGGCCCGCAGCGAGTTCTTCCTGCGCGCCGACGACGCGACGCCGGGATATCTGCCGGGACGGGTGCGGGCGGGCACCTGGCACATCGCGCTCGGTCCGTACACGGTGGCGCCGCAGGGGCTGTCGTACGAGATCACCATCACGCTCACCTACGGCGAGCCGGGCACCGTCGTCGAGCCGGTCTACCCGCCCTCCCGCGCGCAGGGCCGGGGCCGTGCGTGGTACCGGGGCGACTGCCATCTGCACTCCTGGTACTCCGACGGCCGCCGCACCCCGGCCGAGATCGCGGCCCTCGCCCGCGCGGCGGGCCTGGACTTCATCAACACCTCGGAGCACAACACCCATGCGGCACACGCCCATTGGGCCACCGAGGCGGGCGACGACCTGCTGATCCTGCTGGGCGAGGAGGTCACCACGAGGAACGGCCACGTGGTCGCCCTCGGCACCGACCCCGGCACCTTCGTCGACTGGCGCTACCGGGCCCGCGACAACCGCTTCGGCCGCTTCGCCCGCAAGATCCGCAAGGCCGGGGGGCTGGTCGTCCCCGCCCATCCGCACGCCACCTGCATCGGCTGCAACTGGAAGTTCGGCTTCGGCGAGGCGGACGCGGTCGAGGTCTGGAACGGCCCCTACACGCCCGACGACGAGGTGGCGCTGGCCGACTGGGACGGCATGCTCGTGGCGTCCGTGCGCGAGGGACGGGACTGGATCCCGGCCATGGGCAACAGCGACGCCCACCGGGACCCGGACGTCGTGGGGTCGCCGCAGACGGTGGTCCTCGCCGACGACCTCTCCCGCGAGGCGATCCAGGAGGGAATCCGGGCGGGGCGGTCGTACGTCGCCGAGTCGAAGAACGTGTCCCTGGCTTTCACGGCGACCGGTGCCAAGGGCGAACACGCCGGTATCGGCGAACGGTTGGCGACCGCCCCGGACACCCCGGTGACGGTACGCCTGGAGGTCTCGGGCGCACCCCGCTGCACCGTCCGGTTCGTGACCGACCAGGGCGTGCTGTTCACCAGCGCGCCCCTGCCGGTCGCGGGCTCGGGGGTGGTCGAGTGGCGGACCACGCCCGCCTACGCGGCGTACGTGCGGGCGGAGCTGCGGCACGAGGCGGCGGCGGGGCCCCTGCCGGGCGCGCTGGCGGCGTTCTCGAACCCGATCTTCCTGGGCCGCGTCCACTAGACCCGCGAGGATCAGGGTCGCCGGAGCGCGAGGTCGGCGACGACCGCCGCGTGATCCGACGGCCACACCCCGTCCACCGGACCGTCCCCGGCCCGCCGTACCGCCAGTACCGTGCCCTCCCCTGCCGGTCCCGCCGGGGCGCCGACGTGGATGTAGTCGATGCGGCCGCCGGGGCCGAGGCCCGGGTGGACGTAGGGGTTCTCCGGGCCCCAGGTGGGCGGGGGCGGTCGGGTCGGTGTACTCCCAGGTGTCGAAGAAGACCTGGCCGGGGATGGCGGGGGCGGTCCGCAGGCCGGCGAAGAGGCGGATTTCGTCGGAGTCGGGCCAGGCGTTGAAGTCGCCGGTCACGACGGGTGGGTAGTCGGTGCCGTGGCGGTGGGTGGCGATGAACTCGGCCAGGGCGGTGACCTGTTCGCGGCGTACCGCCGAGGCGTGGAGGGGGGAGGCGAGGTGGGTCGTGAAGAAGGGGACGGGGTGGTCTGGAGCGGCCAGCCGGGTGTAGAGGGTGAGGCGGCCGTCGTCCAGGTCGGGCGGGGCGGGGAGGCGGAGCACCTCCTGTTCCAGCACCGGCCAGCGGCTCAGTACCGCGTTGCCGATGTCGACCGTCGGGTCGCCGATGCGTCGCTGCCAGCGCTCGGGTGCGTTCGAGGCGGCCCAGGTCCAGTGCAGGCCGAGCTCCTCGGCGAGCCACGCGGCGAGGTTCTCCCCGGTCCGCCGGTCGGACCACACCTCCTGCAACCCCACCACATCGGGCCGCAGTTCCCGCAGAACGGCGAGAATCGCCTTCTGTCGCTCGGCCCACGGACCGAACCGCCACCACAGGTTCCACGTCACCACACGCATGGCCCACCACCGGAATCTCCAGGAGACTCAGTAACCATGCCCCGCCACAACGAACGCAAGTACCGGGCCGTGACCGCCTTCCAGCGCCGGATCGGCAACCCGGTCCTGCGCCGCCTGCCCTTCCAGACCCTCCTGGAGACGACCGGCCGCACCTCCGGCCTCCCCCGCCGGACCCCGGTCGGCGGCCGCCGCATCGAGGGCTCCTTCTGGCTGGTCTCGGAGTTCGGCGAACGCTCCCAGTACGTCCGCAACATCAAGGCCGACCCGCGCGTCCGGGTCCGCCTGCACGGCCGCTGGCACACCGGAACGGCCCATCTCCTCCCCGACGACGACCCGATCGCCCGGCTGCGGAGTCTGCCGCGCATGAACAGCACGGCCGTCTGGGCGATGGGGTCGGGGCTGCTGACGGTGCGGGTGGATCTGGACGACTAGGGATTGGCGAACGTCCGACGACTAGAGCTTGGCGCACAGCTCCAGCACCAGGTCGCGCACCACCTCCGGCGCCCGCAGGGTCGGCAGATGGTCGCAGTCCGGCAGGCGTACGAGGTGGCAGTCCGGGATCGCGGCGGCCATGGCCTCGTTGCAGCGGACCGTCCTGGCCGTGTCCTTCTCGCCGAGGAGGAGGGTGCAGGGCATGGTCAGTTCACCGAGGCGCGGGAAGGCTGGAGGGTCCTCGGTCTGGTGGCCGTACGTCGTGAACCAGGCCGGGATCGCCGCCCGCAGCCACTCCGCCGCCTCGGCGTCGGGAGGTGTGCCGGCCGCGGCCCAGGTCTCCAGGGACAGCGCGAGCAGACCGGCCATGTTCCCCGCGGTGGCCAACTCGGCGATCCGGGCGGTCAGTTCGGGGTCCTCCAGGTCCGGGTAGCCGGTGATGCCCGGCACCAGCAGCACCAGCCCCGCCACCCGCGACGGCTCGTTCAGCGCCCCGCTGACCGCGGTCACCCCTCCCATGCTCGTACCGACGAGCACCGCGCGCCCCACGCCGAAGTGGTCGAGCACGGCCCGCAGATCCTCGGCGAGGGAGTAGGAGGCGGTCGGGTTCGGTGAACGCCCGAACCCCCGGGCGTCGTAGCGGATCACCCGGTGACGGGCGGCGAGCCCCGGCAGCACGGGTTCCCAGCACCGGGAGTCCGCGATCCCGGGATGCAGCAGCACCACCGGGACCCCGTCCCCTCCGGTGTCCTCCGCCCAGACCTCGCCGTCCTTGACCCGCACCATGGTCTCCATGGGACGACTGTGCCCGAGTCGGGCGCCGGGAGACAGCACCGGACTGGCCAACAGGGCACCGGCGTGGCCCGACCCGTGTCCCTCGGTCACCCCGGCCAGACGATCGCCTGCACCTCGCTGTACGCGTGCAGCGCGTACGACCCGACGTCCCGCCCGACCCCGCTCTTCTTGAACCCCCCGAACGGCGCCTCCATGTTCCGTCCGACGGTGTTCACCCCCACCCCGCCGGCCCGCAGCCGCCGTGCCACGCGGAAGGCGCGGGCCACGTCCCCGGACCAGACGTAGTCGATGAGGCCGTAGTCGGAGTCGGCGGCGAGCGCGATGCCTTCCTCCTCCTCGTCGAAGGGCACCACGGACACGACCGGCCCGAAGATCTCCTCCCGGACCACCCGCATCCCGCTCGTGCAGTCGGCGAGGAGCGTGGGAGCGACGTAGAAGCCGGTGTCGTACGACGGCCGCTCGCCCCCCGCGACCACCACCGCGCCCTCCTTGCGCCCGAGGTCGACGTAGGACTCGACCCGTTCCCGGTGCGCGGCGGAGATCACCGGCCCGACGACGGTGTCCGCCGCCCGCGGGTCCCCCACCTTCAGCTGCCCGGCGTACGCGGCGAGCCCGTCCACGAGCCGCTGGTACACCCCGCGCTGCACCAGCACGCGGGTCGGCGCGGTGCAGATCTGCCCGCTGTAGAAGGAGAAGGTGGTGCCGATCCCGGCCACGGCGGCGGCGATGTCGGCGTCGTCGAAGACGAGGGCCGCGCCCTTCCCGCCCAGCTCCAGCAGCTGGCGCTTCATGTCGCGCCCGCACACCTCGCCGATGCGCTGTCCGACGGCGGTGGAGCCGGTGAAGGAGACCATGTCGACGTCGGGCGAGTCGACGGAGGCCTCCCCGACCCCGGCCGACCGGCCGGACACCACATTGAGCACCCCCCTCGGCACCCCGGCCGCCTCCAGCGCCTCGGCCATCCGGTACACCGACAGCGGGTCCTGCGGGGCGGGCTTCACGACGACCGTGTTGCCCATGGCGAGGGCGGGGGCGATCTTGCCGGCCGGGTTGGCCCAGGGGTTGTTGTACGAGGTGATGCAGGTGACGACCCCGACGGCCTGGCGGACGGCCAGCGCGCCCATCACCCCCGCCTTTCCCATGGGCCCGGCCTCGTTGATCTGCGGCGGGATCGCCCACTCGGCGGGCTCCACGCGCGCGTACCGCTGAAAACGGGCGGCGGCGACCCCGACCTGCATCGCCCGCGCGGTCCCGGTCGTGGCGCCGGTCTCGGCCTGGGCGAGCTCGGCGTACTCCAGGAACCGCGACCGGATGAGGTCGGCGGCCCGCGCGAGCACCGCCGCCCGTTCCTCGGGCGCGGTACGCGACCACGGTCCGAAGGCCTCGCGGGCCGCGGCACAGGCCGCGTACACCTGATCCCGCGAGGCCTCCGGCGCCCACCCGACGGTCCGCTCGGTCGCCGGATCGACGACCTCGTAGTGCCCGCCCTCCGGCTCGGTCCACGCGCCGCCGACGAACAGCCGCTGCTTCGAGGTCACTTGGTCGCCACCGTCCGGGTGTCCCGCCCCGACCGCAGCACCTTGCCGGGCACGGCCCCGCTCACCGCGTCGTCCCGGATCGCCTCGACCCCGTTGACCCACACGGCCCGGATCCCGATCGCCTTCGAGTCCAGCCGCGGACTGTCACCCGGCAGGTCGTGCACCAGGGTGGCCGTGCCCGCGTCGATCCGCTCCGGGTCGAAGAGCACGAGGTCCGCATGGAAACCCTCCCGGATCCGGCCGCGCTCCCTGAGCCCGAAGAGCCGGGCCGGGTCGTCGGTGAGCATCTTCACCGCCTGCTCCAGGGTGGCGAGTTTCCGCCCGCGCAGACAGTCGCCGATGAAGCGGGTGGTGTACGGCGCCCCGCACATCCGGTCCAGATGCGCCCCGGCGTCCGACCCGCCGAGCATGACGTCCTCGTGCTGCCAGGTCTCGGCGCGCAGCGCCCAGGACGCGGGGTCGTTGTCGGTGGGCATGGGCCACAGGACCGTACGCAGATCGTCGGCGGCGCAGATCTCGACCAGGCAGTGGAAGGGGTCCTGCCCGCGTTCCGCGGCGATGTCCCGGACCACCCGCCCGCTGACCCCACGGTTCGCCTCGCTGTACGTGTCGCCGATGACGTACCGCCCGAAATTGGCCAGCCGCCGGAAGACGCCCGCCTCCTTGGAGTCGGCGCGCCGGAGCATCTCGGCGCGTACGTCCGGGTCCCTGAGCTTGGCGATCCGCTCGGGCACGGGCAGCCCGAGGATCGGTCCCCATCCGGGGATGAGGTTCAGCGCGCAGAAGGTGCCCAGCGACATGTTCATCGGCGTGAGGATCGGCATGGTCAGCGCGACGATCCGCCCGCCGGCCTTGCGCGCCTGCTCACTGGCGAACAGCTGCCGGGGCACGCGTTCGGGCACGGAGGCGTCGATGGTCAGCACGTTCCAGTTGAGGGGCCGTCCCGCCGCCGCGCTCATCTCCACGAACAGCTCGATCTCGGCGTCACTGAACTGGTCGAGGCACCCGGCGACGATCGCCTCGATCTGCGTCCCCTCGTGCTCGCCGACCGCCTTGGCGAGAGCGAGCAGCTCCGCGGGTTCGGCGTGCCGGGACGCGACGGGCTGTCCGTCCCCGTCGGAGTGCGTGGACGACTGGGTGGTGGACAGCCCCCAGGCGCCGGCGTCCATGGCCTCGTGGAAGAGGCTCAGCATGTCAGCGAGTTGCCGGTCGGTGGGCTGCCCGCCGATGGCGCCCGGTCCCATGACGTACCGGCGCAGCGCGCAGTGCCCCACCATGAAGCCGGCGTTGACGGCGATCCGCCCCTCCAGCGCGTCCAGGTACTCCCCGAAGGACCGCCAGCTCCAGGGCGCTCCTTCCTCCAGAGCCACGAGGGACATCCCCTCGACCTTGGACATCATCCGACGGATGTAGTCGGCGTCCTCCGGCTTCAACGGGGCAAGGGTGAACCCGCAGTTCCCGGCGGCGACGGTGGTGACACCGTGATTGAGGGAGGGGGTCGCGTACGGGTCCCAGAACAGCTGGGCGTCGTAGTGCGTGTGCGGATCGACGAAGCCGGGGGCGAGGACGAGCCCGGAGGCGTCCTCGGTGGAACGGGCCTCTTCGGTGACCTGACCGATGACGGCGATACGCCCGTCACGAATGCCGACGTCGGCGGTGTACGAGGGCGCACCCGTCCCATCGACGATGGCCGCACCTTTGATGACGTGATCGAGCACGGAGCTCACCTCCTGGTATGGGGTGGGACCACCTGCCTAGGGGCGCGGGGAACTGCGCGACCAGCCACAGCGAACCCGCACCCCGCAACGGCGACTAGGACGCAGCCCGGAACCGGGACGTCCGATGCACAGGATCCGTATCGATCTTCGGAATCACATGCTCACCGATGAGCCGAATCGTCTGAAGCGTCTCCTCCTTCGGCACCCCCACCGGCAACCCGAAGCTCAACTGATCCGCCCCCGCCTGCTCCCACCGCTTGCACTGCGTGAGCACCTCGTCCGGATCCCCGCAGATCAGCAACTCCTCCTCGATGAGCAGCTCCACGAACTCCGCGGTGTACTCCGGCAACGTCTCGGGCCACACCGGGAACCCCTCGGGACGAGGGAACGTGTCGTGGTACCGGAAGACGAGCGAGGGCAGATAGTGCAGCCCACCGTTCACGGCGACCTCGATCGCCTCGGCGTGGGTCGGCGCGCAGATCGCCGTCGTCGTCACCATCACGTTGTCGTTGACGAAGTCCCCGATCGGCTCCGCGTTCACGATCGCCGTCTTGTACTGCTCCAGCACCCACTCCATGTCGGACACCTTCTGGATGCTGAACCCGAGGACCCCGAGCCCCTTGCGCGCCGCCATCCCGTACGACGGCGGCGACCCGGCGGCGTACCACATCGCGGGGTGCGACTTCCCGTACGGCTTCGGCAGGACCTTGCGCGGCGGCAGCTGCCAGTGCTTGCCCTGGAAGCCGACGTACTCGTCCTGGAGCCACATCTTGGGGAACTCGGCGATGGTCTCCTCCCAGATCTCCTTGGTGTAGTTCATGTCGGTGATGCCGGGAAGGAAGCCGAGGATCTCGTGCGAGCCGGCTCCCCGCCCGCTGCCGAACTCGAAGCGGTTGCCGGTGAGATGGTCGAGCATGGCGACCTTCTCGGCGACCTTCACGGGGTGGTTGACCTGGGCGAGGGGGTTGAAGATGCCTGATCCCAGATGAATCCGCTCGGTCGCGTGCGCCAGATACCCGAGGAACACATCGTTCGCGGAGAGGTGCGAGTACTCCTCCAGGAAGTGGTGTTCGGAGGCCCAGGCGTACTTGAACCCGGACTTGTCCGCCTGGATGACGTACTCGGTCTCCTCCATCAGCGCCTTGTGCTCGGCCAGCGGGTCGGTCTCGGCGCGTTTGCCCACGTATCCCTGTACAAAGAGCCCGAATTCCAAGGAGGTTCACCGTCCCCACGAGTCGTTACCTGACGCATCGTCAGATTCACTGCCCAGACTGTTCCACCGGGCGCATGGAGCGTCAATAGCTGATGGGCCGTCAGCTGAGACTGACTCCGGCCAGCCATCCGCCGTCGATCACGAAGGGCTGCCCGGTGATGTACGAGGAGTCGTCCGAGGTCAGGAAGAGCGCGAGCCGCGCCACCTCCTCCGGCTTGCCGATCCGTCCCAGCGGCACGAGCTTGCGGTAGAGCTTCCCGACCGCCCGCGAGGTCTCCTCCGCGTCGCCCCCGGGGTCGAGCCAGGCGGGGTTGGACATGGCGGTGTCGATGGCCCCGGGACAGACGGCGTTCACGCGGATCCCGCGCCGCGCCAGCTCCAGCGCGGCGACCCGGGTGAGGCCGAGGATGGCGTGCTTGGTGGCGGCGTACGAGCCGACGGCCGCCATCCCCGTGACCGCCGTGTAGGAGGCGGTGTTGACGATGGTCCCGCCGCCGGCCATCTCGGGGGCGACGGTCTTGATGCCGAGGAAGCAGCCGACCTGGTTCACCTGGACGACCCGCATGAACTCGTCGAGGGGGGTGTCGAGGAGGGAGTTGAAGCGCAGGATGCCGGCGTTGTTGACGAGTCCGTCGACATGGCCGTACCTGTCCTTCGCGGCCGTGACGGCCGACCGCCACTGCTCCTCCTCGCCCACGTCGAGATGGACGTACGAGGCTCCGATCTCCTTCGCGAGGGCCTCCCCCTGGTCGTCGAGCACATCGGCGACCAGGACCTCGGCCCCTTCCGCTCTGAAGAGCCGTGCCTCCTGCTCCCCCTGTCCGCGTGCCGCGCCGGTGACGATGACGACGCGTCCGTCCAGCTTGCCCATGCGGTGACTCCTCAGAGGTGGGGTGCCACGTCGGTGCCGAACGCGGCGATCTGGTCGGTGAGTTCGGCGCTGCCGCGGCTGCGGAAGCGGACCTGGATCTGGTCGACGCCCATCTCGCCGTACGCCCGTAGCGACTGGGCGAGCCGCTCGGGGGTGCCGGTGAGGGTGCGGCGCCCGACCTCCCAGGTGGGCCGGCCGACGTAGAGGGGCTCGACGATGGCGCCGATGGTGAAGGGGCCTTGTTTCTCCTGGCGCAGCTCCCGGACACGGGCGATCTGTGCGGGCAGCCGGTCCCGCGGGTCGCCCTGCGGCAGCCAGCCGTCGCCTTTGAGCGCCGCGCGCCGGACGGCCGCGGGCGAGGAGCCGCCGACCCAGAGGGGGACGTGCGGCTGGGCGGGCCGGGGGCGTTGGCCCAGGCCCTCGAAGTCGTAGAGCTTGCCGTGGTGTTCGGGGAACTCCTCGGGCCCGAGGCAGGCACGCAGGGCGTCGAGGCACTCGTCGAGCACCGCGCCCCGCTCCCGGAAGTCGACCCCGAGCGCCTCGAACTCCTCCTGCACATGCCCGGCCCCGACCCCGAGGATCAGCCGGCCGCCGCTGAGATGGTCGAGGGTGGCGTACTGCTTGGCGGTGAGCAGCGGGTGGCGCAGTCCGACCACGGCGACATGACTGAGCAGTCGTACCCGCTCGGTCGCGGCGGCGAGGTAGGCGAGGGTGGCCACGGGGTCGTACCAGACCGTGCTCATCGCGGGGGCGAGCCGGCGCGGGATGGCGACGTGGTCGCAGGTGGCGATGTAGGCGAAGCCGGCGCGGTCGGCGGCACGGGCGATGTCGAGGAGGTCGGCGGGGCCGGCGGCGGCCTCCCAGGGTTCGGCGTAGATCGTGCTCTGGGACTGGACGGGGAGCTGGATGCCGTACTCGGTCACTTCGCCCACAGCCCCTCCGGGGTGAGGCCGAGGAGGTCGATGGCGTTGCCGCGCACGATCCGCTCGACGACATCGGGGGCGAGGTGGCCCATCTGGGCCTCGCCGACCTCGCGGGACTTCGGCCAGGTGGAGTCGGAGTGGGGGTAGTCGGTCTCGTAGAGGACGTTGCCGACCCCGATGGCGTCGAGGTTCCTCAGACCGAAGGCGTCGTCGAAGAAGCAGCCGTAGACGTGCTCGGCGAACAGCTCGGACGGCGGCCGGTGGACCTTGTCGGCGACGCCGCCCCAGCCGCGGTTCTCCTCCCACACCACGTCGGCGCGTTCGAGGATGTAGGGGATCCAGCCGATCTGCCCCTCGGCGTACATGACCTTGAGCCCCGGGAAGCGTTCGAACTTCCCGCTCATCAGCCAGTCGACCATCGAGAAACAGCAGTTGGCGAAGGTGATGGTGGAGCCGACGGCGGGCGGGGCGTCGGCGGAGGTGGAGGGCATACGGCTGGAGGAGCCGATGTGCATGGCTATGACGGTGCCGGTCTCGGCGCAGGCGGCGAGGAAGGGGTCCCAGGCGTCGGTGTGGACGGAGGGCAGGCCCAGGTGCGGGGGTATCTCGGAGAAGGCGACGGCCTGGACGCCGCGGGCCGCGTTGCGCCGTACCTCCGCGGCGGCCAGCTCGGCGTCCCACAGCGGGATGAGGGTCAGAGGTATGAGCCGCCCCCGCGCCTCGGGCCCGCACCACTCCTCCACCATCCAGTCGTTGTAGGCCTGGACGCACAGCAGGCCCAGCTCACGGTCCGCGGCCTCGGTGAAGGTCTGGCCGCAGAAGCGGGGGAAGGTCGGGAAGCAGAGGGCGGACTGGACGTGGTTGACGTCCATGTCGGCGAGGCGGGACGGGACGTCGTACGACCCCTGCCGCATCTGCTCGTAAGTGATGACTTCGAGTTTGATCTCGTCCCTGCTGTACCCGACGGCGGTGTCGAGACGGGTGAGCGGCCGGTGCAGGTCCTCGTAGACCCACCAGTCGCCGAGCGGGCCGTCGGTGCCGGGGGCGCCCATCACGGGCTTGAAGCGGCCACCGAGGAAGGTCATCTCCTTCAGCGGGGCGCGGACGATGCGGGGCCCGGTGTCCAGGTACTTCTTCGGAAGCCGGTTCTGCCAGACGTCCGCCGGCTCCACGGTGTGGTCGTCGACGGAGATGATCAACGGAAGGGCCGGGGTGGGGTCCGTGGTCTCGGTCATGGGGGTCACGGTAGCGCCGATCTGACGACCCGTCAGCTACGGTGACAGCGCCCGACCGTGACGCTTTCTGTGCGGAAGTGTGCGAAGACCACGTGAGGGGCTTGTGATATCCCGCGTGGCTCCCTGTGATCGGGGTCTCCACAGCTGACGCATCTGCCATGAACAAGGCAAACTGGCGTGGTTGCTCACTGTGTCTAGGGGGACGGCGATGGACGGAGTACCGCGGGTGCCTGAGCAGCGGCGTCCCGACTCCTCGGCGGAGCCGGAGCTGCCGCTGCGCTTCAGCGTGCTCGGACCGGTCCGCGCCTGGCGCGGCGAGGAGTCGTTGCCCATGGGCTCCCCTCAGCAACGGGCCCTGCTGGCCGCCCTGTTGCTGCGGGAGGGCCGGACGGCCACGGCGGCCGAACTGATCGACGCCCTGTGGGGCGAGGAGTCACCGTCCCAGGCGCTGGCCGCGCTGCGGACGTACGCCTCCCGGCTGCGCAAGGTCCTGGACCCCGACGTCCTGGTGAGCGAGTCGGGCGGCTACGCGATCCGCTCGCTGGGCGAGGGCGCGCTGGACCTCGTGGTGGCCCAGGAGCTGGCCACGGAGGCGGAGAAGGCGCGCGGCGCCGGGGATCTGTGCCACGCGCGGGAGGTGCTGGGCCGGGCGCTCGCCCTGTGGGACGGCGAGGTACTGGCGGGAGTGCCGGGCCCGTACGCGTCCTCGCAGCGGGTGCGCCTGGAGGAACGGCGACTCCAACTCCTGGAATCCCGCCTGGACATGGACCTGGAGCAGGGCTGCCACGCGGAGGCGGTCTCGGAGCTGACGGCCCTGACGGCGGCCCACCCGCTGCGGGAGCGGCTGAGGGAACTCCTCATGCTCGCCCTCTACCGCAGCGGCCGCCAGGCGGAGGCACTCGCGGTCTACGCCGACACCCGCCGCCTGCTCGCGGACGAACTGGGCGTGGACCCCCGCCCCGGTCTCCGTGACCTGCAACAGCGGATCCTCCAGGCCGACCCGGGGCTCGCGGAACCGTCGTCCCCGCAGCCGCAGCCGGCGGCCGCACCGGTCCGCCCCGCACAACTCCCGGCGACGGTGCCGGACTTCACCGGCCGAGCGTCCTTCGTCTCCGAACTGGGCGAGGTGCTGGCGTCGGCGGAGGGCCGCGTGATGGCCGTATCGGCGCTGGCGGGCATCGGCGGCGTGGGCAAGACGACCCTGGCGGTGCACGTGGCACACCAGGCGCGCGGGGCCTTCCCCGACGGTCAGCTGTACGTCGATCTCCAGGGCGCGGGATCCCGGGCGGCGGAGCCGGAGACCGTACTGGGCTCGTTCCTGCGGGCGCTGGGCACGGCGGACTCGGCGATCCCGGACTCGCTGGAGGAGCGGGCGGCGCTGTACCGCTCGGTCCTGGACGGCCGCCGGGTGCTGGTGCTGCTGGACAACGCGCGGGACGCGGCCCAGGTACGTCCGCTGCTGCCCGGCACGGAGGGCTGCGCGGCGCTGGTGACCTCCCGGATGCGGATGGTGGACCTCGCCGGGGCGCACCTCGTCGACCTCGACGTGATGTCGCCGGACGAGGCGCTGGCCCTCTTCACGAAGATCGTGGGCGAGGAGCGGGTGGGCAGCGAGCGGGACGCCGCCCTGGACGTGGTGGCGGCGTGCGGCTTCCTGCCGCTGGCGATCCGCATCGCCGCCTCACGCCTCGCGGCCCGCCGCACCTGGACGGTGTCCGTCCTGGCGGCGAAGCTGGCGGACGAACGCCGGCGCCTGGACGAGCTCCAGGCCGGTGACCTCGCGGTCAAGGCGACCTTCGAGCTCGGATACGGCCAGCTGGAGCCCGCCCAGGCCCGCGCCTTCCGCCTGCTCGGCCTCGCCGACGGCCCGGACATCTCCCTCGCCGCGGCGGCCGCGGTACTGGACCTGGGCGTGGAGGAGACCGAGGACCTCCTGGAGTCCCTGGTCGACACGTCCCTGCTGGAATCGGCGGCGCCGGGCCGGTACCGGTTCCATGATCTGGTGCGGCTCTACGCGCGTGCTTGTGCGGAGCGGGACGAGTGGCCGCCGGAGGAACGGGGGGCGGCGGTCTCCCGGCTGCTGGACTTCTATCTCGCGACCGCTGCCGGGGTCTACGCGATCGAGCGGCCCGGGGACCGGCTGGTGGACCACCTCTACCCGACCGGTCCGGCAGGCCTGGCGTTCCCCGACCGGCAGGCGGCCCGGGACTGGCTGTACTCCGAGGCCGTACCGCTTCTGGCCTGCGTACGGCAGTCGGCCCAGGGAAAGACACTGGGACGCGCGATCGACCTTCTGTGGGCTTCCGTCGACCTTGCCGAGTCGGGTGCCCATTCGAAGGAGTACGAGGCGTCCGCCACGACTCTGCGGGATGCGGCACGCACCGCGGGGGACGTACGCGCCGAGGGCCGGGCCTCCGTCGTGCTGAGCAACGCGCGGCTGTTCTCCGGCCTGTTCGACCTGGCGTACCCGGAGGCCCAGGAGGCCATCCAGCTCGCCGAGGCCACGGACGACCCGCTGCCCTCCTGCTGGGCGGCGAACATCATCGGCAGCATCGCGTTCTACAAGAACCGCCACAGCGAGGCCGAACGGTACTTCAGCCAGGCGATCGACAAGTTCCGCGGCTGCGGTGACGTGGCGGGTTCCGCCAGCCCGCTGTGCAACCTGTCCCGCCTCCACCTCGCCACCGGGCGGGCCGACACGGCCGTCGCCTTGGCCCGTCAAGGTACCGACATCTACCAGGAGTTGGGGCACACGCTGAGGGGGGCCAACGGTCGTTACGCCCTCGGCATGGCACTCGGCAAGACCGGACAGCACGCCGAGGCCTCCGAGCAACTGGAGGAGGCGCTCCGCGTCTTCCGCGACAGCCGGCAGCGCCTGTGGGAGGGGATGACCCTCTGCCGTCTGGCGGAGGTCGAACTGGACGCGCGCAAACCGGCCCTGGCCGCGAGCAACGCCGAGATGGCGCTCACCGTCCTCAGGGGTATCGGGGGCGAATGGCGCCGAGGGCACGTCCTCACGGTCCTCGGCCGGGCCCTGAACGGCATCGGCCACTCCGGCAGGGCGCAGGTCTGCTGGCGCGAAGCACTGGAGATCTACGAGCGGTTGGACTCACCGGAGGCGGTCGAGGTGCGGGGGCTTCTGACCCCCGTCGCCGCCGCGTGAGGGTGCGCGTTCATCGTTCGTTTATCGCGACCCGGCAGTCTCCTGGTTGTCGATCCGTCGCGTCGGGGGGCAGACGGACCGCTGGTAAGGCCGCACCACCCGCGGTTTAGGGTGAGCGGCCCGAGTAGCCCACCCGGGCACCCACGGGGGAGTGACCGGGTGGGCCCTCAGTTCCACGATGATCCGCCCCAGGGGAGGCAGCACCATGAGCAGCACCGAGAAGGACCCGGTCGTCAAGCCGGACAACACCCACGTCACCGACGTGGACAGCAGCGAGGAGATCAAGCCGCTCAACACCCACGTGACGAGCAGCCCGATCAAGCCGCTCAACACCCACGTCACCGACGTGGACGAAGAGGTCGTGGCCACCCCGGACAACACGCATGTCACGGAAGAGCCCGCCTGATCGCACTTCTTTCCCGCACGGGGATCGGCCGCGGCGGCGCGGAGGGGGAGCCGTCGCGGCCGAGGTGTGTCCGGGGCCGCACGAGGGGGCCGAGCCGACGCTCGGCCCTCTCGCCGCGTCCGGGGTATCTGGCGGCGGGCGGATCCGCCGATCAGCCCCGCAGCTCGCCCTTGACCACCTTCCCGCTCGCGTTCCTCGGGAGTTCCGTCACGAACTCCACCGACCTCGGCACCTTGTAGTTCGCCATCTCCCTGCGGGCCCATGCGATCAGGTCGTCGCCTGTTGTCACCGCGCCCGGGCGGCGGACCACGTACGCCTTTCCGACCTCGCCGAGTCGGGGGTCCGGGACGCCGATGACCGCCACGTCGGCGACGTCCGGGTGCAGGTCCAGGAGTTGCTCTATCTCGGCGGGGTAGGCGTTGAAGCCGCCGACGATGAACATGTCCTTGAGGCGGTCGGTGATGCGGAGGTTGCCCGCCTTGTCGAGGACACCCACGTCGCCGGTTCGCAGCCAGCCGTCCGGGGACAGGACCTCCGCCGTCGCCGTCTCGTCCTCGTAGTAGCCCCGCATGACGTTGAAGCCCCGGACCAGCACCTCGCCCGGAACGCCGGGCGCCACCGCCCGGCCCACGGGGGACACCACCCGTACCTCGGTGCCCGGGATCGCCCGGCCCGACGTCGACGCGATCACGGCCGGCTCGTCGCCGCGGCGGCACATCGTCACCACGCCGCTCGCCTCCGACAGGCCGTACGCCGTCAGGACCGTCTCCACGCCCAGTTCGGTCCGCAGCCGCTCCACGAGGGTGAGGGGGACCACCGCCGCGCCGGTGACCACCAGGCGCAGGGCCGAGAGGTCGTACGCGGCGCGGGAGGGGTGGTCCAGGAGGGACTGGTGGAGGGTCGGCGGGCCCGGGAGGACCGACACGCGCTCCGCGGCGATGTTCGCCAGGGCCGTGTCCACGTTGAACACCGGCTGGGGGATCATCGTCGCGCCCCGCATCAGACAGGCGATCACGCCGGCCTTGTAGCCGAAGGTGTGGAAGAAGGGGTTCACGATCAGATAGCGGTCGCCCCGGCGCAGGCCCGCCAGGTCGCTCCACACCTCGTAGGCCCGCAGGGTCTGGGCATGGGTGATCACCGCGCCCTTCGGGCGGCCCGTGGTACCCGAGGTGAAGACGATGTCCGAGGGCCACGAACCGCGTACCGAGGCCGCCCGGGCCCGTACCTCCGCCTCGCCCACGCCCTCCCCGCTCGCCAGGAAGTCCTTCCAGGTCCAGTAGTCCGCCGGGGCGTCGTCCGACAGGACCACCACCTGGGCCAAGGACGGCAACCCCGGCCCTTCCGCCAACGCCCGCCGCAGCGACGCCACGTACGACGTCCCCAGGAAGGTCCCCGTCACGAACAGCAGCCGCGCCCCGCTGCGGCGCAGCACGTCCGCCGCCTCCGTCCCCTTGAACCGGGTGTTCAGCGGGACCAGGACCGCGCCGGCCGACACCGCGCCCAGCGCCGACACCATCCAGTCCAGGGAGTTGGGGGCCCAGATCGCGACCCGGTCGCCCGCCTCCACCCCGTTCGCCACGCACGCCGCCGCCGCGCGCTCCACGCGGACGCCCAGTTCGGCGTACGTCACTCGGGTACGGCCCTCCACCACGGCCTCCACGTCCGCGTACCGCTCCGCCGCCGACCGGACCAGACCCGGAACGCTGCCCCATTCCTCGTCTCCGCGCACAACCAGCCTCCAGAACCCAGTAGCTGACTACCCGTCAGATTAGCTGTAGCCTGACGCACTGTCAGCCCGGAGGACAGCCCCGCGGAGGTGCCCCATGACAGGACTCAAGGACGCCACCGCCATCGTCGGCATAGGCCAGACGCCCTTCGCCAAGAACCTTCCCGAGGACGAGAGAACCCTCGCCTGCCGTGCGGTCCTCGCCGCCCTCGACGACGCCGGCATCGCCCCGGGCGAGGTCGACGCGCTGGCCTCCTTCACCATGGAGGAGACCGACGAGGTGGAGCTCGCGAAGGCGGTCGGCTTCGGTGACCTCACCTTCTTCAGCAAGGTCGGGTACGGGGGCGGGGGCTCCTGCGCGACCGTCGGCCATCTCGCCGCCGCCATCGCCACCGGCCAGGCGACCGTCGGGGTCGCCTGGCGGTCGCGGAAGCGGGGCTCGGGGCCCCGGCCCTGGCGGAACACGACGGTTCAGCTGCCGACTCCCGCCCAGTGGACCCGGCCCTACGGGCTGCTGCGGCCCGTCGACGAGATCGCCATGCTCACCCGCCGCTACATGCACGAATACGGCGCCACCCGGGACCACTTGTTCAACGTCGCCCTCGCCTGCCGGAACCGGGCCAATCAGAACCCCGCCGCCGTCATGTACGAACGGCCGCTCACCCGCGATATGTACATGACCTCCCGCTGGATCAGCGAGCCGCTGTGTCTCTTCGACAACTGCCTGGAGACGGACGGGGCGTTGGCGTGTGTCGTCGTCAGCAAGGAGCGGGCTCGGGACTGCCGCCACAGGCCCGTCTACGTCCACTCCGCCGCCCAGGGGCTCCCCGCCCAGCACCACGGCATGGTCAACTACTGGAACGACGACCCGCTCACCGGCCCGGCCTGGACCGCCGCCCGGCATCTGTGGAAGCACTCCGACTTCACCCCGCAGGATGTCGACGTCGCCCAGATCTACGACGCCTTCACCGCCCTCATCCCGCTCTCCCTGGAGGGCTACGGCTTCTGCGGGCGCGGGGAGGGCGGTGCCTTCACCGAGCAGGGCGCGCTGGAGATCGGCGGGCGGCTGCCGCTCAACACCGGCGGGGGCGGGCTCAGCGAGGCCTATGTGCACGGCTTCAACCTCATCAACGAAGGCGTGAAACAGCTACGCGGGACCAGCACCGCCCAGGTGCCGGGCGCCGCCACCTGTCTCGTCACCGCCGGCGAAGGGGTCCCCACCTCCGCCCTGCTGCTCAGGAGCTGACCCATGCTGAAACCCGTCACCGACGACACCGGCGCCCCCTTCTGGCAGTACGCCGCCCGGGGCGAACTGCGCGTCCAGTCCTGCGCCGACTGCGGCGAACCCCGCTTCCCGCCCCGGCCCTGCTGCCCGCACTGCCAGTCCTTCGGCATCGCGTGGAGCAAGGTCGAAGGACGCGGGCGGATCTGGTCGTTCGTCGTCCCCCACCCGCCCCTCCTCCCCGACTACGCGGCACAGGCGCCCTACAACGTGATCGTCGTCGAGCTGGAGGACGCCCCCCGGATCCGGCTGGTCGGAAACCTGGTCAGCGCGGCCGGGGAGCCGCTCAACTCCCTTGACCCCGCCCGGATCCGTATCGGCGCCCGGGTGCGTGTGGTGTTCTCCGACGGGCTTCCGCAGTGGGTTCCGGCGTGAGCGCCCTGCGGGTCACCGCCGACAAGGACACCGGGGTGGCCGTCGTCACCCTGAACCGGCCCGAGCGGCTCAACGCCATCGATCTCGCCATGCGGGACGAACTCGTCGACACCTGGCGGCAGTTGCGGTTCGACGACTCCGTGCGCGCGATCGTCCTCACCGGGGCGGGTGAGCGGGCCTTCTGCACCGGGCTGGACCGGGACGCGGAGGTCCCGCAACCCGACTCCCCCTACATGTCCGACGATCCGCTGCTCCGCGTCGGCCCCAAGGCCAACGACCTCTGGAAGCCCGTCGTCGCCGCCGTACGCGGAATGGCCTGCGGAGGCGCCTTCTACCTGCTCGGCGAGAGCGAGTTCATCGTCGCCGACACCACGGCGGTCTTCTTCGATCCGCACACCACCTATGGCATGGTCAGCGCCTACGAGTCGGTCCTCATGGCGCAGCGGATGCCGTACGGCGAGGTCGCCCGGATGATGCTCATGGGGACCGCCGAGCGGATCTCCGCGCGGCGCGCCCATGAGACCGGGCTGGTCTCCGAACTCACCGAGCCCGGCGCCGCGTTGGAGGCCGCGGTGCGGTGTGCCGCCGTGATCGCCGGGTATCCGCCCGAGGGTGTGCAGGGCACCGTCCGGGCCCTGTGGGCGGCCAGGGAGGCCGCGCTCGCCGCCGGGTTCGCGCAGGCCCCGCATCTCATCTCGCTCGGGAACCTGCCGGACGAGCGGCAGGCGGAGCTGTTCGCCGCCCGCCGCCCGGAGTTCAGGACGCGCTGAGCTATCCGGCGATGCGCTGCGGGTCCACCAGCTCGCAGGTGCCGTCGGTCACCGTGGAGTTCGCGGTGACGAGGGCGGAGTCGGTGGCGCCCGCGGCGACGGAGAAGATGCCGCTGCTTCCGGTCGCGACCGTCGTACCGGAGGCGTCCTTGAAGGCCACCTGGAACATGTAGGTGTACGTCTGGCTCGTGCTGCTGTTGGTGGCGCGGACGTCGGCGGTGAGGGTCCCGCCCTCGACCTCGCACTCCTCGATCCTCAGGTCCTGGGTCGCCTCGCCCAGGGAGCTCGACTCGACGCCGCCGCCACCGGGGACGGAACCGGAGTCGTCGTCATCGTCGTGGTTGCCGCTGCCGCCGGTCGAACTGCTCGACGAACCGCCGGAGTTCGAGCCGCCGCCGAAGCAGCCGCCGCCGGACGAGTGCCGGGCCCCGGTCAGGGCGACGACCACCCCGACGACGACGGCCACCTGCCGGACATGGCGAAGCTTCACTGCTGATCCCCCGTTGTCAAAAAGCCCCGAAAGGCACTGCCATGATCGTGAACACGTCACGCTAACAGCCGCCACATGGCGTCCCGCCCGCCCCGGGCGTAGCGTCTGGTGTGAGAGCGGTGAAGGAACAGGGAACCCGCTCTCCGCATCGACGGCCGCCGTCTGGAACCCCTTCCGAGCTCCCGGTACGACGGCCGTCCCGGCCGCGAGAACCGCTTACGCGGTCCTGGCCGTCCCCGTTCCCTTCTCCGCGTCCAGCGCGTACACGCAGCGGTCCTTGCTGCACGCGTACACCACGCCGTCCTTCACCACCGGGGCGCCGGTGATCTCGCCGCCGGTCGCCAGCTTCCAGCGCAGCCGGCCGTCGTCGGCCTTCAGGGTGTACAGCAGGTGGTCCGTGGAGCCGAAGTGGATACGGCCCTCCGCCACCGCGGGCGCGCCCACGATGTCGCCGCCCGCCTGGAAGCGCCACTTGGGGGTGCCGGTGACCGCGTCCAGGGTGTACAGCCCCTTGCCGCTGCCCACGTGCACATGCCCCGCCACCACCAGCACCGGTTCGATCGAGGCCCGCGCTTCGGTGGCGATGCGCCAGCGGTCACGGCCGTCGGCGGCGTCGAGGGCGTAGACCGTGCCGAGGTAGTCGGCCAGGTAGACGCCACCGCCGGTGACGGCCGGGCCCGGCACGAAGGCGGGCGGGCACAGGAAGACCGCCGGGGCCTCGAAGTGCCACTTCACATGGCCGCTCGCGACGTCCAGCGCGAGCACCCGGGTGCCGGCCGAGACGTACACATAGCCGTCGGGCGCCTGCGTCAGCCGGATCGGTACGCCTCCGCAGGAGGCCGCGTCGCCGATGGGGTAGGACCAGCGCTCGTCGCCGGTGCGGGCGTCCAGGGCGCGCAGCCGGGCGTCCTGCCAGACGTAGACCGTGCCGTCGTGCAGCACCGGGCCGGCCTCGGGGGACTCGAAGTCCGTCTGCGCCCCGGTGATCTCCCACAGCTTCTGGCCGCCCGAGGCCTCCCAGCCCTGGACGCCGCCGCCGCGGCTGCCGGTGACGACCGTGCCCCGGTCGGCCTTGAGCGAGTACACCCAGGCGTCCGTCTGGATCCGCCACAGGTCGGCGCCCTCGCGGGCCTCCAGGGCGAACAGGGTGGGGCCGTCGGAGGCGTGGATACGGCCGTCCGCGACCGCCATCGACCAGGCGACGTCCCGGGTCTTGAAGCGGCGGCGGCCGGTGGCCACGTCGAGGGCGTGCACCTCGAAGGAGGTGACGTAGACGAGGTCGTCGGCAACAGAGGGGGTTCCCCACACGTCGTTCGACATGCGGAAACGCCACGGCCGCCAGCCGCCGCTCGGCTCCTGTGCGGGCGGTGCGGGTACGGCGGGGCCCACGGCGGCGTCCGTGCCGTTGACGCCGGGGCGCGGCTTGGACCAGCTGGCGACCAGGCCGGCCTCCGGCGGCGGCGCCTTGACGGCGGCGGCGCGGGCGTCGGCGACGCGCGGTCCGGGTCCGATGGGCACCTGGGCGCCCGCCAGGCGCACCGGGCCGGTGTCGGGGGCGCCGACGGGCACGGGGGCGGGGACGACGGGGTCGTGCGGGGGCGGCGGCGGTACGGACGAGACCCGGCCCCCGCCGCTGCGGCCGCCCTGGCCCGGCTTGACGGCCGGGCGCCCGTTGCGGCGCGCCTCGATCAGGCTCACGGCCCGCTCGGGCAGCCAGGCCGACGCCGTACCGCTGTCGTCGGAGCCGGAGCCGAAGAGGTGCGGGGCGAGCTGGGACTGGAGGTCGGCCGGGTTGGGGCGGCTGGTGGCCTCCATCTGCATACAGGACTCGATGAGCGGACGGAGCTCGTCCGGGAGGCCTTCGAGGTCCGGGCCCTCGCGGAGCAGCATGAAGACCGTCTCGACCGGGTTGGCGCCGTGGAAGGGCGGGTGGCCGGTGGCGGCGAAGACGAGCATGGAGCCGAGCGAGAAGACGTCGCTGGCGCCGGTGACGCTGCGGGAGTCCTTGGCCTGCTCGGGGGACATGTAGGCGGGGGTGCCCACCGCCACATTGGTCATCGTCAAACGCGTGTTCGATACTCCGGAGGCGATACCGAAGTCGATCACCCGGGGGCCGTCCTCGACGACCAGCACGTTGGACGGCTTGAGGTCACGGTGGACCAGGCCCGCGCCGTGGATCGACTGGAGCGCCTCCGCGACACCCGCCGCGAGCCAGCGCACCGCCTGGGCCGGCATCGGCCCGCACTCGTTCACTATCTCTTCGAGGGAGGGCGCGGGGACGTACGCGGTGGCCAGCCAGGGCACGGCGGCGCGGGCGTCGGCGTCGACGACGGCCGCCGTGTAGAAGCCGGAGACCGCGCGGGCCGCCTCCACCTCGCGCGAGAAGCGGACGCGGAACAGCTGGTCCTCGGCGAGTTCCGTACGGACCGTCTTGATCGCCACGCGCCGGCCGGACGCCGAGCGCGCGAGATAGACCAGCCCCATGCCGCCGGCGCCCAGCCGTCCCAGCACCTCGAACGGCCCGATCCGCCGCGGATCGTGCTGTGTCAGCTGATCCACCACTTGCCTGCCACCTCCCCGTACGGGCCGCGTCACACCCTTATGCACGCGACCCCCGTGCAGCGTCTCACCACCGCACCGCCATGGCGGCACGCACCCTGATTCTTCCTGGCCGAGGCGCAGGTTGCGAACCCGGGTGCAAATCGGGATGTCTCATGACCAACCGGAGCGTTTCACCACCCCGGTCGGCCGTCGAGACGCTCCAGTACGGCGAACGACGCCCCCTGATTGTCCGTGACGACGGCGACTTTCCCGTACGACGTCTCGAAGGGTGGAGCCTGGGCCCGCCCCCCGAGCCGGTTCACCGTCCCGAGGACAGCCTCGCAGTCCTCGACTCCGAAGTGGACGACGAAATGGGGCGGCATCTCGGCCGGAAAGACGTCGGAGACGGGGGCACGGCCGAAATCGGGCCTGGCGTCCGGTCCGAACAGGGCGTCGTGGAACAGCCCGCCGTAGAAGGTGTTGGCGCCCTCGGTGTCCCGGGCGTACAGCTCGGCCCAGACGAAGGTGCCCGGCTCGTGCCGTACGCCGAAACCGCTGTGGGCGTCCGGCTCCCACAGGCCGAAGACGGCGCCGTCCGGGTCGGTGACCAGGGCGCTGGTGCCCAGGTCGCCCACCGGCATGGGGGCGGTGACGACCTGTCCGCCGGCCGCCCAGACCCGGTCGGCGAGCCCCTCGATGTCGGGGGTCGCGAAGTACACCGTCCAGACGGTGGGCATCCGCCCGTCCGTCTTGTGCGCGAGCGCGGCGACGGGCTCGCCCTCCTTCAGGGCCCATACGGCACCGCCGTACCGCTGCTCCTGGAAGGTCCACCCGAAGAGCTCACCGTAGAACCGCTTGCCCGCCTCCACGTCGGGAAGCTGCGCGTCCACCCAGCAGGGGACGCCCTCTCCGTACGTGGATGCCCTGTTTTCGGCCATACCGCCAAACTAACGGCGACTCACGCAGCGCGCAGACCAGCGCACCAGGGCAGGTCCTGGCCCCAAAGAGCCCGCGCACCCCATTTGCAGTCGGCCGAATCGCGCTCCGATCACCCCTCGGTAAGCTGACGGCATGACAGGACAAGTGCGTACCGTCGACGGCCGCGTGGCCGGCCGGCGTGGGCAGGCGACCCGGCAGAAGCTGCTCGACTGCCTCAGCGAGATGCTCAGCTCCTCCCCTTACCGGGACGTCAAAGTCATCGATGTCGCCCGGAAAGCGGGCACTTCGCCCGCGACCTTCTACCAGTACTTCCCGGACGTCGAGGGCGCCGTCCTGGAGATCGCCGAGCAAATGGCCACCGAGGGCGGCCAGTTGACCCAGCTGCTCGAGGGCAGGTCATGGGTCGGCAAGGCGGGCTGGCAGACCGCGCAGGAACTCGTGGACGGCTTCCTCGAGTTCTGGCGAAGGAACGACGCGATCCTCAGGGTCGTCGACCTCGGTGCCGCCGAGGGCGACAAACGGTTCTACAAGCTCCGTATGAAGATCCTGAACTCCGTGAACAACTCCCTGTCCGACTCGGTCGCCGAGTTGCAGTCCAAGGGCAAGGTCGACAAGGACGTGAACCCGGCGGCGGTCGCCGGTTCACTGGTCGCGATGCTCGCGGCGGTCGCCTCGCACCAGAAGGGCTTCCAGACGTGGGGCGTGAAGCAGGCTGAACTCAAGCCGAACCTCGCGCTGTTGGTGCATCTGGGCGTGACCGGGAAGAAGCCGACCAAGTAGCCGGAAGTCTTTTTCAGGCACCAAGTCCTGTCTGGCGGGCGGTGGTTCACACAGGTGAGCCGCCGCCTGCCGCTATGCCGGCAGCGGCCGGTCCTTGACGACGTGCTTCATCACCAGCGTGGACGTCAGCCGCTGCACCCCCGGCAGCGTGGCCAGCCGCTCGTCGTACAGCCGTTGATAGGCCGCGAGGTCCGCCGCGACCACCCGCAGCAGATAGTCCGGCTCCCCGAACAGCCGCTGCGCCTCCTGCACCCCCTCCACCTCGGCGAGTGCCCGCTCGAACCCGGCGACGGTGTCCCGGTCCTCCTGCCGCATGGTGACGAAGACGAGCGCCTCGAAGTTCAGCCCGACGGCCGAGGGCTCCACGACCGCCCGGTACCCGCTGATGGCACCGGCCCGCTCCAGCTCCCGCAGCCGCCGGTGGCAGGGCGAGACGCTGAGCCGCACCCGCCCCGCCAGCTCGGTCACGGTCAGCCGCCCGTCCTGCTGGAGCTCGGCAAGGATTTTCCGGTCCACGTCGTCCATGAGGCAGATCCTCCCCCAGAACCTGCGATCATGGGCAAATTTCAGGAACACTTTCGGGCCATTCACGCCTAATGTCCCCGGCATGGACATCGGACCGCTGCTCTCCTTCCTCGCCGTCGACCTGCTCCTGGTCTGCGTGCCGGGCGCCGACTGGGCGTACGTGATCGCCGCCGGGGTGCGCGGCCGGTCGGTGGGACGGGCGGTGGCGGGGCTGGTCGCGGGGTACGCGCTGCACACGGTGCTGGCGGTCGCGGGACTGGCCGTCCTCGTCGCGGGATCGCCCCGGCTGCTGACCGCGCTGACCGTGGCGGGCGCCGCCTACCTGGTGTGGCTGGGCTGGGGCGTGCTGCGCCGCCCCGCGACACCGGAGGCGGACGGCGGGGCGCGGGGCTCCCTGTTCCTGCGCGGCGCCGCCATCAGCGGCCTGAACCCCAAGGGCCTGCTGCTCTATCTCTCGGTGCTCCCCCAGTTCCTCGTCACCCGGGGCTCGCACCCGCCGGTGGCCGTCCAGACGGCCGTGCTCGGCGTCCTGCACATGGCGTGCTGCGCCGCCGTCTACCTGGCCGTCGGCACCCTCTCCCACACCCTGCTGGCCGCCCGCCCCCGCGCCGCCCGCGCGGTGACCCGCACCTCGGGGGCGGCGATGCTGGGCATCGGCGCGGTCCTGCTGGCGCAGCACACGCTGTGACGACCATCGCGGCGCGCTACGGCTCTCGCCGGGTGAGCCGGAACAGCCGTATCTCCCGCTCGATCCGCGCCTGGTAGGTCGCGTACGGCGGCCAGAACGCCAGCGCCGTCTTCCATACGGCGGCCCGCTCCTCCCCCGCCAGCAGCTGGGCCGTCACGGCGATGTCGGCGCCCTTCCAGCTGATCTCGACGTCGGGACGGGCCATCAGGTTGGCGGTCCAGGCGGGATGCCCGTCCCGCCCGAAGTTGGACCCGATGAGAATCCAGCTCCGCCCGCCCTCCTCGGGCATGCACGCGAGGGGCGTACGTCGGGTGAGCCCGCTGCGGGCGCCTGTGGAGGTCAGGATCACCCCCGGCAGCATCTGCGCACTGAGGATGACCTTCCCGCGGGTGAGCCGGTGCACGGCCCGGTCGAGGGCCGGGATCACATGCGGGGCGACCTTCGCGAAGCCCCGCGTCGACGAAATCCGCTGTACGGCCCGCTCGCCGATCACACCGTCACCTCCCGTTCCGTGAAGAGCCGCGCCGCGTCGGCCGCGTGCGCCCGCAGCCGGTGCACCGGCCCGAACAGCAGCTCGTCACCGGCGGCCCGCTTGAAGTACAGCTGCACGTCGTGCTCCCAGGTGAAGCCGATGCCTCCGTGCAGCTGGATGCCCTCGGCAGCGGCGGCCCGCAGCGCCTCCAGCGCCTGAGCGAGGGCGAGCCCGCCCACCCGCTCGCCGTGCACGGTGGCCCAGGCCGCGTAGTACGCCGCCGAACGCGCCGCCTGCACTCGCACATACACATCGGCCAGCCGGTGCTTGACCGCCTGGAACGACCCGATCGCCCGCCCGAACTGCTCGCGCTGCTTCACGTACTCGACGGTCCGTTCCAGCACCCGGTCGGCGGCCCCGACGGCCTCACAGGCGAGGAAGGCGGCGGCGGAGTCCCCGAGCCGGGCGAGCGCGCCGAGCACATCGGCACGCTCGTCGCCCAGCAACCCGGCGTCGACGTCCCGCAGTTGGAGCCGGGCGAGCGGACGGGTGGCGTCCAGGGCGGTCTGCCGTACGCGCACGAGCCCCTCGGCGTCTCCGGGAACGAGGAAGAGAAGGGTGCGGGACCGGGCGAACCCACCGGTGTGCGCGGCGACGAGCAGAACCCCGGCGGAGTGCCCGTCGAGGACGTGCTCGATCTCCCCGTACAGCCGCCACCGGTCACCGGCCCTGCGGGCCTGCACACCTCCGGAACGCCCGCCTCCCGCCCAGTCCCCGCCGTTGTCGCCGGTGAGCGCGAGACCGGCGGCGGGTACGGCGAGGGCGGCCGTGAGGGAGCCGTCGGCGATCCGCGGAAGCAGCTCGGCACACCGGTCCTCGGCGCCGAGGGCGAGCAGCAGGGGAGCCGTGAGCACGGCGGTGGCGAGCAGCGGCGAGGGGGCGAGGACCCGTCCCGTCTCCTCTCCCGCGAGGGCGAGTTCGGTGGGGGTGCAGCCGACCCCGCCGTACGCCTCGGGCAGGGCGAGTCCGGGCAGTCCGAGCTGCTCGGCGAGGGTGGCCCACAATCCGGCGTCGTACCCCTCCGGACGGTCGACGGCGGCCCGCGCCTCCTCCGCCCCGCACCGCTTGTGCAGGAGTTCGCGCAGGGTACGGCGGATCTCCTCCTGTTCGGTGGTGAAGCCGACGTCCATGGCGACCCCTTCCCTCCGGATCTGACGGTCCGTCATATTAGGAGCGGCGGGTCGATATGGACAGACAGAGGGAGAGACCTTTCATGACTGCCGGAACCCGGAAAGTCGCCGTGGTCGGCGTGTCCCTCTCCGACTGCGGCCGCGTGGCCGAGGCGACGCCGTACACCCTGCACGCCCAGGCCGCCCGCCGGGCCCTGGCGGACGCGGGGCTCGACAGGTCGGTGGTGGACGGTCTCGCCTCGGCGGGCACGGGCGTGCTGGCCCCGGTGGAGGTGGCGGAGTACCTGGGCCTGCGCCCCACCTGGGTGGACTCCACCTCGGTGGGCGGTTCGACCTGGGAGGTCATGGCCGCCCACGCGGCCGACGCGATAGCCGCTGGCCACGCGAACGCGGTCCTGCTGGTCTACGGCTCGACGGCACGGGCGGACATCAAGGCGGGCCGGCGCACCGGAAACCTCTCCTTCGGCGCCCGCGGCCCGCTCCAGTTCGAAGTCCCCTACGGCCACACCCTGATCGCCAAGTACGCGATGGCCGCCCGCCGCCACATGATCGAACACGGCACGACGATCGAGCAGTTGGCGGAGGTCGCGGTCCAGGCGAGGGCGAACGCGGCCCTGAACCCGGAGGCGATGTTCCGCGATCCGATCACGGTCGACGAGGTGCTCTCCGGCCCGATGATCGCGGACCCCTTCACCAAGCTGCACTGCTGCATCCGCTCGGACGGCGGGGCGGCGGTACTGCTGGCCGCGGAGGAGTACGTACGGGACTGCCGCACCGCCCCCGTCTGGGTCCTCGGCACCGGGGAGCACGTCTCGCACGCGGCCATGTCGGAATGGCCGGACTTCACGGTGTCACCGGCGGCGGTGAGCGGACGCCTGGCGTTCGAGAGGGCGGGCGTCCGCCCGGAGGAGATCGACCTCGCCGAGATCTACGACGCCTTCACGTACATGACCTTGGTGACCCTGGAGGACCTGGGCTTCTGCAAGAAGGGGGAAGGCGGAGCGTTCGTGCAGTCCCGCACACTGCCGGTGAACACGGACGGAGGCGGCCTGTCGGCCCAGCACCCGGGGATGCGGGGACTGTTCCTCCTGGTGGAGGCGGTACGTCAGCTGCGGGGCGAGGCGGGCGCACGGCAAGTACGCGCGAGGGACGGCGAGTTGCCCCGCCTCGCCGTCGCCTCCGGCACGGGGGGCTGGTTCTGCTCGTCGGGGACGGTGGTCCTGGGGCGGGGGTGACGGTCAGTCCGGCAGTACCCGGACGACCGCCTCGTCGTTGGTCGCGTCCGGGTCGCGGCGGCCGAGGTCCCAGGGGCTGGACGGGCCGCTGTCCGCCAGGGACAGAGTGCCCTCGCCCGGTTCGCCGAGGGTCATGGTGAACTCGAAGGAACGGGTCTTTCCGGGCTCCAGGTCGCCGACAGCGCAGGTGTACGCGTACCCGTTGCTCTCGCAGTACTCCTGGTAGACGCCGTCGTCGTACTCCTCCATGGGCTGCTCGAGCATGGTCATCCCGAAAGGCGGGCTGAAGATCACCTCGGCGGCGGCATCGGCGTCGGCGGGGCCGTTGTTGCGGACCTTGATCTCGAAGGCGCGCTTGTCGCCGGGGTCGCCGTGCAGGTCGACGTCCGAGACCTCGTAGTCGGCGTACGAGTCGAGCACGACGTACGTACTGCCGCCACCGCCCACGAAGGCGCCCTTGGGGGCCTTGGCCGGCGTGACCTCGAGTTCCGGCCCCTCGCCGAAGTCGCCGCCCCTGAGCTCGGTCTCGTAATGCCCCGGCCCCATGTCCATCGCCCAGACGTCCTTGCCGTAGGACACGTACATGTCCGACTCGGACGTACGCATCCGCACGGCGGGCCGGACGGCGACGGCCTCACCGGGGTTGATGGTCAGCCCGGGGAACTCGCAGACGGCGATGTGCCCCTTCTGCAGCTCCGGGTAACGGCAGTTGGAGTACTTCTCCACGAACTCGACCGTGCTCGCGCCGAGTTGGATCGCCAGCCCCTTCACCGGCACCTCACCGCTGTTCCGCACGACGACGGAGTCGGTCAGCTCCGCGCCGGGCCGGGGCCCGTTCTTCACGTACTCGGGCGCCACCGCCTCCACCACCGGCTCCCCGACGACGAACCGGGTCCTGGCGGTGAGCTTCTTCCCGTCCTTCGTGGTGTACGTGTACGTCACGACCGCCGAGTCCCCGGCCTTCGCCCCCTCGGCCGCCACCACCTTGGCGCGGGGCGCGTCGGACCAGTTGCTGTAGTCGCCGTCGACCTCACATGTCACATGCGCGGAACTGCCCTCGCAGCCGCCGTACTTGCGGATCAGGACCGTGTCCTCCGCCCCCTTCGGCACATCCGCGGCGAGCGTCCGGACGCCGGGCTCGTCACCGTCCTCGGCCTTGAGCTCGTACGGCATCTTGTCCTGCACTCCGGCCTTGTCGCCGTGGGGACGGAGGTAGAAGACGGCGGGCGCGGTGAGGGACGGCGGCTCCTCGCCGTCGCCGGCGCACGCGGTGAGGGAGGCGGCGAGGAGGGCGGCCGCGGCAAGGCGCCTCAACGGACGGTCGGGGTTGTGTCGGGGCAGGGGCCGCCTTCGTCGTCGTGGTGGCTCGCCGTGGACCACGTCGGTTCGGTGTGCACAGCTTCCCCGCCTTCTCGCTCCGCCCTGGAGATCAACGTACTGCCACCGCCCCTTCGACGTATCCGCGTCGGAGGGGAACACCCACCCCCTCGGCCGGCGTTGTGATGTACCGGAGATCGGTGAGCTCGCGAGTTGGTGAATCCGTGAGTTCGTGAGGCATCCGCACCCCGCTGGAGGAGATCGTATGACCGCCCTGACCCGGTTGGAACGCGAGCAATTCCTGGCCGAGCCCCATGTGGCCGCGCTGTCGGTGGACGGCGGAGAGGGACGGGCGCCGCTGTCCGTGCCGATCTGGTACCAGTACGAACCCGGCGGCGACATCTGGATCCTCACCGGCCTCGGTTCCCGCAAGCAACGCCTGATCGAGGCGGCCGGCCGCTTCTCCCTCATGGTGGACACGGTCGAGCCGAAGCTGAAGTACGTGTCCGTGGAGGGCCCGGTCCTCGACACCACCCCCGCCACGATCGAACTCCTCCGGGAGATCTCCGCGCGCTATCTGCCGCCCGAGAAGGTGGAGGCGTACGTCGACTTCGCCTGGAAGAACCACGGCGAGCAGGTGATCATCCGGCTGCGCCCGGAGCGCTGGGTGTCTTCGGACATCGGTTCGTTGTAGACGCCGTCCCGGGCGAGAATCGGGGCATGGGAACGGATCTTCACGCACTCCTGAGGTCACTGCGGGTATGGGCCCCCGAGACCACCACCCTGTCCCCCTTCGACCCGGCCACGGCCCCCGCCGAGCCACTCCCCCTCTTCACGGAGTGGCTCGCGCGGGCCGTGGCGGCGGGCCAGCCCGAACCGCACACGATGTCCCTGGCCACCTCGGACGAGGCCGGCCACCCGGACGTCCGCACGGTGATGCTGCACGGCGCCGACACCACGGGCTGGACCTTCGCCACCCACCTGACCAGCCGCAAGGGCCGGCACCTCACGGCCCGCCCCTACGCGGCCCTCGGCTTCTACTGGCCGGCCCTGGGCCGCCAGGTCCGAGTCCGCGGCCCGGTCACCGCGGCCCCCTCCCAGGAGGGCCAGGCCGACCTCCACGCCCGCTCGACGGGCGCCCTGGCCGCCGCCCTCACGGGCCACCAGAGCGAACCCCTGGGCTCACTGGAGGAGCTGGCCGAAGCCTCCGAGACAGCCTGGACCGAGGCCCAGTCCCGGCCGGACGCCCCGGTCCCGACGTGGACCCTGTACCGCTTGGCTCCGGAGGAGGTGGAGTTCTTCCAGGGGGACGCTCAGCGGCGCCATGTGCGGCTGGCGTATCGGCGCAGGGGGGAGGGGTGGACGTCTACGTTGCTCTGGCCCTGACGGGATGGTCACCCCAGGAGGTCGTACACCTCGCCCCCCCGGCAACGCCGAGGAACTCACCGAGATCCTCGATCACCACCCACCTCATCGAACCCCCGCCTCCGGATCCGTGGCCAACCGGGCATGCAGATGCACATCCCGGAACGCGTCCTGCCTGCCCGCCTCGAACATCGCGCCGCGGAGCGTCCCCTCGTAGGGGAATCCGCAGCGCTCCGCTATCCGGCAGGACGCGTCGTGGCCGAGGGCGTGGCCGAGTTCGAGGCGGTGGAGGCGGAGGTCGGTGAAGGCCCAGCGGGCGACGAGGGTGAGGGCGCGGGCGGCGACGCGGTGGCCGCGGGCCTCGGGGAGGACCCAGTAGCCGATGCGGGCGACGCGTACGACGTGATCGATCTCGTGGACGCCGACGTGCCCCAGCGTCGTACCGCTGACCGCGTCCGTGACACGGAAGGCGACGCTGACGCCGTCCGCCGCGGCCTGCGCGCCCGCGCGGAGCGAGGCGCGGGCGTCGTCGAGGTCGGCGATCTCCTTGAGGGGGGTGTTCCAGCGCCGGAACTCGGGGTCGGAGCGGCCGCGCAGCCAGGTCTCGGCATCGGCGTCGGACTCCGCGTCCCAGTGGCGCAGCCGCAGCCCGTGGCCGAGCAGTTCGGGAGCGGGGTGGCTCGGGGACCGTTCACGTGTATGGGCCATCGGGCCATTGAATACGGAAGGAGGGCCGCCGATCACCCCTCTCCGCCGGAACATGTCATCCTCGCGGCCGGAACACCGGGACTCCCTGCCGGAAATCGACCTCCAGCGCCATGCCGGCCCGCAGCGTCTGCGGCGGGGAGTCCACCAGCTCCGTCATCATCCTTGGCCCTTCGGCGAGTTGGACGACGGCGGCGACGTAGGGCGTGCGCTCGTCGAAGGGCGGCAGGTCGTTGCGGTGGACGACGGACCAGGTGTAGAGCTCGGCCCGGCCGCTCGCCGGCTCCCATGTCACGTCCTCGCTCCAGCAGTGGGGGCAGAACTCGCGAGGGTAGTGGTGGGTACGTCCGCACGCCCCGCAGCGGCGTACGAGCAGTCGCCTTTCCGCGGCCGCCTCCCAGTACGTGCGGGTGAAAGCGTCGGCCTCAGGCAGATCGAAGCGCGCGTCCATCAGAACCCCCTCCGTCAGAAGAACCCCACCACCGCGTCCAACGACCACTCCTGCCACGACATCCCGAACAGCGCGACCACCGATATCAGCCCCATCATCGCGTTCTGCCCCTGCTCGGCCCAGTCGTGGATCATCAGCGTGAAGTAGAGGACGTTGAGCAGCAGCCCGCCCACCAGGGCCACCGGTGTCAGAAGGCCGGCCACCAAGCCCAGGCCCACCGCCAGCTCCGCGTACACGACGACGTACGCCATCGTCCGCGGCCGTGGCGCGACGACCGTCTCGAAGCCCGAACGGACCGCGTTCCAGCGGTGCTTGGCGGCGACATCGGCCGCCCAGGCGATGCCCGTCCCCCGTTCGAACCAGCCCTTCTTGTCCTTGTGACGCCAGCTCTCCAGCCACCACAGCCCGAGCCCGATCCGCAGCAGGGCCAGCCATTCCGCACCCGTGAGCCAGATGGAGTCCATGGATCTGACGGTACGTCAGGTAAAGGCTCACGGGGAAGACCGTGTGTTTCGCGTGAGAGAAACCTGTGCGGCGGCCGCCGTGGCCTTTCCGCACTCCGCCACCACAACCAGGTGACGTACGCCACGAGCCCCACCCACTCCTCCTACAGGCGTGATCAGACCGAAACCAATTCCGGTCTTGACCGAGACCCATCAACCGGAACCCTGATTACGCTCGCGCACATGGCCGACTCCGCAGCGCCCCCCGCGTCCTCCACCGCCCGCCCCGTGTACGTCATCGGCGGCGGCCCGGGCGGACTCGCCGTCGCGTACGCGCTGCGGGCCCAGGGCATACGTGCCGTGGTGCTGGAGAAGTCCGACCGTGTCGGGGCGTCCTGGCGGCGCCACTACGACCGGCTCCATCTGCACACCACCCGCCGCCTGTCGGCCCTCCCGGGCCTCGGGATGCCGCGCCGGTTCGGGCGCTGGGTGTCGCGCGACGACGTCGTCCGCTATCTGGAGAAGTACGCCGAGCACCACGAGCTGGAGATCGTCACCGGCGTGGAGGTCTCCCGCGTCGACCGCTCCCCCGACGGCACCGGCTGGCTGCTGCACGCCACCGGCGGCCGCGAACTGACCGGCGCCGCGGTGGTCGTGGCGACCGGCTACAACCACACGCCGCTGGTGCCGGACTGGCCGGGCCTCTCGTCGTTCACCGGCGAGCTCGTGCACGCCGCCGACTACCGCAACCCCACGCCCTACGCCGGCCGGGACGTCCTGGTCGTCGGGATCGGCAACACCGGCGCCGAGATCGCCGTGGACCTGGTGGAGGGCGGGGCCTCCCGGGTACGCCTGTCCGTGCGCACCGCCCCGCACATCGTCCGCCGCTCGACGGCGGGCTGGGCCGCCCAGTACACGGGCGTGCTCGTACGACGCCTGCCGGTCGGGCTCGTCGACCGGCTCGCCCGGCCCATGGCGAAGCTCAGCGTGCCCGACCTGTCCGAGCACGGCCTGCCCCGCCCCGACACCGGCCTCTACACCCGGGTCCGCGAAGGGGCCATCCCCGTCCAGGACGTCGGCCTGATCGACGCCGTACGCAAGGGCAAGGTCGAGGTCGTGGCCGCCGTCGACGGCTTCGAGAAGGACGAGGTCCTCCTCACCGACGGCACCCGCGTCACGCCGGACGCCGTGATCGCGGCCACCGGATACACCCGCTCCCTGGAAGACCTCGTCGGCCACCTCGATGTCCTGGACGCCCGGGGGTTGCCGGTGGTCAACGGCGCCCGCACCCCGCAGGACGCGCCCGGCCTCTTCTTCAGCGGTTTCGTCACTCCCATCAGCGGCACGTTCCGGGAAGTGGCGATCGACGCGGAGAAGATCGCGAAGGTGATCGCCAAGGACGGGGCCCGGCAGGTCTCCAGACTTCCCGTCTGACGGTCTCCAGACTTCCCGTCTGACGTAGGATCCCTCAACTCGCTGACGTACTCCTTTCGTTACTCATGGGTCAGAAGTGACGAGAGAGCTGTACGGCGCCACCGCATGGGGCCAGAATGTGAGCACTGTTCATGTTCTGGCTCCACTCCAACCTCTCGCACCTGACGGAGGATGCACGTGGCACGCGAAAGACAGCTCCCCCAGCCCGCCCAACTCCCCCGGCCCACCCGGCTCTCCCGCCGCTCCCTGCTGGGCGGTGCCGCCGCCACCGCAGGTGCCGCCGCCCTCGCCGGCACCGCGGCCTCGCCCGCCGCCGCGGCCACCCGTGAGGCCGACGTGGTCGTCGTCGGCGCCGGGCTCGCCGGCCTCACCGCGGCCCGCGACCTGGTGGCGGCCGGCAAGTCCGTGGTCGTCCTGGAGGCCCGTGACCGCGTCGGCGGCCGGGTCGTGAACCTCTCCCTGGCCAACGGCGGGGTCACCGAGGGCGGCGGCGAGTTCATCGGCCCCACTCAGGACCGCATCAAGGCCCTCGCGGACTCCCTCGGCGTGGGCACCTTCGCCACCTACAACACCGGCAAGAACCTCCTCTACAAGGACGGCAAGAAGACCGCGTACGCCACCGACGGCCTCCTCGGCTCGGTCCCGCCCATCGACGCGGCCGGCCTCGCCAACGCCGCGATCGTGCAGGCCACCCTGGACGACCTGGCCAAACAGATACCGGTCGAGGCACCCTGGACGGCCGCGAAGGCCGACGAATGGGACCGCCAGACCTTCGAGACCTGGCTGCGCGCCAACGCCGTCATCCCGTCGGCCAAGTTCCTCTTCGACGTGGCCTGCACCTCGATCTTCTCGGCCGAACCCCGCGAACTCTCCTTCCTGTTCGTGCTCTTCTACATCGCCGCCGCCGGCAACGAGTCCAACGTCGGCACCCTGGAGCGCCTCACCGAGACCGCGAACGGCGCCCAGGAACTGCGCTTCGTCGGCGGCTCCCAGCTGGTGCCGATCAAGCTCGCCGCCACCCTCGGCGACCGGGTGGTGCTGAACGCCCCGGTGCGCACCATCGCCAAGTCCGGCGGCAAGTACGTCGTGACGGCCGACGGCACCACCGTCACCGCCAAGAAGGTCGTCGTCGCCGTGCCCCCGCCGATCGCCGCCCGCATCACCTACGACCCGCTGCTGCCGGCCGCCCGCGACCAGCTCACCCAGCGGCTCCCGATGGCCTCGGTCGGCAAGGCCATCGCGATCTACGACACCCCCTTCTGGCGGGCCGACGGCCTCAACGGCCAGGTCGTCAGCGACACCGGCGTGGTCAGCTCCACCTTCGACAACTCCCCGCCCGACGCCTCCTACGGCGCCCTGATGGGCTTCATCGAGGCCGACGAGGCCCGCAAGTACGACGCGGCGAGCGAGGCGGAGGTCAAGGCGGCGGTCCTGAAGGACTACACGACCTACTTCGGCGCGAAAGCGGCCTCCCCCACCTCCTTCGTCCTGCAACGCTGGAACAACGAGACCTACACCCGAGGCGGCCCCGTCTCCATCGCCGCTCCCGGCGTCCTGACCCAGTACGGCCCCTCCCTGCGCACTCCCGTCGGCGGCATCCACTGGGCCGGCACGGAGACCTCCATCCACTGGATGGGCTTCATGGACGGTGCGGTGCGGTCGGGCGAGCGGGTGGCGAAGGAGGTGCTGGCGGTGCTGTGAGCGGTACCGACGGTGCCGTGAGCGGTGCTCGCGGCGCCGTGCGGGCGGTGCCGTCGGTGTGCTCTGCCCAACTTTGTGTGCACGGCCATTCCTGACACAGCGTCAGTTCCTTTAATCTGACACTGCGTCAGTTAATCGCTGTCACACAGGAGCGGGCGGACCGATGCTTGGATCAACCCACGGCACCCTCACCACCGACTCCCGCCGGGCCCGGGTCATCGCTTGCGGCGAGCAACCCGGGCCCGCCGTCCACGGCAGGCCGGCTGATGTCGACGACCTCGACGTCAGCGGCCGGCCGCTGTACTGCGACGTCCCCGATCTGGACCGGTTCTTCCGGCCGGAGTCGGTCGCCGTGATCGGCGCCTCGGACGCCGAGGGGCGCCCGAACACCGGTGTCACCCGGCAGTTGGTGGCCTGGGCCGAGCGGGTCGGAGCCCGTCTGCACCCGGTGCATCCCACCCGCCCCTCCGTCTTCGGCATCCCCTGCTCCCCTTCCGTCGCCGACCTGCCCGAACAGGTCGATCTCGCCGTGCTGCTGGTCGCCGACCCCCTTCCCGTGGTCGAGGAACTGGCCGAGGCCAAGGTCAAGTTCGCGGTCGTCTTCGCCTCCGGGTTCGCGGAGACCGGCGAGGAGGGCGCCGCCGCCCAGGCCCGGCTCTCCACGGCCGTGCGCCGGTCGGGGATGCGGCTGCTCGGGCCCAACACCAACCTCAACGCCTTCGAGCGGTTCCGCGAGGACCTCGACGGACCGGCCATCGCCCTCATCACCCAGTCCGGGCACCAGGGCCGCCCCGTCTTCGCCCTCCAGGAACTCGGCATCCGCCTCTCCCACTGGGCGCCGACCGGCAACGAGGCCGACCTGGAGACCGCCGACTTCCTCTCCTACTTCGCCGAGCGGCCCGAGGTGGGCGCGATCGCCTGCTACGTCGAGGGGCTGAAGGACGGCCGCTCCTTCCTGCTCGCCGCCGACCGGGCCGCCCGCCGCAAGGTGCCGGTGGTCGCCGTCAAGGTCGGCCGCACCGAGACCGGCGCCCGCACGGCCGCCTCCCACACCGGCAAGCTGACCGGCGCGGACGCGGTGGTGGACGCGGCGATGCGGCAGTACGGGGTGATCCGCGTCGACGGTCTCGACGAACTACAGGACACCGCCGCCCTGTTGGCCCGCGCCCGCCCGCCGCAGGCCGACGGGGTCGTCGTCTATTCGATCTCGGGCGGCACGGGCGCGCACTTCGCCGACCTGGCGACGGAAGCGGGGCTGAGGCTGCCGGAGCTCTCGGCTGCCAAGCAGGCCGAGCTGCACCAGTGGATACCCGAGTACCTGAGCGTCGCCAACCCGGTCGACAACGGCGGCCATCCCGTCGGCGACTGGCGCGGCCGGAAGATCATCGACGCGATCCTCGACGACCCCGCGGTCGGGGTGCTGATCTGCCCGGTCACCGGCCCCTTCCCACCCCTGAGCGACAAGCTCGTCCAGGACCTGGTGGACGCGGCCGAGCGGACGGACAAGCTGGTCTGCGTGGTGTGGGGCTCGCCCGTCGGCACCGAGCCGGCCTATCGCGAGGTCCTCCTCGGCTCCTCCCGGGTGGCCACCTTCCGCACGGTCGCGAACTGCATCACCGCGGTCCGCGCCTACCTCGACCACCACCGCTTCGTGGCCGCCTACCGCTCGCCCCTCGACGAGGCCCCGCGCACCACGTCCCCGTCCTTCCGCAAGGCCCAGGCCCTGATGCGCCCAGGTCAGCAGCTGAGCGAGCACGCGGCGAAGCAGCTGCTGCGGGCGTACGGCATCCGCGTGCCGCGCGAGCAGCTGGTGACCAGCGCGGCGGCGGCCGTACGGGCGGCGGGCCAGGTCGGCTACCCGGTGGTGATGAAGGCGTCCGGCGCGCAGATCGCCCACAAGACCGAGCTCGGCCTGGTGAAGATCGAGCTCACGTCCGCCAGCCAGGTCCGCGACGCCTACCGGGAGTTGACCGACATCGCCCGCTACGAGGGCGTCCTGCTGGACGGCGTCCTAGTCTGCCAGATGGTCGAGCGGGGTGTGGAGATGGTCGTCGGCGTCACCCACGACGACCTCTTCGGACCGACCGTCACGGTCGGGCTCGGCGGGGTGCTGGTCGAGGTGCTGCGCGACACCGCCGTACGTGTGCCGCCCTTCGGGGAGGACCAGGCGCGGCACATGTGCGGTGAACTGCGCGGGCGGGCCCTGCTGGACGGGGTCCGGGGGCGCCCCCCGGCGGATCTCGACGCGCTCGTCGAGGTGATCCTGCGGGTGCAGCGCATGGCACTGGAGCTCGGGGACGAGTTGGCCGAGCTGGACATCAATCCGCTGATGGTGCTGCCCCGCGGGCAGGGTGCGGTGGCGCTGGACGCGTTGGCGGTGTGCCGCTGATGCCGCCGACAGGGGTGCGGCAGGAGACGCGCGACCACGTCTCGCACATCACGCTCGACCGACCCGAGGCTCTCAACGCCCTCACCCCCGATCAGCGGGACCACATCATCGGGTTGCTCGGCGACGCCTCCGGCGACCCCGATGTGCGGGCCGTGGTGCTGACCGGTACGGGGCGGGGGTTCTGTGCGGGCGCGGATCTGCGAGGGGTGCCCGCGGCAGGCGACCGGGTCTCCGGTGACGTCGCCCGCACGATCCGGCTCGGTGCGCAGCGGCTGATCGCGGCCGTCCTCGACTGCGAGAAGCCGGTGATCGCCGCGGTGAACGGGACGGCGGCGGGCATCGGCGCACACCTCGCGTTCGCCTGCGACCTCGTCCTCGCGGCCGAATCGGCCCGGTTCATCGAGGTGTTCGTGCGCCGGGGGCTCGTGCCGGACGGCGGTGGGGCGTATCTGCTGCCCCGTCTCATCGGCCCCCAGCGCGCCAAGGAGCTGATGTTCTTCGGCGACGCGCTGAGCGCCGCCGACGCCGAGCGTCTCGGCCTGGTCAACCGGGTGGTGCCGGACGGGGAGTTGGACAAGACGGCCCGTGAATGGGCGGCCCGTCTCGCCGCGGGGCCGACCCGCGCCCTCGTCCTGACCAAGCAGCTCGTCAACGCCTCCCTCGACAGCGACCGCGCCACCGCCTTCGCCGCGGAGGCGGCCGCGCAGGAGATCAACATGACGACCGAGGACGCCCAGGAGGGAGTGGCGAGCTTCGTGGAGCGGCGGAGCGCGGAGTTCAGGGGGCGGTGACTCGGTCCCGCGTGAGGATCCGCAGGTCCCCCGCGTCCGGATCGCCGAACAGGACGAACAGTTCGGGCTCGCGCTCGGTGCCGCCGATCGTCCAGAACGTCGGCGTCCCGCAGCCACCGTCGACGCGCAGGCCGACGCCGTCACGGTCCGCGTCCTCGCCCTTGTCCCCGCGCACCGGTTCCCAGGCGCCGGTGCCCTCGCACACGGTGTAGGGCGGGTCGGCGAGCCAGTCGTCGTCCTCCGACACGGTGGGCAGCGCGGTGAGTTCGGCCCGGCCGCCCGGGTGCAGCCGCAGGACGGCGCCGTCCTCGCCACGCCATACGCCGGCGAGCTGCCCGGTGGACAGCTCCGGGGGCTCGTACTCCTCGACGATCCCGGTCTCGGTGGCCAGTACGGCGCCGCCGAAGACGACCACGAACAGCACGAAGGAGACGCCCGCCGACAGGATCCAGGTCCCCGTGCATCCCCATGCCCGTTCGCGAGAGCGGCTGCTGCGTCTGAAGTACGCCACGCCGAGCACCGGGAGGACCCCGAGGGCCGCGAAGGCGGCGGCCGTGGCGGCGAACGGCAGGCCACTCGCCACGGCGACAGCGCCTGCCCAGACCACCCCGAGCACCGCCGCCCACGCCAGGTGCCACGCCCACTCGGGTCCGCGGGCGCGGCGGACGGTGAGCCGGGCGAGCACCGCGGCCGGCAGGGTCTGCACGCACGCGTGCAGCAGTCCCAGGAACGGCATCCACAGCGGTGCGAGGAGGAACAGGCAGACCAGCGCGAACGCGCCGCCTCCGGCGCCGTGGTCATCGCCCGTCGCGGCGCCGACGTACCAGATCAGAAGGGCCGCCGGCAGCTGCGCCGCCCCCACCGCCGCGGCCGCGTTGACCGCGACCGAATCCCCGGCCCGCCGGGCCCGCCCGAGCTCCCGCCGTATGTCTCCCCACCCCATGCACGCAGCGTACGCAGCCGTCTTGCCCGCCTTCGCTCAGCCCTTCCCATCTGACGAACCGTCAGCTTCAATGGGAGACGTGATGGGACAAGCAGGCATGGCCGAAGCCGCCGTCCGCTATCTCCGGTCGGCCGGAGCGGCGCCCGTGGAGGCGTTGCCGCGGCCCGAGCTGCGCTGTGTCCGCGAGGACGAGCGCGCGCCGGTCGGACAGGGCGAGTTCCGGCGGGTGCTGGGGAACTTCGCGTCCGGCGTGGCCGTTGTCACCTCACCCGCCGCCGACGGCGAGGACGGCCCCGCCGGCTTCGCCTGCCAGTCCTTCGCCGCCCTGTCCCTCGACCCGCCCCTGGTCGCCTTCATGGTCGGCCGTACGTCGACGACCTGGCCCCGCATCGCCCGCGCCGGGGTCTTCTGTGTCAACGTCCTCGCCGCCCACCAGGGCGAGTTGTGCCGTGGCTTCGCGGTGAGCGGTGCGGACAAGTTCGCGGGGGTCGCCTTCGACGCGGCACCGGCGTCCGGTTCACCGCGCCTGGCGGACACGCTCGCGTGGATCGACTGCACGATCCACGCGGTGCACACGGGCGGCGACCACCTCATCGTGGTGGGGCGGGTGGAAGCGCTGGGGACGGGTGACGAGGACCGGGCGCCCCTGCTGTTCCACAAGGGACGGTTCGTCTAGGCCACGGCCGGGACCGGCGTGGCCGGCCTGCGCCGGATCACCAGCGCCATCAGCGCCGCCGCCGCGCACAGCGCCCCTGACGCGTACCAGATCATGTCGTACTCGCCGAAGACGTCGCGCACCACACCGCCGGCGAAGGCCACGAGCGCCGCCCCGACCTGGTGCGAGGCGAGGACCCAGCCGAAGACGATCGCGCTGTCGTCGCCGTAGTGCTCGCGGCACAGGGCGACGGTGGGCGGGACGGTGGCGACCCAGTCGAGGCCGTAGAAGACGATGAAGAAGAGCATCGGCGGGTGGACGCTCGGTCCGAGCAGCATGGGCAGGAACAGCAGCGAGACGCCGCGCAGGGCGTAGTACACGGCGAGCAGCCGGCGCGCGTCGAAGCGGTCGGTGAACCAGCCCGAGGCGATGGTGCCGACCACGTCGAACACCCCGATGACCGCGAGCAGCGAGGCCGCCGCCGTGATGGGCATGCCGTGGTCGTGGGCGGCGGGCACGAAGTGGGTCTGGATCAGGCCGTTGGTGGAGGCGCCGCAGATCGCGAAGGTGCCGGCGAGCAGCCAGAACGGGCCGGTGCGGGCCGCCTTGAACAGCACGGTGACCGCGCGGCGGGCGGCGCCCGGCACCGGTTCCGGCTTGGGCACGAACTCCTTCGCGCCGTACGGCTTCAGGCCCACGTCGGCCGGGTGGTCGCGCAGCAGCAGCCAGACGAAGGGGACGACCGCGAGGGCGGCCAGGGCCACGGTGACGGCCGCCGGGCGCCAGTCGTGCTTCTCGACCATCCAGGACAGCACGGGCAGGAAGATCAGCTGGCCGGAGGCGGAGGCGGCGGTCAGGATGCCGGTGACCAGGCCGCGCCGTTCGGTGAACCAGCGGTTGGTGACCGTCGCCGCGAACGCCAGCGCCATCGAGCCGGAACCCAGACCGACCAGCAGGCCCCAGCACAGCAGCAGCTGCCAGGCCGCCGTCATCCACACCGTCAGCCCCGAGCCGGCCGCGATCACGGTGAGCGCCACCGCGACGACCCGGCGGATGCCGTAGCGGTCCATCAGCGCGGCCGCGAAGGGGGCGGTGAGTCCGTACAGCGCGAGGTTGATCGAGACGGCCGCGCCGATCGTGCCGCGTGACCAGCCGAAGTCCTCGTGCAGCGGGTCGATGAGCAGTCCGGGCAGCGAACGGAAGGCGGCCGCGCCGATGATCGTCACGAAGGTGACGGCGGCGACGAACCAGGCGCGGTGGATGCGGGCGGGCTTCTTTCCCGTGCGGGGCGCCTGTACGGCGGGTTCGGTTGTCTGGGTCACGACATAGAGCTTGCGATCTGCGGCTCTCCCGATCGAGTGGCCCGAAGGACAGCGTTCGTTAGGATCGGGCCATGAGCCGTGAGCCGGAGTTCCGCCCGCACCGCGTCGTCGTCCTCGCCATGGACGGCCTGCTCCCCTTCGAGCTGGGCATCCCGCACCGCATCTTCGACCGTCCGAGGGACAGCCGGGGCCGGCGTCTGTACGAGGTCGTCACCTGCTCGATCCGGCCGCCGGGCCCGGTCCGTACGGACTCCGACTTCGACGTCATGGTCGCCAACGGCCCCGAGACCCTGGCCACCGCCGACACGGTGATCGTCCCGGCGTCCTACGAGTTCGGCCCGGTCTACGAGGACGGTGTCCTCACCCCCGAGCTGGCCGCCGCGCTCGCGCACATCCGGCCCGGCACCCGGCTCGCCTCCATCTGCACCGGCGTCTACGTCCTCGCCGCCGCCGGCTGCCTCGACGGCCGCCCCGCCACCACCCACTGGGCCGACGCCGAGCGCCTCCAGCGGCTCTTCCCGCGGATCAAGGTCGACCCGAACGTCCTGTACGTCGACGACGGCGACGTCCTCACCTCCGCGGGCGTCGCCGCCGGCATCGACCTGTGCCTGCACATCGTGCGCCGCGACCACGGCAGCGCCGTCGCCAACGCGGTGGCCCGGCGCACGGTCGTACCGCCGCACCGCGAGGGCGGCCAGGCCCAGTACATCCGGCGCCCCGTACCCGAGCCGCAGCTGGCCACCACGACCACCGCCCGCGCCTGGGCGCTGGGCCGCCTCCACGAGCCGATCCAACTGCGGGACATGGCCGAGCAGGAGTCGATGTCCGTACGGACCTTCACGCGCCGCTTCCGCGAGGAGGTCGGCATCAGCCCCGGCCAGTGGCTCACCCAGCAGCGGGTGGAACACGCCCGCCACCTCCTGGAGTCCACCGACCTCTCCGTGGACCAGATCGCCCGCGACGCCGGCTTCGGCACGGCCCAGTCGATGCGCCAGCACCTACAGACGGCGCTCGGCGTCACACCCACCAGCTATCGGCGCACCTTCCGCGCGGGGAGCGGCGTCAGCGGGTAGGCCGGCGGCAGCGCTTGAGCCCTCGCGGGCGGGATCGGGGGACAGCTCCGCGGCCGCACCCGAGCCCGACGGGACGGCAACAGCGATGCAGGCCCAGATGAGCACCGGCAGTCCGGAACCCCCTCAGAAGGTCAGCACCCCCCTCGCCACCTTCCCCGCCTCCGCGTCCGCCACCGCCCGCTCGAACTCCTCGACCGGATAGGTCTGTGTCACCAACTCGTCCAGCAGCAGCCGCCCTTCCCGATACAGCTCGGCATACAGCGCGATGTCCCGCTGCGGCCGGGACGACCCGTACCGGCAGCCCAGGATCGACTTGTCCAGGAACATGGACGCCACGACGAAGGACGCCTCGGCGCCGGGAGCCGGCATCCCGAGGAGGACCGCCTGACCGTGCCGGTCCAGGAGGTCGACGGCCTGGCGGACGAGCTCCACCCGCCCGACGCACTCGAAGACATGGTCCGCCCCCGTCGGCAGCAGCTCCCGCACCCCCTCCGCAGAGGTCAGGAAGTCGGTCGCCCCGAACTGCCGTGCCACCGCCTCCTTGGCCGGATTGGCGTCGACGGCGACGATCCGCAGCGCCCCCGCGATCCGGGCCCCCTGCAACACATTGAGCCCGATACCCCCCGTACCGATCACGACGACACTGTCCCCGCGATCCACCTTCGCCCGGTTGAGCACGGCCCCCACCCCGGTCAGCACCCCGCACCCGATGAGCGCGGCGGAGGGCAGCGGGATGTCCTTGGGGATACGCACCACCTGCACGGCCTTGACCACCGTCCGCTCGGCGAAGGCGGAGTTCGACGCGAACTGGAAGACCGGCCGCCCACCCCGCGCGAACGGCTGCCCCGGCCGCCCGATCGCCTTGCGGCACATGGTCGGCCGCCCCCGGTCGCAGTCCGCGCAGGTACCGCAGTTGGCCAGCGTGGACAGGGACACATGGTCCCCGGCCGCGACATGCGAGACCCCCTCCCCCACGGCCTCGACGACCCCCGCCCCCTCATGCCCCAGCACCACGGGCACCGGAAAGGGAATCGTCCCGTCCACCACGGACAGATCGCTGTGACACAGCCCCGCCGCCGATACGGCGACCAGCACCTCCCCCGGCCCCGGCCCCCGCACCTCCAGGTCGTCGACGACCTCGACCCGCTTCCCGTCGAACACCACGCCGCGCATCACACAACCCCCTTGGGTTCCTTCGGCAGCCCGAGCACCCGCTCGGCGATGATCGTGCGCTGCACCTGGTCCGAGCCGCCGTAGATCGTGTCGGCCCGGGAGAACAGGAACAGATGCTGAAACGCGTCGAGTTCGTACGGCGCCGAGACCGACCAGTCGGCGGGCCCGACCCCCGCCGCCACCCCCCGCACCTGCATGGCCAGCTCCCCGAGCCGCTGATGCCACCCGCCCCACAGCAGCTTGGCGACACTGGAGGCGCCGGCATCCCCCGAACCCCCCAGCGTGCGCAGGGCGTTCCACCGCATCACCCGCAGCTCGGCCCACTGCCGGACCAGCCGATCCCGTACGACGGGATCACCCACCGTCCCGCTGTCGACGGCCGCCCGCACCACCCGCCCCAACTCGGCGGCGAACCCGATCTGCTGGGCGAGCGTGGACACCCCCCGCTCGAACCCGAGCAGACTCATCGCGACCCGCCACCCGGCCCCCTCACCCCCGACGACATGCTCCACGCGCGCGTGCGCACCGTCGAAGAAGACCTCGTTGAACTCACTGGTGCCGGTCATCTGCCGAATGGGCCGCACCTCGATCCGCCCCGGCTGATCCATGGCGACGAGCAGAAAGGACAGCCCGTGATGCCGGGTGGAATCCGGCTCGGTACGAGCCAGCACGAAACACCAGTCGGCCTCCTGCGCCAGTGAGGTCCAGATCTTCTGCCCGGTGACGCGGTACGTCCCATCCCCCGCGCGCTCCGCCTTCGTACGAATCCCCGCGAGGTCAGAGCCGGCACCGGGTTCGCTGTACCCCTGACACCACAGTTCCTCGCCGGCGGCGATCGCGGGAAGAAAGCGCCCCTTCTGCTCGGCCGTCCCATGCGCCAGCAGGGTGGGCGCCAGCAGGTTCTCCCCGATGTGCCCGGAGCGCGGCGGCGCGGAAGACCGCGCGTACTCCTCGGCCCAGGCGACCTGCTGGGTGAGCGTGCCGGTGCGATTGCCGTACCCGCCCTCGGGCCACCCCAGCCCGATCCACCCGTCTTTCCCGAGGGTGCGCTCCCAGCTGCGACGGTCCGGACGAGCCGAGACATGTTCGCTGAGCCAAGCCCGAGCCTCCGCGCGAAAGGCTTCGTCCTCAGCGGCCGTTCCGAAGTCCACAGACCTCTCCTCCCATACGCCGGATGCGCCGACCCACCCAGGGGCGCGGGGAACTGCGCGACAAGCCACAACGAGCCCGCAGCCGCCAACCCACCGATCCGCCCACCCCACTAGGCGTTGGGGCGTTCCCCTTCACGCGCGGCCCTCTCCATCGCAGCAAGCCGCTCCAGCAAGGGCATGGGATCCACCCCCACCGACCCCGGCAAGAACTCCGCGATCCGCTCCGGCGTCCAGGAACCCTCCGCATACGCAGCGCGCAGCTCCCGCGGCTGCGCCCACACCGCGATCTTCGGCCCGGCGACCGTGTACACCTGCCCGGTGACCTCCCGAGCCCGCTCCGACAGCAGATACACGACGAGCGCGGCCACATCCTCCGGCTCCCCGATCTCCGCCAGCGACATGGGCACACCGGCCGACATCCGCGTACGAGCCACCGGCGCCACCGCGTTCGCGGTCACCCCGTACTTGTTCAGCCCCAGCGCGGCGCTCCGGACCAGCGAGATGATCCCGCCCTTCGCGGCGCTGTAGTTGGCCTGCGAGACGGACCCCTGATGGTTCCCACTGGTGAACCCGATCAAGGTCCCGGACTTCTGCTTGCGCATGACCGCGGAGGCCGCCCGGAACACGGTGAACGTCCCCTTGAGGTGAGTGGCGACCACCGGGTCCCACTCCTCCTCGGTCATGTTGAACAGCATCCGCTCGCGCAGGATCCCGGCGACACACACGACCCCGTCCAGCCGCCCGTACGACGAGAGCGCCACGTCGACGACCCGCTGCCCACCCGCCATGGTCGACACGTCGTCGGCGACCGCGACGGCCTCCCCGCCGGCGGCCGAGATCTCCTTGACGACACCCTCGGCGACCTCACTCGTCGGCGAGGCACCGTCCACCGCGACCCCGTAGTCGTTGACGACGACGGACGCCCCCTCGGCCGCAGCACTCAGCGCCACCGCCCGCCCGATCCCGCGCCCCGCCCCCGTCACGGCGACCACCTTGCCTGCCAAGAAGTTCCCCACGCCCGGCCCCTTCCCGCGGTTTCTGACGGACCGTTAGATTTTATGACCCGTCAGACACCCGTAGACAAGCCCCGGGGGAGCACCGATGCCACTGCCCGCGATGCATCCGGCGTTTCACGACATCGCCAAGCGCGTGAACAACTGGGGGCGTTGGGGCCCCGACGACGAGATCGGCACCCTCAACCTGATCACCGACGAGGTCGTGCGCCGGGCCGCGACGGAGGTCAGGTCCGGCCGCCGCGTCCCGCTCTCCCTGCCGCTGAAGGAGGACGGCGTGCAGACCGGTCTGATGCCGGGGCGGGTCAACCCCCTGCACGCGATGGTGCAGATCAACCAGGAGATCTTCGGCCCGGGCACGGTCGCGTGCAGCGACGACGCCGTGACGATGGGCCTGCAAGCGGCCACCCACTGGGACGCGCTCACCCATGTCTCGCACTCGGGCGTGCTCTACAACGGCCGCTCCGCCGCCACCATCACCCCGCACGGCGGCGCCGAGTTCAGCGGTATCGACAAGGCACGGCACATCGTCTCGCGCGGCGTCCTGCTGGACGTGGCACGCGCGCGTGGCACGGACCGGCTGGGCGGCTCGTACGCCGTCACCCCGGAGGACCTGGAGGCCGCCGAGGAACTCGCGGGCACGCGCGTGCGCTCCGGCGACATCGTGCTCGTACGGACCGGGCAGATCCAGGTGTATCTGGCGGGCGACAAGCACGCGTACGGCTATCCGTCGCCGGGGTTTTCGATCCGTACGCCGGAGTGGTTCCACGCGCGCGATGTCGCGGCGGTCGCGAACGACACGCTGACCTTCGAGATCTTTCCGCCCGAGATCGAGGATCTGTGGCTGCCCGTGCACGCCCTCGACCTGGTGGAGATGGGGATGCTTCAGGGCCAGAACTGGAATCTCGAAGAGTTGTCCACAGCCTGTGGAGAAGCGGGCCGCTACACGTTCCTGCTGTCGGCGATGCCCGAGCCGTTCGTCGGCGCGACGGGCACTCCGGTCGCCCCGGTCGCCATTCTCTGACGCGGCAGACACGGGCGAGGGTCGGACGGCGGCGCCCCGACGCCCGCCCCGAGCACGGCACCGTGCTCCGCCGTCCGACTCGGCGCACCCGCCCCGGTTCCGCTCGACCGTGAGGGAACCGGCGCCGAATCACGACCCACACTCGCCGAGGGCTCCCGTCACCGAAACCCTCGTCGTCCCCTCGCGGCGAATCGCTGACCACAAGCGTGAGCAAACGGACACGCGGCGTCAACACCTGTACGGGGATTTATTACTTACGCACCATTTGTGCAGGGCGCACACAGAAGCACATCACGGCGCACCCCCAGTCGATCGACAGGGAGCACCGAAACGTTCTGCAACCGCGCACCGACCGCGCCACCGTGGGCGACACAACCCCGGACGGCCTCAGACCGCCTCGTACGCCAGACCCTCGTACCCCTCGAAGGCCGGTACGCCGCCGCCGAAGGACGCCGACCCCTCGCGGCCCTCCGCCGCGCAGCGGTCGAGTTCGCACCAGATGCGTTTGCCGGCCCCTTCGGGGCTCCAGCCCCACCGGTCGGCGAGGCCGTCGACGAGAGCGAGTCCGCGTCCGCCCGTGGCGTCACCGTCGACGCAGCGCGGCACGGGGGCACGGCCACTGGCGTCGGCCACCTCCAGGCGGACGGTGGCCTGTTCGGCCGCGGCACCGGGCAGCGACAGGCGCAGGACGGCCGGACGGCCGGTGTGCACCACGGCGTTGGTGACCAGTTCGGACACGAGCAGGATCAGGGTCTCGGCGAGCGGCTCGTCGACCCCTATCCCGGACCCGGCGAGCCGCGATCGGGCCCACCGCCGGGCTCGCCCCACCTCAGCGGGGTCGGGCCGGATCTCCAGCTGCACTTGAAGCACCTGCACCGCTCACACCATCCGAACCGGCAGACACATAGCCTCGCGCCTCACGAGGGCCACGATCGTAGCCATTTTTTGCATGGCCAGAACAATGGCCACGGCCGGGATCACAGAACGTGAATCCCTTACGAGACAGCATGGTTGACGTACAGTCACCTCAACAAGCGCTTCGGGCATATTCCAGCGCGAAGGAGTACCCGGCTGGCATACTGTGCGACGCTCGTTGCGGGGAGTCGAACAGGTGGAGGCCAACGGCCCGCCGACCCTGCGAGAAGCGGCGCGCACCGCCGCATCCGGAGCCGCCACAGAGGCAACACCGGCATGGCTCGTGCTCGGAACCACTCGCATCCCACAGAAGGTACCGGAGCGACTCCCCGACTCCAGGCCGTGACGGGTCACGCATAGGACACAACCCGATATCAACGCTCCGTAATTCCGGTATGCCACAATCCGCGACATTCACGGGAGCGCTCCCGCCCGACCCCGTGGCCCACCTCCTGTCAGACCGTCAGTTCGGCCGCGAGCAGCTCCTCACACTCCGTGCGGCCGCCGCCACGCTGCGCTCGCACCCAGGCCCGCTTCAGATGCAGATGCACCTCGGACTCCCAGGTGAAGCCCATGCCGCCGTGCACCTGGAGGCAGTCGCGGGCGCCGCGTACGGCGGCCTCGTCGGCGAGCAGCCGGGCCGCGGCGATGTCGGCCGGGTCCGCGGTGACGGCGGCCGCGTAGACCGCCGCACGGGCCACCTCGGCCCGCACCAGCAGCTGCGCGCAGAGATGCTTGACGGCCTGGAACGCTCCGATCGGCTGCCCGAACTGCTCACGGGTCCGGGCGTGTTGCACCGCCAGCTCGCACGCGCGCGTGGCGGTCCCGAGCTGCTCGGCGGCGGTGAGGAGCACGGCGACGGGGTCGGTCGCGGGCCTTCCGGGCGCAGGGCCCCCAGGCACCGCCAGGCGGGGCGGGCCCGCCGTGTCCGCCGACGACAGCGGTACGAAGTCGCCCGCGTCGGCCTCGGACACCCGCTGCGGGGACGCCGACGGGCCCACCGCCCGCACCGGCCCGAAGTCCGCCACGGCACCCCCGCCGACGCGGTGCAGGGGCGTCAGCGGATCGACCGACCGCAGCGCCACGGCGCCGGCTGTGTCGCCTCGTACGACGTCGGCGGCGTCCAGCCACTCCACCAGCCCGCCGTCCACGCCCGCCACGACCACGGACCCGTCGGCGGCCCCGGACACCGTGCCCGCCGCGAGATGCGTGGCCACCAACGGCCCGGGCAGCAGTACCCGGCCCGCCTCCTCGAAGGCCAACACCGCCTCGGGCAGCCCGAGTCCGACCCCTCCGTCATCCTCCGCCAGCCGCAGCGCGAAGAACCCGGCCTCGCCCAGCTCCCGCCACAGCGCCCGGTCCAGGCGGCCGGGCGTGTCGACGGCGGCCCGCAGCGCCTCGCGGCCGAAGCGCCGGGCCAGCAGTTCTCGTACGCCGTCCCGCAACGCGCGTTGATCATCGGTGAGTTGGAAACGCACGGGAACAGTCACCGCCCCTTCGGCAGCCCGAGGATCCGTTCGGCCACGATGTTCTGCTGGATCTGCGAGGTGCCGGCGGCGATGGTGTACGACAGCGAGGACAGCCGGTCCAGGACCCACGGCCGGTCGAGGTCGAGGGCATCGGGACCCAGGACGTCGGCGGCGGTGTCGTAGAGCTCCTGGCGCGCGTGCGAATACCTCAGTTTGAAAACCGAACCCCCGACACCGGGGACTCCCCCGGAGGTCTCCGCCTCGCTCACGTTCCACTGCGTCAGCCGCCACAGCGCCCGGAACTCGGCGTTGAGCCGCCCGAGCCGCCGTCTGAGCTCCGGCTCGTCCCAGCGCCCGTTCTTGCGCGCCTCACCGGCGAGTTCGCACAACACCCGCCTGCACGCGACCACTTCGCCCACGAAGGCCGTGCCGCGCTCGAAGGACAGCGTCACCATGGTCACGTGCCAGCCGTCGTTCTCGTCCCCGACCCGGTTGCCGACCGGCACCCGCACCTCGTCGAGGAACACCTCGGCGAACTCGGCGGACCCGGCCAGGGTCTTCAGGGGCCGTACGGTGATCCCCGGCGCGTCCATGGGCATGGCGAGCCAGGTGATGCCCCGGTGCTTGGGCGCCGCCGGGTCGGTGCGCACCAGCAGTTCGCACCAGTCGGCGACTTCGGCGTGCGAGGTCCAGATCTTGGACCCGCTCACCACGTAGTCGTCGCCGTCCCTACGCGCGCGTGTCCGCAGCGCGGCGAGGTCGGATCCGGCGTCGGGCTCGCTGAACCCCTGGCACCAGACCTCCTCCCCGCGCAGGATCGGCGCCAGCCACCGCGCCCGCTGCTCGGCGGTCCCCTCCGCGGCGATGGTGGGCCCCGCGTGCAGCAGGCCGACGAACCCCGCGCCCACATAGGGCGCCCCCGCCTTCTCGGTCTCCTCCAGGAAGATCAGCCGCGTGGTCGGCGAGGCGTCCCAGTGCACGTGCGCGTACCCGGCGTCGTACAGCATCCGCTGCCAGCCCATGTCGTAGGCGCGGCGCCCGGGCCAGTCGTCCGGGGACGGCTTGGGCGGCAGCGTGGGCAGCACGCGGCCGAGCCACTGCCTCAACCCCGCCCGGAACTCCTCCTCTTCGGGCGAGCAGGAGAGCTCCACTACCGGTCCCGGTCCAGATCGAGATCGAGCATGCGGATGGCGTTGCCCCGCATCAGCTTGTAGACGGTCTCGTCGTCCAGGCCCTTCACATGGTCGAGGGCGACCTCCTTGGTGTGCGGGAAGGTCGAGTCGACGTGCGGATAGTCGGTCTCGAAGGTGGCGTTGTCACGGCCGACGACGTCCAGCGAGGCGACGCCGTGCTTGTCGCGGAAGAAGCAGCAGAACATCTGCCGGTAGTAGTACGTGGACGGCGGCTCGGGGATCAGATCCCGCACCCCGCCCCACGCGCGGTGCTCCTCCCACACGTCGTCGGCGCGCTCCAGGGCATACGGGATCCAGCCCATCTGGCCCTCGCTGTAGGCGAGTTTGAGCGTCGGGAACTTCACCAGGACCCCGCTGAAGAGGAAGTCCATCATCGAGGCCATGGCGTTGTTGAAGCTGAGCGCGGCCTGGACGGCGGGCGGGGCGTCGGGGGAGGCCGCCGGCATCTGGGAGCTGCTGCCGATGTGCATGTTGACGACCGTGCCGGTCTCCTGGCAGACCGCGAAGAACGGGTCCCAGTGGCCGGAGTGGATGGAGGGCAGTCCGAGGTAGGTGGGGATCTCGGAGAAGGTCACGGCCTTCACGCCGCGTGCGGCGTTGCGCCGGATCTCCGCGACCGCCAGCTCCACGTCCCACAGCGGGATCAGGCAGAGCGGGATGAGCCGCCCGCCGCTGTCCCCGCACCACTCCTCGACCATCCAGTCGTTGTAGGCGCGCACACAGGCCAGCGCGACCTCTTTGTCGTGCGCCTCGGCGAAGGTCTGTCCGCAGAAGCGCGGGAAGGTCGGGAAGCACAGGCTGCCCTCGACGTGGTTGAGATCCATGTCCTTGAGCCGTGCGACGGGGTCCCAGCAGCCGCGCCGCATCTCCTCGCGGGTGATGCCCTCCAGGGTCATCTCGTCGCGGTCGAAGCCGACGGCGGCGATGTTGCGCTTGTACGGGAACTTCAGGTCTTCGTAGATCCACCAGTCGGTGGGCGGACCGTCCGGGTCCATCGTGATCTGGTACTTGCCGCCGACGTAGGCGAGTTCACCGATCCCGGCGGTGAGCGGCTGCGGTCCGCGGTCCTGGTACTTGGCGGGCAGCCAGGTCTTGAACAGGTGCGCGGGCTCGATCACATGGTCGTCGACGCTGATGATGCGGGGCAGTTCGGTCGGCATGGTCCCCTCCGCCGGACGGTGTTCACCGGACAGGCACAATCTGATGGAGCGTCAGATAGCATGTCACCTGACGAGTCGTCAGCCAAGCAGGGGGCACCCATGAACGAGACCCCGCAATCCCTGAGCTCCGCCCGCACCCTCTGGGACCTGGTCACCCGCCGCGCCGACCTCACCCCCGACCGCCCGGTCCTCCTCCAGGACGACCGCTCCCTGAGCTTCGGCGAGCTACGCGCGCGTGCCGAGCGGGTCGCGGCGGGGCTGTACGACATGGGCGTACGCCCCGGCACGGTGGTCGCCTGGCAGCTGCCCACCCGGATCGAGACGGCGGTGCTGTCCTTCGCGCTGGCCCGTCTGGGCGCGGTCCAGTCACCGGTCATCCCGTTCTACCGGGACCGCGAAGTCGGCTTCGCACTGCGGGAGTCCAAGGCCGAGTACTTCGCGATACCCGGCGAGTGGCGGGGCTTCGACTACCCGGGGATGGCGCGGCGGCTCGGCGCGAAGGGCGTCTTCGAGGCGTACGACCGTCTCCCCGACGGCGATCCCGCCCTGCTGCCCGCCCCGCCCTCCTCGGGCACCTCGGTCCGCTGGATCTACTGGACCTCGGGCACGACCTCCGACCCCAAGGGCGTGCTGCACACGGACCGTTCACTGATCGCGGGCGGCTCCTGCCTCGCCCACGCGCTGAAGCTGTCGCCCGACGACGTGGGCTCGATGGCCTTCCCCTACGCACACATCGCGGGGCCCGACTACACGGTGATGCTGCTCCTGTACGGCTTCCCGGCGGTGATGTTCGAGCAGTTCGCGCTGCCGGACGCGCTGGAGGGGTACCGCCGGCACGGCGTGACGGTGGCCGGCGGATCGACGGCGTTCTACTCGATGTTCCTGGCCGAGCAGCGCAAGCGGCCGGAGGCGAAGGTGATACCCACCCTGCGACTGCTGGCCGGTGGCGGGGCGCCCAAGCCGCCGGAGGTGTACCACGCGGTCGTCCGGGAGATGGGGGTGCAGCTCACGCACGGGTACGGCATGACCGAGGTGCCGATGATCACCATGGGGTCGCCGGACGACTCCGCGGAGAACCTCGCGACGACCGAGGGGCGGCCCCCGGAGGGGATGGAGATACGGATCGTGGACGGGGAGGTGCGGCTGCGCGGGGAGGCGGTGTGCCAGGGGTATCTGGACGCGGGGCAGACGGCGGAGGCCTTCGACGAGGACGGGTTCCTGCGCACCGGTGACCTGGGGGTGCTCAGGGACACCGGGCATCTGGTGCTCACCGGGCGGCTCAAGGACGTGATCATCCGCAAGGGCGAGAACATCTCGGCGAAGGAGATCGAGGACCTGCTGGCCGCGCATCCGGCGGTCGCAGACGTGGCGGTGATCGGGCTGCCGGACGAGGAGCGCGGGGAGCGGGTGTGCGCGGTGGTCGAACAGCCGCCCGGGGCCGAGGAGTTGACGCTGGCTGCGCTGACGTCCTACCTCCGCGCGGAAGGGCTGTCGGTCCACAAGCTGCCGGAGCGGCTGGAGGTGGTGGACGCCCTTCCGCGCAACGAGACGCTCAGGAAGGTGCTCAAGTACAAGCTGCGGGAGCGCTACTCGGGGACGGTGAAGTAGCGGGCGAAGGCGGAGACGACCTCCTCCTCGCCGATCCTGCCGTCGCCGTCGGTGTCGAGCGTGGCGGCCGCGGCGACGGCGGCCTCCTGCGCGACGCCGAGGATCCGCAGCACGCGCGCGGTGTCCTCGACTGTGGCCGCTCCGTCGCCGTCCGGGTCGGCGACGGCGAGGGCCGCGTGCAGGAAGGGCCGGGCGATCTCGGCGAACCGGTCGGGATTGTCGCGCAGCCGCTTCACGGCGCCGTTCACGAACTCTTCCCGGGTGATCCGCTGGTCTCCGTCGCGGTCCGCTATCCCCGCCATGCCCTGCCAGAACGCCTCCGCGCCGACATACAGGGCCTGTCCCTTGTCCGACCGTGCCGCCGTACCGAACTCCGCGAGCAGCGCCTTGGCCGCCACGCTGAAGTCCGCCCGGTCGATGTAGCCGTTGCCGTCCTGGTCGAAGGTGGCGAACCGGCCGGCGATCCTGCGCTCGTACTCGCTGCTGACCATGTCTTCTCGGGCCGCCTTACGTCACGTGGGGTGCATCTGGATCGGAGCGTACGACGCCGGGGCGGGGCGGGGAGCGGGAAAACGGCGGTTGTGCCAAGACCGGGGGAATTTCGGGACAACGATGTGGCAGAAACGGCGACTCCTCCAGGTCACGCCGACAGCGGCCCGGCCTCGTCCTCCGTCGCCGAGACCAGGTCCAGGTGGACGTCGAACAGCCGTCGCACCCCCAGCGCCCCCAGCACCCTGTTGACGTGGGAGCCGTCCACGGCGCCCTGGGCGGGGAGGATCAGCCGCAGGTGCCCCTGGCAGGAGCGGATGAGGCGGCGGGAGGCTATGAGCACGCCGACGCCGCTGGAGTCGCAGAAGAAGACCTCGGAGAGGTCGAGGACAAGACTGTGCCGGCCCTCGGCCACCACGTCGTGCACCCGCTGCCGCAGCACCGGTGACGTCACCAGGTCCAGTTCTCCCGACACATGGAGCACGGCCCAGTCGCCGTGTTCGCCGCCGGTCACGTTGAACGCCACCACCACGCCCTTCGTTCGCCGGGACTTCCCGGAACGGCCCGCAAACGGAAGCCGTTCCTACGCTTCCTTGCAGCGCGGCTGCCCAGCGGCCGTTCCCTGAAACACAAGTCAGGAAACGGAAACCGATCAGAAGAGGCTTGTTTTAGTCGCCTTCGATCCTGTTCGATCGTGGATGGGCGCAGAGTGGAAGGAAGACGAAGGTCCACTATCACCAGCCGCTCTCTCGGGGGCGCACATTGCTACAAAGGGGCGTGCGCTGTCAGACGTGCCGACTACATTCGAGGAGACGGTGGGTTCAGGCTTGACGAGGACGCGAAGGACCGGGAGGGGGCGGCATGGTGAAGAAGGACGCACCTCCCCGCTGGGACCGCAAGATGCAGCAGCGGCTCGCACGCGGTGAGGCGGCCGCCCTCGGCGAGCTCTACGACCGGTTCGCCTCGCTGGTGCACGGCCTCGCCCACCGCGTGCTGGGCGACGAGCGCGCCGCCGACGGCATCACCCGCGAGGTCTTCGCCCACGTCTGGGAGCACCCCGACGCCTACGACCCCAAACAGGGCCCCCTGCGCTCCTGGGTCGCCACCCTGACCCACCGCCTCGCCGTGCAGCGCCTGCGCGCCACCGAGACCGCGGCCCTGGCCCAGGACGGCCGCGGCTCCACCGAGGAACTGGAGCTCAAGGTCCGTCACGCCTCCGTCGCCGCCCGCGCCGACTACATCGTCCAGTCCATGCCCTCCCCGCTGCGCGCCGCCCTGGAGCTCGCGTACTTCCAGCGCCGCGACTACCGCCAGACCGCCGCCGACCTCGGCGTCACCGAGGACGAGGCCCGCCGCCGCCTCCGGCTGGGCCTCCAGCTCCTGGCCACGGCCCATGACGCCGGCGCCGCCCCCGGAGCGCCTCCCGGCTACGGAGGTGCGGCGTGAACGAGGCGAACCGCTTCGAGGCGTACGACGAACACGAAGGCAAGGAAGGGAAGGAGGGCGAGGAGGGCCGGGAGTACAAGCCCCACGACGGCGCTGACCAGCAGGGCGAGCCCTCGCCCCCGGCAGGCGACGACGGCACCGGCGGCCCGACCGACGGCGACCGTCCCACCCCCGCCTCCGAGCCGCCCCGCATACCGCTCCCGCGCGCGTCCGTCGAGGACACCGGGCACCCCCTGCCCCCACTGGAGACACCGCCGCCCGCACCCCTGGTCCTGGAACACCCCGTACTGAAGGCGCTGCTCGGCGCCTGGGCACTGGCCGCCTGCTCCCCGGAGGAGACCGCGGCCGTCGAGGAGCACCTCGGCGACTGCGGCTCCTGCGCGGACGAGGCGCTGCGACTGCGCGGGGCGGTCGGTCTGCTCCATCCGCCGGAGAGCCTCGACCTCGACCCCGGACTGCGCACCCGCGTCCTGGAGGGCTGCCTGGACCGCCGCCCGCCTCGCATCCCGGTACCCGAGTGGGCGGCGCCCTACGACGCCGAGACGGCCCGTCTGGACGCGCTGCTGCGGGACATGGGCGATGCCGAGTGGCACGCGCCCGTGCGGCTGCGCTGGTTCGAGGCCGACGAGGCGACGAGCCGTCGTACGACGGTCGCCGGCGTCATCGCGCACCTGCTCACGGTCGACGGCCTCGTCGCCCTCGCGCTGGGCCTGGACGACCCGCTCGGCGACGTCACCACAGACGCGCCGACCCCCGCGGCCCGCACCGAGGCGTTCTGGCGCGGCTCCCACTTCCCGCCGACCCGCTCCGTCCGGGGCCCCTGGCGCGAACAGAGCCACGACCTGGTGCGCACGGTCTCCTTCACCGGCGGCGGCCCCGGCAAGCTCTCGGTGTCCTACGGCGACTTCGAGCTCCCCCTGCACGACGCCATGCTGGACCGCGCCTTCGAGTGCTGGGTCCACGCGGAGGACATCGCCGAGGCGGTCGACTACCCGTACGACCCGCCGTCCCCCCGCCATCTGAACCGCATGATCGACCTGGCCGCCCGCATGCTCCCCGCGGCGCTGGCCGTGCGGCGCCGAACCGGGCTGGCCGCGCCGCTCCGCGGCCGCCACCTCGTCCCCGCGGGCGAGCCCGGGCGCAGCCTGCGGCTGGAGATCGAGGGTTCGGGCGGCGGCGAGTGGCTGATCCCGCTGGACTCCCCGGCGGCGGTGGGCTCCACGGAGTACGAGGTGGCCCACGTGGCCCTCGACGGCGTGGAGTTCTGCCAACTGGCCGCGGGCCATGTGCCTCCGGCGGACGCGGCGGCGGGACAGGTGGGTGACCGGGAGGCGATCAGGGACGTACTGTTCGCGGTCGCGTCGTTGAGCCGGATCTAGGGGCGGGTTGCGGATTCGCCGGCGGCTGCGGGTGAGTGGGGGCCCTAAAGAAGGCCGGTTCCCTGGACCCACCTTTTTTAGGGGCGCGGGGAACTGCGCGACCAGCCACAACCAGCCCGCAGCCGCCCGACGACACAAGCCCCCGAGCTCTTAGGCGAACACAACCGTCCGCCGCCCGTTCAGCAGAATCCGCCGCTCCGCATGCCACTTCACGGCCCGCGCCAGCGCCTGGCACTCGACATCCCGCCCGATCGCGACCAGCTGGTCCGGCGTGACGTCATGCCCCACCCGCTCGACCTCCTGCTCGATGATCGGCCCCTCATCGAGGTCAGCGGTCACATAGTGCGCCGTCGCACCGATCAGCTTGACCCCACGGGCGTGAGCCTGGTGATACGGCTTCGCACCCTTGAAGCTCGGCAGGAACGAGTGATGGATGTTGATGATCCGCCCGCTCAACTGCTTGCAGAGGTCGTCCGAGAGCACCTGCATGTACCGGGCGAGAACGACGAGCTCCACATTCTGCTCACGCACCAGCTCCAGCAGCCGCGCCTCCGCCTCCGCCTTGTTCTCCCGCGTCACCGGAATGTGGTGGAAGGGAATGTCGTACGACCTCACGAGCTCGGCGAAGTCGGTGTGGTTGGAGACCACCGCGGCGATCTCCACCGGCAGCGCACCGATACGGGCCCGGAACAGCAGGTCGTTCAGGCAGTGCCCGAACTTGCTGACCATGAGGACGACCCGCATCTTCTCCTCGGGCTGGTGGATCTGCCAGTCCATGTGGAAGGCGTCACCGATCGCCGCGAAGCTGGCCCGCAGCTTGTCCACCGTGACCGGCGCCTCCGCTGAGAAGTGGACGCGCATGAAGAACAGACCCGTGTCGTGGTCGCCGAACTGCTGGCTGTCCTCGATGTTGCAGCCGGTCATGAAGAGGTAGCTCGACACGGCGTGCACGATGCCCTGTTTGTCGGGGCAGGACAGGGTGAGGACGTACTGCTCGGCGGGCGCCGCGGCTCGGGTGGACTGCTCGTTCATGCAGGACAGGGTCCCATATCCACCGGCACCCCAGAGAACGCGTCCGTCACGCGGACCGGGTCATGATCTGGAGCACGTGCAGCGAGCGGGGCGGCTGGTCCGGGTCGTCCCCGTCGGCCGTGGCCATCCGCACATGGGCGTCCCGCGCGGCCCGTACCGCCTCCGGCCACCCCTGGTGGTCGAGATAGGCGGAGACGGGTGCGTCCGGGCCGACCTGGTGCATGATCCGCAGCACCCGCAGGACCGCGGTGTCGACGAGGGCCGACTCCTGGGAGTCCCGGAAGATCGTGCCGACGTATTTCTCGGCGGACCAGTTGTCCAGCCAGGTGTCCTCGACGAGGCGGTACACGGCGTCGGTGACGTCCCCGTACCCCTCGACACCGGCCAGCCAGACGTCCCGCTGGAACCCTGGGTCGGAGAGCATGTGCAGCGCGGAGCGCACATTGCTGCGCCAGCGCCACCACGGCATGTCGTTCAGTGGCATGCCGCCCATGGTGGAGGAGCGACGGCCGCGACGGGAAGAGTTCTCCGAACCTTGCACGGTCATCGATCGTACGTTCCTCGTCACACCGGTCTCACCGACCCCCGCAATTCACCTTCGCGTCACCGTTCGTTGACCGTAAGTCACTCCCGGGTTGGCCATGTGGCGAAAGCGTGTGTGTCCATGACCGGCAGGCGACGCATCCGCAGCACCTTCCTCCCCAAGCTCCACCCGCCCGTCAGAGCCACCGCCCTCGTGGCGACGGCACTGGCCGCGTGTGCGTCGCTGACCGTCGGTTGCGGGGTCATCCCCGGTGCCACGGGGGGCTCCGGGGATGACCCGATCAAGGTCATGACCTGGGCCCCGATGAACACCGGCGCCACCAACAAGCCCGGTATGCCCGCCTTCGCGCAGGCCTACGCCCGTTGGGTCAACGCGCACGGCGGCATCAAGGGCCGCAAGCTCTCCGTCCTGGTCTGCAACGACCACAACGACGCCGTCTCCGCCGCCAAGTGCGCCCAGCGCGCGGTCGACGAGAAGGTCGTCGCGGTGGTCGGCTCCTACAGCCAGTACGGCGACGCGTTCTTCCCGACGCTCGAAGGTGCCGACATCCCCTACATAGGCGGCTACGGCATCACCAACGCCGAGTTCGACAGCGTGGCCTCCTACCCCGTCAACGGCGGCCAGCCCAGCCTGCTCGCCGGCCTCGGCGAGGAACTCGGCGGCAGCTGCGGGCCCGTGGCACTCGTCCGCCCCGACAGCATCGCGGGCGACGAACTGCACGTCATGCTCGACTCAGGCCTGAAGGCCGCCGGCCACGCCGCCGCGGACGACCAGCTGGCCGCGGAGGACGCCACCGAGTACTCGGCCCAGTCCGAGCGCGCCCTCGCCCACGCGGTCGGCGACCCGACGAAGAAGGGGTGTGTGCTGCCCGCGCTCGGCGACCGCACCAGCACCTTCATGGACTCCTTCCGGCGCGCCCGCGAAAGCTACCCCGACGTACGCACCGGCACGGTCCTCGGCAGCGTCGACCAGACGGTCATAGACGCCTCCGGCGGCGCGTCGGGCCCCTACGAGGGGTCGTACATCACCGGCTGGTACCCGGTCGCGACCGACCAGCGCTGGGACCCGATGAAGAAGGTCATCAAGGAGCAGGCCTTCGACGACAACCGCATCGACCCCGCGGACGCCGGAGTGCAGACCACCTGGCTCGCGTACACCGTGTTCAAGGCCGCCGTCGACTCGCTCGACGACGGCGAGCTCACGTCGTCCGCCGTACGCAAGGCGCTCGACGGCGGTCTGAAGGTCAACACGGGCGGACTGACCCCGACCCTCAACTGGGAGTACGAGAACGGCCTCGGGGCCATCGGACTGCCGCGCCTGGTCAACACCGAGGTGACGCTCCAGGCCGTGCGCAAGGGCCGGCTGGTGGCAGCGCGCAAGGGCTTCACGGACGTACGCAAGACGCTGGCGAACGCCGACGTGAGCTAGTCCACGGACGACCGAGCGGGGGCCGCGACCGGCGGCCCCCGTTCATCACAGCTGGGTGCGGGTGCGTTCGGTCAGGCCGTACGTCTTCGCGATCGCGTTCCACAGCTTGGCCGCCGTGATCTTCTGCGTGCTGGCCTCGCCGCTCGCGGTGTTGCCGGCCTGGGTCTGGCCGGTGGCGCGGGCCTGGCCCTTCTTGCAGCCCTTCTTGCCTGCGGTCTGGTCGGCCCAGGCCGCGTAGTGGTTGTCGGCCGACGCGGAGGCCTGCCACGCCTTGGTGAGGGCGGTGGTCAGCTCGGCGTGGTTGGGCAGCTTGTCGACGGAGAGGCTGGACAGACGGGTCACCAGGTCGTTGCGCTGGGTGGCCGCGTCCCGCAGGTCCTTGGCCGCCTGGCCGAGGTTCTTGCAGGCCTTCACGTCCTCCACCGCGCTGATCACCGAGGCCCGGCTGTCACCGCTGTCGGCCAGCAGCTTGTCCAGCTCGACGGCCTGTGCCTCGGCCGGGTCCGCGGAAGGCGAGGCGGACTCGCTCGCCGGGGCGGTCGCGGCGACGGTCTTGTTGCCGTCCCCGTCGTCGCCCCCGCCACCACCGGCCATCAGCGCGCCCGCGCCGATGCCGAGGACGGCGATACCGATGCCGACGGCGGCGATGAGCGGCACCCGCGAGCGGTTGCGGCCGCCGCGGCCACCACCGTCGTCGTGGTGGTCGCGGTGCCCGTACGACGGCGGCTGGTGCCCCGAGTGCGGCGGCTGCGCCGGCTCGAAGCGCGGCAGCTGCTGCGTGGCCCCGGCCGGGCTCTCCCCGCCCGGCCCGCTGCGGAAGAGGTTGTCGAACTCGGCGGGCGGCTGCCGCTCCCCGCCGTGCTGGCCGGGCACGGGCGCGATGTACTGCGTGGCCTCGGCGTCCGGCCCGGACACGGGCGGCAGCGGCCCGCCGCCGCCCTGCGGGGCACGCCCCAGGTACTGCGTCTGCTCCGGCACCCCCTGCGCGGGCACCTCGGGCGGCAGAGCCCCGGGCGCGACCGGCGGGATGTACTGCGTGGCACCCTCGTCCGGGGACGCGGCGACCGGCGGAATGTACTGCGTCGCCCCCTCGTCCGGGGACGCGGCGACCGGCGGGATGTACTGCGTGGCGCCCTCGTCCGCCGGGGGCAGGGGTACGCCGGTGGCACCGCCGGGTCCGGCGGGCGTGCCGTAGGCGTCGGCGGCGGGCGGCAGCGGGGCGCCGTATCCGCTCGCGGGATTCGGGTTCACCGGCGGCAGGTAGTACGAGGTGGGCTGGTCGGTGTCCTGGCCGACGGGCGGCAGAGGCGCACCCTGGCCGGTTCCGTGCTGGGGGTTCTGGTCCACCGGCGGCAGGTAGTACGAGGTGGGCTGGTCGGTGTCGTAGCCGCCGGGCTGCGGCAGCGGCTGCGACGCGTCCTGGGCGCCCCACTGCTGGGCCTGCGCCTGGTACGGGTCCGGCGCACCCCACTGCTGGTCCTGCGGTGCGCCCCAGCCCTCGCCCTGCTGCGGGGCGGGCGACTGCTGCTCGGGTCCCCACGGGGTGCCCCAGGCCTGACCGCCGGGTGGGGGCGCGGGGGCCGGGTTCGGGTTCGGGGTGTGCGGGGCGGACTGGTAGCCGCCGGGTCCGCCCGTCTGGCCCGGCAGCAGCGGTTCGCCGCCGTCGGAGGGCAGCACGATGCCTTCGCGCGCCACGCGCGGCGAGGGCTCCTCGCCCTGTCCACTCTGCGTCACCGGGACTCCTACTAATGGGGGACCTTGTGAATCGTCGGCTCACGCTACCGGGTCCCCCGAGCCCGGTGCCACGCAGCACAGGTCTGGACCGGCGTCCCTGTGACCGCGGTAACAAATCCGGGCCCGCATCCGCTATATAGACCCTCCTTTCCCCTCCGGAGCCTTCGTTTCCTGCGTGTTCACGCCCTCGTACCCCGGGGTTTCACGCCGCCGCCTGCAACTCCAGTCGCGCCCCGAACTCCCGTACCACGGCCTCGTCCCGGAACGGCTCCAGCCGCTGTTGGAAGTCCTCCAGGTATTCGGCGCCCCGGTTGGAGCGGACGGTCTCCAGCAACTCCACGGCCTTCAGCCCGGTGTGGCAGGCCTGTTCGATCTCGCGCTGCTGCACCTGCGCGGTGGCGAGCAGCACATAGCCGATGGCCCGGCGCCGCGCCTTCGTCTCCGGGAGTCCGTCCAGCGACTCCTGCGCCCGCCGTGCCGCCGCCTCGGCCTGTCCGAGGTCCCGGTGGCAGTGCGCCAACTCGTCGGCGAGATAGGCCTCGTCGAAGTGCGCGATCCACGCGGGGTCGTCCCCGGCGGAGGGATCCGCCGCCTCCAGCGCGCCCACCGCGCGCCCGGACGCCAACTGCGCCGCCCGCGCGTCGCCCATCAGCGCGTGCCCGCGCGCCTCGGCCGCGTAGAACATCGCCTCCGCGCGCGGCGTCACACGCCCCCGCGCCCCTTCCTGCGCCGCACGCGCCAACTGCGCGATCTCGCGCGGGTTTCCGAGCTGCGCGGCGAGATGGCTCATGGAGGCGGCGAGCACGTAACCGCCGTAGCCGCGGTCCCCGGCGGCCTGCGCGAGCCGCAGCGCCTGGATGTAGTACCGCTGCGCCAGCCCCGGTTGGCCGGTGTCGATGGCCATGTACCCGGCGAGCTCCGTCAACCGCGCGACCGCGGCGAACAGTTCACGCCCCACGGCCTCCCGGTACGAGCCGGCGAGCAGCCCGCTCACGACACTGTTGAGGTAGTGCACGACGACCGGGCGCACATGCCCGCTGCCGTACTGGTGATCAAGGTCCACGAGCGCCTGGGTCATCGCCCGCACGGCCGCCACGTCGGACTGGCCCACCCGCGGTCCCGCCTGCCGGGCCACCTGCGAGTCCGGCGAGGAGATCAGCCAGTCGCGGCTCGGCTCGACGAGCGCGGACGCGGCGACCGAGGAGCCGGACAGGAAGTCCCGGCGGCCCACGTCACTGCGCCACAGTTCGCAGACCTGCTCGATGGCCCCCAGCACGGTCGGCGAGAACTGGAGGCCGACGCCCGAGGCGAGGTTCTTGCCGTTGGCCATGCCGATCTCGTCGATCGTGACCGTACGGCCGAGTTTGCGGCCCAGCGCCTCCGCGATGATCGCCGGGGCGCGTCCCCTCGGCTGCTGCCCGCGCAGCCAACGCGCCACGGACGTCTTGTCGTAGCGCAGATCGAGACCGTGCTCGGCGCCGCACATGTTGACCCGGCGGGCCAGCCCGGCGTTCGAGCAACCCGCTTCCTGGATGAGCGCCTGCAACCGTTCGTTCGGCTGCCGCGCGACGAGAGGCCTTGCGGCCATGGCGTACCCCCTGGGAACAACCCCTAGAGCGAAAAGATCCGGCCGTGAAGATCAATGCCCCGCGGACATACGGAAAATGCGAGGGATGTGAGGATTGCCGGGGTAAAGGACGGAAGCCACCCCGCATGTGGCTACCCACCTCACCCCACAGATCCTCCTGCGCGCCCCCACACATGCATCCATGCGCCCCAGATGCGGATTCGATGCGCTTCCCCCGCGCGCGGTACGGCCGTAACTCCAGGTGGGCGCGGGAGTTGTGTTGGGCGTGGAAGAGACGATCGCGAGCACCGAAGCCGCACAGATTCCGAAGCAGCGCGGGGAATCGCTGCTGGAGACCGCCGTACGCTACGCCGAGGAGCGCCACTGGGACGTGTTCCCCGGCACCTGGCTGGAAGCCGTCGACGGGGTGCAGCGCTGCTCCTGCGGCGACGCGGCGTGCGCCGCGCCCGGCGCACACCCCTCGCGCGAGGACTGGGCGACGCAGGCCACGGGCAGTGCGACCGTCGCGCGCCGGTTGTGGTCCAAGCAGCCGCTCGCGTCGATCCTGCTGCCGACCGGGCGCACCTTCGACGCGATCTCCGTTCCCGAGACCGCCGGGTTCCTGGCGCTGGCGCGGATGGAGCGGATGGAACTGACGCTCGGGCCGGTGACCCTGGCGCCGGATCGCCGGATGCACTTCTTCGTACTGCCGGGCGCGTCGGTGAAGGTGCCGGAGCTGGTGCGGAAGCTCGGCTGGACGCCGTCCTCGCTGGATCTGGTCGCGCTGGGCGAGGGAGCGTTCGTGGCGGCGCCTCCCACACGCTACGGGTCCAGTGGAGCCGTGCAGTGGGCCTGCCGCCCCACGCCCGCCAACCGGTGGCTGCCGGACGCCGAGGAGTTGATCTCTCCGCTCGCCTACGCGTGCGGGCGGGACCGCTAAAGCCCTCCCGCCCCTTAGGTTGGCTTCCATGACGTCGGCTGTGAGTGTGCGTGGGCTCTGGAAGCGGTTCGGGCAGCAGGTCGCCGTTGCCGGGATCGATCTGGAGCTGCCCGCCGGGAAGTTCATCGGGCTCGTCGGACCCAACGGGGCCGGGAAGACCACCACTCTCTCCATGATCACCGGGCTGTTGCGGCCCGATCAGGGTTCCGTCGAGGTCGTCGGACACGACGTCTGGCGGGATCCCGTCGAGGTGAAGGCCCGGATCGGCGTCCTCCCCGAGGGACTGCGCCTGTTCGAACGCCTCTCCGGGCGTGAACTCCTCGCCTATTCCGGGCGGTTGCGGGGACTGCCCGGCGCCGAGGTCGACAAGCGGGCCACCCAGCTCCTCGACGTCCTCGACCTGGCCGGCGCACAGCACAAACTCGTCGTCGACTACTCGACCGGGATGCGGAAGAAGATCGGGCTGGCGGCGGCCCTGCTCCACAATCCCGAAGTGCTGTTCCTGGACGAGCCGTTCGAGGGTGTCGACCCCGTGTCCGCACAGACCATCCGGGGCGTGCTGGAGCGGTACACGGGGTCGGGCGCCACCGTCGTCTTCTCCTCCCACGTCATGGAGCTCGTCGAGTCGCTGTGCGACTGGGTGGCCGTGATGGCCGCGGGGCGCATCCGGGCACACGGTCCCCTCGCCGACGTACGCGGCACCGCGCCCTCCCTCCAGCATGCCTTCCTGGAACTCGTCGGCGCGGGCGGCCGGGACGCCGGGTCCGATCTCGACTGGCTGGGTGGCGGGGCGGCGCGATGAGCGCCGACGTCACCGCCGTCGTCGTACGGCTGAAGCTGTCGCTGCTGCGCAACGGGCTGAAGCAGTCCGGTGGGCGGCGGGCCGCGTATGTCGCGTCGGCCGTGGTCACCCTGCTGTTCGCCGCGCTCCAGCTCATCGGGCTGATCGCGTTGCGCGGGAACGAGCACGCCGTGTCCGTCGTCGTCCCGCTGGTGGCGGTGCTGGCGCTGGGGTGGGCGGTGATGCCGCTGTTCTTCCCCAGCGGGGACGAGACGCTCGATCCGACGCGGCTGGTGATGCTGCCGCTGCGCCCCCGGCCGCTGGTACGGGCGCTGCTCGCGGCCTCACTGGTCGGGATCGGGCCGCTGTTCACGCTGTGCCTGCTCGTCGGTGCCGCGCTCTCCGTGGCGCACGGCGGGGCGGCGTACGTCGTCGGTGTCCTCGGCGTCGCCCTCGCGCTGCTGGTGTGCGTGGCGCTCGCGCGGACGGTGGCCGCCGCCAACATCCGGCTGCTGACCAGCCGCAAGGGCCGCGATCTGGCTGTGCTGAGCGGGCTGGTCGTCGCGATCGGGGCGCAGCTCGTCAACTTCGGTGCGCAGCGGCTGGGTTCGAGCGGGCTCGCGCAGCTCGATCCGGCGGCGGACGTGCTGCGGTGGGTGCCGCCGGGCTCCGCGATCGGGGCGGTGGAGTCGGTGAGCGAGGGGTCGTACGGGGTCGCGGTCGTCCAACTCGCGCTGAGCGCTGGGGCGCTGGCGGGCCTGATCGCCGTATGGTCCCGGCATCTGACCCGGCTGATGACCGCCCCCGACGGGTCCACCCTCCAGTCCGCCGGCGAGTCGGTCGCGCGCGAGCGGACGTCGACCGGGCTCGGGCGACTGCTGCCCACCGGCCGCACGGGCACGGTGGCGGAACGCAGTCTGCGCTACATCTGGCGCGACCCGAAGACCAAGGCCGCCTGGGTGACCTCGCTCGCGATCGGCCTGATCGTGCCCGTGTTCAACGCGCTCCAGGGCACCGGCTCGATCTACTTCGCCTGCTTCGCCGCGGGGATGCTCGGCATCCAGATGTACAACCAGTTCGGCCAGGACACCTCCGCGTTCTGGATGGTCGCGCTGACCATTTCCTCGACCCGGGACGCCTACGTCGAACTGCGCGGCCGTGCGCTGGCACTGCTGCTGATCACCTTGCCGTACGCCACCCTCGTGACCGTCCTGACCACGGCGATGCTCGGCGACTGGGCCCGGCTGCCCGAGGCGCTCGGCCTGTCCTTCGCCCTGCTCGGCGCGATGCTGGCGACCGGCGCGTGGGCGTCCGCCCGCTTCCCGTACTCCATCCCGCAGGAGGGCTACAAGAACGTGGCCCCCGGCCAGGCCGGCCTGGCCTGGATCTCCATCTTCGGCGGCATGGTGGGCGCGGCCCTCCTGTGCGCACCGGTCATCGTCCTGACGATCTGGCTGAACATCAGCGCGAACGGCGACGACTGGACCTGGCTGCTGCTGCCCGTGGGGGCGGCGTACGGGACGGGCATCACCCTGGCGGGCCTCCGCCTGGCGGCCCCGAGGACCGCGGCGAGACTCCCGGAGATCTTGGCGGCGGTGAGCAAGGGCTGAGGTGCTTTCAGGGCCAGATGTTCGGGCGAACTCTTTTGACGCAGGGTGCCTGCAACCCCCTAGGGGCGCGGGGAACTGCGCGACAAGCCACGAACCACCCGCACCCGCCACACAACGGAACTCCCGAGCTCTTGGGCACCGGTCACCCCGTCAGACCGTCGATGAACGGCTCGATCGCCGCCCGCCACGCATCCGGCTGATCGTAATGAACAAGATGCCCGGCATCAGCCACCTCCGCGTACTCCCCCCGCGGCAGCACCCGCACCATCTCCTGCGCCTCCGCCCGCCCCAACTCCCCGTCCAGCCCCCGCACGACCAACGCCGGGCACCGCACCTGCGCCAGTTCCTCCCAGTGCGCGTCGAACACCCACGTCTCCCGGGACTTCAGCATCTGCTCGTGCTCGAACACCGGCCGCCACCCGTCCGGCGACTCCGCCATCACCTCGGCGTAGAACTCCCCCCGCGCCGGGTTGGGCCGCTCCACCCACGGATCGTCCTCCCCGAACCACTTGCGTACGTCGGCGAGCGTGGCGAACGGCACGGGCCAGGCCTTGAACCAGTCCGCCCACTCCCGCTGCGAGGCCGCGCCGAGCGCGGAGGCCCGCATGTCGCAGATGATCACTCCGGACACCAGGTCCGGCCGCTTCGCGGCGAGCTGCCAGGCGGTGAGCGCCCCCATGGCGTGGCCGATGAGGACGGCCGGGCCGAGGCCGAGCTGTTCGAGGGCGGCTTCGGCATCCTCGACGTAGGCCTCGCGGGTGAAGGAAGCCTGTGGGGGCTTGTCGCTGCGGCCGTGGCCGCGTTGGTCGAGGGCGACGGCCCGATGGCGTTCGGAGAGCCAGCGGGCGGTGGAGGCCCAGTGGGAGGCGCGGCCCATGAGGCCGTGCAGTAACAGCACGCCGGGCGAAGGGTCCAGGGCGCCTTGCGCGGTCCGCCGACCGCCGTGCCGCGCGGCCGCCTCACCGCTCTCCCGGACGCCGTGCTCCGTCGCGTCCCTCGCCGGGTCGGGCTTGGGAGGGTCGCCGAACTCCCAGGCCGCGAGGCGTACGCCGCCCGCCCCGGTCACGTCGATGCGCCGCGCCATTGGTCCTGGCACCCCCCTCAACGGGTTCGTCGAAGTCCGTTCCGGCACCGCACCCCGAAGGACGCCGAGCCGGCCGGTCCTGTGAACCGTGTGCTGCCTGCCCTGCCTGACGTGCCTGCTGTGGTGCCGCCCCCTCCCTGAAGCGCACGTTCCACCCGACGTGTCACCCGAAGGATATCGAATACCCATTCGAGAATGCGGTTTCCGCCGACAACACCCCTCGTTTGAGTGACCTTGCTCAGGGGTTGATCGTCGCCGCCGAGGGGAGATCTTCAGCGGGAGGCGGACCGGCCGGGGAAACCGGTCCGAGGGGAATGACCCTGGGAGCTCGGGGCTCCGGGTCAGCACAGGGGAGGACAGGCCCCGGCGCCACCTGGCGCCGGGGCCCTCCACACGTCTGCGGCGCATCCTCCCCGCCCCCTCAGGTCATATGCCTCACGCGACAGCCTCGCACGCGGGGCGTCCGAGCGCTGCGATTCGGCACAGTGAATCTTGGAATCGACCAGATCGCCGGGATGCCACAACTGCCCCCGTGGTCCCGGCAGTTGAACACCCGACAGAAGGCGTCCGGCAGTCAGCGCTTGGCGACGAACACATGCGAGGCGACGTCCGACTCCAGCTCGGCCGCCTCACCCCCGCTGCCCACCAGCACCCCGCCGGCCGACTCCGTCACGCTCACCACCGAGCCGGGCTGCACGCCCGCCCGGCGCAGCGTGTACATCAGCTGCGCGTCGGTCTGGATCGGCTCGCCGATCCGGCGGACGACGACCGTCTTGCCCTCCAGGCCCGGGTCCAGGTCGGCCAGCGACACCATGCCCTCGTCCAGGAACGGGTCGGCGCCGTCCTTCTCGCCGAGCTCCTCCAGACCGGGGATGGGGTTGCCGTACGGCGACTCGGTGGGGTGGCGGAGCAGTTCGAGCACCCGCCGCTCCACGGCCTCGCTCATCACGTGCTCCCAGCGACACGCCTCGGCGTGCACCTGCTCCCACTCCAGCCCGATGACGTCGACGAGCAGGCACTCCGCGAGCCGGTGCTTGCGCATCACGCGCGTCGCCAGCCGACGCCCCTCGTCGGTCAGCTCCAGGTGCCGGTCGCTCGCCACGGACACCAGTCCGTCGCGCTCCATCCGCGCCACCGTCTGGCTGACGGTCGGCCCGCTCTGGTCGAGCCGCTCGGCGATCCGGGCGCGCATGGGGACCACACCTTCCTCCTCCAGCTCGAGGATGGTGCGGAGATACATCTCCGTGGTGTCGATCAGTCCGGACATACGTGCCCCTCGATGAGATCTGCCGGAAGCGCAACGACTTCGCGGCGCGTGCGCTGGCCCTGGCTTCAATTCTGACGCATAGCACTGACAACCGTGCCGCGCCGGTGAAACGAGCTGGTTTCGGCAGCGATCCGGGGCCCGGTCCGAGGCCCCGCGAGAGGCCCCACGCCGGTGCGGCGCGCCCGGCGGCGGTGGCGCGGCGGCGCCGGGGACCGGGCGGACGGAGGTTCACCGACGGGGCGCCACAGCTCGGCCCCGCCGTATTGACACCGCAGTGGTCCAGACCGCACGGTGATCCGCGACACAGCCGACCCTAAGGGGCCCGTATGAGCGACGGCACGCCCGCCGACCGGTTCTTCGACGCTGCGATCGGCCTGCTCCAGCGGGTCCGCGAGGAGGAGGCCGAGCCCATCGCCGCGGCCGGGACGCTCCTCGCCGACACCGTCGCCGCCGGCGGCCGGCTGTTCGCCTTCGGCGCCGGGCACTCCTCGCTCGCCGCCCAGGACGTCGTCTACCGCGCCGGCGGCCTCGCCCTGATGAACCTGCTCACCGTCCCCGGCGTGGTCGGCGTCGACGTCATGCCCGCCACGCTCGGCTCCGCCCTGGAGCGCGTCGACGGCCTCGCGACCGCCGTCCTGGACTCCTCCCCGCTCCGCGCGGGCGACACCCTCGTGGTCATCTCCCTGTCCGGCCGCAACGCCCTGCCCGTCGAGATGGCGATGAGCGCACGCACGCGTGGCGTGCAGGTCATCGGCGTGACCTCGGTGGCGTACGCCTCGGAGACGACCCCCCGCCATTCCTCCGGCACCTACCTCAAGGACCACTGCGACGTCGTCCTCGACTCCAAGATCGCCATCGGCGACGCGGAACTCACCCTCGACACCGTCCCCGCCCCCTTCGCCCCCGCCTCCACCGTCGTCACCTCCGCCCTCCTCCAGGCCGTCGTGGCGACGGCGGCGGCCGACCTGGCGGCACGGGGCATCGAGCCGCCGATGCTGCGGTCGGGGAACGTGGACGGGGGGCTGGCGTGGAACGCGCGGGTGTTCGAGGAGTACGGGGACCGGATCTTCTACCGGCAATAGAGCCCCTCAGAGCTTGCTCGTCCGCCCCGCCTCGAAGTAGTGCCCGTCCTCCAGATCCGCGAGCAGCCCCGCCTCCTCCGGCTTCCAGCCCAGCCGCTGCTGTGTCAGGGCGCTGGACGCCCGGAGGTCGAGGGAGGCGAAGTGGGCGATCCAGCCGAAGTGGGCGGCGGCTTCGGCGTGGGGGATCCGGACGACCGGGAGGTCCAGGCCGTGGCCGATGGCGGTCGCGATGGCGTGGAGGGGGACGCCCTCGTCGTCGATCGCGTGCAGGCGGACGCCCGCCGGGGCCTTCTCCAGGGCCAGCCGGAACAGCCGGGCCGCGTCGAGGCGGTGGACGGCGGGCCAGTGGTTGGTGCCGTCGCCGACCATGGCCGACACACCCCGGTCGCGGGCGATGTCGATCAGCCGGGGGACGAAGGCGCCGTCGCCGTGGCCGTGGACGGACGGGGGGAGGCGGACGAGCGAGGCCCGCACGCCGCGTTCGGCGAGGGCGAGGGTGGCCTCCTCGGAGGGGACGCGGAAGGGGGCCACGGATTCCGCGACGGCCGCGTCCTCCTCCGTGGCGAACGTGCCCGGCGCGACCAGGTACACCGAGGTCGTCACGAAGGGTTTGCCGGTGCCTTCGAGGGCCGCGCCCATAGCCTGGACGGCGTGCAGGTCGATCGCGCCGGAGGCGGCGATGTCGGAGAAGTCGTGCCTGAAGGCCGTGTGGATGACACCGTCCGCCGCCGCGGCGCCACGGCGGAGGCTGTCGGCGTCGTCGAGGTCGCCTCGGTGCACCTCGGCGCCCATGGACTCCAGTGCATCGGCCGACGAGTCGGAGCGGGCCAGGCCGACGACCTGGTGCCCGGCGCCGAGGAGTTCGCGTACGACGGCGGAACCGACGAACCCGCTGGCGCCGGTGACGAAAACGCGCATGGTGATGCCTCCGAACAGAGGGATGGTGTCTGGATGTCCTCATCGTCCGGAGCAGGCACGGTCCGCGTCCAAAGCCTGTTTCTCATCGGGCAATACGATTCAGGCATCACTCCAGCTCAAGCCTCAGTAGGCTCCTTATATGACCGACCTCGACCTCCGCCTGGTCCGGTACTTCACGGTCGTCGCCGAGCATCGCCACTTCGGCCGTGCCGCCACGGCCCTGCACATCACGCAGCCCTCCCTGAGCCGGCAGATGCAGCGGCTGGAGCGGCAGGTGGGCGCCCGGCTCCTCGACCGCACCCCGCAGGGGACGCGGCTGACGGAGGCCGGGGAGATCTTCCTGCCACAGGCCGAAGAACTGCTGCGCGTCGCGGTACAGGCGGCCACACGCGCGCGTGCCGCCGCCCTCCCGAACCGCATGACGGTCGGCTTCACCTCGGGCCTCATCGTCACTCCGGCGGTCCGGGCGCTGCGCCACCGGCACCCGGACGCCGATGTCCAGACCACGCACCTGAACTGGGACGACGTATGCCCCGCCCTCCTCGACCACCAGGTCGACGCGGTGGTGACCCGGCTGCCGTTCCCGACGGACGGCCTCCAGGTGACGGTCCTGTACGACGAGCCGCGCGTCCTGATCGTCCCGCTGGACCATCGGCTCGCCGGCAAGGAGTCCGTGACGCTCGCCGACATCGCCGACGAGCCGCTGCCGCGGACGGCGGATCCGGTGCGCAGCGCCTTCTGGCGTTTCGAGCCGCGGCCGGACGGCCGCCCGGCCCCCAACGGACCGCTCATCGCGGCGATCGAGGACAAGTTCGAACTCGTCGCCGCCGGAGAGAGCCTGGCCGTCTCCGTGGTCTCCGTCGGCAGGGTGCTGCGCCCCGACCTCACCATGGTCCCGCTGGAGGGCGTCGAACCGAGCCACGTCGTCCTGGCGACCCGCGCCGAGGACCGCAACCGCCTGGTGACGGCGTTCCGCAGAGCCGCGAGGGATCACCTCACCCTCGATCGGTGATCGTCGGCGGCGACGATCACGGACGGGCTCGCGGATCCTCGTACGAAGATCGAGATTGAGGTGTACGTGCCGCGGGGAGGTGGATCTCGTGTCTGATGTTCGAATAGAGCCCGCAGTGGGCGACGCCATGCTGGAGCAGTGGCGGTACGTCCACAACGTGATCGTTCCGGCCGACGAGCTGGACCTCGCCACCGTGCGGGAGCGCGGGGCGCGCTACCGGCTGCAGAACGCCTACGTCGGTGACGTGCTCGTCGGCTGCTCCACCGTGCGGCCCCCGCAGGACGGGGCGGTGACGGTCATCGCGCGCGTGTTGCCCGAGCACCGGCGCCAGGGGTTCGGGACGGCGCTGTACGAGAACGGGCTCGCCCACGCACGCGTGCTGGGCGCCACCGCGATCGAGACCTGTGTCCTGGCCGTCAACGAGGACGGTCTGCGCTTCGCCGAGAAACACGGGTTCACCGAGGTCGAACGCTATGTGCTGCCGCCCGAGACCGACCTGTGGGTCGACCTCAGGCTGGATCGGGCACCGTAGAGACAGAAGCGGCGTACAACGATTCCCCCAACTTGCGGGAACCCGGTGTGTGCTGCGTCACGTTCCAGTTAGATGATTGCAAGTGAGCGAACCGACGTGTCGTACGGACGGACGCAGCCTGCAGGGGGTCCAGGTGAGTGCTTCGCGGCGTAGTGGGACCACCGACGAGCTGGGGCCGAACGAGCCCGAACAGCCCGATGGTGCGGATCTGCTCGCCGCCCTGCTCGACGGCATGGACGCGGCACTGTGTGCCTTCGACGCCGACGGCGTCGTCACCCACTGGAACCGCGAGGCCGAACGGATCCTCGGCTGGACCGCCGCCGAGGCGGTGGGGCGGCAGGGATTCGCCGGGTGGGCGGTGCGCAGCGCGGACGCCCAGGAGGTCGAGGGGCGGCTGCTGTCCGCCATGCGGGCTCCCGGGCGCCAGGTGCACGAGTTCGCCCTGCTCACCAAGGACGGCGGCAGAGTCCTCGTACGGACCCAGTCGGCCGCCGTACGCGGCCCCGACGGGAAGCCGGCCGGGGTGTACTGCGCCTTCAGCGAGGTGCACGCGCAGATCGACCTGGAGCGGTCCATCGCACTCAGCGAGGCGCTGTTCGAGGACGCCAGCTGGGGTGTCGTCCTGGTCGACGCCGACCTGCGACCGGCAGTGGTCAACGCGCACGCCGCCCGCGCCCTCGGCATCGGCCGTACGTCCGTCCTGGGGCGGCCCCTCGGAGAGCTGCTCGCGCAAGGCGTGGAGGAGCTGGAGAGCGCGCTCACCCATGTGCTGGCCGAGGGCGCGCCGCCCGCACCCGCCGAGATCTGGGTGAGCGTACGCACCTCCGAGGGCGAACAGCGGCGCTGCTGGCGCTGCGGCTTCGTACGCCTGGCCTCGCCGCTCGCCGAGGAGCCGGTGCCGCTGGGTGTCGGCTGGCTCTTCAACGACGTCACCGAGTCCAAGCAGGCCGAACAGGAGGCGGCACTGCTCCGCTTCCGCACCAACCAGCTGCACCGCGCGGCCCGCGCCGCCGCCGAGTGCGAGGACCCGTCCGAAGCCGCCACGATCCACCTCGACTTCGCCCTCGCCGGCTTCGCCGACCACGCGCTGATCGACCGGGTGGCGGGAGATCCGGCCGCCGAGTCGGAGGGGCCCGTACGACTCGTACGCGTCGCGGGGACCCCCTCCGGAGCACCCGGCCCGAGCCTGCTGACCGGACAGGCCGGACTGCCCGTCCGCTACGCCGAGGGGCATCCGGCACTCCAGTGCGTGGACCGTACGGGCGCCGTACGGGCCAGCGTGGGGGCGGTACCGCCCGACAAGGCGCGCGAGTGGGCCCTGGCCCGGCAGTGGCCGGGAGACGCCGTACACGCGCTGTGCGCGGTCCTGCGGAGCCGGGGGCGCACGCTCGGGGTCGTGACCTTCCTGCGAGGCGCCGGGCGGAGCCCGTTCGAGCGGTCCGACGCGGTGTACGCGGAGGACGTGGCGGTGCGGATCGCTTCGGCGCTGGATCTGGCGGCGGTTGTGCGGCGGTGAGGTGAGCGTCGGTTCGGTGAGGCGAGGCTGGCGTGCGCTTCCTGTAGCAGCAAGATCGGCTGCGTGTTCGAGGATTTGGGGTTCTTCGCACGAATGAGCGCTGTTAGTCACTTCTACTGCTCGATGACAGCTTGATCACTAGCGTGCCTTGCATCGCTGAGAGGAGGTCAGTCGCTCCCCGACCCCATGGTCGTCGGCTGACCAGCCCAAGTCATCGCGATCCGAGATCAGGGAGGTGCCCCGATGACTACGTTTCCTGCAGGCGAGCAGACCCACCACGCTGTGCTTCCTCAGCAGCTTGCACTGGAATTCGTGAGAGCAGACACCCCTGGGAGCAGGGACGAAACGGCTCACGGACACCCCGCCACCGCGCGGGGCACCGGCAGGGAACATGGGCGAGGGGAGACCGACGGACACAGCACCGAAGCCCGTCGGCGTCACGCCAAGGCAGAGAACCGGAGCGGTGACGCTCCCACACAGGACCACTCTTACACCGGTGGTGTCGGGGCAAGCCGAGTCTTCGTCCTCGCCAAGGACGGGCAGCCACTCATGCCCTGCCACCCCGCCCGCGCCCGCGAACTCCTGGGCAAGGGAAGGGCGGTAGTCGCCCGGCAAGTGCCCTTCACCATCCGCCTGAAGGACCGCACCCTCGCCGAATCAGAAGTCGACGGCGTAGACCTGCGCATTGACCCAGGCTCCAAAGGAACGGGCCTCGCTCTCACCGACGAGAAGAAGGAAGTCGACGGGCAAGGAGCCGTGATCACCGTCAGACGGGGTTTGGTCTCGGTCGAACTCCAGCACCGGGGCGACCAGATCCACCTGTGCATGCAACAGCGCGCCGGTTACCGACACAGACGGCGCTCCGCCAACTGCCGTTACCGAGCACCACGCTCGAACAACCGAACCCGTCCCACAGGATGGCTCCCGCCCTCCTTACGCCACCGAGTCGACACCACCGTCTCCTGGACAGCCCGACTGTTCCGCTACGCGCCGGTCACCGAGATCCACATGGAAAGCGTCGCCTTCGACACCCACGCCATGAGCGCGGGCAGACCCCTCAGAGCGACGGAGTACCAGCAAGGAACCCTGGCCGGCACTGAAGCCCGTGCCTACCTGCACGCCAAGTGGAACCGTGCTTGCACCTACTGCGACGCAACCGGCGTACCTCTGAACATCGATCACATCAGGCCCCGCAGTCGAGGGGGCTCGAACCGCATCTCCAACCTGGTCCTTGCCTGCGTCCCCTGCAACAAGGCCAAGGACAACACGCCCGTCGAGGTCTTCCTCGCCCACCAACCCGAGCGCCTCACGAAGATCCTCCAGCAAGCAAAAACCCCGCTCCATGACGCGGCCGCCATGAACGCGACCCGCTGGCAGCTCACGGAGGTGCTGAGTGGCCTTGGCCGCCCGGTACACGCTTGGTCGGGCGGATGTACGAAGTGGAACCGCAGCGCTATGGGGCTGGCCAAGACCCACACCTTGGACGCGCTCTCTGTCGGGCAGCTGGATCACGAGAGCGGCGATGCGATCGTGCGTTTTCCGGGACAGGTGCTCGTCGCCAAGGCAGCTGGGCGCGGCTCCTATGCCCGTACCACCCCGGACCGATTCGGCTTCCCTCGTCTGCGGCGGTCTCGCGTCAAGCGGCACTTCGGGTACGTCACGGGAGACCTTGTCCGAGCCAACGTACCGACCGGCAGGTGGGCGGGCACCTGGACCGGTCGCCTCTCGGTCCGAGCCAACGGGCAGCACAGCCTCACCACACCGGCAGGCCGGTTCAACGTCCGTCACCGGAACATGGTGCTGCTGCAGCGGGGCGACGGATACGGCTACTCGCTCCGGCCGGAATCTGTGCCGTAAACATCCCGGAAAATCGGTTGAGCCGTCTCTGATCGGTTCCTAGGGTGTGCCCTACGTAGGAAGGGAGGTGATCGGGTAAATGAGTGAAACCCGGACGCGCGAGGTGGCTGCGGGCTAGCGGCCTGCCACCACACCAAGTGCGGTGCCGGACCAGCGTGTGCGAGAAACACGCAGCCGGCCAATCCAACGCAGTCACCCGACCCGCAAGCTCGCCGGTACGTCCGGCCGGCTCCCCCGCTCAGGCGGTGGAACCCGAGCTTGCGGGTCGTCTGCGTTCCTGGAGGATTTTCGGGAGTGATCTGCGACACCCGCATTTCTTGCGGCGCGCAGTACTCTGACCTCATGCTTTCGCTCGTTCGACGCCGCCACGTGGACTACGTCCGCGTCACGAGCATGGGCTGTCGACGCTCCATCTGAGCTTCCGGCCCCTTTCTGACGCAGCCACCCGCTGCCGTTTCCTCCTTCTTCTCTTTCTGTGGACGAACTCCATGACGAACGTGTCGACGATTCCGTCGTACCAGCAGCTCCCGATCATCGATCTCTCCGCCGCCGACCGCGGTCCGCAGGCCCGTGCGCTGCTGCACGCCCAGCTGCACAGTGCCGCCCATGACGTGGGGTTCTTCCAGCTCGTCGGGCATGGGGTGAGCCGTGAAGAGGTCGGTTCCCTGCTCTCCGCGATGCGGAAGTTCTTCGCCCTTCCCGAAGCGGAGCGACTCGCCCTCGACAACGTCCGCTCGCCGCACTTCCGTGGGTACACGCGGACCGGGGACGAGCGGACGGGGGGCAGCAGGGACTGGCGGGACCAGCTCGACATCGGGGCTGAGCGGGAAGCTCGCATACCGGGTGCCGACGAGCCTGCCTACTGGTGGCTCCAGGGGCCCAACCAGTGGCCCGACTCGCTGCCCGAGCTGCGGACGGCCGCGCTGGCGTGGATCGCGCGGCTCAGTGAGGTCGCCGAGCGGCTGCTGCACGAGCTGCTCGTCTCCATCGGGGCGCCCGCGGACTTCTACGACCCGATCTTCGGGGCGCACGCCCATCCGCATCTGAAGCTCGTGCGGTATCCGGGGAGTGCCGGGGACGGTGCCGATCAGGGGGTCGGCGCCCACAAGGACTACGGGTTCCTGACCCTGCTGCTCCAGGACCAGGTCGGCGGGCTCCAGGTGCAGCGCGAGGACGGGCTGTTCCATGATGTGCCGCCGCTGGAGGAGGCGTTCGTGGTGAATCTCGGTGAGCTGCTGGAGGTGGCCACGAACGGCTACCTCGTCGCCACCAACCACCGGGTCGTCTCCCCGCCCGGAGCGACCGAGCGCTTCTCCGTCCCGTTCTTCTACAACCCGCGCCTCGACGCGCGCGTGGAGCCCCTGACCTTCCCGTACGCCTCCACCGCCCCCGGCATCACGGACGACCCCACCAACCCGCTCTTCGCGGAGTACGGCTACAACGAGCTGAAGGGCAAGCTCCGGGCGCACCCGCTGGTGGCCGAGCGGCATCACGGCAACTTGCTGACTCCGGCCTGATCACCCACCTAGGGGCGCGGGGAACTGCGCGACCAGCCACATCGCACCCGCAGTCGCCCGCGCTCCTCAGACACCCCTCTCAGTGGGCGATGTCCTCATACCCGGAGACATCCTGCGGCCGCCGCGAACCGGGCCCCACATAGCGAGCAGAAGGCCGTACGAGCCGCCCCGTCCGCTTCTGCTCCAGGATGTGCGCCGACCATCCCGCCGTCCGCGCACACGAGAACATCGACGTGAACATATGGGCCGGCACCTCGGCGAAGTCCAGCACGATCGCCGCCCAGAACTCGACGTTGGTCGCCAGCACCCGGTCCGGACGCCGCGCGTGCAGCTCCGCCAGTGCGGCCTTCTCCAACGCCTCAGCCACCTCGAAGCGAGGCGCGCCAAGCTCACGGGCCGTCCGACGGAGCACACGCGCGCGCGGGTCCTCGGCGCGGTACACCCGGTGACCGAAGCCCATCAGACGCTCACCCTTGTCCAGGGCCTGCTTCACGTAGGCGTCCGCATCCCCCGTGCGCTCGATCTCCTCGATCATGTGGAGGACACGCGACGGCGCACCGCCATGCAGCGGCCCGGACATGGCTCCTACGGCGCCGGAGAGCGCGGCGGCCACATCGGCGCCCGTCGAGGCGATCACCCTCGCGGTGAAGGTGGACGCGTTCATGCCGTGCTCGGCGGCGGACGTCCAGTACGCGTCGACCGCGGCGACGTGCTTGGGGTCGGGTTCGCCGCGCCAGCGGATCATGAAGCGTTCGACGACGGACTGGGCCTTGTCGATCTCGTTCTGCGGGACCATGGGGCGGCCCTGGCCGCGGGCGGACTGGGCGACGTAGGACAGGGCCATGACGGCCGCCCGCGCGAGGTCGTCGCGGGCCTGGGCCTCGTCGATGTCGAGGAGGGGTTTGAGGCCCCAGACGGGGGCCAGCATCGCGAGGGCGGACTGGACGTCCACTCGGATGTCGCCGGAGTGCACGGGGATCGGGAAGGGCTCGGCGGGAGGCAGGCCGGGGCGGAAGGCGCCGTCGACGAGCAGGCCCCAGACGTTGCCGAACGAGACATGGCCGACCAGGTCCTCGATGTCGACGCCGCGGTACCTCAGGGCGCCGCCTTCCTTGTCCGGTTCGGCGATCTCCGTCTCGAACGCGACGATTCCTTCGAGGCCGGGCACAAAGCCGGGGTCGAGGTCGGACATCAGGCGGCTCCTCATGATGTGTGCGACAGGTCTTGTCGGGGCGGTGTGGGGGCGACCTGCGGAGGGGACGGCTCCGGATGGTCGGCTGGCCCTGTGATGCCCCGTACGGCGGGTGGTCACCCCACCGCGGCGGCATCTGCACCATATCCCCGAGTGCCACCTTTGGGGAGTACTTGCGGCACTGAGTGCCACCCTTGTGCGGTGGGCCCCGACCGGTCCTCCGGCGGATTCCATACGGCAAGATGACGGCGTGACCGACGCAGACGACGTCTCCCGCGACCCCGATCCCTTCCCCGACCCCGCCGCCATGCGCAAGCAGTACCGGGCCGAGGGGCTCGCCGAGAGCGACCTCGCCGCCACGCCCGTGGGGCAGTTCGCGCGCTGGTTCAAGCAGGCCGCGACGGAGGCCCAGCTGTTCGAGCCGAACGCCATGGTGGTCTCCACGGCGGACGCGGAGGGCCGGCCCACCTCTCGTACGGTGCTGCTGAAGCAGTTCGACGAGCAGGGGTTCGTGTTCTACACGAACTACGACTCCCGCAAGGCGCGTGACCTCGCCGGGAATCCGTATGTCTCGTTGCTCTTTCCGTGGCATCCGATGGCCCGGCAGGTCGTCGTCACGGGTGTCGCGCGCCGGACCGGACGGGACGAGACCGCCGCGTACTTCCGTACCCGCCCGCACGGTTCGCAGCTCGGGGCGTGGGCCAGTGCCCAGTCGTCGGTGATCGGCACACGTGCGGAGCTGGAGGGGTCGTACGCCGAGCTGGCGGCCCGTTATCCGGAGGGCGAGCAGGTGCCGGTGCCGCCGAACTGGGGCGGTTTCCGGGTGGCTCCGCAGGCGGTGGAGTTCTGGCAGGGGCGCGAGAACCGGCTCCACGACCGGCTGCGGTACGTGGCGGAGCCGGACGGGAGCTGGCGGGTGGAGCGGCTCAGTCCCTGAGGGTGGTCAGTCCCCGAGGGCGGTCAGTCCCTGAGGGCGGTTTCCACCAGCGCCGTCCACTGGGCGACCACTTTGTCGCGCCGTGCCCGGTCGTCGGTGAGCAGGTTGGCCAGGCCCAGACCGCGGGCCATGTCCAGCAGGCCCTGGACCGTCTCCCGTACCCCCGGTCCGGACTCGTCCGCGCCCAGCAGCTCGACCGCGATCCGGTGCGTCTCCCTGCCTACGCGGGCCTCCAGTTCCGTCACGCGCGGGCGGAGCTGCTCCTCGTTGGAGGCGGCGACCCACAGGTGGAGGGCGGCCCGGAACAACGGACCGGTGTAGAGGTCGACCAGTGCCGAGACGACCGCTCGCCGGTCGCCGGCCGCGCCTTCGGGGAACAGGTCCCTGAGCGCCGTGGAGCGTTCCTCCGCCACGTACTCCACGGCCGCCGTGAACAGGTCCTCCCGTGTCGGGAAGTGGTGCTGGGCGGCGCCCCGGGAGACGCCCGCGCGTTCGGCGACCACCGACACCGTGGAGCCCGCCCAGCCGTGTTCGGCGAGGCAGGCCACGGCGGCTTCCAGGAGCCGCTGCCGGGTGGCCCGGCTGCGGTCCTGTTTGGGAGTACGTTCCACCCGGTCGCCGACCGTGCTCACAGCGCCCATGCGGGGTCCCGTCGTTCTAGAAAGGCCGTCATGCCCTCGCGGGCCTGTGCGGAGGAGAACAGGCGGGCCGAGAGTGCGGTGAGGTCGGCCGCGTCCCGGTCGAAGGCTTCCAGCACCCTAGCGGTGAGCAGCTGTTTCGTCTCCGCCAGGCCTTCGGGGGCCGCCTTGCGCAGGCCGTCCAGGATGGGTTCCAGTACGTCGTCCACGTCGTCGCCGGTCGCTGTGAGGAGGCCGATGCGGGCGGCCTCGGCGGCGTCGAAGCGTTCGCCGGTGAGGTAGTAGCGGGCGAGGGCGCGGGGGTCGGTGCGGGGCAGCAGCGGCAGGGAGATCACCGCGGGGGCCACCCCGATCCGTACCTCGGTGAAGGCGAAGGTCGCCCCGGTGGCCGCCACGCCGATGTCGCAGGCCGCCAGCAGGCCGAGGCCGCCCGCGCGGACGTGGCCGGTGACCCGGGCGAGCACCGGTTTGGGGAGTTCGACGATCTGCCGCAGCAGCCCCACCAGCGCGTCCGGGTCCGGCGGGTCCTTCAGGTCGGCGCCCGCGCTGAACGTGTTCCCGGTGTGGGTGAGGACGATCGCGCGTACGTCGCCGTCCTTCTCCCCCTCGGCGAGGCCGGCGGCCAGCTCCTCCACCAGCGCCGCCGACAGGGCGTTGCGGTTGTGGGGGGAGTCGAGGGTGAGGGTCTCGATTCCACGCGCGCGTGCGCGGCCGATCGGTGTCACTGGAGCTCCCTCAGCTGTCGGCGCAGAATCTTCCCGGAGGCGGCGCGCGGTACCCCGTCGATGAAGGTGACCTGGCGGACGCGTTTGTAGGGGGCGACGCGTTCGGCGACGTACATCATGACCTCGCTCTCGGTGAGGTCGGTGCCGGTGGGCTGGCGGACCACGTACGCGTGCGGGACCTCGTTGCCGTCGTCGTTGTAGACGCCGATGACGGCGGCGTCGGCGATGTCCGGGTGGGTCAGCAGGAGGGCTTCGAGCTCGGCCGGGGCGACCTGGAAGCCCTTGTACTTGATGAGTTCCTTGACCCGGTCGACGACGAAGAGCCAGCCGTCGGCGTCGACATGGCCGACGTCGCCGGTGTGCAGCCAGCCGTCGGGGTCGATCATCGCGGCGGTGGCGTCGGGGCGGCCCAGGTAGCCCTTCATGACCTGGGGGCCGCGGATGAGGATCTCGCCGTCCTCGGCGATGCCGACGTCCTTGTCGGGGTCGTCGAGGGAGACGATGCGCATCTCGGTGCCGGCGATGAGGCGGCCGACCGTGCCGGGGGGCGCCTCGCGCATGGCGGCCAGGGGGACGACGTGGGTGCCGGGCGAGAGTTCCGTCATGCCGTACGCCTGGCCGACGGGCGGCAGGTTCAGGCGCTGCGAGCAGGCCTCGGCGAGCTTGGCGTCCAGGGGGGCGGCGGCGCTGATGATGTACTGGAGCGTCGACAGGTCGTACTGGGCGACCAGTGGGTGCTTGGCGAGGGCCAGGACGATCGGCGGGGCGACGTACAGGCCGGTGATGCGGTGGTTCTGGATGGCCGCGAGGAAGGTCTCCAGGTCGAAGCGGGGCAGGACGACGACCGTGACGCCCCTGCGCAGGGGGGCGTTCATGAGGGCTGTCAGGCCATAGATGTGGAAGAACGGCAGGACGGCGAGGATGCGGTCGCCGGGGCCCGCGGCGATGGCCGGTTCCAGCTGGGCGAGGTTGGTGGCCATCTGGCGGTGGGTGAGCATGACGCCCTTGGGGATGCCGGTCGTGCCCGAGGAGTACGGCAGTGCCGCCACGTCCTGCACGGGGTCGATGTCGACGTCCGGTTCCGGGGCCGTCGAGCCCAGCATGTCCAGGAGCGAGCGGTGTCCCGGCGCGCTGTCGCAGACGAATATCTCCTCGACGCCGCCCGCGAGTTCGGCCGCCCGGCGGGCCGCTTCAAGGAGCGGGGAGACGGTGACGATCCAGCGGGCCGCGGAGTCCTTGAGCTGCTTGGCGAACTCCTCGGGCGTGGCCAGCGGGTGCACGGTGGTGACGGAGGCCCCCGCGCGCGTGGCGGCGTAGAAGGCGGTGGGGAACGCGATCGTGTTGGGGCTGTGCAGCGCGAGCACGGCCCCCTTGGCCACCCCCGCCTCGGCGAGACCGGCGGCGACGCGCCGGTGGAACGCGTCCAGTTGGGCGTACGTGAGGGTGGTGCCGTCCGTGCCGTCGACGAGCGCGGGGCTGTCGCCGAACTCGGCGGCCCGGCCCAGGACGGCCTCGTGGATGGGGAGTTCGACGGGTGGGACGTCTGCGTACTCGCTGCGGAACACGGTTCCTCCAAGACGGCCTAGTACGACTTGGGCAGACCCAGGGTCTGGTGGGAGACGTAGTTGAGAATCATCTCCCGGCTCACCGGAGCAATACGAGCCACGCGCGAGGCGGTTATCAACGACGCGAGCCCGAACTCCCGGGTGAGGCCGTTGCCGCCGAGGGTGTGCACGGCCTGGTCGACCGCCTTCACGCAGGCCTCTCCCGCCGCGTACTTCGCCATGTTGGCGGCCTCGCCCGCGCCGACGTCGTCGCCCACGTCGTAGAGATGGGCCGCCTTCTGCATCATCAGACGCGCCAGCTCCAGGTCGATGTGCGCCTGTGCCAAGGGGTGCGCGATGGCCTGGTGGGCGCCGATGGGGGCGTTCCAGACGGTGCGGTCGCGGGCGTACTCGATGGCTTTGGCGAGCGCGTACCTGCCCATGCCGATCGCGAAGGCGGCGGTCATGATCCGTTCGGGGTTGAGGCCGGCGAAGAGCTGGAGGAGGCCCGCGTCCTCGTCTCCGACGAGTGCGTCGGCGGGGAGGCGTACGTCGTCGAGGGTCAGCTCGAACTGCTTCTCCACGGCGTCGAGTTCCATGTCGATCTGGCGGCGGGTGAAGCCGGCCGCGTCCCGGGGGACGATGAAGAGGCAGGGCTTGAGGCGGCCGGTACGGGAGTCCTCGGTGCGGCCGACTATGAGGGTCGCGTCGGCTATGTCCACGCCGGAGATGAAGACCTTGCGACCGGTGAGGAGCCAGTCGGTGCCGTCTTTGCGGGCCGTGGTGGTGATGCGGTGGCTGTTGGAGCCGGCGTCGGGTTCTGTGATGCCGAAGGCCATGGTGCGGGTGCCGTCCGCCAAGGCGGGGAGCCACTCCTGCTTCTGGGCGTCTGTGCCGAAGCGGGCGATCACTGTGCCGCAGATGGCTGGGGAAACGACCATCATGAGCAGGGGGCAGCCCGCGGCTCCCAACTCTTCGAGGACGATGGAGAGTTCGGAGATTCCGCCGCCTCCGCCTCCGTACTCCTCGGGGAGGTTGACTCCCAGATAGCCGAGCTTGGCTGCTTCGGACCAGAGGTCTTCTCGGTTGTAAGTACGGCCGTGGCGCTTGCCCAGGGCGGCTACAGCTGCGCGGAGGGCCTTGTGCTCATCGGTCTCGATCGTGGGCATGTGACTCCTTCGTTGTGGCTGGTCGCGCAGTTCCCCGCGCCCCTACGTGTCCTGGACTACCGCTAGCAACGAACCGACGGTGACTTGGTGGCCGAGTGCCGCGTGCAGGGCCGTGAGCGTGCCTGTGAGGGGAGCCGTGATCTTGTGCTCCATCTTCATTGCCTCCAGCCACAGGAGGGGCTCTCCAGCCCGCACAGGGGCTCCTACGGCCAAGCCCTCCGCGATCCTCACCACCGTTCCCGGCATCGGGGCCATCAAGGAACCCGGAGCCAGCTGGGCCGCGGGGTCGGAGAAGCGGGGCAGTGCCTTCAGCCTCGTGGCGTTCACGAACACCTCGTCGCCGTACCGCGTCACCTCGAACTTGCGCTGCACCCCCTCCACTTCGAGTACGACCAGGCCCGCGTTCGCGTGTACGACGCGCACCCCGTCCGCCTCCAGGCCGTCGCGCGTGGGGCGGTAGCGGACCTCGTGCTCCTCGCCCGCGAGTTCGTAGCGCTTGGTCTGGGGCTGGGAGGGGACGTTGCGCCAGCCTCCGCCGAAGCGGGACGGGCGGCTTCGGGCGTCGGCGAGGGCGGCGGCCAGGGGGGCGTGCGGGTCGGGGTGCGCCGTCGTGAGGGACGGGAGGTGGCGGTCGTAGAACGCCGTGGTCATCGCCGCCGAGGTGAACTCCTCGTGGCGCAGGCTCCGTACCAGGAGGTCCCGGTTGGTCGTCGGGCCGTGGATCGTGGCCCGTTCCAGCGCGCCGGCCAGTTTGCGGAGCGCCTCCGCGCGGGTGGGGGCGTGGGCGATGACCTTGGCGAGCAGGGGGTCGTAGTGGACGCCGATCTCGGTGCCGTCGTCGTAGCCGGTGTCGAGGCGGACGGTGTCGGGGACGGTGAGGCGGTGGAGGGTGCCCGTCTGGGGGGTCCAGTCGGTCGAGGGGTCCTCGGCGTAGAGGCGGGCCTCGACGGCGTGGCCACGCGCGCGTGGGGGGCCGCCCGCGTCCAGTGCGGCGCCCTCGGCCACCGCGATCTGGAGGGCCACCAGGTCCACGTCGAACACCGCTTCCGTCACCGGGTGTTCGACCTGGAGTCGGGTGTTCATCTCCAGGAACTGTGCCTTGTCGTCGGCGACCAGGAACTCGACCGTGCCGACGCCCACGTAGTCGACCGCGCGGGCGGCGCGTACGGACAGCGCGTGCAGCTCGGCCACGAGTTCCTCGGAGAGTCCGGGCGCCGGGGACTCCTCGACGACCTTCTGGTGGCGGCGCTGGAGGGAGCAGTCGCGGGTGCCGAGCGCCCAGACCGTGCCGTGGGTGTCGGCGAGGATCTGGACCTCGACGTGGCGGCCGTTCTCGACGTAGGGCTCGACGAACACCTCGCCGTCCCCGAAGGCGCTCGCGGCCTCGGCGCGCGCGCCTTCCAGTGCGGCGCCCAGCTCCTCCAGGCGGCGCACGATCCGCATCCCGCGCCCCCCGCCGCCCGCGGCCGCCTTCACCAGCAGCGGCAGATCGGCCTCCGTGGGCTCCCCCAGCGGCGCGAGGCCCATCAGCTCCTTCGCGCGCGTCTTGGACGCCATCGCCTCGATCGACGACGGGCTCGGGCCGATCCACACCAGCCCCGCGTCCAGGACGGCGCGTGCGAAGTCCGCGTTCTCGGAGAGGAAGCCGTAGCCGGGGTGCACGGCGTCCGCGCCGGCCGCGACCGCCGCCTTCACGATCAGGTCGTTGCGCAGATACGTCTCCGCGGGGGTCGCCCCCGGCAGCCGTACCGCCGTGTCGGCCACGCGCGCGTGGAGGGCGTTCGCGTCGGCGTCGGAGTGCACGGCGACCGTCCGGATGCCCAACTCACGGCAGGTGCGGAAGACGCGGCAGGCGATCTCGCCGCGGTTGGCGACGAGGACAGAAGTGATCACTGGAAGGTCCCTCACATCCGGAAGACGCCGAAGCCGCCGCGCGCACCCTCGTACGGCGCCGTGTGGATGGCCGACAGGCACAGGCCGAGGACGGTCCGGGTGTCGCGGGGGTCGATGACGCCGTCGTCGTAGAGCCGCCCGGACAGGAACATCGGCAGCGACTCGGACTCGATCTGCTGCTCCACCAGGGCCCGCAGTGCCGCGTCCCCCTCCTCGTCGTACGGCAGCCCCTTCGCCGCCGCCGACTGCCGGGCCACGATCGAGAGGACGCCGGCGAGCTGCTGCGGGCCCATGACGGCCGACTTGGCGCTGGGCCAGGCGAAGAGGAAGCGGGGGTCGTAGGCCCGCCCGCACATGCCGTAGTGCCCGGCGCCGTACGAGGCCCCCATCAGCACGGACAGGTGGGGGACGCGGGAGTTGGACACCGCGTTGATCATCATCGCGCCGTGCTTGATGATGCCGCCCTGCTCGTACTCCTTGCCGACCATGTAGCCGGTGGTGTTGTGCAGGAAGAGGAGCGGGATGTCGCGCTGGTTGGCCAGCTGGATGAACTGGGCCGCCTTCTGGGACTCCTCGGAGAACAGCACGCCTTGGGCGTTCGCCAGCACGCCGACCGGATAGCCGTGCAGCGAGGCCCAGCCCGTCGTCAGGCTGGTCCCGTACAGCGGCTTGAACTCGTCGAAGTCGGAGGCGTCGACGATCCGGGCGATGACCTCGCGGGGGTCGAAGGGGATCTTCAGATCGCCGGGAACGATGCCGAGGAGCTCCTCGTTGGAGTACTTGGGCGGCTCGACGGGACCTGGATCGTCGTACGCCTTGCGGTGGTTCAGGCGTGCCACCACTCTCCGCGCCTGCCGCAGCGCGTCCTGCTCGTCGACTGCGAAGTAGTCCGCGAGACCCGACACGCGTGCGTGCATCTCGGCACCGCCCAGCGACTCGTCGTCGCTCTCCTCGCCGGTCGCCATCTTCACCAGGGGTGGCCCGCCGAGGAACACCTTCGCGCGTTCCTTGACCATGATCACGTGGTCGGACATTCCGGGGATGTACGCGCCCCCGGCGGTGGAGTTGCCGAACACGACCGCGACCGTCGGAATACCGGCCGCCGAAAGCCGGGTGAGATCCCGGAAGATCGCGCCGCCCGGGATGAAGATCTCCTTCTGGGAGGGCAGATCGGCGCCCCCGGACTCCACCAGGCTGATGCAGGGCAGCCGGTTGGCGAGCGCGATGTCATTGGCGCGCAACGCCTTCTTCAGCGACCAGGGGTTGCTGGCGCCGCCGCGCACGGTCGGATCGTTGGCGGTGATCAGGCACTCCACGCCCTCGACGACACCGATCCCGGTGACGAGCGAGGCACCGACCGTGTAGTCGCTGCCCCAGGCGGCCAGCGGGGACAGTTCCAGGAAGGGAGTATCCGGATCGAGGAGCAGCTCGATGCGTTCGCGGGCGAGCAGCTTGCCGCGCTTGCGATGCCGTTGGACGTACTTCTCGCCGCCGCCCGCGAGGGCCTTGGCGTGCTCGGCGTCCAGTTCGGCGAGCTTGGCGAGCATGGTCTCGCGGTGGGCGCGGTAGTCGGGGCCGTTGGTGTCCAACGCCGACGACAGGACGGTCACACCAGCTCCTCGGGGATGTCCAGGTGGCGGGAGCGCAGCCATTCGCCGAGGGCCTTGGCCTGCGGGTCGAAGCGGTGCTGGGCGGCGACGCCGGCGCCGAGGATGCCCTCGACGACGAAGTTGAGGGCGCGGAGGGCGGGGAGGGCGTGCCGGGTGACGTGCAAGTCCGCTGTTTCTGGAAGGAGTTCACGGAAGCGGTCGACGGTCAGCGTGTGCGCGAGCCAGCGCCAGGCCTCGTCGGTCCGGGCCCAGACGCCCACGTTGGCGTTCCCGCCCTTGTCGCCGCTGCGGGCACCGGCGACGAGACCGAGCGGGGCGCGGCGCGTAGGCCCTGGCTGCCCGCCGGCCTGCCACGGCTCGGGCAGCGGTGGCTCCGGCACGTCGTCGAGTACGGCGGTGTCCTGGGCCGGTGCCACAGGGACCCGCCGCCCGTCATGGAGGACCGCCACATGGGGGACGGCGTCATGGGGGACGTACACATCCTCGAAGACCCCATAAGGCGCGCCCTTTCCCGGTGGGGCGAGCACATGGAAGCCGGGGTAGCTCGCGAGCGCGAGCTCGATGGCGGCCCCGCTGAGCGCCCGTCCCACGGTTTCCTGGTCCGGGTCCCGTACGACGAGCCGCAGCAGCGCGCTCGCGGTCTCCTCGGTGTCGGCGTCGGGACGGTCGGTGCGGACCAGGTCCCAGCGGACGTCGGCGGCTTTGGCGAGTACGGGATCCATCTGCTGCCGTACCAGGGCCGCCTTGGACTCGATGTCGAGGCCGGTCAGCACGAAGGCGACCTCGTTGCGGAAGCCGCCGAGCCGGTTGAGGCCGACCTTGAGGGTGGGGGGCGGGGGTTCGCCGTGGACACCGTCGATGCGGACGCGGTCGGGGCCGTCCTGGGTGAGGCGGACGGTGTCGAGGCGGGCGGTGACGTCGGGGCCCGCGTACCGGGCGCCGCCCGTCTCGTACAGGAGCTGTGCGGTCACCGTGCCGATGTCGACGAAGCCGCCGGTGCCGGGGTGTTTGGTGATGACCGCCGTGCCGTCCTCGTGGAGCTCGGCGAGGGGGAAGCCGGGGCGCCGGACGTCCCCGTCCTGGAAGAACGAGTAGTTCCCGCCGGTCGCCTGTGTCCCGCACTCCAGCACATGCCCGGCGACGACGGCTCCGGCCAGCCGGTCGTACTCCCTGGGCTCCCACCCGAAGTGCGCGGCGGCGGGCCCGGTGACCAGCGCCGCGTCCGTCACCCGCCCGGTGACCACGATGTCGGCGCCCTCGCGGAGGCAAGCGGCGATGCCGAAGCCGCCGAGGTAGGCGTGGGCGGCGAGGCTGCCGGGGTGCTGTGCGGTGAGGTCGTCGCCCTCGACGTGGGCGACACGGACCGGGATGCCGAGCCGGTCCGCCAACTCCCTTACCCGGTCGGCGAGTCCGGCGGGGTTGAGGCCGCCGGCGTTGGTCACGAGCTTGACGCCCCGCTCGTGGGCGAGGCCGAGGGATTCCTCGAGTTGGCGCAGGAAGGTGCGGGCGTAGCCGGCGCCGGGGTCCTTCAGGCGGTCGCGGCCGAGGATGAGCATGGTCAGTTCGGCGAGGTAGTCGCCGGTGAGGACGTCGAGTTCGCCGCCGGTGAGCATCTCGCGCAAGGCGTCGAAGCGGTCGCCGTAGAAGCCGGAGGCGTTGCCGATACGCAACGTGCTCATCCGGCCGCCCCCTTAGGCGGGCGCCCTTCACCCGGTGGGCCCGCGAAGGCCTGGGCGATGTCGAGCCAGCGGTCGGCGTCGGCGCCTTCGGTGCGCAGGGCCAGGTCGGTGCGGTGGGCTCGGTGGGTGACGAGGAGGCAGAAGTCGAGGGCGGGGCCGGTGACGTGATCGGTGGCGCTCTCGGGGCCGTAGGTCCACAACTCGCCTGAGGGTGCGGTGAGTTCGACGCGGAACTCCTCGAAGGGCGGGGTCAGTCCGTGCACGCCGAAGGAGAAGTCGCGGGTGCGGACGCCGAGGCGGGCGATGTGGCTCAGCCGGTCGGTGGGGGTACGGGTCACGCCCAGCGCGTCCGCCACGTCCAGGCCGTGGGCCCAGGTCTCCATGAGACGGGCGGTGGCCATGGAGGCGGTGGACATGGGCGGGCCGTACCAGGGGAAGCGGGCGCCGTCGGGGGCGGTCCGCAGGGCGTCGGCCAGGGCCCTCCGCCCGGTCCGCCAGTCCGCGAGCAGCTGCTCGGGCGGCTTCCCGGCCCCCTCCTCCGCACCGTTGTCCACGAAGTCACCGGGCGCGGCCAGCGCCTTCTCGACCTCGCGGGAGAAGGCGTCCTGATCGGTCACCGCGAGCAGGGAGGAGTGGTCGGTCCAGGCGAGGTGGGCGATCTGATGGGCGACGGTCCAGCGCGGCGCCGGGGTCGCGAGCGCCCACTGCTCGGGCTTCAGCTCTCCCACGAGCAGGTCGAGTTCGTCGCTCTCGGCGCACAGATCGTCGATGACGGGCGTCGGGTCTGCCATGGGGCGAGGATGGCAGCGCGTCCAGAAACAAGCAAGCGTGCTTGCATGAATATTTCGACGAGGCTCTCGGGTGGCGGGATGACTTGAAGGGCGGCCGAGTTTTCCACAAGCCGAGATCTCTGTGCATCCGAATGGCTACTCTCAGTCATGGGAGGTGGTCGACATGCGGATCCGTGAACTCGACCCGAGCGCATCGCCGTTGGACTACTACGGCTACGAGCTGCGCCGGATGCGGGAGGAGGCGGGACTCACGCTGGCGCAGCTCGGGTCGATCGTGTTCTGCACGGGGTCGCTGATCGGACAGATCGAGACGGCGGCGAAGGTGCCGCAGCGGGAGTTCTCGGAGCGGGTGGACGCGGCGCTGGGGACGGACGGGGTGTTCTCGCGGCTGGTGGGGTTGGTACTGCGCAGTCAGTTGCCGAACTGGTTCCAGCCATATGCGGAGATGGAGGCGAAGGCGGGGTTCATCTCGACGTACCAGTGCCAGTTGGTGCACGGGCTTCTACAGACGGAGGCCTACGCACGAGCCGTGCTCGGCGTAGAGCACTCGAACCGGCTTGACGAGATGGTGGCGGCACGGATGGACCGGCAGCGCATCCTGGCGCGGGAGCAGCCGCCGGTGCTGTGGGTCGTGCTGGACGAGGCAGTGCTGTATCGGGAGATCGGCGGCCGGGGGGTCATGCGGGAGCAACTGGCACACCTGCTGGGCCTGTTCGGCCGTCAGTGGATGGAGATCCAGGTGCTGCCGTTCTCGGCGGGGCAACACGCCGGGATGATGGGCTCGTTCACGCTGTTCCGGTTCGACAGCGATCCGGACCTGCACTACAGCGAGAGCTACGACCAGGGCCACCTGACCGCCAATCCGCCAGTGATCAAAGAGCGTTCTCTCGGTTACGCTCGCTTGCAGGCTGCGGCCCTCTCACCGAGAGACTCGGCCGCCCTGATCGCCCGCGTGATGGAGGAACGCTATGGGGAGCAACCTGAACCTGACGCGCGCGCAGTGGCGTAAGTCGTCGTACAGCGGAAGCAGTGGCGGCGAGTGCGTCGAGGTCGCCCACCTCACCCCCCACATCGCCGTCCGCGACTCCAAGAACCCCCATGCCGGGGTCCTTTCCCTCACCCCCGAGGCCTTCACTCGCTTCGTGACGGCAGCCGGTGGTGGTGTCCTCCGCTGACGACGGGTCCCGTCAGGCCCGCCGCTGGTTTGAGCTGTGTCGGCGGAGTCGGTCGGCGTGGCGGGCGATGTCGTCGACGTGCGCCGCGAGGTCGGGGTGGGCGGGTGCCAGATACGGGTGCGTGTCCGTCAGGGGGGTGACGAGGGTGGCCGGGTCGTTGTCGGCGAGGGCGGCGGTGAGCTCGGCCAGTGGGGGGCGGGCGGCGGTGGGGAGGTCGGTGAGTGCGGTGATCTGGCCGGCGAGCTGGCGCAGGGTGGCGGCGTTGGCACGGGCCCAGGCGGTGACGGTGCGGTCGCCGGCACGGCGGTCGCGGGTGGCTTGTACCCGCTGCTCGCCTGTGGAGCCCGGGTTGCCGGGGCGGACGCGCAGGTAGCGGCGTTCGGCGGCCTGGCGGCTGGAGACGCCGAGGGGATGGGCGAGGTCGGCCCAGCTGGCGCCGGCTTCCCGCGCGGCTTCGATCAGGCCTGCTTCCCATTCGGCGAGTTGCTCACGTGCTTGGCGCAGCAGCAGGAGCGCGGAGAGCGCCTGCTCGGAGTCGGCTTCGTCGGGCCCGGTGGGCTGCCCCTCCTGTGTGGCCTGGGCGGTGTGCAGGGCCTCGTGAATCGTGTTCAGTGCCGCGGCGGCGGCGAGGAAGGACGCCGGCGTGAGACCGCGGGCGCGGGGAGCGGGCTGATCGTCCCTGGTCATCGGGCCTCCAACGGTGTTGTCATCATGTCGATGACACTCGACTTGTCATCGCTTGGATGACATGTTACAACGTTGGCAGGTGAACGCATTGGCACAGTGCCTGACCCGAACGCTGGAGGTGTTTGACGATGTTGATGCGTACCGACCCTTTCCGCGAGCTTGACCGGCTCACCCAGCAACTGCTGAACACGACTGGGACCTGGTCGCGGCCGTCGCCGATGCCGATGGACGCCTACCGGGAGGGCGAGGAGTATGTGATCACCTTCGACCTGCCCGGTGTGACCACGGACGCGATCGACATCGACGTCGAGCGGAACATGCTGACCGTCAAGGCCGAGCGGCGGCCCGTCGCCAAGGCGGACGAGGTGCAGATGGAGCTGTCCGAGCGGCCGCTGGGTGTCTTCTCCCGCCAGCTCGTGCTGGCCGACACCCTGGACTCCGAGCACATCAAGGCGGACTACGAAGCAGGGGTGCTGACCCTGCGCATCCCGATCGCCGAGCGCGCCAAGCCCCGCAAGGTCACCATCGGTGGCGGCTCCGCGCGCAAGGAGATCAGCGGCTGAATCCCCCCAGCCGCATCGGAGACGGGGGACGGCTCCGCCCCCGAGGCCGCCCCCGTCCCCGGCTCCGCCGCACACAGGCACGGGAGCAGTCATGGTGATGCGATGGGAGGCGTTCCTTCACCAGGTCAAGGAACGCGGCCAGTACGAGACCACCGAGGAAGCCGAGCGGGCGGCCCGCACGGTGCTGGCGCTGCTGGGAGCACATCTGGTGGGCGAGGTACGGGCGGACCTGGCCGCCCGGCTGCCGGAGGATCTGGCGCTCGTCCTGCTCAATCCGCTCCAGGCACGCGAGCCGCTGTCTCCCGAGCGGTTCGTGCGGGCCACCGCGGCCTGGATCGAGGGAGCGACCGAACAGACCGCCGCCTGGGACGTGAGTGCCGTGCTCAGCGTGGCCGCGGACGCGGCGGGCGAGGAACTCACCTGCCGCGTCCTGCTCCAGCTCCCCGTCGGCTACGACCTGCTGTTCGGCCACCCCCAGCACGTTTAGCCCCCAGGCGGCGACACCCCATCCCCTGACCGAACAACGCCGGGGGCCGACGGGCGAGCCCCCGGTCCCCGGCCCCCGCTTCGCGACCACTTCAGACGAGAAAGGCAACCGCGTCAGCGATGATCCCCCTGCATGAGCCGTGCCGTTCCACCGTGGGCATGACGTTCGAGCAGATGCTGGAAAGAGTGCGCTATGACGGCGCCTATCCCACCCGCGCGCAGGCCGAGCAGGCGGTGCGCGCGGTGCTGGCCGGCCTGGGGCGCCAGCTCACGGGTGATGAGCGCGTGGAGCTCGCGGCCAGGCTGCCGCACGAGGCCGCCGTCACCTTCACCTCGGAGATCCCTGCCACGCAGCCCCTCACCGGCTGGGGCTTCGTCAAGGACCTGACCTCCCGAACCGGCGGCACGATGGCCACCACCCGCTGGGACGCCGGCACCGTCCTGCGCGTCGTGGCCCAGCTCGCCGGCGACGAGCTCCTCAGCCGCATCCTCGCCCGACTCCCCGCCGGCTACGCCCTGCTGTTCGGCCGCGCCGAGCTCACTCAGGCGGCCTGGCGCGCGGACGGGCGGTGTACGGCTGTGGAACAGGGCCGGCACACCGCGGCCGCGTGACCCACTCTTCCGGGTGTATTTGCAGCAGAACTCCACTTATTGACCCTGAAGAAAACCTGTAGCGGCTACAGTAGACATTAGCTAGCCGCAGGGCTACTGTTCTGGCTGTACCCCAGAAAGCGAAAGTAAGGAGCAGACGCCATCAGGATCGCCCGGGCGAGGAAGAAGTCCGCCCGGGTACCGCAGGCCCCGGATTGGAAGGTGGTCCCCGGTCACGCATCCGCGATCCCCGCAGTCCCGCCCACCCAGGCGGAGCCTGTGGATACAGAAGGCCGGCGCAGTCAGCCGGTAGATGGTGTTGAAAGCTCGGGGCCCGGGTGCCGCACGGCACCCGGGCCCCCCGACGCGTCCGCCGAAAGAAGAGGTCTATGCCCCCTGCCGATTCCCGCCCTGTCGACAATCTCGACGATGACGACTACCCCGCCTACACCATGGGCCGGGCCGCCGAGATGCTCGGCACCACACCCGCCTTCCTCCGCGCCCTCGGCGAACACCGCCTGATCACCCCTCTGCGCTCCGAAGGCGGCCACCGCCGCTACTCCCGCTACCAGCTCCGCATCGCCTCCCGCGCCCGCGAACTGGTCGACCAGGGCACCCCCATCGAGGCCGCCTGCCGCATCGTCATCCTCGAAGACCAACTCGAAGAAGCCCGGCGCATCAACGAACGACTGCGCACCCAGGGCCACGAGTCGCAGCCGAAGACCTCAGCCTGAATCAGAACCGTTCGCCCGGGTCGATCGGCCCCGGCGGGGGTGGTTCGCCGACGTGCGCACCCGGTGTTCCGTTGTCCATGGCACCTCAGGGCTAGGCGTCAACTGCCCAGGACGTCCGGCGACTTCGCCTTGCCCCGCCCCACCTGAGTCCGTACCGCGCCCATGCTCGCCGCGATCACCAGCGCGATCGCCGCGGACTCCGTGACGGTCAGGGCCTGGCTCAGGACGAGGAAGCCGGCGGTCGCGGCGATGGCCGGTTCCAGGCTCATCATGATCGCGAAGGTGGAGGCGGGAAGGCGGCGCAGGGCGACGAGTTCGAGGGTGTAGGGCAGGACCGAGGAGAGGACCGCCACGGCCGAGCCGAGGGCGATCGTCGTCGGGTCGAGGAGCTTCGTGCCGGATTCGGCGACGCCCAGCGGGAGGAACAGCACTGCCGCGACCACCATGGCGAGGGCGAGCCCGTCGGCCTGCGGGAAGCGGCGGCCCGTACGGGCGCTGAAGACGATGTACGCCGCCCACATGGCACCGGCGCCCAGAGCGAACAGCACGCCGACGGGGTCGAGGCCGCCGAAGCCTCCGCCGCTGAGCAGGAAGACGCCGCCGAGGGCGAGAGCCGCCCAGACGAGGTTGACCGCCCGGCGGGAGGCGACGACGGACAGCGCCAGCGGGCCGAGGACCTCCAGGGCGACCGCCGGGCCCAGCGGGATCCGGTCGATGGACTGGTAGAAGAGCCCGTTCATCCCGGCCATCGTGACGCCGAAGACCACGACCGTGCCCCAGTCCGCCCGCGTGTACCCGCGCAGCCTCGGCCGGCAGACCACGAGCAGCACCAGCGCGGCCGCCACCAGTCGCAGGGTCACCACACCGGCCGCCCCGGCCCGCGGCATCAGACTCGCCGCGAGGGCACCGCCGAACTGCACCGAGACACCCGCGGACAGCACCAGCCCGATGGAACCGAGGGAGCCCCAGCGGCGCGGGTCACCTGCCGGGGTCCGGGGATCCGGGGCCGACGAAGGCGCGGCGGAAGCGGAGGGGGAGGCGGCTGTGCTGGGGGTGGTCACGGGGCCTTCCAGAGCGGTTGATGCCGGGTTCGTTCATCGTGCTGCACTACGAAGTCCAGAGTAATGGACTCAGTCAGGTTCGTGAACCCTTTATGCAACTGTCCCGGATGACCCGCATCACCCATCACCCCCAGGGGCTTCCGCCCCGTGGTCCGAACGTCAGGGGTTCGTGCGGTCGTCCAGGTCGTCCGCCCGGTCCGTCCACCGCTTCATCTCCACGTACGCGTCCCTCACCCGGCGGTGCTGGCGGCCCAGGCGGGTGGCGCAGAAGTGGCCGAGGCTGCGGTACAGCGCGGCGGCGCCGCGGGCGTCGCCCGACTGGCCGGTGAGCTTGGCCTGGTAGGCACGGGCGTCGAGCACCTCGTCGTCCAGTTCGCCCTTCTGCCGGGTGCGTTCGCGGATGAAGAGCTCGTTCTCCCGGATCTTGGCGACGTAGTCGGTTCTGACGTGCGGCTGCGCCTCGCCCAGGAGGGAGACACGGAGCGCCGGCATCCGGTCCTCGCCGCCGGACGGCCGCCGCAGGACCGTGCGGGTGATCCGGTACACCTCGTCCGCGTCCTCGGGCCGGTCCTCGGGGTCCTTGGCGAGCAGCCGCAGCACCAGGTTGTCGAGGCGCTCGGGGATCCCGGCGCGGTAGGCGCTGGGAGGCGTCGGCGGCTCATGAAGATGGAGGCCCGCCACGTAGGCGTAGTCCGAGTACGGGTTGCCGAAGGGGGTACGCCCGGTCAGCATCTCGTACAGGACGCAGCCCAGTGAGTACAGGTCCGTGCGGGGCGTGCCCGGCTCGCCCCGGAGACGCTCGGGTGCCGCGTAGAGCACGGTGTTGTGGGCACTGCGGGACTCGGTCGCGTTCAGGAACCGGGCCAGCCCGAAGTCGGCGACCTTGGCGCGGGCCTTCGCCGCGGTGATCATGATGTTGGCGGGCTTGATGTCCCGGTGGATGATGCCCTGGGCGTGGATGGCGCCGAGCCCGACGCAGATGTCCTGGGTCCAGCGCACGAACTGTTCCAGGGTGAGTTCGAGCCGGTCGCGCTCGGCCAGCAGCTGGGCGAGGGACGCGCCGTCGATGAACTCCATGACGAAGTAGAGGCCGTCGGGTTCCCGGCCCCGGTCGTGGATCACCGCCACATGAGAGTTGTTGTCGATCTGCGCCATGGAGCGAACCTCGACCTCGAACAACCGGATGCGTTCGTCGAGTTCCGCGTTCTTACCGGACCGGGCGAGGCGGGCCAGCGGCAGCACCTTCACGGCGACCCGCCGGTCGTGCAGGTCCTCGTCCCGTCCCTCCCACACCTGCCCCATCCCGCCTTCGCCGACCAGCCGCACCAGCCGGTAGCGGCCCTTCAGCAGGCGCCCCTCGTTCACCGTGCGGACCTCGGCACGGGCGGGGTCCAGCCCTGGAGCGCGGTGAGCCCGTCGGCGTACGCGCTCCAGGTGTCGTAGAGCACCCGGCGCTCGCCCAGCGCCTGCTCCAGCCGCCGCACCGCGTGTTGCCGTCGGACCTGGCCGAGCCTCTCCAACCGCCGTCTCTCGGCGGGCACCCACTGGTACTCGTACCAGCACACCAGCGCGCCCAGCAGGCCGAGCAGCAGCGCCAGCCAGCTCAGCAGGAACGCGAAGACCGTTCCGGCCACGACCCCCGCGGCACCGCCCAGCGCCCGGGACCAGCGGGGCTGGACGGACGCGACCTGCTGTCGTGTCTCCCGCTCCACATGGCCGGTGAGGGCCACCCGAAGCTCTGGTTCGCCGGTGTCCTCGGCCGGCAGGTTCGCGTGCCAGCCCTCGATGACGACGCTCAGGGACCGGGGGCGCTGTTGCAGCGACGTCCGGACGAACGCCGTGGACATGGACTGGAGCTGCGGCCAGACGCAGGCCAGTGCGAGCCGCCGGGCCGCCGCCCCCAGCTCGACCTGGCTCGGCCCGAACACGGCGTTGTCGAGGAGTTCCTCGAAGGTCACGACCTCCGCGTCGACCGACTGACGCACCTCGTGCTCGCGGGCCGCCGCCGCCTCGTCGCCCTTGGCGTCCTTGAGCCGCTGCTGCCACTCGATCTGCGCGTGCAACTCGGCCTCGTCGGGCTCCAGCCGGTCTATCAGGTGCTCGAGAGCGCTGTGTACGTGTTCCCGCCGGGCCCGCGGATCTCCCGGCTCGGGCGTCTGCGGAAACTGGTCGGTCAGATAGGCCAGGGTGCCCTGCGCCACGGTCGCCCGTTCGTACGCTTCGACCAGCTGCTGCCAGTTGCCGGCGTAGACCTGCCGCAGGGTGGCGAACTCCCCTTCCGGCAGCTGGGTTCGCAGCTGCCACATACGGTCCCGCCAGCGCACCAGCCGGTCCTGCCGTCGCGTCTCGCCGTCGATCGCCGCAGGGGCCTCGGTGTACCAGCGGTCCATCGTGCGGACGGCATAGGTGTGGGCCTGGGCGCCGAGTTCGTTGCCCGCCGCCGCTTCCAGCACGACCAGGAAGTCCTGGGTGAGGCGGTCCGGGTCGAGGGTCTGGAGGTAGAGGTCCATGTAGCCGCCGGCGCCGGAGTCCTTACCGAGCCGGGCCGCTATGAGGGCGTGGAAGAGGAGGGTCTTGGACTCGTCCAGTCCGGAGGCGTAGCCGCTGGCCTCGGCGCTCAGATCCGGCTGCCCGCAGTAGTCCGCCGCCGCCGAGAGCAGGGCCGGCGCGAGCCAGAACTCCGGCTCGTGCAGAAAGCGTTCCTGCACGCACTGCTTGATGTGCGCGGTGTCGACCAGCCCGCGGCGCACGTTCTCCTCGGTGGCCGTGTTGACCAGACCGTGGGCCAGCTTGCGGGTGCGGGTGCGCTCCGTGAAGCGGCGATCGCGCTCGGCCGTGAGCCGCGCGTGCTCCATCTGGGCGTCGCGCTTGATCTCGTTGCGCCGCCATTCCGACTGGAACTCCGTGAGGAATTCCTGCTGTCGGGTCAGCCGGGCGTCGATCTGCGACACGTCGTCCCGCAGTGTGCCCAGATCGCCGGTGACCCGCGTCAGCCGGCTCTCCAGTCCGCCGATCTCACCGGTCAGACCACGCACCGAGCCCTGGAGGGCGGACAGTTGACCGGCCTGGAGCCGCTGCGAGTTGTCGACCCTGTCGATTCCGGCACTGAGCGACCTCAGCGCCTCACCGATCTGCCTGTCCTTCTCGTTCTGGTTCTGGCCCTGGTTCTGGCCCTGGTTCTGGTCCACCCCACCCCCCGAGGAGCCGCCTGCGTGTGCGTACGATGCGGCATCGGCCGGAATGGACACAAGGCCGCCTCCCGCCAAGTACGGCCGGTCTCAGGCGTCCAGCCCCTCCGCCAGCACCTCCGCCAGATGCCGCCCCCGCACCCCCGCCAGCTGCTCCAGCTGAGTCCGGCACGAGAAACCGTCCGCGAGGATCGCCGTTCCGTCGGCCGCGTCCCGGACCGCTGGGAGGAGCTGGTCCTCCGCGCAGGTGCGGGACACCTCGAAGTGGCCTTTCTCGAAGCCGAAGTTGCCCGCGAGGCCACAGCAGCCGCCCGTCAACTCACCGGTCAAGCCCGCGGCTTCGCGCAGTCGGCGTTCGGCCGCGTCGCCGAGTACCGCGTGCTGGTGGCAGTGGGTCTGGCCGGCCACCGGGCGGTCCAGGCGGGGCGGCCGCCAGTCCGGGGCCAGGCGCTCCAGCGCCTCCGCGAAGGTCACCACCCGCGAGGCGAGACGGGCGGCCCGCTCGTCGTCGTGGAGCAGTTCCGGCAGGTCCGTGCGGAGCGCCGCCGCGCAGCTCGGTTCCAGGACCACCACCAGGAGGTCCGTCTCCAGCACGGGTGCCATCAGGTCGAGCGTGCGGCGCAGGACCGTACGGGCGCGGTCGAGCTGGCCCGTGGAGACGTACGTCAGACCGCAGCAGACCCGGCCGCGGTGGGCCGTGAACGGGCTGAACCGCGCCGAGGGCACCAGCGTCGGCGGCAGGACCGCCGAGACCCCGGCCGCCTCCAGCACCCGTACCGCCGCCCGCCCCACCTCCGGCGACAGATGCTCGGTGAAGGTGTCCGGCCACAGCACGGCCCGCCCGCGCGGCCCGTCACCCCGCGGCCTGAACGACCGGCTGAACGTCTTGGTCGCCACCCTCGGAATCCCGCGCTCGGGTGCGATCCCGCCCAGCCTCTTCGCCACGGCCGCCAACGGCCGTACCGATGCCAGCGCGTTGACCACCCGCGCCGTACGCGTACGCGCCACCGCCCGCAGCCACACCGGCAGCCACCCCATCGCGTAGTGCGCGGCCGGACGGCGCCGCCCCTCGTAGTGGTGGTGCAGGAACTCCGCCTTGTACGTGGCCATGTCGACCCCGACCGGGCAGTCCGACCGGCACCCCTTGCAGGACAGGCACAGGTCCAGCGCGTCCCGTACCTCCTCCGACCGCCACCCGTCGGTCACCAGTTCCCCCGCGAGCATCTCGTGCAGCAGCCGGGCCCGTCCGCGCGTGGAGTGCTCCTCCTCGCCGGTCGCGCGGAACGACGGGCACATGACGGAGGACCCGGACGCCGACGTCGTACGGCACTTCGCCACGCCCACACACCTGCGCACCGCCGCGGAGAAGTCACCGCCGTCGGCGGGGTAGCCGAAGGTCACGTCGACCGGCTCGCGCGGCAGGACGGAGAAGCGGAGGTTGGAGTCCAGCGGTGCCGGGCGCACCAGCATCCCCGGGTTCAGCAGATCGTCCGGGTCCCACACCCCCTTCGCCCGCCCGAAGAGCTCCACCAGCTCCTCGCCGTACATCCGGGGCAGCAGCTCCGCCCGCGCCTGCCCGTCCCCGTGCTCCCCGGACAGCGAGCCGCCGTGCGCCGCCACCAGGTCGGCGAGCTCCTCCGAGAAATGCCGGAAGCGGCCGACGCCCGCGTCCGTGAGCAGATCGAAGTCGATACGGACGTGGATGCAGCCGTCCCCGAAATGGCCGTACGGCGTCCCGCGCAGCCCGTGCTCGCCCAGCAGCCCCCTGAAGTCCCGCAGATACGCGCCGAGCCGGGCCGGCGGCACCGCGCAGTCCTCCCAGCCGGGCCAGGCCTCGGAGCCGTCCGGCATCCGGGTCGCCGTACCGCTGGCGTCCTCGCGGATGCGCCACAGGGCACGCTGACCGGCCGGGTCCGTCACGACCACCGCGTCCATGACGTCGGCGGCCCGCACGATCGTCTGCGCAAGCGCGCGTGCCTCGGCCTCGGTGTCACCGCCCGTCTCCACGAACAGCCACGCCCCGCCCCGGGGCAGCGCGACCGCCGAGGGCACCAGGTCGGCCGCCATGCCCTCCACCGTCAGCGGGCCGTGCGGCAGCAGCCCGGAGGCGGCCTCGGCGGCCGCGGCCTCGTCCGGGTAGCCCAGCACCGCGAGGGCACGCGCGCGTGGCGACTCCACGAGTCGTACGACGGCCTCGGTGACGATCCCCAGCGTGCCCTCGCTCCCGCAGAACGACCGGGCGACATCCGCGCCCCGCTCCGGCAGCAGCGCGTCCAGCGCGTACCCGGAGATCCGGCGGGGCAGTTCCGGGAAGCCGGTGCGGAGCCGGGCCAAGTCGCCCTCCACCAGTTCCCGCAAGCCCTCCGGCGCCCCCGCCCAGCCCTGCCCCAGCCGCAACCGCCGCCCGCGCGCGGTCACCACGTCCAGCTCCCGCACGCTGTCCGCGGTCGTCCCCCACGCCACCGAGTGCGAGCCGCAGGAGTTGTTCCCGATCATCCCGCCGAGGGTGCAGCGGCTGTGGGTGGAGGGGTCGGGCCCAAAGCGCAGCCCGTGCGGGGCGGCGGCCTCCTGGAGCCGGTCGAGGACGAGGCCGGGCTGGACGACGGCGGTGCGCGATCCGGGGTCGAGGGAGAGCAGCCGGTTCATGTGGCGGGTGAAGTCCAGCACGACCCCGGTGCCGGTGGCCTGGCCGGCGATGGAGGTACCACCGCCCCGCGCGACGACCGGTACGCCCCGCTCCCGGCAGACCTCCAGCACGGCCGCCACGTCCTCGGCGTCCCGCGGGGCGACCACACCCAGCGGGACACGCCGGTAGTTCGACGCGTCCATCGTGGTCAGCGCCCGGGAGGTGACATCGAAACCGACGTCGCCTCGGACGGCCTTGCGCAGATCGGCCTCTAGATCCGTCATGAGTCCAGCAAATCAAACGGCGCGTCTCAGCCGACGGACTGCGTTTCGACCACGTTTCCTCCACCGGCTAACCTCACTCCGTGGCTGAGATCCAGATTCCCGCTGACATCAAGCCCGCCGACGGACGATTCGGCGCGGGCCCCTCCAAGGTGCGGACGGAAGCGCTGGACGCGCTGGCCGCAACCGGTACGTCCCTGCTGGGCACCTCACACCGCCAGGCCCCGGTCAAGAACCTGGTCGGCCAGGTACGTGAGGGCATCAGTGAGCTGTTCTCCCTGCCCGAGGGGTACGAGGTCGTCCTCGGCAACGGCGGCTCGACCGCGTTCTGGGACGTGGCGACCCACGGCCTGATCGAGAACAAGTCGCAGCACCTGAACTTCGGCGAGTTCAGCTCGAAGTTCGCCAAGGCCGCGAAGCTCGCTCCCTGGCTGGCCGAGCCGACCGTCATCACCTCCGACCCGGGCACGCACCCGGAGCCGCAGGCCGAGGCCGGCGTCGACGTGTACGGCCTCACGCACAACGAGACCTCCACCGGTGTCGCCGCCCCGATCAAGCGCGTGGCCGGTGCCGACGAGGGCGCCCTCGTCCTCGTGGACGCGACCAGCGGCGCCGGCGGTCTGCCCGTCGACATCGCCGAGACCGACGTCTACTACTTCGCCCCGCAGAAGTCCTTCGCCTCCGACGGCGGCCTGTGGATCGGCGTCTTCTCCCCCGCCGCGATCGAGCGCGCCGAGCGCGTCCACGCGAGCGGCCGGCACGTGCCGGAGTTCTTCAGCCTCCCCACGGCGATCGACAACTCCCGCAAGAACCAGACGTACAACACCCCGGCCCTCGCCACCCTCTTCCTGCTCAAGGAGCAGCTGGAGTGGTTCAACGGCCAGGGCGGTCTCGCCTGGTCGACGGCGCGTACGAAGGACTCCTCGACCCGTCTGTACACCTGGGCCGAGGAGAGCAAGTACGCGAGCCCGTTCGTCGCCGACGCCGCCAAGCGCTCCCAGGTCATCGGCACGATCGACTTCTCCGACGAGATCGACGCCGCCGCGATCGCCAAGGTCCTGCGCGCCAACGGCATCGTCGACACCGAGCCCTACCGCAAGCTCGGCCGCAACCAGCTCCGTGTCGCCATGTTCCCGGCGATCGACCCGGCCGACGTCGAGGCGCTGACGAAGTGCATCGACTACGTGATCGAGAAGCTGTAGCCGCCTGAGGCGATACGACGACGAAGGGCGCCCGGCGGTCGGCCGGGCGCCCTTCTCTCATGCCGCCGTACAGGTCACGCTCGGCACACCCCCGCCCCCGGGCGCGCCACCGAACCCGAAGCTCGCCGAACCGCCCGCCGCGACAGAGCCGTTGTGCGCGGCGTTGGACGCGGTCACGGTCGCCCCGCTCTGTATGTACGACGCGTTCCACATGGTCGTCACCTTCTGCGACCCGCTCCAGGTCCAGGTCACCTTCCACGAACTGATCGCGGTCGTACCGGTGTTGGTCACCTTTACCTCGGCGTTGAAGCCGCCGCCCCAGTCGCTGCTGACCGTGTAGGCGGCGGTGCAGGCCGCCGTGCCGCCGCCGGGGCCGCCCGGACCACCGGGGCCGCCACCACCGCCCGCCGGGAAGCCCGGCGCCTTGATGCTCGCCAGGTACCCGTCCTTCACGGTGTCCACGGTCTGCCAGTCGTCCTTGAGGATCCCGCCCGTGTCACCGGAGTTGGGGTTCCAGGACCAGAAGGTCCAGTGGAAGGAGTCCGAGCCGTACGTCGACGTCGGCCGCAGATAGTCCACCAGCGCGGCCAGCCACCGCTGGTCCACGGTCGACTGGAGGGTCGTGCCGAACTCGCCCACCCACACGGGCGCGATGTTCTGCTTGAAGATGTAGCCCCAGTACCTGTCCCAGATACCGGGCATGTTGGCGGGGAAGGAGGGATCGCTGAACCAGCTCTGCTGGGCCACGCTGGTCGCGTAGTCGTGGGCCGAGTACACGACCCTGTTCGCCACGCTCAGCTGGACCGGATGGTCGGCGACGCCCATCAGGTTGCCGCCCCACCAGCCGGAGACGCCGTTGTACGTCTGGACGCCCTCGACGAAGATCAGCAGCTCGGGGTTGACGGCGAGGATCGCGTTCCCGGCCCGCTGGGCGGCCAGGCGCCAGTCCCTCGTCGTGTCGCCGCAGCCCCAGCAGGCGGGGTCGTGCGGTTCGTTGTGGAGGTCGATGCCGACGACGGTGTCCTGGCCGAGGTAACGGGTCGCCAGCGCCCGGAGGTTGGCGATCCAGGTCGACTCCGGGACCGCCGAGGTGTACCAGAGCGCCGACTGGCCGCCGGCGTCCGGGCGGTGCCGGTCGAGGATGACCTTGAGGCCGTCCTGACCGGCGTACGAGACGATCTTGTCCAGGATCTGGAGGGAGTTGAGTCCTTGCAGGTCGGCGTTCTTGCCGCCGGAGAAGTCGATGCTGTTGGGGACGGTCCCCGACTTGAAGATGTCGTCGCTGAACGGGATGCGGATCGTGTTGTAGCCCAGCGATTTCATCTGGTCGATCATGCTCTTGTAGTCGCGGGACCAGAGGCCGTGGACGACGTGATTGCCGGTCTCGAAGCCGAACCAGTTGATGCCGGCGACACGGACCGGCTGCCCGGCCTCGTCCAGGATCTGGCGGCCGCTGGTGTGCCAGTACCCGGCGCCGGCCGCGGCCTCGGCGGCATGGGCGGACTGGACCGTCTGTGCGCCCAGCGGTAGGAGCAGGGCCGCGGCCACCGCGCACAGCGCTCTTCGCAAGCTGCAGAACATGTAGCTGCTTCCTCTCGGGGGAGGGGCGCGGGCCCGGAACTCGGTGGGAGCGCTCCCACACCCGCTCCCCCCATGGAAGTCAGGTCACATGAACACGTCAAGACACTGGACGCTACCGACTGAGCTTCTGGAACCGGCGCACCGCGAGCGGCAAGAAGATCGCCGTCAGGATCACCGGCCACACGTACGCCATGAGCAGCGCGTGCTGCTCGACCCAGGTGTCCCCGCCGCCGACCGGGGTGCCGAACAGGTCGCGGGTGGCGGCGGCCGTGGAGGAGATCGGGTTCCAGGAGGCCACCGCGCCGAGCCAGTCGGGCATCAGCTGGGGGGCGACGAAGATGCTGGAGATCATCGTGAGGGGGAAAGCCACCGCGAACAGACCGCCCGCCGCCTCCGGGTTGGGCACGATCAGCCCCAGCCACACCCCGATCCAGATCAGCGCGAACCGCAGCCACAGCAGCAGCCCGAACGCGGCGAGGAAGCGCAGACCCCCGTCCGGCCGCCAGCCCATGGCGATCGCGGTCAGCATCATGATGGCCAACTCGGCGCAGGCGACCAGCAGATCGGTGATCCCGCGGCCGGCGACGACCGCCGAGGACGCCATCGGCATGGAACGGAACCGGTCGATCACGCCCTTCGTGGCGTCGTACACCACGAGCGTCGCGGTGTTGATGAAGCCGAACGCCATCGTCATCACGAACATCCCGGGCATCAGGAAGTCCTTGTAGTCCCCGCCGCCGGGCACCTGCATGGCGCTGCCGAAGACATAGCCGTAGAGCAGGACGGAGAGGATCGGGAAGCCCAACTGCCAGGCGATGTTGACGGGTTGGCGCTGGTAGTGGGTGAGACCTCGGCGGACGATGTTCCAGACGTCGGCGAGGATCCAGTACGTGCGGCCGCGGGTGGCCGGGCCGGTCAGGTCGACGGTGCTCACGCGGCGGCCTCCTTGGTCTCCGTGCGGTGTCCGGTCAGGCGCAGGAACACGTCGTCGAGGCTGGGCCTGCGCAGCCCGATGTCCTCGACGCGGACGCCCTCGTCCTGGAGGGTGCGGGCCACCTCGGTGAGCGCCGAGACGCGGTCGACGACCGGGGCGTGGACGCGCAACTCGCCCTCCTCCGCCTCGGGTTCACCGTCCGAGACGCGGGCGACGACCTTCACCACCTGGGGGATGTCGGCCCGTTCGGCGACCACGACCTCGATCCGGTCGCCGCCGACCCTGCTCTTGAGTCCGTCCGGGGTGTCGTCGGCGATGGACCGCCCCTGGTCGATGACGGTGATGCGGGAGGCCAGCTTGTCGGCCTCCTCCAGATACTGCGTGGTCAGCAGCACGGTGGTGCCGCTCGCCACCAACGCCCTGACGGAGTCCCAGACTTCGCCGCGGCTGCGGGGGTCGAGCCCGGTGGTCGGCTCGTCGAGGAAGAGGACGGCCGGGGCGAGGATCATCGACGCCGCGAGGTCGAGACGGCGTCGCATGCCGCCGCTGTACTTGCCGACGCCCTTGTGCGCGGCGTCGGTGAGGTCGAACTGCTCCAGCAGCTCGGTGGCCCGCGCCTTGGCCCGCCGGCCGCCGAGGTGGAAGAGACGGCCGAACATCTCCAGGTTCTGCCGGCCGGTGAGCACCTCGTCCACGGCCGCGTACTGCCCGGTCAGCCCGATGCGGGCGCGCACCTCGCGCGACTGGCGGACCACGTCCAGGCCGGCCACGGTCGCGTGCCCGCCGTCCAGCCGCAGGAGCGTGGACAGGATGCGCACGGCCGTGGTCTTGCCGGCGCCGTTGGGCCCGAGCAGTCCGTGCACGGTGCCCTCGCGGACGGCCAGGTCGAAGCCGTCGAGGGCGTGCTTCTCGCCGTACCGCTTCTCCAGTGCCTCGGCACGGACGGCGTATCCGTCGGTCATGGGTCCCCCTTGACTCGGTAACTGAGTACACCGTACCCGATTACGCGTACGCCGTACCCAATTAATTTCCGGGGAACTAAGCTGCACCCATGACGAGCAGTTCGGAGACCAGCGGCAGCGGCGACATCGTCCGCACCCTTGAGCTGCTGTGGGACACGGGCCGGCGGCCCAGCCGCGGGCCCAAACCGGCCCTGACCCTGGACCGGATCGTGGAAGCGGCCGTCCAGGTGGCGGACGCCGACGGGCTGGACGCGGTGTCGATGCGCCGGGTCGCCGCCGAGCTCGGCACCGGCGCGATGTCGCTGTACCGGTACGTCCCCGGCAAGGCCGAGCTGCTCGACCTGATGCTGGACCGGGTGCAGAAGCCGTCCGAGAACCCGGCGGACCTGGGCGGCGGCGACTGGCGCTCGGCCCTGGAGGCGCTGGGCCGCGCGACCCTCGCCCTCTACCGCCGCCACCCCTGGCTGCTCCAGGTCAACCAGTCCCGCCCGATCCTCGGCCCGAGCGCCCTGGACGGCATGGAGAAGGTCCTCACCCTCATCAAGCCGATGGGCCTGAGCGACCCCGAGCTGGTCTCGGCGATCATCATGATCGACGGCTATGTCGTCGGCGCCGCCCGCACCCAGCTGTACGCACAGGAGGTCGAGCGCCGCACGGGCCTGACGGACGCGGAGTTCTGGCAGGCGCAGGTGCCGACGCTGGAGAAGGTCATGGCGACGGGCCGCTACCCGGTGCTCGCCGCCCTCTCCGACGACGCGTTCGGCACCGACTTCGACCACTTCGAGTTCGGTCTGCAGCGGATCCTCGACGGCCTGGAAGTGATCGTGTCACGGCGCGCCGAGGGCAACTGACCTTCGCCGTACGCGTTCACCTGCGGCGCAGGAGCCGCCGGAACCCGAGGACGACGGCGGCCGCGACCGCCACGGCGAAGGCGCCGACCTTGACGTTGCCGTTGTCGCCGCCGCTGCTGTCGTCGCCGTCGGACTGTGCCGAACTCCCACTTCCGGACGGCGACTTGGACCCGCTGTCGCCGGGGGCGTCCTCGGCCTCCACGGAACTCTCCGAGCCCTCGCTGCCGTACATGAGCTTGGTCCCGTCGACGGAGTACGTGACGGACTCGCCCTGCCCCTGGAGGGGTACGTCGAGCCGGCCCTCCCGCTTGATGTCGCCGCCGTTCCAGTCGTACCAGATGCCGCCGAAGTAGCCGCGTACGGCGAGCTGTTGCCCGTCGGGCGAGAAGGCGGCGTCGGTGGCCCACAGGTCGACGGGGGCGACGGGCTTGAAGACGTTGGCGCCGGAGGTGGAGAGCTGGGCGGGTCCCTCGTAGAGGTGCCCGCCGTCCTCCTGCTTGTCGATGATGTAGACGCGCCCGGTCCTGGGGTGGACGATCATCGACTCGGCGTCGCGGGAGCCGTCGGAGTACTTCACGACGTACTGCTTGGCGCGGATGGTCTGGTCGGTGAGGTTCTTCGGCTCGGGGAGCTGGTAGATCCACACATACGGCCAGGTCACGCCGTCGTTGTCGCCGATGTCACCGACGTAGATCTGGTTGTCGGGGCCGATGGCGACGGCTTCGACGTCCCGCTGCTGCCCCACTCCGCTCAGGGTGATCCGCGCGACGGTCTCGCCGGTGGCGCTGTCGACGGCGTAGAGATAGCTGCCGCTGTCCTGGTCGTTGTGGGTCCAGTAGATGCCCGGGTGCTGGCGGGAGGCGGCGAGGCCGCTGGACTCGATGATGCGGGAGTCCTTGATGGTGAACCCGTTGTCCCCCTCGGCGGCGGTGGCGGGGCCCGTGCCCGTGAGGACGAGCAGGGCAGTGGCTCCGACGACACCGAGTAGCGCGCGCATGAGCCCAAGCTTGCCATCCCCCGCGGGGCGCTCACGTGTCCGGCCTCACACCCCATCGCTCCGGCTGATCGTTCATCATGAGCGGATGCTCAGGTTCATGCCCGTCGGCGACTCCATGACGATCGGAAGCGCGGGCGAACACACATGGCGCTACCGGATGTGGCAGCACCTGCGCGACACCTACGGCCGCCCCTTCGCCCTCGTCGGCCCGCGCGAGACGCTCCACGACAAGGCCACGGACACCCCCACGTCGTACGAGTACGCCGACCCGGACTTCCCCCGCGCCCACCTCGCCGGCTGGGGCGAGGGGTGGCTGCACATGGCCCCGCTGATCGGTGACGCGGTGCGCTCGTGCCGCGCCGACGTCCTGCTGGTGTCCCTGGGCCTCATCGACCTGGGCTTCTACACGAACGCGGAGCAGACGGCGGAGAACGCCCGCCGCTTCGTGGCGGAGGCCCGCTCGGCCAACCCCCGGGTCCGGATGGTGTTCCTCCCCGTGATCCCCAACGTCCGCGCCGAGGAGGACCCCGGGTTCGCCACCCAGGTCACCCTCTTCAACGAACTCCTCGCGAAGACGGTCGCCGACCTGGACGAGCCGCGCTCGGCGCTGCTGCTGGCGTCGCCGCCGGAGTCGTACGACATCGACTTCGACACGTACGACGGCACCCATCCGAACGGCAGCGGCGAGCACAAGATCGCGGAGGCCTTCGCGGAGGCCCTGCATCAGGGGTGGGGGATCGGGGAGGGGTACGGGGGTTCCTGAGCGGGCCTCCGCGCACCCACCGACTCCTGCCCTAGAACATCCCGTTCTCATTCGCCGAGCTGGCCGGTACGTCCTGGATCACGTCCCAGTGCTCCACGATCTTTCCGGCCCGTACCCGGAAGAGGTCCACGATCGCCTGGCCCCGCTCTCCCGGCGCCGGAATGTAGTGGCTGTGGACGGCGACCAGGTCTCCCTCGGCAATGACCCGCTTGGGCTCCACCTTCAGCTCGGGGAAGGCCGCGAAGTAGGCGCCCAGCCCTGACTTCACGCCTGCCACGCCGTCCGCGATGCCGGGGTTGTGCTGGTGGTATTCAGGGCCCCAGTAGCGGTCGATCGCCGACAGGTCCTTTTTCACGAGCAGTTGGTCGAAGGCGGTCGTGACCAGCTTCTTGTTGTACGCGGTGAGAAAGCCCGGCCCCGGCTGCGACGTCCGCGGCCAACTGACCGTGGAGAACATGTCGTTGCCGTTCACGGAATCCGATGGCACCGACTGTCCCACGTCCCAGTGCTCGGCGATCTTCCCGCCCTGGAAGCGGAAGATGTCGAAGACGGCCTGACCGCGGGTGCCCGGCGTCAGTACGACGTTCGAGTGCACCAGGACCAGGTCGCCCTCCGAGAGCACCCGCTCGATGTCGTACGCCGCGTCCGGGAACTGCGCGTGCACCGACGTCGCCAGCCCCTTCAGCGTCTCCGCCCCGTCCGGTGCGAACGGGTTGTGCTGGATGTAGTCCGGCCGTACGAAACGGTCCACGACCTTGGTGTCGCCGCGCTCGAAGACGCCCTTGAGGACGCGTTCGGCGACGGCCTTCTGATAGCCGAGGCGGGCGGAGTCGGGGTGGCTGACGGATGCCGGGCGCGGTGCCGCGACAGCCGGTGCGGCCGCCGCGGCGAGTACCGCGGTGGTGGCCATGAAAGCGACAACTGCCCTGCGGACAGGCGTGGTGGGGGGCACAGGACTCTCCAAGCGGTAGATATTGAAACTTCAAGCTCCAACTTTCCACAGGAAAGCACTAACTCTTGGTTAGCGTCAAGGCTCAAGATCACCCTTGCCTAGAGCGCACTCCACGCCGTTGGCTAGGGAGTCATGAAGTACACGCAGCTCGGACGCACCGGACTCAAGGTCAGCCGACTCGTCCTCGGCACCATGAACTTCGGCCCGCAGACCGATGAGGCCGACTCCCACGCGATCATGGATTCGGCCCTCGACGCGGGCATCAACTTCTTCGACACCGCCAACGTGTACGGCTGGGGCGAGAACAAGGGCCGTACCGAGGAGATCATCGGCAGCTGGTTCGCGAAGAGCCCCGCGCACCGCGACAAGACCGTGCTCGCCACCAAGGTCTACGGCAACATGGCCGGCGACGGCCCCTCCTGGCCGAACCACGACAAGCTGTCCGCCCTCAACATCCGGCGGGCCGTGGATGCCTCACTGAAGCGGCTCCAGACCGACTACATCGACGTCTACCAGTTCCATCACGTCGACCGTGACACTCCCTTCGAGGAGATCTGGCAGGCGATCGACGTCCTCGTCCAGCAGGGCAAGATCCTCTACGTGGGGTCCTCCAACTTCCCCGGGTACAAGATCGCCCAGGCCAACGAGATCGCCGCCCGGCGCGGCGGCACCATCGGGCTCGTCAGCGAGCAGTGCCTCTACAACCTCGCCGAGCGCCGCGCCGAGATGGAGGTCATCCCGGCCGCCGAGGAGTACGGGCTCGGCGTCATCCCGTGGTCACCGCTGCACGGCGGGCTGCTCGGCGGGGTCATCAAGAAGGAGGTCCAGGGCGGCCGGCGCGCCTCCGGACGGGCCGCCGACACCCTCGCCAACCCCGCCACCCGCGCGCAGATCCAGTCGTACGAGGACCTGCTCGAAAAGCACGGCATCGAACCCGGCGAGGCGGCTCTCGCCTGGCTCCTCACCCGCCCGGGCGTGACCGGTCCCATCGTCGGCCCGCGCACGGCCGAGCAGTTGGAGTCGGCGATCAGGGCGGTGGAACTGGAGCTGAGCGAGGAACTTCTGACGTCCCTGGACGAGATCTTCCCGGGTCCGGGCCCGTCGCCGGAGGCCTTCGCCTGGTAACGCCCCGAAGCGGGATGCCCTCAGGGCGCGGGGAACTGCGCACCCGGCGAACGACGCGCGGTTCCCCGGTGCTCGCCGCCTACCTACCGAGCACCGACGCCAACGCCACCACGACAAACATCAGCACCAGCACAACGGCCATGATTCGGTTACGGCTCTTCGGGTCCACCCCCCGAGCCTAACCGGCCCCGCCGAGCGCCCACCGGGCGACCACCTCGTACCGCGGCTGCTCCCCCGGCACCCCCGACCTCGGCAGGTCGCTGCGGACCAGCGCCAGCTCGCCCACGGTCCAGGTTCGGCTCGTGAAGCCGTCCAGCGCGGAGACATACGGCCGTACGTCCATGTCCGACCGGCTGCGCGCCACCGTGAGGTGGGCCTTGTACCGCCGGTGCTCCCCCATCGGCAGCCCCGCCTTCCGCGCCGCCGCCTCCGCACGGTCCGCCAGCAGCCGCAGCGCCGGCACATCGCCGCAGGCACCCGCCCACAGCGCCCGGCCGTGCCCGAACTGCCCGCCGCCGCGCACCGCCAGCTCGAAGGGCGCGGTGCGCGCGGCGGCCCGCTCCAGCCTCGTCGACAGTTCCGGTACGACGTCGTCGTCCACCTCGCCGTAGAAGGCGAGCGTGAAGTGCCACCCGGGCCGGCCCGTCCAGCGCAGCCCGTCCGCGCCGGGGAGCCTCCGTAGCTCCTCCACCTCGGCGGCGAGTTCCTGAGCGACTTCCTGCGGGGGCAGTACGGCGGCGAAGAGTCTCATGACAGCAGCCTGTCACCAGGGACGGAGAGGGGGAGCTGCCTTGCGGCGCTCCCCCTCCGGGCCGACCGGCCGAGAACTTCTCACGCCGCCGTCGCCAGCTGCTTCCGCTCGCGCGGGACCAGGCCCACCCGCGGATGCCCGTGGTGCCAGCCCACCGACAGGCGCAGGTTGCCGACCCGGGCCAGGAACAGGCCGATCGTCACGGCTGCCGAGGCGGCGATCACACCGCCGACCGCGAGGCCCGCCCGCACGCCGTACGCGTCGGTGATCCAGCCGGCGATCGGGGCGCCCAGGGGGGCGCCGCCCATGAACACCATCATGTAGAGGGACATCACCCGGCCCCGCATCGCCGGGTCGGTGCTCAGCTGGACGCTGCTGTTGGCGGTGACGTTGACCGTCATGCCGAACATGCCGATCGGGACCATGAGCAGGGCGAAGAGCCACAGGGACGGGGCGAGCGCGGCCACTATCTCCAGCGTGCCGAAGGCCACCGCACCGGCGACCAGCACCCGCATCCGCGCGGTGCCGCGCCGGGCGGCGAGCAGGGCGCCCGCGAGGGAGCCGACCGCCATCAGGGTGTTGAAGAGGCTGTAGGAGCCCGCGCCCGCGTGGAAGACGTCGTCGGCGAAGGCCGACAGGTACACCGGGAAGTTGAAGCCGAAGGTGCTGACGAACCCGACCAGGACGATGGTCCAGATCAGGTCGGGTCGGCCCGCGACGTAGTGGAGTCCCTCCCGCAGCTGGCCCTTGCCGCGCGGGGCCCGCTCGACGACGTGCAGGTCGCGCGTGCGCATCAGCAGCAGGCCCGCGATGGGCGCGACGAACGACAGGCCGTTGGCGAGGAACGCCCAGCCGGTGCCGACGCCGGTGATCATGAGGCCCGCGACGGCGGGGCCGATCAGCCGGGCGGACTGGAAGTTCGCGGAGTTCAGGCTGACCGCGTTCTGGAGCTGGTCGGGGCCGACCATCTCGGAGACGAACGTCTGACGGGCCGGGTTGTCGACGACGGTCGCGAGACCGACGGCGAAGGCCGCGAGATAGACGTGCCAGACCTCCACGTGCCCGGAGAGGGTCAGGAAGGCGAGCGCGAGGCCGGTGACGGCCATCGCGGACTGGGTGACCAGCAGCGTGGGCCGCTTGGGGAGGCGGTCGACCAGGACACCGCCGTAGAGCCCGAAGAGCAGCATCGGCAGGAACTGGAGTGCGGTGGTGACGCCGACGGCGGTCGAGGAGCCGGTGAGGCTGAGGACCAGCCAGTCCTGCGCGATGCGCTGCATCCAGGTGCCGGTGTTGGAGACGACCTGGCCCGCGAAGAAGAGCCGGTAGTTCCGGCTCTTCAGGGAGCTGAACATCGAGGACTTCGAGGACTTCGAGGACCCGACGGGGTCCTCGGGGGTAGGAGTGGACGGTGCGGGGGCGGAATCTGCTCCGGATCCCGTACTCAAAAGGGTTCGCCTCCTCGCGACGGCTGCTGCTTACAGGTGTGCGAGCTTCTCCAGCACGGGGGCGGCGGCGCGCAGTTTCGCCCACTCGTCCTCGTCGAGGCCGTCGACCAGGGTGGCCAGGAAGGCGTTGCGCTTGGCACGGCTCTCGGCGAGCATCGCCTCGGCCTGTTCCGTCTTCGTGACGACCTTCTGGCGCCGGTCCTCGGGGTGCGGCTCCAGACGGACCAGTCCCTTGCCCTCCAGCAGCGCCACGATGCGGGTCATCGAGGGCGGCTGCACATGTTCCTTGCGGGCGAGCTCGCCCGGGGTGGCCTTGCCGCAGATGGAGAGGGTGCCCAGGACCGACATCTCGGTCGGGCTCAGCGACTCGTCGACCCGCTGGTGCTTGAGCCGACGGGACAGTCGCATCACGGCGGAGCGTAGGGAGTTCACGGCGGCAGCGTCGTCGCCATGGGTAAGGTCCGGCATCTCTTTAGGATAACTCATTACTCTCGCTAAACAAGCTGACGCGCGCGAGGATTCCCGTGAGCCGGGCCACTAAACAGGATCATCACCCGTACGAGTGAGACGGCAGCAGAATGTGAACGCCGCTCCCCCACGCCCGCGACCCTCGTGTTCATGGGGACCAGCGTGCTCAGCCTGCGGATAGACGGGGAGCTGCTCGAACGGCTCCGGGACCATGCGGCCAAAAGGGGAATGAGCGTCCAGGACTATGTCGTCCGAACGCTCATCCGGGATGACTTCGACGAGCGGTTCCAGACCGCCGTCGAGGAGACGGAGAAGTTCTACGGGGTCACGTGACCCCCACGGCTCAGGTCAGACCCAGGGCCGGCATCAGGTAGTAGAAGGCGAAGACGGCGGCGACCACGTACATCGCGGCGGGGATCTCCTTGCCCCGCCCGGCCGCGAGCCGCAGCACCACGAAGGTGATGAAGCCCATGCCGATGCCGTTGGTGATGGAGTACGTGAACGGCATCATCACCATGGTCACGAAGGCCGGGATGGCGATCGTGTAGTCCGCCCAGTCGATCTCCTTGACCGAGTTGGACAGGATCAGGAAGCCGACCGCGAGCAGCGCCGGGGTCGCCGCCTGGGACGGGACCATCGTGGCCACGGGGGTCAGGAACAGGGCCACGGTGAAGAGGCCGCCGGTGACGATGTTCGCGAAGCCGGTGCGCGCGCCCTCGCCGACGCCCGCCGTGGACTCCACGAAGGCGGTGGTGGCCGAGGAGGAGCTCGCGCCGCCCGCGGCGACCGCGAGACCGTCGACGAACAGGACCTTGTTGATGCCGGGCATCTGGCCCTGGGCGTCGGTCAGCTTGGCCTCGTCGCTGACGCCCATGATCGTGCCCATCGCGTCGAAGAAGCACGACAGCAGGACCGTGAAGACGAACAGGACGCCGGTCAGCACACCGACCTTCTCGAAGCCGCCGAAGAGGCTGAAGTCGCCGATCAGACCGAAGTCGGGACTCGCCACCGGGTTGCCGGGCCACTTCGGGGTCGTCAGACCCCAGGACGGGACCTTGGCGACGGCCTCGATGATCATCGCTACGACGGTCATGGCGACGATCGAGATGAGGATCGCGCCGGAGACCTTGCGGACGATGAGCGCGAGGGTGAGCAGGGCGCCCAGCACGAAGACCAGGACCGGCCAGCCGTTGAGGTGGCCGTCGCCGCCGAGCTGGAGCGGGACGGTGGTCTGGGCGACGTCCGGGATCCGGGAGACGAAACCGGAGTCGACGAGGCCGATCAGCATGATGAACAGGCCGATACCGATCGAGATGGCCTTGCGCAGACCGAAGGGGACCGCGTTCATCACGCGCTCGCGCAGGCCCGTGGCGACCAGCAGCATCACGATGAAGCCCGCGAGCACCACCATGCCCATGGCGTCCGCCCAGGACATCCGGGGCGCGAGCTGGAGCGCGACGACCGAGTTCACACCGAGGCCGGCGGCCAGCGCGATCGGGACGTTGCCGATGACGCCCATGAGCAGCGTGGTGAACGCCGCCGTCACACAGGTGGCCGTCACCAGCTGACCGTTGTCGAGCTGGTTGCCGTACATGTCCTTCGCGCTGCCCAGGATGATCGGGTTCAGCACGATGATGTAGGCCATCGCGAAGAAGGTGGCGAAACCGCCGCGGACCTCGCGGGGGAGCGTGCTGCCCCGCTCGGAGATCTTGAAGAAGCGGTCGAGGGCGCCGTATGCGGGCGCACCACCCGGCTGATCGGGCGCGGGGACCTTGGCGGGGGCCGAGGTGGACATGTTTTGGCGTTTCCTACGATGAGAAATGGTCAGGAGCAAACCGTTTCAGTATGAACATATGAGTCGGCGATCCACCATCTCCGCGCGTAGAACTGATCGCCTCGTAAGCTGTCCTCCATGGCGAAGTGGACCCCCAAGCACGAGGCACCGGAGCCCCTGGAAGGGCCCATCGTGCCGACCATCATCGGCGGCACGATCCTCTGGTTCGTCCTCTTCCTCGTCCAGCTCCCCTTCTACGGCTGGTTCGACGACCACGGACACACCTGGTGGGTGTGGACCTGCCTGGCCGGCACCGGGCTGGGGCTGTACGGCGTCTACTTCGTCAAGAAGCGCGACACCGCCATCAAGCGGGCCGCGGCGGCAGCGGCGACGGAATCCGAGGCCCCTTCTGCGGAGTGACGAGGCCCCTGCTGCGGAGTGAGGGGCATCCCGTACAACCACGGCACCACTCCCCCCGGCGGTCCGTCCTACCCAGGTCGGATCTTCCGGCCACTCGGCGTGTGAAGCCGTAAATCCGCACGTACCGTCGAACGCATGACGCACATCGACGCGGGCGCCGAACTCGATCCTGTGCATCCCGTTCCCGTCCCCGCCACGGCGGCGACCGGACTCACCGCGGCCGAGGTGGCCGAGCGGATCGCGAACGGCCAGGTCAACGACGTCCCGGTGCGCAGCAGCCGGTCGATGACCGACATCGTCCGCGCCAATGTCTTCACCCGGTTCAACGCGATCATCGGCGTGCTCTGGCTGATCATGCTGTTCGTCGCGCCGTTCCAGGACAGCCTGTTCGGGTACGTGATCATCGCCAACACCGGGATCGGCATCATCCAGGAGTGGCGGGCGAAGAAGACCCTCGACTCCCTCGCGGTGATCGGCGAGGCCAAGCCGACGGTACGGCGCGACGGGGTGGCCCTGGAGGTCAGTACCGCCGACATCGTGCTGGACGACCTCATCGAGATCGGGCCCGGCGACAAGGCCGTCGTGGACGGGGTGTGCGTCGAGGCCGACGGTCTGGAGATCGACGAGTCGCTGCTCACCGGCGAGGCCGATCCCGTGGTCAAGCAGCCCGGGGACGAGGTCATGTCCGGCAGCTTCGTCGTCGCGGGCGGCGGGGCGTTCCGGGCGACCAAGGTGGGGCGCGAGGCGTACGCCGCCCAACTGGCCGAGGAGGCCTCCCGGTTCACCCTCGTCCACTCCGAGCTGCGTTCCGGCATCTCCACGATCCTCAAGTACGTGACCTGGATGATGATCCCGGCCGCCACCGGCCTGGTCATCACCCAGCTCGTCGTCAAGAGCAACGACCTCAAGGACTCCATCGCCCGCACGGTCGGCGGCATCGTCCCGATGGTCCCCGAGGGGCTCGTCCTGCTGACGTCGGTCGCCTTCGCCATAGGGGTCATCCGACTTGGCCGAAAACAGTGCCTCGTCCAGGAGTTGCCGGCCATCGAGGGCCTCGCCCGCGTCGACACGGTCTGCCTCGACAAGACGGGCACCCTGACCGAGGGCGGCATGGACGTCACGGAGCTGCGGCCGCTGAACGGCAGCGACGAGTCGTATGTACGCAAGGTGCTGGGCGCCCTGGGCGAGTCGGATCCACGGCCGAACGCGTCCCTCCAGGCCATCATCGACGCCTACCCGGACGCCGAGGACTGGCGCTGCACCGAGTCGCTGCCCTTTTCCTCCGCCCGCAAGTACAGCGGGGCGACCCTCAGCGAGGGCAACGGGGAGTCCAGTACGTGGCTGCTGGGCGCGCCCGATGTGCTGCTCGCGGCGGACGACCCCGCCCTCGTCGAGACCGAGCGGCTCAACGAGCAGGGTCTGCGAGTGCTGCTGCTGGCACGGACCGTGCGGGAACTGGACGATCCGGAGGTGGCCCGGAGCGCCCGGGCCACGGCCCTCGTCGTCCTGGAGCAGCGGCTGCGGCCCGACGCCGCCGACACCCTGCGCTACTTCGCCGAGCAGAACGTCCGGGCCAAGGTCATCTCCGGCGACAACGCGGTGTCGGTGGGCGCGGTAGCCGGAAAGCTCGGGCTGACCGGGGCGACGGTCGACGCGCGCACTCTGCCCGCCGACAAGGAGGGCATGGCCGAGGCGCTCGACGAGGGCACGGTGTTCGGGCGGGTCACCCCGCAGCAGAAGCGGGACATGGTGGGCGCCCTCCAGTCCCACGGCCACACGGTCGCGATGACGGGCGACGGGGTCAACGACGTCCTGGCGCTGAAGGACGCCGACATCGGCGTGTCGATGGGCTCCGGCTCCGAGGCGACCCGGGCGGTGGCGCAGATCGTGCTGCTCAACAACAGCTTCGCGACCCTGCCCTCGGTGGTCGCGGAGGGGCGCCGGGTCATCGGGAACATCACGCGCGTGGCGACGCTGTTCCTGGTGAAGACGGTGTACTCGGTACTGCTGGCGGTGCTGGTGGTGTGCTGGCAGGTGGAGTACCCCTTCCTGCCGCGGCACCTGACGCTGCTGTCCACCCTGACGATCGGCGTTCCGGCCTTCTTCCTCGCCCTCGCGCCCAACAAAGAGCGGGCGAAACCCCACTTCGTGCGGCGGGTCATGCGGTACGCGATCCCCGGCGGGCTGCTGGCCGGGGTCGCGACCTTCGTGACGTATCTGATCGCCCGTCACCACTACACGGGCAAGGGCTCCTTGGACGCGGAGACGAGCGTCGCCACGCTGACCCTGTTCCTCATCTCGATGTGGGTGCTCGCCATCATCGCCCGGCCCTACACCTGGTGGCGGGTGGCGCTGGTGGCGTCGATGGGTGCGGGGTTCCTGTTGGTGCTGGTGGTGCCGTGGCTCCAGGACTTCTTCGCGCTGAAGCTGGTGGGGGTGACGATGCCGTGGATCGCGGTGGGGATCTCGGCGGTGGCGGCGGCCGTCCTGGAGTTGACTTGGAGGTGGGTCGACCGCCGCGTGTCCGCTTAGCGCTTGGCTAGAGCCGGGGGCTGGGTGGGGTCGGCTGTTGTGTGCCGAGCGCGGCGCCGTTGTGGCTGGTCGCGCAGTTCCCCGCGCCCCTATCGGGGCGCTCTTACTGGACGTCTATGTAATCGCCCGTTGCGCTCACTGCCGGGGTCGTTGTCGTGCCGGCAAAGCTGTAGCGGTAGTAGCCGTCGACGGAAGCGGTGACCGTGGTGCTCAAGGTGCCCGTCGAGCTCGACTTGATGGTCTTCACCGTGGTGTAGGTGGTGCTGCCCTTCTTGCGGAACTGGAGCTTCACGGGCTGGGTCGCGTAGCCCGCGTACTTGTTGGACTCCCAGTTCGCGCGGGACAGCTTGCCGGTGACCGTGATGGTCCTGCCCTTCCTCACGGGCTCGGGGGAGGCGTTGACGGTCAGGGTGGACTTGCGCTGGAGATGGGTGGTGCCGAGGCCCCCCTGCCAGGTGAGCCCGCCGTTCTCGTCGGCCGCGAGCGCGCCCAGCTTCCAGGTGCCCGCCTCGGAGTTGACCAGGTCGCCGTCCTCGTCGGTGGCGTCCGGGCGGAACTCGATCTTCGCCGTGCACGTCAGGACCGTCGAGGAGGACGCCGTGCAGGTGCCGGGGTCGTCACCGAGGAGGAGGTCGTCGGAGTTCATGCCGAGAGTGTCGCCGCGGTAGAGAACCGGGCCGGTCTGGAAGGAGCTCGCGGCCAGGGTCGCGGGCTTGGTCACGGTGTAGGTCGCGGTGACCGTGACCTGGGTCGTGGTGCCGACCACGATGTTCTTGCCGCTGTTCACCTTGAGGGCGGAGAAGGTGACGGCGGGCCCTGCGGTGGTGGCGGCCTGTGCGGCCGGGACGGCGAGGGCGGTGAGGGCCAGGGCGCCGGTCACGGCGGAGACGACGGCCAGAGTGGCTCTGTTGCGCATGTGCGTTCCCCAGGGGGAGAAGTGATCGAGGAGTCTGTTGACTCACGCGATGAGATCCATGACCCCTGGGATGAGTTGTAGGGGTGGGTCCGGATTTTGTCCTTACCTGCACAAGGCTTGGGACTGGCCCCGGATCCGTGGGGAGCCGTTGGGATCCGCATGGGAAACGCCGAGGCCGGCCCCGGATGGATTCCGGAGCCGGCCTGGAGGGACGTATCGCTTACTTCACGTCGATGAAGTCACCCGTGGCGCTGACCGCCGGGGTGGTCGTGGTGCCCGCGAAGGAGTAGCGGAAGTAGCCGTCGACCGAGGCCTTGACGGTGGTGCTCAGGTTGCCCGTCGAGTTGGTCTTGATGGTCTTGACCGTGGTGTAGGTGCTGGAGCCCTTCTTGCGGAACTGCAGCTTCACCGACTGGCTGGAGTAGCCCGCGTACTTGGCGGTGTCCCAGTTGGCGCGGGACAGCTTGCCGGTGACCGTGATGGTCTTGCCCTTCTTCACCGGCTCCGGCGAGGCGTTGACCGTCAGCTTGGACAGGCGCTGGACCTTGAACGCGTTGGTCTTGTCGGTCACGGCGACACCGACGTTGTCCAGGTTCGGGTTCTCCGGGTCCTCGCCGTTGAACGCGACGGCGAAGCCGGCGGCCTTCCAGGAGCCGGCGTCCTCGTTCAGCAGCTCCGCCGGGTCGACCTCGACGGTGGCCGTGCAGTTGGCCACGGTCGCAGAGGCGTCCGTGCAGGCCGCGTCGCCGCTGTCGAACCACCAGATGGAGGTGTAGAAGTCCGCGCCCCGGTACAGCTCGACGCCACCGAAGAAGTCGTCGGCGTAGATGTCGACGTCCGCGGCGTGGTTCAGCGTGAAGGAGACCGGGACCTTCACCACGCTGGTGGTGCCGACCACGATGTTCTTGCCCTTGTTGACCTTCACGTTGGAGAACGAGGCGTCGAGGACGTAGGGGGTGCCGTCCACGGCGGTGGCGAACGCGGACTTGCCGGAGGCGGCCTGGGCGGCCTCGTGCGCGGCGGAGGCGCCGGCGGGAACCCGCTCGTCGGCCTGCGCGGCCGGTACGGCGAGGGCGGACAGGGCCAGGGCGCCGGAGACGGCGGCCACGGTGGCGCGAATACGCATGTGTTTCCTCAAGGAAGAAAGTGGGAGGCACCGGGCCCCGGACATGCCGGGACCCGGTGGGGTGGTGCGAGGACCGCTGTCGCTTACTGCACGTCGATCAGGTCACCGGTGGCGTTGACCGCCGCGGTGGTCGTGGTGCCCGCGAAGACATAGCGGTAGTAGCCGTCGACCGACGCGGTGACCGTGGTGCTCAGGTTGCCCGTCGAGTTCGACTTGATGGTCTTGACCGTGGTGTACGTGCTGGCGCTCTTCTTGCGGAACTGGAGCTTCACCGACTGGGAGGCGTAGCCCGTGTACTTGAGCGTCTCCCAGTTGGCGCGGGTCAGCTTGCCCGTCACCGTGATGGTCTTGCCCTTCTTCACCGGCTCCGGCGAGGCGTTGGCCGTCAGCTTGGCGGCACGCTGGAAGTTGAAGGACCCGGCCTTCTCCGTCCAGATGTAGTCGTCGTCGTTGGCGTCGATCCACGCGTCGACGTACCACTTGCCGGCGCTGGCGTTGCTGAGGTAGTCCGTCTTCGGGTCCACCGTCACCGACGCGGTGCAGGTCGAGGTGGTGGCGCTGGAGGCCGTGCAGGTCGGCTTGCCGGTGGTGAGGAAGCCGTAGTCGGGGCCTTCCAGCGAGAACTCCATGGCGCCGGCGATACCGGAGTCGTCCGTGGCCGTCACGCTGACCTTGATGGTCTTCGCGGCCGAGGTGCCGATGCCCACCTTGTTGTCGCCGTCGACGACGACCTTGGTGATCTTGGTGTCGCCTTGGCTGCCGTCCGCCTGCGCGGCAGGCACAGCGAAGGCGGAAAGGGCCAGGGCGCCGGTGACGGCAGCCCCGATGGCTCGAATACGCATGCGTTCCCCGCGTGGAGAAAGGGGCCCCGACGGTCGTCGTCCCCCACGGCGATCGCCTACACGTCGGGGCCCAAGTGATCAAGGAGTCTGTTGACTCACGTGATCAGATTCGTGACACGAGTGAATGGTTGTACGGATGGTGAGAAATTTGTGCGAGCTTTTCCAAGATCGCCTCCACAGGTCAGTCGAACCACCGGTCTCGGGCCAGCTCCGCCGTCCGTGACGGGTCCTCCAGCAGCGCCGCGACCTCGAAACGACGCGGCCACTGACCGGCCGCCCAGGCGAGCCCGGCGGCGACGCCTTCGAGCGTCGAGGCGTGCAGGACACCGTCGCTGGTCAGCCGCCAGTCCAACTCCACGCCGTCCACGACGAGTTCCTCGTGCTCGACGTAGGTCGTCGGCGTCCGCGAGCCGAGCAGCACCCGTACCGGCTCCGGTACGTCGTGCTCGGCGCCCTCGGAGTCCACCGACCCGGTGACCGACTCGCTCAGCCGCCGCACCTGGAACAGCTCCGCCAGCTCGGCGGCGCGCGCCGGCCGTACCGGCAGCAGCGGCACGCCCCCGGTGAAGGGCAGCAGATCGGGCGAGTCGACGACCACGGCGTCGGCCGCGTCCACCACCTGGACCCGCCCGTCAACGACGGCCCGCAGCTCGTCGGGCAGGGTCACCTGCTCGGGATCAAGGTCCGCCAACGCGCCGTAGAGGCCGTGCAGTTGGGCGCCCGTCACCTCGCGTGCAGGGTCGGCGAGACGGTCGAGGAGCTCCGCCGCCCCACCCGGCTCGTCCAGCAGCGCGGCCACCGACGTCCGCACACCGAGCGCCCGCAGGACCTGCTCGTCGTCGAAGCCGGTCGCGTCGGCCTCGTCGTACAGCCCGCGCAGCAGCGGGTCCCCGCCGGCCGCGAGCAGACCGGCCGGGCGGCGGCCGTCGAGCACCGGGTGACCCCTCAACCACCATGCGGTGTAAGGCCGTACGACCTCGTGGGTGCCGTCCGGCAGCAGGATCCGCACCGGCTGGGTGAGCGCGTCCCGCAGCGGCGGCAGGGCGAGCAGGGCGAGCGCCTGCGGCCAGCACTCCTCGTCCACCAGGTCCAGATCGCGTACGGCGATCAGTTCCGTGGCGACCGGCGGGACCGGCGAGTCGGGGAAGCGGTCGAGGATGTCCTCGCTCCACACGTCCACGGCGTCCAGCAGGCCCGCGTCGTCCGGCTCGGCGAAGTCCCCGTCGCGCGGCTCCAGTTCGTCCGGGTCCAGGACCACGTCGGTGGCGCGGACCAGCGCGAAGGTGGCGAGCACACCGCAGGCGGCCAGCGGCTGTTCGCCCCAGCGCTCGGCCAGCTCGGCGTCCACGGTGGCGAGTTCCCCCTCGCGCATGATCCGCGCGAACGGGCTGCCGGGGAGGACGAGTTCACCGGCGGGGGCCGGTTCGCCGTCCTCGTCGGGCAGCGCGAGCGCACCGAGCCAGGGCTCGTCGCCGGGTTCGAGGCCGGCGTCGCGGACGAGGGCGAGGACGGTGTCGGCCAGCTCCTCCGCGTCCAGGGTGTCCTCCTCCCACGCCCCGCCGTCGTCGTCCAGCGACGCGGCGACCGCGGCCCGCACCTGAGGCGTGGTCAGCACCGCACGCGGGGACGCGGGCAGCGCGCCGAGCTTCTCCAGCAGGGGGTGCGCGGCGTCCGGGTGGGCGACCTTGAGGCCGAGCCGGGCGAGCACCTCCGGGTCGATGGCGACGCTGTCGGCGGTGGGCAGCAGGACCTGCCGGGGCCCGATGGTCGTTCGGCCGTCGGCGAGCGGGACCGGGAGACCGGAGAGCCGGTCCGGGTCCACCCCCGCGAGGCTGTCGTACAGGCTGCGCCACCAGCCCGGCTCCTTCTCGAGCCCGGCCAGCCGGTCGACGGCGTCGGTGAGCGGGAGGCGGGCGACGCCGAGGGTGCGCAGCTCGACGCGGCGTTCCAGACCGGCGGGCAGAAGGGTGGGCAGGACCTCGGCGAGGACGCGCACGGTGTCGGCGCCGGCGCCCTCCACCACCTCCGCGTCCCTGGGGCGCAGGGCCTCGGGCAGGTCGTCGTCGTCCTGGCCGGGGGTCAGGGCCGGCGGCAGGAAGGCGGTCCGGGGCAGCCGCTCCAGGATCGCCTGCCGCAGCGTCCCGTCCAGCTCGCCCTTGCCGAGCGGGCCGGGCACCAGGTCGATGATGCCGGTGGTCACCGGCCGCCACTCGGCGAGCAGTTCGACGTACGCGTCCGCCGCGCGCTGCACCACGAAGTCGGTCAGCGGACCGGGCGCCGCGTGCCGGCGGGTGGGGTCCAGCGGGAAGGAGGCGATGAGCAGCGCGGGCACGCCGAGCGGCTCGTCGCTGGGGGTGGGGGCGTGCACGACGGGGCTGGTACGGGGGCGGACCGGGGTGCCGTCGGCGTCGGCGGGGACGGCCCAGGTGACCGACCAGTGCGGCCGCAGCCGCTCCTCGACGGGGCGGTCGGCGAGGAGGTCGGCGGTCAGCGGCCCGTGCGAGGCGGCGACCCGCCACCGGGTCTCGCCGTCGCGGGAGTCCTCCACGACGGTGAACGCGTCCTCGGTGCGGCGGCGCAGGGTCCGGGTGGTGTCCGTCTCGATCACGACCTCCTCCAGCCCGGGCAGGGCGAGGAGCAGGGCGTCGTCGACGGCGTTCAGGAGACGCTCGGCGAGGTCGGTGGCGGCCGGGTCGCGCAGCGGCAGGATGACGGCCGTGTCGTACGGGTCGGGGGCGGTGCCCTCGGCGGCGAACGGGAGCCGCAGCAGCGGGATGTGCCCGTCCCGCCGCCGGACCTCGTCTCCCAGGCCCGGGCTGTGGCGGGCGGTCTCGGCGGCCAGGTCCCGGCCCTCGGCGAGGGACCAGCGGACTCCGCCGTGGCGGCCGACGACCGCGGGCTCGTCGGTGACGGCGAGGACGGCGGCGAAACCGACGCCGAAGCGGCCGATGGCGGCGGTGTCGCGTTTCGCGGAGGCCCGCAGGGTGGAGAGGGACTCGACACCGGCCGCGTCGAGGGGGGCGCCGGTGTTGGCGGCGACGAGGACGCCGTCGCGGAGGGTGAGGCGGAGCCGTCCGGGCACGCCGGCCCTGGCGGCGGCGTCGGCGGCGTTCTGGGCGAGCTCGACGACGAGTCGGTCCCGGTAGCCGCCGAGGACGAGGTCCTCCTCGGCGTTGGCGTCCTCACGGAACCGGGCGGGACTGGTCGCCCAGGCGTCGAGCACTCCCCGCCTGAGACGGGCGGTCCCGAACGGGTCGGCTCCCTCGGCTGCGGGCCGCACGAACTTGCTCACGTTCAACACTCTCCTCGTCGGCGTGGGGTCGAAGGTACCGCGAGGAGGGGGGACCGTAACTCGGGGAGGGCTCGCGCGGCCCAGAGCCGGCGGGGGCGAGAAAAGGCTACGAGTGGCCCAGCTCCGCCGACGCCTCGTCCGGTGTCTCCGGGACCGAGCCCGAGTCGGGCGCCGGGCGCAGGGGGAAGGGGTCGACCTTGGTCTCGTCGATGACCGGGGCCGCCGGACGCGGGGGCTTCGGCATGACCGCCGCCTCGGAGTGGCCGCCGCAGCCGTACGCGAGGGAGACCACACGGCCGTCCGCCGGGGCGAACTCGTTGGCGCAGACGCCGAAGGCCTGGCCCAGGGAGCCGCCGATCGGCTGGAGGAAGCCGCAGCTGACGCAGGTCGCGGGGGCCGCCTGCGCCATGGTGGTCTTGGCGCCGTACGCCTCGTCCCAGCGGTCGGCGGCGGTGTGCAGTCCGTAGCGGGACAGGACCCGGGCGCGTCGCATGCCCAGTTCCTCCGCCACCGAGGCGATCGAGCCCCGGGCCGGGACCACCGGGAGATGGGACGGCGTGCCGACGGTGACCTCCGCGTCCTCCGCCTCCACCAGCTCGGCCATCTCCTCGGAGACGGCGGAGCTCGGCACCGGCTCGTCCTCGCCGGAGTAGCCGGGCTCCAGCCGGAGGTCCTCGGCGTCGGTGGGGAGCAGGTCACCGGGGCCCATGTCGCCGGGGCGCAGCCGCTCGCTCCACGGCACCCACTCGGGGGCCAGCAGGGCGTCCGGGCCCGGCAGCAGCACGACCTCGTCGAGCGTCACGATCTTCGCGCGGGAGGCCCGCGCCACCGTGACGGCCCAGCGCCAGCCCCGGTAGCCGAGCTCCTTGCACTCGAAGAAGTGCGTGACGACACGGTCGCCCTCGGACTCGAGCCCCGCGTGCTCGCCGACGACGCCGGGTGCCGCCGCCTCCTCGGCTGCGGTGCGGGCGAGGTCGACGGCCTCGGCGCACAGGCGGTCGGGGGTGCGGCTTCGCGTGGTCGCTGCGCTCACAGGTATCGCTTCTCTCCTACGCCGTCACTGTAGGTGCGTACGCCGGGGGCGAGGGTGGCGGACGGAGCGGACCCGGGGACCGCGTCAACGTCCGCGCCCGCTCACGCTCGGGCGCACCTGTGCCATCCATTGTGCAAGATGGCTGAGATACGCACGCTACCTGCTCGCGTGCCCTCGGCCTACACCGACGGGACGTTTGGCACCCCCGCACCGGTCTCGGTATGGCCACGGCAGGTCCGTAATTGCGCGGCCATACGCGCGGTAACCGCACTACGAACCCCTCAGTCGGGGCACTATGACGTCGTGGCAGCCGCGAAGACACCCCAAGGAGCCACCGGGATCCGTGGGGCCAAAGGGATCAAGGGAAGCAGTCGGCGCAACGGCACGGGCCGGGTGCGCGGCCCCTTCCGCTCGGTCGGCCGCGCCCTGCACCTCCCGGTCAGCTGGCCCGCCCGCGGCATCCGCAAGGCCACCCACGCGCACGGGGCCGGCGAGTCCGGTCTCGGCAAACTGATCGAACTGCACGGTGTGAACGGCGCGGGCGATGTGATGATCACGGTCGCGCTCGCCTCCACGGTCTTCTTCTCGGTCCCCACGGACGAGGCCCGCGGGCGTGTCGCCCTCTACCTCGCCATCACCATGGCGCCCTTCACCGTGCTCGCCCCGGTGATCGGCCCGCTCCTGGACCGGCTGCCGCACGGCCGCCGGGCCGCGATGGCGGGCGCGATGCTCGCCCGCGCCCTGCTCGCGCTGGTGCTGTCCGGGGCGGTCGTCACCGGCAGCATCGAGATGTACCCGGCGGCGCTCGGGGTCCTCGTGTCCTCGAAGGCGTACGGCGTGGTCAGAAGCGCCGTGGTGCCCCGCCTCCTGCCCCCCGGCTTCTCCCTGGTGAAGGCCAATTCCCGCGTCACCCTCGGCGGTCTCCTCGCGACCGGCATCGCCGCGCCGATCGCCGCGGGGCTTCAGTCGCTGGGCCCGCGCTGGCCGCTCTACGGCGCCTTCGTGATCTTCGTCGTGGGGACGTTCCTGTCCTTCACCCTGCCGCCGAAGGTCGACTCGGCCAAGGGTGAGGACGTCGCCCTGCTCGCCGCGGACGAGGACCACCTCCACGGCCCGCACCTGCGGCCGGTCAAGCGCCCCGGGCTGCGCACGGTCGGCATCGCGGTCACCCACGCCCTGGGCGCCAACGCCGGGCTGCGCTTCCTCTCGGGGTTCCTGACCTTCTTCCTGGCGTTCCTGCTGCGCGAGCACCCGCTGTCCGGGGAGAGCGCCGCGGTGTCGCTGGGCATCGTGGTCGTCTCGGCCGGTGCGGGCAACGCGCTCGGTACGGCGGTGGGGGCGGCGCTGCGGCAGCGGGCGCCGGAGATCATCATCGTGACCGTCGTCGCGTTCGTCCTGGGCGTCGCGATCACCGCCGCGATCTTCTTCGGGGCGTTCCTGGTCGCCGTCCTCGCCGCGGTCGCCGGGTTCGCGCAGGCGCTGTCCAAGCTGTCCCTGGACGCGCTGATCCAGCGGGACGTGCCCGAGCAGGTCCGTACCTCGGCCTTCGCGCGCTCGGAGACCCTGCTCCAGGTGTCCTGGGTGTTCGGCGGCGCCGTCGGCATCGTGATGCCGCTCAACGGCTCCCTGGGCCTGTCGGTGGCCGCCGCGATCGTCGCCCTGGCCTGGCTGACGACGGCCAAGGGTCTGCTGAGCTCGGCCCGGCACGGCGGCTCGCCCCGCGCGCGCGTGGCGTAACGCACGGCACGCCGCACCCCGCGTAACAGCACGGCTGGTACTGCCCGATAGCCTTCGGCCATGACCTCCATGCAATCCGTTGTGCGACGCCGCCGCGCCGTCGCCGCCGCCGGCGCCGTTTCCGCCGGACTGCTCGTCCTGTCGGCGTGCGACAAGCCGACGCCGCGCGCCACCGTCACGGTCGGCAAGAACTCGGTGAGCGCCGAGGCCGAGTGCTGGGAGGACGGCGACAACCTGGGCCAGGAGAAGGCCACCAAGTGCGCCCTGAAGAAGGCGACCGACTCGATCGACGTCCCGCAGAGCGAGACCCTGCGCATCGGTGTCGACCCGGAGATCGCGGACACCGGCTGGGCGCTGTGGATCAACGGCCAGCAGGTCACGGACGTCTACAAGACGACGTACTACTCCTTCCAGGGCGTCGACCTCTTCGCCAGCCAGCAGGGTCAGGCCGCGCCGAAGCAGCTGTCCGTCAGCGTCGTCCAGCAGGACAAGACGGACAGCGGGGTCAGCAAGTCGTACAAGGGCGTGTGGAACTTCAAGCTCGTCAACGACAACGCGTAAGCCCTACGACGCCGATGCGCATCCTCGTGGCCACCGCGGTCCCCGTCGAACGGGACGCGGTGGCCCGTGCGTTTGACGGGACGGCGGTCGACGTGATCGCCGTCGGAGTCGGTCCCGCCCTCGCCGCCGCCGCGACGGCCACCGCGCTGGCAGGCACCCGCTACGGCCTGGTCGTCTCCGCCGGGATCGCGGGCGGTTTCGCACCCCACGCCCCCGTGGGCTCGCTCGTCGTCGCCGACGAGATCACCGCGGCCGATCTGGGCGCCGAGACGGCCGAGGGCTTCGTACCGGTGACCGAGCTGGGCTTCGGGACCGTCACCCACCGTCCCCCACAAGCACTCGTACGGGACGCCGTGGCCGCCACCGGAGCCCGCTGCGGCGCCGTGCTCACCGTCTCCACCGTGACCGGCACCGCCGCCCGCGCGGCCGCGCTCCGGGAACGTCACCCCACCGCCCTCGCCGAGGCCATGGAGGGGTTCGGGGTCGCCGAGGCCGCCGCCCTGCACGGAGTGCCGGTGCTGGAGGTGCGGGCCGTGTCCAATCCGGTCGGGCCCCGGGACCGGGCCGCCTGGCGCATTCCGGACGCCCTCGCCGCACTGACCGACGGCTTCGGGAAGCTCGCGCCCGTACTGGAGAGTTGGAACCCCTATGACCGGTGACCCGATGCAGATCGCGTACTCCCCCTGCCCCAACGACACCTTCGTCTTCGACGCCCTCGCCCACGGCCGCGTCCCCGGCGGGCCCGCGCTCGACGTGACGTTCGCGGACATCGACATCACCAACGGCATGGCCGAGCGCGGTGAGTTCGACGTGCTGAAGGTGTCGTACGCCGTGCTGCCGTACGTGCTCGACGAGTACGCGCTGCTGCCGTGCGGCGGCGCGCTGGGACGGGGCTGCGGGCCGCTGGTGCTGACCCGTGGACCAGGGGATCTGACGGGTCGTACGGTCGCCGTGCCCAGCGAGCGGTCGACGGCGTATCTGCTGTTCCGGCTGTGGGCCGCGGACACGATCCCCGGCGGTGTCGGCGAGATCGTCGTCATGCCGTTCCACGAGATCATGCCCGCCGTGCGGGACGGGAAGGTCGACGCGGGGCTCGTCATCCACGAGGCGCGCTTCACGTACCAGAACTACGGGCTGCACAAGCTCGCGGACATGGGCGAGCACTGGGAGAACACCACCGGGCTGCCGATCCCGCTGGGCGCGATCATCGCGAAGCGGTCGCTCGGCGCGCGGACGCTGACGAACCTGGCCGATTCCATCCGTACCTCGGTGCGCGCCGCGTGGGACGACCCCGAGGTCTCCCGCCCCTACGTCATGGAGCACGCCCAGGAGATGGACCCCGCCGTCGCCGACCAGCACATCGGGCTGTACGTCAACGAGTTCACCCATGACCTCGGCGTCGACGGCTATGCGGCGGTGCGGGGGCTCCTCACACGTGCGGCGGCCGAGGGGCTGGTGCCGCCCCTCGGCCCGAATGCACTGGCTTTCCCTTAGAAATCGAGCGGCTCTATACGTCGAGCTGGTCGGCGACCGCGCGCAGCAGGCCCGCGATCTTCCCGCCGGCGGCCTTGTCGGGGTAACGGCCCCTTTCGAGCATCGGCGTGATGTTCTCGAGAAGGGTCGTCAGATCCTGGACGATGGAGGCCAGCTCGTCCGGCTTCTTACGGGTCGCGGCCGCGACCGACGGGGTCGGATCGAGGATGACGACCGAAAGGGCCTGGTCACCGCGCTGTCCGGCGACGACCCCGAACTCCACTCGCTGGCCCGGCTTCAGGGCCTCGACTCCGGCGGGGAGGACCGAGGAATGGACGAAGACGTCACCGCCGTCGTCGCGGGAGAGAAAGCCGAAGCCCTTCTCGCTGTTGAACCACTTGACCTTGCCAGTCGGCAAAGCACACGCTCCCTCGATCGCTCCCGGACTGACCCCGGACGCCCTTGTACTAGTCGTCATGCCACCTTACCGGGGGTCTCTCCAGCCGGACATGCCTTAAAACGGGCCTGAACAGCTCGGCGCCGTGAGTCGTGCGGGAAACGCCGAACCCTGGCAATGACAGTGATGCCCTCTTGGCGTCTCTGCTCGGCTCAGGTACCCCGTACCCGGTGATCATCGGGTACAAGGGGCGGCATCGACGGATATGTCACCAGCCGCCCGAGGGTCCCAACGTCCGTACTGTTCAGCGGGTATTGCAGGCTCCGAGACGGGTTGGTGGGAGGCGGCTGCCCGCGGACCGGCGGGTGATCGCGCGGGAGGAACTGGTCGAGACCCTGGCAGTCTCTGTGGCCGGGTCCACTGATCAGCGCACACCTCGTATGAGGCCGCCCGTTGCGAACGGATCGTCGTTGCGGAGGGCCGGTGTCCGAGGTGACAATGGGTGAAGATGCCGGGTGGTCATCCCGGCGAAGTGTTGGAGGCGCTGCCTGTGAACACCGCATCGCGGTGCGCCTCGCTCTGCGCGCCAGACGCTGACCACTTCGCTTCGTCCACCGGCTGACTGCTTCGTTCGCGGTGGGCGCTTCCCTTATGGGAGACCACCGTAGTGCCCGAAGACTCCTTGACGGGTGATCGCCGTCCTCTGGCAACGGTTCTTGCCGCCAACCTCGTTTCGATCACTGGGAATTGCCTCACATACATGGCCGTGCCGTGGTTCGTGCTGCAAAGCACGGGCAGTGCCGCCAAGACCGGGATCGTCGGATTCTGCACATTGCTGCCCGTGGTGCTCGCCGCGCTCGCCGGTGGTCCGGTCATCGACCGGATCGGGCGACGGCGGGTGAGTGTCGCCTCGGACCTCGCCTGCGGAATCGCGGTCGCGGCGATCCCGCTGATGCAGTTCGCCGGGCTCCTGCAGTTCTGGATGCTGTGCGCGCTGATGGCGATGACAGGGCTGTTCCGTGCGCCGGGTGAAACTGCCCGCGGCGTGCTGTTGCCCACGCTCGCCGAACGCGCCGGAATGCCGCTGACCAGGGCCGCCGGGTTGTACGACGGTGCGGCACGCTGCGCGGCGCTGACCGGATCCGCTCTCGGAGGTGCGCTGATCGCCGTACTCGGAGCCGAGAACGTCCTGTTGGTGGATGCCGCGACCTTCGCTGTAGCCGCGCCACTGTTCGCCTTCGGAGTGCGCGGCCTGCCTGAGGGGCAGGCCCAACGACGGGCCGAGCCGACGTCGCTCCGTGTCTACCGTCGTGAACTCGCGGATGGGTATCGCTTCGTGGCGGCCACGCCGTTGCTGCTGGGCCTGTGCGTGATGACGCTGGTCACCAGGGGGCTCGACCAGGGATGGAGCACCGTGCTCCTCCCCGTACATGCCCGTGAACAGCTAAGTGGTTCCATCGATCTCGGTCTGCTGAACGCTGCGTTCGGCATCTGCGCACTCGCGGGGGCGCTGGTCTATGGGGCGGTGGGCGGCCGCTTTCGGCGGTGGCCCGTGTTCACGATCGCGTTTCTCATCGGGGGCCTGCCGCGCTTCGTGGTGGCCGCCTTCACCGACACCTTCGCGCCGCTGGCTGTGATCATGGCGGTTGAGGGTCTCGCCTTCGGTGTGCTCAACCCCATCATGGCCACAGTGACGTATGAGACGGTGCCGGAGGAACTGCGCAGCCGCGTGCTGAGTGCGACGACAGCCTCGGTCCAGCTGGTCACTCCGCTGGGCGGACTGGCCGCGGGCTTCCTCGTGGATTCGGTCGGCCTGCCCCGTGCGCTGCTGGCGGTCGGCGGTGTGTATCTGCTCGCCACGCTGTGCCCGGTGATCTTCCCGGCCTGGAGGCAGATGGACGGTACCGGCTCTCCCCACGACAGGGCGGAGGGCTCACCACAGCGGGGCTCGGGATCGAAGCGGGTGTAGAGACGTGGGTTGTTTGTGCCCGGGGCTCTCTTCCGCCTGCGAACGACCGCCCAGAGCTGCCCGGCCGCCAAGGCTGCCCGGAACCGACCTCTGACGCATGGTCAGAAACCGTCCCACAAGACGTTGGCAGCCGTCAGCAGGGTCGCACGTGGGTGCGTGGGTCGAATGTGTGACCTTTCCGCGGGTGTGTCGTTGATCGGATGACAGCACCGCACGGGTGAGGGGAGGGAGTGCGGGTGGGCCGGAGACTGCCGCTCGGTGCCGACGAGACCGCCCGTACGGCCTGTGCTCGTGGTCTGCTGCGGACGGGCGTCGTGGAGAAGACAGGCGAGGTGCTGTCGGCCGCCGCGCTGGCCAAGCAGGTGGGATGGGCCGCGGATCTGGTGACCCGTATGACCGCCGATCTGCTGGCCGCGCACTGGAACGCGACCGATGTGGAGGCACTGGCCTCGGGGGTGGATGCCGAGGGCCGGGCGTTGCCGTCGAACGCGTGGATGGCGCTGCGGCGTCTGGGCTGGACGGCCGGGCCGCCGGAGGGTGTGCGGGTCAATGACCGGATCGTGCGTATGGCGCAGGAGCAGGCCGGGCGTCTGATGCGGTCGGTGAAGTGGCGGGCCGATCTCACCGCCGGGGTCCTGGCGGCGTGGCCCGCCGATCCCGTGCGCCGCTCTCCGGACGAGTGGGACGCCGTCCGTGAGGCCGTCCCCGACGGGAGGCACCTGCCGTCGGGTGCGATCCGTTCCCGGACCCGGCAGATCGCCGCCTTCGCAGACAAGCACGACCGGCTACCCACCGGTGTGTTCGAATTGGAGGCCGCGCCGCGGGTGGCGCGGATGCTGCTGCTGTCGGCCTGCGACGGGCAGCAGGTCACCTTGGCCCGTGCCGACGATCCGGGCCGGGCACTGCTGCGGCTGCAACTGCCCACCCGCCCCGATCCGCGCTCGTACGGGGACTGGGCATGGGTGGCCTGCCCGCTCCCCCTGCCGCCCACCGTCCCGCCCGGCGCGGTACTGCACCTGCCCACCCTGCGCGTCCACCGGGGCCGGGTCCACGCCGACCTCGCCCACACCCACACCGTGCCGACGGCCCGGCGCACCGGGCACACCACCGCGCTCGGCGTGGACTGGGGGCTGAACACCCTGCTCAGCGCGGGTGCGGTCCGGCTCCACGACGACGGGACAATCACCGCGCTGGGCTCCGGGGCGCAGTTCCGGGCGGCCGGGGTGCTGGCCAGACAGCACCGGTTGCGCCGCGCGGGCGAGCACCTGCACGCCAAGACCGCCCACTATGAGCGGCTCATCAACACCACCGGGGATCATCCCCTGACCGGCAAGCACGCTGTCCTGGCTGAGGAGATCGAGCGCGTGTCCACCCGGCGCTCCCACCTCAACAGCGCTCTGGCCTGGTCGGCCGCCCGCTGGGCCGTCGACCAGGCGATTGCCGCCCGCGCGAGCGTGATCTACGTAGAGGACCTCCGCTCACTGGAGGCCCGGAGCATGGGCCGCACCCTCAACACCCGGCTGTCACAAACTGTTCGCGGGCAGATTGTGGACCGGATGCGCTATCTGGCCGCCGAGGCGGGCATCGCCGTGGTCACTGTTCCGGCCCGCGGCACCTCCCGGCACTGCCCGCGCTGTCTGGTCCCGCTGCGCCACCGCCAAGCCCCCGACCGGCCCACCACACCCGGCTGGAAATGGGCGATGTGTCCCAACCCCGACTGCCACTGGCAGGGCGACCGCGACAGCGGGGCATGGCAGCGGATCGCCGCCCGCGGCCTCACCCACCAGACCAAGACCGTCACCGACCGCACCAACGGCAAGATGGTCATCCGCAGCGTGATCGACCGGCTCGAAACCACTGCCGTGGTCGCACCGGCCGCCACCACCGAGACCAGCCGGAATGACCGATCCAAGACCGGACCCACCCGGCACCGCACTCCACGCCCCGCGCCCAGGCGACGCGGGGCACCCTCCCCCACCGGCCCCTCGGGCCCGGTGGGAAAGCGTCCGGAGGGACACGCTCACACGGGCCCAAGATGGCTGCCCCGCGCGGCCCACCGGCACCAGGGCGTGACGACGATCAGCACACCCATCACCGGCCACCGGCAACGTCACCGGCCCCAAGGGGCAGCACTGGGCGCAGGATTCCACCTGCACGCCCACGCCACCCCACCACGATGGGCGGAATCCATGCCGGAACCTACGGTTCATATAGGTCCGCGCAACTGATCAGAGACGCTAATGGTCTTCAGGCCGGTGACAAGACGTCGCCCGGTTGTTCCTTCGGGCAGGGAACTACCCTGGTCCGGTGCGTGACAAAACCCAAACGAATTCCGCCGGGCCCGGTGACCGACTGATCCGTGCCGGTGCCATCGTGTTCTTCATCGGTACGGTGGCCACACTCGTCACCGTGGCCCCGCTGTTCCTCGGAACGACGCCATTTCCGACGTACATGTTCGGACTGAGCATGCTCATGGGCGTCGGCTTCCTGCTCGCCGGCGCGGGCGTGCTCCAGTCGATCGCGGCGGGGCGGCGTCAGGCGCGGTCGGCCGACAGGTAGGCGGCGAGCCAGGCCGGGAACTCCGTGAGGTCGGCGAGGACCACGTCAGCACCGGCCGCCGTGAGTTCCGCCGCGCCGCACGGGCCCGTCGGCACCGCGACCGAGAGCGCCCCGGCGGTCCGGGCGCCGCGCACGTCCCCGAGGTGGTCGCCGACGTAGACGCTCGCGCCGTGCTCGCGCAGGGCTTCTGCCTTCTGCTCGGCCCACAGGTCGCCGATCACCGCGTCGGGGTCGAGACCGAGGTGCTCGACGTGCAGCTTGGCGTTGGGCCCGTACTTCGCGGTCACCACGATCGCGCGGCCACCGGCCGCCTGGACGGCGGCGATCGCCTCGCGGGCGCCGGGCATCGCGGGCGACGCGGCGATCGCTATCGACGGGTACAGCGACCGGTAGAGATCGGCCATGGCCTCGATCTGGTCCGCCGGGAACCAGTGCGCCATCTCCTGCGCGAGCGGCGGACCGAGCCGGGTGACCACCAGGTCGGCGTCGACATACGTTCCCGTCCGCTCGGACAGCTCCAGGAAGCAGGCGCGGATGCCGGGGCGGGAGTCGATGAGGGTCATGTCGAGGTCGAAGCCGACGGTCGGGGCGGAGATCGGTGCAGTGGCCATATGGGCCATTGTGCCCAGTCGGTACGACAGTCCTACCTCTGCCTCTGGGATCGCCATACGAGGAACAGGGCCGAGGCGACGGCGGCGCCCCGCACCACCCACGGCCAGGTGTCGGCGACCGCGTCGTTCATGTGCCCCTCGGCGATGGGGTCGCCCCAGCGGCCCTCGGTGCGGCCCCACAGCCACACGACCCCGGCGGTGAGCGCCAGCCCGGGCAGGAACATCACCGCCCACTTGGTCTCCGTCTCGGTCAGCCGCCGTGAGGCGTAGGCGATGAGCCAGCCGAGGAGAAGGACGACGAGGTTGCCGAGGACCGCGCCCACGACGAGGAGGCCCGCGGCGACCAGCAGAAGGGGGTTGGTCCACTTGCCCTTGGGGAGGGAGAGCAGCCGGCGGCGCCGCGCGGGGACCTCGTCGACCTCGGCCTCGACCTCGGGCTCCGCGGCCTTCTCGACGACCGGCTTCGGCTCGTCCCTCGGCGGGGGCTTGAGGAGCTCCGGGATCTCCACACCGCCGACGAACCCGGGCGGGAGGCTCTCGCCGACCCCGAACGGGGTGCTGTCCGTGCGCCACCAGTCCGGCTGGAGCGCCCTGTCCCCGATCTCGGCCTCGGCGGCGAGATGGGGCGGCGCGGGCGCCTCGTCCACCGTCTCGGCGGGACGCGGCTTGGGGACGGGGACGATACGGCGCAGCCCCTTGGGGCGGCGGGGCGCGTCGGTGTCCCGGTCCCGCTGCACGGGTACGGCGGTGGGGGCCGGGGCGGGCCGGGCCGGCGGTACGACGCCGGTCGCGCCGCCGGCCGCGGTGACGACGTCGTCGGGGCTGCCGAGCCGGTCGATGATCCGGCGCACGGCCGCGGGGCTGTCCACGGGGACCTTCGCCCGGCGCCGGTCGATCTCGTTGCGCAGCTCCGAGACCAGGCGCATCCGGGTGCCGGACGGCAACTGCCGCTGCTGGGCCACGTCACCGACGCGGCTCAGATACTCGTAGACGACCTGGTCGCTCTCGATACCCACGAAGTCCCTCCGGGGGGCGGCGCGTTGAATCCCCGGGGACGACCGTATCGCGCGGGACGCGGCCCGCGTGGCCACGCACGGCCGTGCCGCCGACGGGCTCCCGACCCGCGGACCCGCACCTCGCCGTCGCACCCACCCGCTAACGTGGGTCGGATGAGCACCTCGGCCACACCGCCCCGCTCCCTCGCAGAGGCTCTCCGCGTCCGGGACGACGCCTCCCTGGGTGCGCTTCTGCGTGCCCGTCCCGACCTCATCACCCCCGTCCCCACCGACCTGACCCAGCTCGCCACGAGGGCGGGCACCCGTGCCTCGGTCGTGCGTGCGCTGGAGCGGCTGGACCGGTTCGCGTTGCAGACCGCGGAGGCGCTGGCCGTGGCGGGGGAGCCGGCGTCGTACGAGGAGCTGCTGGGGCTGCTGGCCGGGGACGCCGGGGCGCCCGCCGTCGCCGGAGCGCTGCCGCGTGCCCTGGGGACCCTGCGGGAGCAGGCGCTGGTGTGGGGCGAGGACGAGCGGCTGCGGCTGGTGCGGACCGCGCGGGAGCTGCTGGCGCCCTCGCCGCAGCATCCGTCGCCGACGGGGCTCGGGCCGACGGTGCAGGAGGCCACGGCGGGGATGTCGCCGGGCCGGATCCAGGAGATCGTGACCGCCGCCGGGCTGCCGTCGACGCATGACTCGGTGACCGCCGTCGCGGCGCTGACCGGGCTGTTCACCGACCGAAAGCGGATGGCGGGGCTGCTCGCCGGGCTTCCGGAGGAGTCCCTGGAGGTGCTGCGGCGGCTGGTGTGGGGGCCGCCGTACGGGCAGGTCACGGCGGACCCCGCGGTGCGGCTGCGGCGGCTCCTCGACCTCGGGCTGCTGCTGCCGACGGCGCCCGGGACGGTCGTACTGCCGCGCGAGGTGGCCCTGCATCTGCGCGGCGGGCTGGCGCACCGGGCCACCGAACCGCTGCCGCCGGCCGTCGAGCCGGTCGCCACTCACCGTCCACAGGTTGTGGACAGTACGGCGGCCGGACAGGCGTACACCGCGCTGGCGACGGTGGAGGAGCTGCTGAAGGACTGGGACGAGGGCGGCCCGGCGGTCCTGCGGGCCGGCGGTCTGAGCGTCCGCGACCTCAAGCGGACCGCCGTCGCCCTCGACGTGTCCGAGCCGGTCGCCGCGTTCTGGGTCGAACTCGCCTACGCGGCCGGACTGATCGCCTCCGACGGGGAGGCCGACGAGCGGTATGCGGCGACCCCGGCCTACGACGAGTGGCTGGAGCGGCCCGCGGCCGAACGCTGGGTGCGGCTCGCGGAGGCCTGGCTGACGGCGACCCGCACGGCCGGCCTGATCGGCGGCCGGGACGCGAAGGACCGCACTCTGTCCGCGCTGGGCCCGGGCCTGGACCGCAGCGCCGCCCCGGAGGTACGGCACCGGGTGCTGACCCTGCTGGCCGGGCTGCCGGAGGGCGCCTCACCGTCCGCGGAGTCCGTGCTCGCGCGGCTGCGCTGGGAGCGGCCGCTGCGCGGCCCCCAGCGGGAGGACGACCTGCGGTCACGGCTCGCCGAGTGGGCGCTGAACGAGGCGGAACTCCTCGGCGTCACGGGACGGGGAGCGCTGTCGGCCCAGGGGCGGGCGCTGTGGGGGGCGGCACCGGCGAAGGCTCCGCGCACGGAGCCGTCGGGCCCCGGCGACAAGCTGCCCGTCCACCACCACGCCGTGCCCTCGGCCCCGGTGGAGCCCCTCTCCCCGCCCGAGCAGGCCGTCGCCTCCGCCGCGGCCGCCCGTCTCCTGGCCCCGCTGCTGCCCGAACCCCTGGACCACGTCCTGCTCCAGGCCGACCTCACCGCCGTGGCCCCGGGCCCGTTGCAGCGCCCGCTGGCGGACGTGCTGGACGTGCTGGCGGACGTGGAGTCCAAGGGCGGGGCGACGGTGTACCGGTTCACGCCGGGCTCGGTGCGGCGGGCGCTGGACGCCGGACAGTCCGCCTCCGACCTGCACGCCTTCCTCGCCGCGCACTCCCGTACGCCGGTCCCGCAGCCGCTGGCGTATCTGATCGACGACGTGGCCCGCAGACACGGCCATCTGCGGGTCGGCGCGGCCTCCGCCTACGTCCGCTGCGACGACGACGCCCTGCTGAACGAGATCCTCGCCGACAAGCGCGCCGCCGGCTTGCACCTGCGCCGGCTGGCCCCCACGGTCCTGGCGGCCCAGGCCGACCCGGCCGTGCTCCTGGAGGGGCTGCGTCAGATGGGCTTCGCGCCAGCCGCCGAGTCCGCCGAGGGCGACGTCCTCATCGCCCGCGCCCACGCCCACCGCACCCCGCCGCGCACCGCGCCGGAGCCGGTCCCGGACGGGCCGCCGGTGCCGGACGCCACCCTCCTTTCGGCGGCGATCCGCGCGATCCGCGCGGGCGACCTGGCCTCCACGACCCCGCGCAAGGAGAGCCCCGACCACGGCGCCGCCGGCGAACTCCCCCGCACCAGCTCCGCCGAGACCCTCGCCACCATGCAGGCCGCCGTCCTCACCAACGAGGCCCTGTGGATCGGCTACGTCAACGCGGAGGGCTCCGCCAGTCAGCGGGTGATCGCTCCGATCCGGGTGGAGGGAGGGTTCGTGACGGCGTACGACCACACGGCGGACGAGGTGCGGACGTATCCGTTGCATCGGATCACGGGGGTGGCGGAGTTGGCGGAGGACTAGGGCGGCCGTTGTCTGCGGGTCTGTCGTGGCTGGTCGCGCCCACGCAGCGGAGCTGCACATCGATACAGCCCCGCGCCCCTGAAGGAGCGGCTGCGCCGCCCTTCAGCAGTCGCCGACCGGGGCGTCTGCCGGGAGGTGGAAGTGGGCCCGGGCTGCCGCCTCCAAGGTGGCGGCGGACATCGGGGCCTCGGTGTCGGCGAGGAAACCGAAGTGGGTCTTCGTCCACTCCGCGTTCCCGGCGCCGTCCGGGGGCTCTTCCCGCGCGACGACCCGGTAGCCGTGGTCCGCGTCCCGCTCCAGCCGGACCACCTGCGGGTACTGCCCGCCGCTGCACTCCACCAGGGCCTCGTCGCGTGCCCCGTACTCCATGCACAGGGTGTTGACGCCGGCCCGCACCCGCCCGTCTCGCTCGTCCAGTTCGAGCGCCTCCGCCCGGCAGAACCAGCGCGCCCCGATCCCCGGCACGGTCTCCCCGTACCCGCTCCCCCGCGAGTCCGCCGCGAGCCGGGCCTCGATCACCGGCCGTATCTCGCCCCACAGCCGCCCGTCCACCCCGGCCGGCCGCATCACCCAGGTGCCCGTGCCCACCAGCACCAGCACGGCACCCACCCCGGTCGCCCAGCCGCGCACCGACAACCCCGTCATGCCCCCACCCTCCGCACATCGCGCCCGGTGCGCTGCTCGCCCGGTCAGACGGTCGACGGTGGTCCAGGGTTGCCCAGGACGGGCCCGCCGCATCGGCGCGCGGTACGGCACACTGGAGGTTTGGCCGTGCCGAAGGGAAGTGCGTAGGTGAACGGACCGCTGATCGTCCAGTCCGACAAGACTCTGCTCCTGGAGGTCGACCACGAGCAGGCCGACGAGTGCCGTCGGGCCATCGCGCCGTTCGCCGAGCTGGAGCGGGCGCCGGAGCACATCCACACCTACCGGGTGACGCCGCTGGGCCTGTGGAACGCCCGGGCCGCCGGGCACGACGCCGAGCAGGTGGTCGACGCCCTCGTGCAGTACAGCCGGTATCCGGTGCCGCACGCGCTGCTCGTCGACGTCGCCGAGACCATGGACCGCTACGGACGGCTGACGCTCAGCAAGCACCCCGCGCACGGGCTGGTGCTCACGACCACCGACCGGCCGGTGCTGGAGGAGATCCTGCGGTCGAAGCGGATCGCCCCGCTCGTCGGCGCCCGGCTCGACCCGGACACCGTCGTCGTGCACCCCTCCGAGCGCGGGCAGATCAAGCAGACCCTGCTGAAGCTGGGCTGGCCGGCCGAGGACCTCGCGGGGTACGTCGACGGCGAGGCGCACCCGATCGAGCTGGCCGAGGACGGGTGGGCGCTGCGGCCCTACCAGAAGCAGGCCGTGGAGAACTTCTGGCACGGCGGCAGCGGGGTCGTCGTGCTGCCCTGCGGCGCGGGCAAGACGCTCGTCGGTGCCGGGTCCATGGCGCAGGCGAAGTCCACCACCCTCATTCTCGTCACCAACACCGTCTCGGCCCGGCAGTGGAAGCACGAGCTGGTGAAGCGGACCTCGCTGACCGAGGACGAGATCGGCGAGTACAGCGGGACGCGCAAGGAGATCCGGCCTGTCACCATCGCCACCTACCAGGTGCTCACCACCCGGCGGAAGGGTGTCTATCCGCACCTGGAGCTCTTCGACTCCCGGGACTGGGGGCTGATCGTCTACGACGAGGTGCATCTGCTGCCGGCTCCCGTCTTCAAGTTCACGGCGGATCTGCAGGCGCGGCGTCGGCTCGGGCTGACCGCGACCCTGGTGCGGGAGGACGGGCGGGAGTCGGACGTCTTCTCGCTCATCGGGCCCAAGCGCTTCGACGCGCCCTGGAAGGAGATCGAGGCGCAGGGGTACATCGCGCCCGCCGACTGTGTCGAGGTCCGGGTCAATCTCACCGACTCCGAGCGGCTCGCGTACGCCACCGCCGAGCAGGAGGAGAAGTACCGCTTCTGTGCGACGACCGCGACCAAGCGGAAGGTCACGGAGGCGCTGGTCAAGCGGTTCGCCGGGCAGCAGACCCTGGTGATCGGCCAGTACATCGACCAGCTCGACGAGCTCGGCGAGCATCTGAACGCGCCCGTCATCAAGGGCGAGACCTCCAACGCCCAGCGCGAGAAGCTCTTCGACGCCTTCCGGCAGGGCGAGATCAGCGTGCTGGTGGTGTCGAAGGTTGCGAACTTCTCGATCGACCTGCCGGAGGCGACGGTCGCCATCCAGGTGTCGGGCACCTTCGGGTCCCGGCAGGAGGAGGCACAGCGCCTCGGCCGGGTGCTGCGGCCGAAGTCGGACGGGCACCAGGCGCACTTCTACTCCGTCGTCGCCCGGGACACGATCGACCAGGACTTCGCCGCGCATCGCCAGCGGTTCCTGGCGGAGCAGGGGTACGCCTACCGGATCGTGGACGCGGACGAGCTGCTGGCGGGGGACACGGACACGGAGGGCTGACGGACGCCGGGCGGCATGCCGCGGGTCGGCCTGCCGTCGGGCGCCCTACTTGCGGCGGACGCCCGCTTCCTCGGCGTACTCGCCGAGTATGACCACGTCGAAGGCGGCGCCCGCGAAGACGCGGATCGCGCGCAGGGCGTTGCCGAGGCGGTGGCCGGCGTGGCTGCCGGAAAGGGAGGTCGCTCCGGACGGGCGACCGGGCGCTGGGGTGAAGGTCGCTGCACTCATGTCTCCATGGTGGCTCGCGAGGCATAAGGAGGGCATCGGCCCCAGGGCCCCACTTCGTGTGCTACCTGGGTACACCCCGAGGGTGGAGTCTCCCCCGGCGGAGGGAGGGGCGATCCCCTAGGGGTCCGGGAAAAACGGTTGGTGCCCATACCGTCCGCTCCCGTAAAATCCCCGCTTCCCCGCCTCCCTCCCGGAGCGCCGCCGACCGGACGGAAACCGGCCGGCCTTCCGCAGCACCTCAGCCCGCAGCACCTTCGGAGGCACCCCCTTGTCCACGCCCGTCGACGACCCGCTCGGCCGCGAACGCTCCCACCTCGCCGAGTCGCGGGCCGCCCTGCGCGCCATGCGTGAGGACGCCGAGTCCCTCGACATCAGCGACGTGACCGCGAACTGGGTCAACGCCCAGATCCTGGAGCGCCAGATCGGGGAGCGCATCAAGGCACTGGCCGACCTCAGCGACACCCCCCTGTTCTTCGGCCGCCTCGACTATCTGCACGCCCCCGGCGTCGACCTGGCCGAGGGCGCCGAGGGCGAGCGCTTCTACATCGGGCGCCGCCATGTGCACGACCACGACGGCGATCCGATGGTCATCGACTGGCGTGCGCCGGTCTCGCAGCCGTTCTACCGGGCGTCCAAGAAGGACCCGATGGACATCGCGCTGCGCCGCCGTTTCGGGTACACCCGCGGCGACATCACCGCGTACGAGGACGAGCACCTCTCCGACCCCGCCGAGGCGGCCACCACCAGCAAGCTCCTCCAGCAGGAGATCGAGCGGCCCCGCGTCGGCCCGATGCGTGACATCGTCGCCACCATCCAGCCCGAGCAGGACGAGATCGTACGGTCCGGGCTCGGCGGGACGGTGTGCGTCCAGGGAGGTCCGGGGACCGGGAAGACCGCCGTCGGACTGCACCGGGTGGCCTATCTCCTCTACGCCCATCGCGAGCGGCTCGCCCGCACCGGCACCCTCGTCATCGGGCCGAACCGGTCCTTCCTGCACTACATCGAGCAGGTCCTGCCGGCGCTGGGCGAGTTGGCGGTCAAGCAGGCCACCGTCGACGACCTGGTCGCCGGCCGCGTCGAGGTGCGGGGCGCCGACGACGCGGCCGCGGCGGTCATCAAGGGCGACGCCCGGATGGCGGAGGTGCTCCGGCGTGCCGTCTACTCGCACGTCACCCTGCCCACCGAGCCGGTCGTCGTCGTGCGCGGGTCGCGGCGGTGGCGGGTCCCGGCGTACGAACTGGAGGACATCGTCCGCGAGTTGCTGGACCGGGACATCCGCTACGGCGCCGCCCGCGACGCCCTTCCGCAGCGCATCGCGCACGCCGTGCTGGTGCAGATGGAGCGCTCGGGGGAGGCACCGGACGACCGGGTGCAGGACGCGGTGGCCCGCAACAGCGCCGTGAAGGCGGCCGTGAAGGAGATCTGGCCGCCCGTCGATCCGGCCAAGCTGGTGCTGCGGCTGCTCACGGACGCGGACTTCCTCGCCGTACACGCGGACGGGGTCCTCGACGAGGACGAGCAGAAGACGATCCTGTGGGCGAAGCCGGTCCGGTCCGTGAAGTCGGCCAAGTGGTCCGCCGCCGACGCGGTGTTGATCGACGAGGCGTCGGATGTCGTCGAGCGCACGCACTCGCTCGGGCATGTGGTGCTGGACGAGGCACAGGACCTGTCCCCCATGCAGTACCGGGCGGTCGGCCGCCGCTGCACCACCGGTTCCGCGACCGTCCTCGGCGACCTCGCGCAGGGCACGACCCCGTGGGCGACCCGGAGTTGGGACGAGGCACTCGCACACCTGGGAAAGGCGGACGGGGTCATCGAGGAGCTGACGGCCGGTTTCCGCGTGCCGACGGACGTCATCACGTACGCCTCCCGGCTGCTTCCGCACATCGCGCCGGGGCTGACGCCGGTGGCGTCGGTGCGTGAGAATCCGGGGTTCTTCGAGGTTCGGCCGATCAGCGACACGGGCGAAGTCGTCGCCGCGTGCGACGAGTTGCTCCGCAACGAGGGCTCAACAGGTCTGATCGCGGCGGATGCTCGCATCCCGGCGCTGGCGGAGGCGCTGACGGCGGCGGGCATCGGGTATCTCGCGCCGGGTGAGGAGACGACGGAGGAGACCAGACTGACCCTGGTGCCGGCGTCCCTCGCCAAGGGTCTGGAGTACGACTACGTGGTCCTGGACGAGCCGCAGGCGGTGGTCGACGGTGAGCCCGATGAGCGTACGGGGCTGCGACGCCTGTATGTCGGGCTCACGCGAGCGGTGTCGGGGTTGATCGTGACGCATGCGGCGCCGTTGCCGCGGGAGCTCATGGGGTAGGGGGTGGCGCTTGCGGTGCGTTGCCGGGTGCGGGTGCGTGGGGGCTTGTCGCGCAGTTCCCCGCGCCCCTAGGTGGGTGTCGGTGCCGCACGTTCAACAGTTCCCCGCGTCCGTTCAGAGGGCGCCCTCGCCCACCTCTCCGTCCACCGCCCGGCGCCACCGCGCCACCGCCTCCGCCGAGACCGGGCGGTCCCACCCCTCCGGTCTCGCCGCGCCGCCGATGTGAAACGCGTCGATCCCGGCGTCCAGAAGCACCGGTACGTGGGTCAGGGTCAGGCCGCCGCCGACCAGGAGCTGCTGTTCGTAGCCCGGCTCCCCGTGCCGCCGCGCCTCGGTGAGCAGCGTGGGGAGTCCGGCGTCCACACCTGACGCGGAGCCGGCGGTGAGGTAGGTGTCCAGGCCCGGGAGGTCCGCCAGCTGTTTGCGCAGGGCGTCGCGGTCGGTGGTGTGGTCGATGGCGCGGTGGAAGGTCCAGGGGCAGCCGTCCAGCTCGGCGACCACCTGTTCCACGGCGCCCAGGTCCACGAGACCGTCGGCGTCGAGGAAGCCGAGGACGAACTCGCCTGCCCCGGCCTCCCGCATCTCGCGGGCGACGCGGGCCACCCGGGAGACGTCCCCCGCGTCGAAGCCGTCCGCGAGCCGCAGCATCACCCGTAGCGCGATGTCGACGGCCTCGCGGATCCCGGCGAACGTCTCGACCGGCGGGGTCAGCCCGTCGGCCGCCATGTCGGTGACCAGTTCGAGACGGTCCGCGCCTCCGGCCTGGGCGGCGACGGCGTCCTCGACGTCGAGGGCGATCACCTCCAGGACTGCACGCTTGCTCATGGGACCCCATTCGTCGGCGGTGGAAGGGCAGGAAAACGGCGGCTACAGGTCTAGTCCAATCTCAAGACTACGCCCGCGGCCGCCGCACCCGCGACAAGATCAGCCCCGCCCGGGGGAGAACGCGGCGGACCTCAGCCGAAGATGTTCAGCTCCCCCGCCTCCGCCCCCGCCAGCTCGAACGTCCTCCCCGCCACCGGTCGGCCCGCATAAAGCCGTACGAGCGTGGCGGCGTCGCCGATGAAGCGTGCCGGCGTCCGCTCCCCCGACACCGCTCCCAGCGTGAGCGGCTCGTCCAGGTCGTCGAGGTCGGCGTGCAGCGGCAGCCGGCCCTGTTCCCGGGTGATCCGGGCGAGCAGTGTCAGCGCGTGCGGCAGACCGGGGCCCCCGTAGGCGCCCGGCTCTCCGAACGCGTCCCGTACGTCTCCGCCGTGCACCCATTCGCCCACCGCGACCAGGTCCAGCGCCCCGCCCGCCTTGGCGATCGCCGGGCCCGCCTCGGTCATGCCGCGCTCCAGCTCGTCGACGATCCGGGCATTGGTCCACTCGGCGCGCTCGGCGATGTCCCGGTCGTTGCACTCGGGCGAGAACACGCCCTTCTCGAACCGGCTCTCCACCACCCGCGTCAGCGCGGACGAACAGTGCGCGAGCACGTCCCGTACGGTCCAGCCCGGACAGCCGGCGGTCGGCAGGGCGAAGTCCGTGTCGGGGCGGGACCGCAGCAGCGGGATCAGCGCGTCGCGCTCGGTGGTCAGGAGGAGGCCGGGCAGCTCGGGGTCGCGTACGTCAGCAGAGGTCATGCCCCCACACGCTAGGGGCCGACGTCCCGGTCGCGCAGGGGGCGGGCGGGGGAGAATGGGACCCATGGCCGATCTCGACGCCCTGCGCACCCGTTTCGCCCACGCCCTGGAGGCAGCCAGGGGCGCCGGTTCCACCGGCCCCGACCCCGCCCCGTACGCCGACGACCTCCTGGCCCGCTGGCAGGAGCCGCAGCGGCGGTACCACACGCTCACGCACCTCACCGCGGTCCTCGACCACGTCGACGTACTGGAGAAGTACGCCGAGGACCCGGACGTGGTCCGGCTGGCGGCCTGGTTCCACGACGCGGTGTATCTGCCCGAGCGCTCCGAGAACGAGGAGCGCTCGGCCCGGATCGCCGAACGCGCCCTGTCCGAGGCCGGGTTGCCCGAGGCGAGGACCGCCGAGGTCGCCCGGCTCGTCCGGCTCACCGTCACCCACGACCCGGCGGACGGCGACCGTGACGGCCAGGTGCTGTGCGACGCGGACCTGGCGATCCTGGCGGCACCGCCGAACGCGTACGCCGCCTACACGGCCGCCGTACGCGAGGAGTACGGCTTCGTGCCGAGCGACGCCTTCCGCGAGGGCCGGGCCGCGGTGCTGCGGCAACTCCTGGACCTTCCGCGGCTGTTCAGGACGCCGTACGGACAGACGGAGTGGGAGGCCACGGCCCGCTACAACCTCGCCGCCGAACTCGAAATGCTGTCGCCCTGACCGGTCCGGCCGCCTTAGCCTGCCCGCATGACTGACATGGGCGGGGACCGCGTGACCGAGGCCGTCGAGAGCGCCGTGGCGCTGCTGGGGACGGCGGTGGACCGGGACTGGGAGGGGGTCCGGGCCGGCCGGGTGGAGTGGAGCTGCCGCGAGACGGCGACCCACATCGCGGAGGATCTCATCGCGTACGCGGGGCAGTTGGCCGGCCGGGCGCAGGACGCGTACGTGCCCTTCGAGATCGTCCTCGAAGAGGGCACCGACAACGCCGGCATCATCCAGGTCGTCGAGACGACCGGCGCGCTCTTCGCGACCACCGTCCGCACCACCCCGCGCCACGTCCGCGCCTTCCACCCCTACCCCTTCCGCAGCGCCGGCCGCGAGGGCTTCGCCGCGATGGGCATCGCCGAGGCGCTGCTGCACGCGCACGACATCGCGGAGGGCCTGGGCCTGGCGTACGAGCCGCCCGCGCACCTCCCCGAGTACGTCCTGACGCGGATCTTCCCGCACGTCCAGCCCGGCCCCGACCACTGGCGCACCCTGCTGTGGGCCACCGGCCGCGGGGACCTGCCCGGCCGTGCCCCGGTCACCGCGTGGCGTTGGAACAACAACCTCGTGCTCCACACCGACCGGCTCACCCTGGAGGGTGTCTCGCCGGCGGCCGCCGCCGACCTGGCCGCGGGCGGCTCCGGCGGGTTCGACTGGGTCGTGGGCGGGCCGTTCCAGGGGACGCGGGAGGCGTCCGGGATGGTGCTGAAGGCGTATGAAGCGGGCGTGCACCGGCCGGAGTTCGGCCTGTTCGTCCTCGTCCGCCGCGAGGACGACCTCGCGATCGGCGGCATGGGCTTCCATGGCGCGCCCGACGAGGAGGGCCGGGTGGAGATCGGCTACGACCTCGTGGAAGGGGTCCGCGGCAGGGGGTACGCGACGGAGGCGCTGCGCGAGCTGGCGCGGTGGTCGCTGGCGCGGGACGACGTACGCACCCTCTTCGCGACGATCGACCGGGCCAACATCCCCTCCCAGGGGGTGGTCTCCCGCGCGGGGTTCACCAAGGCGAGCGAGGACGCGGAGGTCCTCGCCTACGAACTGGGTCGCTGAACCCGGTCACGAACCGGACTGCGGGGCCCGTCCCTTGGGCCTGCGCAGCCCCGACGCCGTCAGCAGCCGCACCACCTCACGGCTGCTGACCTGCACGGCCCCGGCGGCCACCACGTCCGCGTAGCGGTGCGAGGGGATGTCGTAGTGGTCCCGTTCGAAGGCCCGCCGCGGCACGCCCAACCCGTCGGCGAACGCGTGCAGTTCGTCGTAGGACACATCGCTCACGAGGTGTGACCACATGCGGCCGTGACCGGGCCAGTCGGGCGGGTCGATGTAGACGGTCACGAGGGCAGGGCCCCGCCGCCGGTCGCGGGACCCAGCAGCCCCACCGCGGCGACCTTCACCCCGGCCTTGTGACACACCCAGTGCGGATCGGGCCCCAGCTCCGGCTCGACGTCGAGGGCATGCGGATCGCCCGCCCCGCACACCGGGCACAGCGGCCACCGTCCGTACCGCTCCAGCAGCGCGTCCTGGACGTCCTGCGCGACCAGTCCGGCCACGAAGGCCACCCCGTCCGGCCACTGCTCCACCCACCAGCGCCGCTGGACGACGGAGTCCTCGACCAGCGACACCACGTCCGCCTCGGCGACCTCGCCCGCGACCAGATCGGCGAGCACGAGGGCGCGTGCCGCGTGCAACGCCTGCTCCAGGGGGCTGATGGGGTGACCGGAGGGATCCATGCACCCATTGTGCGCACTCTTGACCCCGACACCGGGCCGAAAATATCTTTCATATGTGACCCAGGAAGTGAAGGAAATTTTCGGCAGTGGTTCGGGAGGCGCCCCACCGGCCCCCGCCGCCCTCGCCGCCAAGGTGCGCACCCTCGCCCCTTCCATGACCCGTTCCATGCAGCGCGTCGCCGAGGCCGTCGCCGGCGACCCCGCGGGCTGCGCGGCCCTCACGGTCACCGGCCTCGCCGAACTCACCGGCACCAGCGAGGCGACGGTCGTGCGCACCGCCCGCATCCTCGGCTACCCCGGCTACCGCGACCTCCGCCTCGCCCTCGCCGGCCTCGCCGCCCAGCAGCAGTCCGGCCGGGCTCCCGCGATCACGACGGACATCGCGGTGGACGACCCCATCGCGGATGTCGTCGCCAAGCTCGCCTACGACGAGCAGCAGACCCTCGCCGACACGGCGGCCGGCCTCGACACGGTCCAGCTGGCCGCGGCGGTGACGGCGGCCGCGACCGCCCGCCGCATCGACGTGTACGGCGTCGGCGCCTCCGGTCTCGTCGCCCAGGACCTCACCCAGAAGCTGCTGCGCATAGGCCTCATAGCCCACGCCCACCACGACCCCCACCTCGCCGTGACCAACGCGGTGCAGCTGCGGGCGGGCGACGTGGCGATCGCGATCACGCACTCGGGCGCCACCGGCGATGTCATCGAGCCGCTGCGGGTCGCCTTCGAGCACGGGGCGACCACCGTGGCGATCACGGGCCGGCCGGACAGCTCGGTCACGCAGTACGCCGACCACGTACTGACCACGTCGACGGCGCGCGAGAGTGAACTGCGGCCCGCGGCCATGTCGTCGCGGACCAGCCAGCTGCTGGTGGTGGACTGTCTGTTCGTGGGGGTGGCGCAGCGGACGTACGAGACCGCCGCTCCCGCGCTCGCCGCGTCGTACGAGGCGTTGGCGCACAGACACCGCGGTAAGCCATAAGCCGCAGGCCCGCATCGGATCGCCACCTGAAAGAGCCGCCCCCCATGACTTCCACCTCCAACCCCCGTGATCTGCGCGCCGAGTTGGAAACCCTGACCACCGAGGCCTTCCGGCCCGAGCTGGCCGAGATCGACCGGCTTCCCACCCTCGACATCGCGCGGCTCATGAACGCGGAGGACGCCACCGTGGCCGCCGCCGTCGCCGCGGGCCTTCCCGTCATCGCCGCGGCCATCGAGGACATCGCCGCCCGCATGGCCCAGGGCGGCCGACTGATCTACGCCGGTGCCGGTACCGCGGGGCGCCTCGGCGTGCTGGACGCCTCCGAGTGCCCGCCCACCTTCAACACCGACCCCGCGCAGGTCGTCGGCCTGATCGCGGGCGGTCCCGAGGCCATGGTCACCTCGGTCGAGGGCGCCGAGGACTCCAAGGAGCTGGCGAGAGCGGACCTGGACGCCCTCGCGCTGCGGGCCTGCGACACAGTCGTCGGCGTCTCGGCCTCCGGCCGCACCCCGTACGCGATCGCCGCCGTCGAACACGCCCGCGCCCGGGGCGCGTTGACGGTCGGCCTGTCCTGCAACGCGAACAGCGCGCTGGCGGCCGCCGCCGACCACGGCATCGAGATCGTCGTGGGACCGGAGCTGCTCACCGGCTCCACCCGGCTCAAGGCCGGCACCGCCCAGAAGCTCGTCCTCAACATGCTCTCGACGATCACGATGATCCGGCTGGGCAAAACGTACGGGAACCTCATGGTCGACGTACGCGCCTCCAACGAGAAGCTGCGCGCCCGCTCCCACCGGATCGTCGCCCTCGCCACGGGTGCGGCGGACGAGGAGATCGAGCGGGCCCTGGCGGCCACCGACGGCGAGGTGAAGAACGCCATCCTGACGCTCCTCGCCGACGTCGACGGCCCCACCGCCACCCGCCTTCTGGAGGAGTCCGGCGGCCATCTGCGCGCGGCGCTGACGGCGGCGGGCGGCTGACCAGCACGCTCGGTGCGTGAACACCTCGTACGACACCGCAGCGGCGATCCTCCCCCTGGTGGGCGGCCCCGCGAACATCACCTCCGTCGCCCACTGCATGACCCGCCTCCGCCTGGGCCTGGCGGACCGTTCGACCGTGGACGGGGAGGCGCTGCGGGCGCTGCCGGGGGTGCTGGGCGTGGTCGAGGACGACACGTACCAGATCGTGCTGGGGCCGGGCGCGGTGGCGCGGGTGACGGCCGACTTCGAGGCGCTGTTGCGCAAGGAGACGCAGAAGGCGCGCAACGCGACCCCGGTGAAACTGGCGCTGCGGCGGGTGGCGAACGTCTTCGTCCCGCTGATTCCGGCGCTTATCGGCTGCGGGGTGCTGGCGGGTCTCAACGGCCTGCTGGTGAACCTGGATCGGCTCCCGTCGCTCACCCCCGCGCTGGCCGCGATCGCCACCGCCTTCATGGCCCTGATCGCGGTCTTCGTCGGCCACAACACGGCGAAGGAGTTCGGCGGCACCCCGGTGCTGGGCGGGGCGGTCGCGGCGGTCGTGGTGTACCCGGGGGTGGCGAAGGTGACGGCGTTCGGGGTGACGCTGGCGCCGGGCCAGGGCGGTGTCCTGGGCGCGCTGGCGGCGGCGTTGCTGGCGACGTACGTCGAGAAGTGGTGCCGCGGACGGGTCCCCGGTGCCCTGGACGTCCTGGTCACCCCGACCGTGACGGTCCTCGTCTCCGGCCTGGCGACGCTCTACGTCCTCATGTACGCGGCCGGCGCGGTCTCCTCGGCGATCGGCACGGCGGCGAACTGGCTGCTGACGACGACCGGCGCGTTCGCGGGCGCGATCCTCGGCGGCCTCTTCCTCCCCCTGGTGATGCTGGGCCTCCATCAGGCCCTGATCCCCGTCCACACCACCCTGATCGAACAGCAGGGCCACACCGTCCTCCTCCCCCTCCTCGCCATGGCGGGCGCGGGCCAGGTGGGGGCGTGCCTGGCGGTCTACGTCCGGCTGCGCCACGACGCGGCCTTGCGTACGACGATCAGGTCGGCGCTTCCGGCGGGCCTGCTGGGGGTCGGTGAGCCGCTGATCTACGGGGTGTCCCTGCCGCTCGGGCGCCCGTTCCTGACCGCCTGTGTGGGCGGTGCGGCGGGCGGGGCGTTCGTCGGCCTGTTCGCGATGCTCGGCGACCAGGTGGGGTCGACGGCGATCGGACCGTCGGGGTGGGCGCTGTTCCCGCTGCTGGCGGGGGACGGGGGCCTGGGGACGGCGGTGGCCGTCTACGCGGGCGGGCTGGTCACCGGGTACGCGGTGGGGTTCGTGACGACGTACTTCTTCGGCCTGCGCCCGTCGCCGCCGACGGCACCGGAGCCCTCGCCCTGACCGCGGTGACCCGGTCGCCCGATGTGCGGTGAGTGGGTGGGTGGCGGGCGTTGTCAGTGGGGGGTGCCATCGTGGGGTCCGGTGATGTGGAGGGGGCACTGTGAGTGAGCGTGGTGGTGGGTGGAGCGGCATGGACTATCGGGGGTGGCTGGACCTCGGTGAGGTGCGGCGGCGGCTCGATGCTGGTGCGGATCCCGAGGCGTGGGGGGCCGGAGGGTCCCGGCCGCTGCACCGGGCCGCGTTGTTCGGGGCGCCCGAGGTCGTCGCGGAGCTGGCCCGGCGGGTGGCGGACGTGGATGCGCTGGAGGGCGGGACCACGGCGTTGTGGGACGCCGTGGTGGCCGGGCGGGCGGAGAACGCGCGGACGTTGGCCGAGGCCGGGGCCGATCCCTGGCGGGTGGGGTTCGGTGGCTGGTCGCCGGGGCGGCTGAGTCTGGCCGGGCCGACACCGGGGCTGTTTCCGCTGCCCGAGGGTGAGCGGGGGCTGAGTGAAACGGAACAGGCGGTGGCCCGGGAGGGGCGCCGACTGATCGACGCGCTGGGCGAGCTGTACTACGACGGCACGGGGCTGGCCTGTGTGGCGGGCATCGACGCCGAGGAGGCGGTGCGGCGGCTGGGGGCGACGGAGGCGGACCCCGAGCTGATGGAGGCGGTGCTGGAGGACCCGTACGACTTCGAGATGGACGAGACCCTGCGCCTCGTCGGCGTCACCACCGTGCCGGGCGGCTGTGTCGTCACCCAGCCCTGGGGGTACGCCCCGCAGCAGCCTCTCGTCCAAAGGCTCCTGTCCGCCGGCACGGTCTGCTACGGCCTGTACGCCAACCCCAAGAGCGGCAACCAGGGCAGCGTCTTCCGCGACGGCGTCGGAGAGGGCTGGGATCTGCATCCCGGCGGCGGGCCGGACGAGGGGGACAGCCCGGACGAGGTGCTCACCAACTATGTCTTCTGTCACCACGCGGTGGCCTACTCCCTCGCCTACGCCGGACTGCGCCCGACCGACGCCCGGGCCGTGACCGGCCCGCCCGACGCCTGGGTGGAGCTGCCGGTGCGCGCCTACTGGGAGGGCTGACGGGCGAGGCGTGTCAGTGCGGATGGGTACGGTTTCCTCATGAACCACGCCCAGCTCACCGCCCTGGGCCGAGCCCTGCGCCTTCTCGGCGAGCATGGCGAGGCCCTGACCGGCGACACCCCGGACTCCAAGCTGTACGAGGTCAAGGCCGACATCAAGCGGGCCCTGGACCTGCTGGACGAGAGCGTCACCGCCGCCGCTCCCAGCACCCGCTGCGCGGAGCACCCGGGCGGACCGGTCGACGAGAACGCGCCCGACCTGTGTCTGCTGTGCGAGACCCGGCGCCGTGCCGCCCGCCGCTCGCAGATCAACGGCCCCTCCGCACCGGCACAGACCGCCTCCGCCCCCTCCCGTTACGGCGTGCGCGACGACCGGCCGCAGCCGCAGCAGCGCTGGCTGCCCGAGATGTGGAACGGGCAGGAGTGGCAGCTGTGCGGCACACCGAGGCGGGACCGGCGGGAGGCCGAGCTGTATCTCGCCGCCCAGCGGCGTGCGCCCCGGGCCGCCATGGCGTACCGGCTCGTCCATGAGTTCACCGACTACGAGGTGCTGCGGGTGTGGGGCACCCCCGTCAAGGTCGACATCGAGCCCCTGGGCAACCTGTAGACGGCGAAGGGCCCGCCACAGCCACTGTGACGGGCCCTACCGCTTACCGGCTCTACGACTTGGCCGCGACCTCCGCCGCTTCGGAGGCGTCCCGGGGCGCCGGCGCCGGCGTCTCCCCCGCCGGCTTCTGCCGCGGGATGAAGGAGGCCACCGCGAACGCCAGCAGTGCCGCCCCGGCGCCCACCGCCAGGACCGCCTTGAAGCCGTTCTCGGAGGGCAGCGCGTAGCCGCCGAAGTCGGTCGTCATCTGGGCCAGGATCACTCCCGCGATGGCGCTCGCCGACGACGTTCCGATGGACCGCATCAGAGTGTTGAGGCTGTTCGCCGCGGCCGTCTCGGAGGCGGGGACCGCCCCCATGATGAGGGCGGGCATCGAGCCGTACGTGAAGCCGATGCCGGCGCCGATGACGCAGGCGGTGAGCACGAAGTGCCAGACATCGGTCATGAGGACGATGTTGAGGCCGTAGCCCGCGGCCACGATCAGGGCACCGATCATCAGCGTCGTCTTCGGACCGCGGGCCTTCGACACAGCTGCCGAGATCGGCGCGGTCACCATCATCACCAGGCCCGAGGGGGCCATGACCAGGCCGGCGACGAGCATCGACTTGCCGAGGCCGTAGCCGGTCTGCGAGGGGAGCTGGAGCAGCTGCGGCAGGACCAGGGACATGGCGAACATCGCGAAGCCGACGGCGATCGAGGCGAGGTTGGTGACCAGGACCTGACGGCGGGCGGTCGTCCGCAGGTCGACCAGCGGCTGGTCCGTACGCAGCTCGAACCAGCCCCACGCCAGGAGGACGACGACCGCGGCCACGAAGAGGCCGATCGTCGTGCCGCTCGTCCAGCCCCAGTCCGCGCCCTTGGAGATGCCGAGCAGGAGGCAGACCAGGCCGGTCGCCATGCCGATGCCGCCGACCAGGTCGAAGCGGCCGCCGCTGCGGACCCGGGACTCCGGTACGAGGAACGAGACCAGCGCGAGGGCCACGACGCCCAGCGCCGCCGACGTCCAGAACAGGACGTGCCAGCTGAAGTTGTCGGCGATGAGGGCCGCGGCCGGCAGACCGAGGGCGCCGCCGATACCGAGGGAGGCGCTCATCAGGGCGGTGGAGCCGGCGAGGCGTTCCGCGGGCAGTTCGTCGCGCATGATGCTGATGCCGAGCGGGATCACACCGGAGGCCAGGCCCTGGAGCACCCGGCCGATGATCATCGGGATCAGGGAGTCGGAGAGCGCGCAGACCACCGAGCCCGCGATCAGCATGACGACGCTGATCAGCAGCATCCTCCGCTTGCCGAACATGTCGCCGAGACGGCCGACGACCGGGGTGGCGACGGCGGCGGCGAGCAGCGTCGCGGTGACCGCCCAGGCGGTGTCCGACGCCGGGGCGTCCAGGAGCCTGGGCAGCTCCGGGACGATCGGGATCACCAGGGTCTGCATCAGCGAGACCACGATTCCGGCGAAGGCCAGCACCGCGACCACGGCGTTCGACCGTGGTGGTGCGGCGGCAGGGGCGTCGGACATGGCGGGGCCTCCATCAGCGTAGTAATTGACCGAGGCAACCTTAAGTCAGTTGCTTGACTTAACCAAGAGTCGCAGGTCAGCCCCGCTCGGGCAGAGGGGGCCGACGCCGTCAGCCGTACCGCTCCACGAAGGACCGCACCGTGTCCTCGTCCAGTTCGTAGACGGTCTCGTGTGCCCGGGGGTCGCGTGCGTGGAAGGTGTGGAAGAGGGGGCTCGCGACTCCCCCGAGTACGACCAGGGACGCCGAGGCCCCGCGCACCGCGCGCTCCGTGCCCGGAGCCGTCGTCAGGTCGATGCGGTTGACCACGCCGGGGGTGACCCACACCGGGACGGACTCCAGGAGACCGCAGAGCTGGAGGTGGAAGTGGCCGGTGAGGATCACCCTGACGTCGGTGCCGCGGAGCGCCGCGGCCAGATCGGCGGGGTTGCGCAGGCCGAAGAGCTGCTGGAGGGGGTTGTCCAGCGCGAAGGGCGGGTGGTGGAAGGCGAGGATCGTGCCGTTGGGGGACGGGGTCGCCAACACGCCCCTCAGCCAGTCGAGTTGGACGGAGCCCAGATGCCCGTGCACCTGCCCCGGCACCAGCGAGTCCAGCGTCACGAACCGCCACCCCGCCACCATGCTCACCGCGGCTCGCTCCCCCTCCGCGGACTCCAGGACCCGGCCGGGCTCCGCGTGCCCGCTGCCCAGCACCTTGGCGAAGGCCTCGCGCTCGTCGTGATTGCCGGTCGTGTAGAAGACGGGCACCCCACCGAGCCCCTGCGCGAACTCCCCGAACATCTCCCTGACGGCCGTATACGCCTCCACCGCCCCGTCGTTGGCGAGGTCCCCGGTGACGACGACCGCGTCGACGCCCTGCACCTGCCGGAGTTCGGCGAGCATGAGCCGCAGGGAGTCGTGGGCGTTGACGCCGTGCTTGTTGGGGGCGTCGGCGCGTTCGAGGTGGGTGTCGGAGAGATGAAGGATCCTCATCTCCGCAAACTAGCGGGAGTTGAGGATCCTTACACCGTCATTTCAGCCCGGCTTGGTTCGACCCGGCTCAGCTCAGCGACTGCAGCGCCGCCGCGTCGTACGGCTTCAGTTCGTCCGTGCGGCCCGCCAGTACCTTCGCCGCCCACTCCGGGTCCTGGAGCAGCGCGCGGCCGATGGCGACGAGGTCGTACTCCTCGCGCTCCAGGCGGTCGAGGAGGTCGTCGATGCCGCGGAGCGGGGAGCCCTCGCCCATGAAGCCCTTGATGAAGTCGCCGTCGAGGCCGACCGAGCCGACCGTGATGACCTGCTTGCCGGTGAGCTTCTTGGTCCAGCCGGCGAGGTTGAGGTCGGAGTCCTCGAACTCGGGGAGCCAGTAGCGGCGGGTGGAGGCGTGGAAGGCGTCGACACCGGCGGCGGCGAGCGGGGTCAGGATGGCCTCCAGCTCCTCCGGGGTCTCGGCGAGGCGGGCGTCGTAGGCCTCCTGCTTCCACTGCGAGTAGCGGAAGATGATCGGGAACTCCGCGGAGACCGTCTCGCGTACGGCCGCCACGATCTCGGCCGCGAACTTCGTACGGGCGACGGGGTCACCGCCGTAGGCGTCGCTGCGCCGGTTCGTCCCCGACCACAGGAACTGGTCGACGAGGTAGCCGTGGGCGCCGTGGATCTCCACGCCGTCGAAGCCGATGCGCTCGGCGGCGGCCGCGGCCTCGGCGAAGGCGCCGATGACATCGTCCAGGTCGCGCTGGGTCATCGTCTCGCCGGTGGGCTCGTCGGCGCCGGGGCGCACACCGGAGGGGCCCATCGCAGGGGCGTCCGCCACCGGTCCCTTGCCCGGGGTGCGGGTCATGCCGAGGTGCCAGAGCTGCGGGACGATGGTGCCGCCCGCCGCGTGCACGTCCTCGGCGACCTTCGCCCAGCCCGCGAGCTGCTCCTCGCCGTGGAAGCGCGGGACGCGGGTGCTCTCGCCCGCCGAGTCGTGGCCGACGTAGGTGCCCTCGGTGACGATCAGACCGACGCCCGCGGCCGCGCGGCGCGAGTAGTACGACGCCACGTCCGCGCCCGGGACGCCGCCCGGGGAGAACATGCGCGTCATCGGCGCCATGACGATGCGGTTCGGGACGGTCAGGCCGTTGATCGTGGTCGGCCGCGAGAGGACTTCGGCGGCGCGGGAGGCGGGGGCGGTCACGTGGGGGACTCCTCGGGGACGGTCCGTCCGGCACCGGTACCGGACGGTATGTGCATGCGCATGGACATACGCATGTAGGAGTCAACCACCCCGCCCGCCACAGGCATTCCGTACGCCCTGTGATCCCGGACACGCCCGAGGGCGGCACCCCCTGCCTGCGCAGGAAGTGCCGCCCTCGGTAAGGACGTTGATCAACCAGAGGTCGATCAGAAGTCCATGTCACCGCCCGGCATACCGCCACCGGCGGGCGCGGCGGCCTTCTCCGGCTTGTCGGCGATGACGGCCTCGGTGGTGAGGAAGAGCGCGGCGATGGACGCGGCGTTCTGCAGAGCGGAACGCGTGACCTTCGCCGGGTCGATGATGCCCTCGGCGATCATGTCGACGTAGTCGCCCGTGGCCGCGTTGAGGCCCCAGCCCACGGTCAGGTTGCGGACCTTCTCGACCACGACGCCGCCCTCGAGACCACCGTTGACGGCGATCTGCTTCAGCGGGGCCTCGAGCGCGAGCTTCACGGCGTTGGCGCCGGTCGCCTCGTCGCCCGTGAGCTCGAGCTTCTCGAACACCGCGGAGGCCTGGAGCAGGGCCACGCCACCACCGGCGACGATGCCCTCCTCGACGGCCGCCTTCGCGTTGCGCACGGCGTCCTCGATGCGGTGCTTGCGCTCCTTGAGCTCGACCTCGGTCGCGGCACCGGCCTTGATGACGGCGACGCCACCGGCGAGCTTGGCCAGGCGCTCCTGGAGCTTCTCGCGGTCGTAGTCCGAGTCGCTGTTCTCGATCTCGGCGCGGATCTGGTTGACCCGGCCCTGCACCTGCTCCGTGGAGCCGGCGCCGTCGACGATGGTGGTCTCGTCCTTGGTGATGACCACCTTGCGGGCGCGGCCCAGCAGGTCGAGGGAGGTGTTCTCGAGCTTGAGACCGACCTCCTCGGAGATGACCTCGCCACCCGTGAGGATCGCGATGTCGTTCAGCATCGCCTTGCGGCGGTCACCGAAGCCCGGGGCCTTGACGGCGACGGACTTGAAGGTGCCGCGGATCTTGTTGACGACCAGGGTCGACAGGGCCTCGCCCTCGACGTCCTCGGCGATGATCAGCAGCGGCTTGCCCGACTGCATGACCTTCTCCAGGAGCGGGAGCAGGTCCTTGACGGCGCCGATCTTGGAGTTGGCGATGAGGATGTAGGGGTCGTCCAGCGACGCCTCCATCCGCTCCATGTCGGTGGCGAAGTACGCCGAGATGTAGCCCTTGTCGAAGCGCATACCCTCGGTGAGCTCCAGCTCCAGACCGAAGGTCTGGGACTCCTCGACGGTGATGACGCCTTCCTTGCCGACCTTGTCCATCGCCTCGGCGATGAGCTCGCCGATCTGGGTGTCGGCGGCGGAGATGGAGGCCGTCGAAGCGATCTGCTCCTTGGTCTCGACATCCTTCGCCTGCTCAAGGAGGGCACCGGAGACGGCCTCGACGGCCTTCTCGATACCGCGCTTGAGAGCCATCGGGTTGGCACCGGCGGCCACGTTGCGCAGACCCTCGCGGACGAGTGCCTGGGCGAGAACGGTCGCGGTGGTCGTACCGTCACCGGCGACGTCGTCCGTCTTCTTGGCGACTTCCTTGACCAGCTCGGCGCCGATCTTCTCGTACGGGTCCTCGAGCTCGATCTCCTTGGCGATGGAAACACCATCGTTGGTGATCGTGGGGGCGCCCCACTTCTTCTCGAGGACGACGTTGCGACCCTTGGGGCCGAGCGTCACCTTGACGGCGTCCGCGAGCTGGTTCATGCCGCGCTCGAGGCCGCGCCGCGCCTCCTCGTCGAACGCGATGATCTTGGCCATGTGAAGTGGTCCCTCCAGGACTGGGGGTGATTCCTTCGGACCGCGCCCGCGCCCGCGACGGACGGCTCGCACACCTCGTGGTTCCTTGCCCCACCTGGCCTGCGGGCCTCACCGACCCGGTCCTTCATTGTCACTCTCACCTTCAGAGTGCTAACGCCAATGATTAGCACTCGGCATGGTCGAGTGCAAGCGCCTCTCAGGGATCGACCAGGTGCCGCAGGGTCTCCGCGCAGGCCGTGAGGGGTCCGGGCACGCCGAAGGGCCCGCACCCATGACTCCCCATGAGGTGCGGGCCCTTCGAAGAAGAACGTCGCTGCTAATCAGTCGGCGCGTGCTTCAGCCGGTCGCCAGTCGGACCATGTCCGCCTGCGGCCCCTTCTGGCCCTGCGAGATCTCGAAATCGACCCGCTGACCCTCTTCCAGGGTGCGGTATCCGTCCATCTGAATCGCGCTGTAGTGGACGAAAACATCCGCACCACCGTCGACCGCGATGAAGCCGTACCCCTTCTCCGCGTTGAACCACTTGACGGTGCCCTGAGCCATGCCTAACTCCCCTATTACTGGCCCTTGCACAGATCCACACTTCGCGGATCCGGGTCAGACCTCACCCCCCACGGATTGGGGGCGTGCGCCGGAACGCGTCGACCGCGGCTGAATGTATCTGTCCAACTGCCGTCTGCAACAGGTCAATCGGACGAGAATTCTGGACGCGAAGGGTCCGGAATGTAGTGAGAATTCGCCCGAATTCTGGGCAAGTCGGGCTCCACAAAAGGAACAAAGCTCACAAAAGAACCGCACACTTTGGCTACTTCTCGTCGCATCCGGAGCGAGAACTCATATGCGGGTGGCATGGGGAGTGGAGCAGGTTCCCCAACTGTACCGCGCTCAACCATAGAGAATTGCCCCCTCCGCTTCTCTCACGGAGGGGGCAATTCGATGAACTCTTGGTAATCGGCCTTACCGAGGGTAACGACCGGGCCCGGTCAGCCTCCGGCGACGGCCGGAATGATGGAGACGCCGGCCCCGTCCGGAGTGGCCGTCTCCAGGCCCTGCTCGAAGCGGACGTCGTCGTCGTTGACGTACACGTTGACGAAGCGGCGCAGCTTGCCCTGGTCGTCGAGGACGCGGGCGGCGATACCGGTGTGGTTCTTCTCCAGGTCGGCGATGACCTCGGAGAGGGTCGCGCCCTCGGCGGCGACCTCGGCCTGCCCGCCCGTGTAGGTGCGCAGGATGGTGGGGATGCGGACGTTGACGCTCACGGTTGAACCTCCGGTCGGGGTTGCGGGGGCCTAGACGAGGCCGGCCTCGCGGAACGAGTCAAGGGTGGGGCGGATGGTCGCGGTGAGTCCCGTACCCGCCACCGCGTCCAGGGTCTTCAGTCCGTCGCCGGTGTTCAGCACAACGGTCGTCAGCGTCGGGTCCAGCAGGCCCTTCTCGATCAGCTTCCTGGTGACACCGACCGTCACACCGCCCGCGGTCTCCGCGAAGATGCCCTCGGTCCGCGCGAGCAGCTTGATCGCGTCGACGACCTGCTCGTCGTTGACGTCCTCCACCGCACCGCCGGTACGGCGCGCGATGTCCAGGACGTACGGCCCGTCCGCCGGGTTGCCGATGGCGAGGGACTTGGCGATGGTGTTCGGCTTCTGCGGCCGCACCACGTCGTGGCCCGCCTTGTAGGCGACGGACACCGGCGAGCAGCCCTCGGCCTGGGCACCGAAGATCTTGTACGGCTTGTCCTCGACGAGCCCGAGCCTGATCAGCTCCTGGAGCCCCTTGTCGATCTTGGTGAGCTGCGAACCGGAGGCAATGGGCACGACCAGCTGGTCGGGAAGCTGCCAGCCGAGCTGCTCGCAGATCTCGTACGCCAGGGTCTTGGAGCCCTCGGCGTAGTAGGGCCGCAGGTTGACGTTGACGAAGCCCCAGCCCTCGCCGGCCGGGTCGCCGATCAGCTCGGAGCAGAAGCGGTTCACGTCGTCGTAGTTGCCCTCGATGCCGACGAGCTCGCCGCCGTAGATCGCGGCCATGACGACCTTGCCCTGCTCCAGGTCGTGCGGGATGAACACGCAGGACCGGAAGCCGGCGCGGGCGGCGGCGGCGCCGACGGCACCGGCCAGGTTGCCCGTGGAGGAGCAGGACAGCGTGGTGAAGCCGAAGGCGCGCGCGGCCTCCAGGGCCTGGGCGACGACACGGTCCTTGAAGGAGTGCGTCGGGTTACCGGAGTCGTCCTTCACATACAAACCGCCGGTGACACCGAGCTCGCGGGCCAGGTTGTCGGCCTTCACGAGCTGGGTCCAGCCCGGGTTGATGTTGGGCTTGTCGGCCACGTCCGCGGGGACGGGCAGCAGCGGCGCGTAGCGCCAGATGTTCGCGGGTCCCGCCTCGATCTGCTTGCGGAGCTCCTCGGTGTCGTAGGCCGAGAAGTCATAGGCGATCTCGAGCGGGCCGAAACACTCCTCGCACGCGAAGACCGGGCCGAGGGGTACGCGGTGACCGCACTCGCGGCAGCTGAGCGCCGCGGCCGGGCCGAGGTCTACGGTGGTTTCGGTGGTGCTTGCAACTGTCTGCGCAGCCATGAGAGGCGAGGCCCTTTCTCCTCATCTTCCTCACGACGCATCTCGCCGTGAGACGGATTTGGCACCTTCCCGAGTCGGGAGCCTCGCGTGAACGAGAAACCGACTGGAGGGTTGCCGGGGCTTCATCGGGCCGTATCCCTCTGCCCCTCTGGATGAGCGGTATGAAGTTGTGTGAACGGCGGGCCACCCTGGACATGCGATGGTCATCCGCGTTGTTCAAGACTGTAACCGACGACCAGGACAGTTGAGATAGTCGTCCGAACCGCGAGATGGATCACATTGCGTGATCGCATACTCGCCGAGAGAACGCAGAGGAGCCGCGCACTGTGCTGAACGAAGTCGAGCGCTGGCTGACCACCCGCTCCTGGTCGCTGACCGATCGCCCGCTCCACCAGCTCCTGGCCGCCAAGCAGCGCACAAAACAGTCGGTCAGTGTCGTGCTGCCCGCGCTCAACGAGGAGGAGACGGTCGGTGACATCGTCTCCGTGATCCGTCACGACCTCATGCAACAGGTCCCCCTCGTCGACGAGATAGTCGTCGTCGACTCGGGCTCGACCGACCGTACGTCGGAGGTGGCCGCCGCGGCCGGGGCCACGGTCGTCCACCGGGACGACATCCTCCCCCGTCTGCCTGCCGTGCCCGGCAAGGGCGAGGTGCTGTGGCGCTCGCTGCTGGTGACCAGCGGCGACATCGTCTGCTTCATCGACGCCGACCTGAAGGAGTTCTCCTCGGACTTCGTCTCCGGGATCGTGGGCCCTCTGCTCACCGACCCCGGCGTCGACCTCGTCAAGGGCATGTACGACCGCCCCCTGGGCGGTGCGGCAGGTCAGGGCGGCCGGGTGACCGAGCTGATGGCCCGCCCGCTGCTGAACATGCACTGGCCCCAGCTGGCCGGCTTCGTCCAGCCGCTGGGCGGCGAGTACGCGGCCCGCCGCTCCCTGCTGGAACAGCTGCCGTTCCCGGTCGGCTACGGCGTGGAGCTCGGCATGCTGATCGACGCGCTGCACCTGGTGGGCCTGGACGCGCTGGCCCAGGTGGACGTGGGTGTCCGCAAACACCGCCACCAGGACGGACAGGCCCTGGGCCGGATGTCCGCCGCGATCTACCGCACGGCCCAGCTGCGGCTGGCCCGCGGCCATCTCATCCGCCCCTCCCTCACCCAGTTCGAGCGGGGCGCGGACGGCTTCGAGCCGCGGACGTACTCCGTGGACACCGAGGAACGGCCGCCGATGGTGGAGATCGTGGAGTACGCGTCCCGGAAGGTCGCCTGAGGAAGGCCGTATTACGGCGTCCACAAGCCCGTATACGGCGAACCGTACGTTTGAGCGTTTACGGGTCGGGCTAGGTTGAGGGCTATGGCTTCCACGCAGGCTGCCCAGGGTGCCCGGGTACTCGTCGCGTCCAACCGCGGCCCGATCTCGTACGAGGTCCAGGAGGACGGCTCGCTGTCCGCGAAACGCGGGGGCGGCGGGCTGGTCTCCGGCCTCTCCGCGATCGGGTCGGACGCGGACGCGCTGTGGGTGTGCTCGGCACTGTCCGACGGCGACCGCGAGGCGGTGCGGCGCGGGGAGGGAGAGTCCGGGGTACGGATGCTCGACATCCCCTCCGACGTGCACGCGGACGCGTACAACGGCATCGCGAACTCGGTCCTGTGGTTCGTCCACCACATGCTCTACCAGACCCCGCTGGAGCCGGTCTTCGACGCGGAGTTCCGGCGCCAGTGGGCGTCGTACGAGACATACAACCGCGCCTTCGCCGAGGCGCTCGCGCAGGAGGCGGGGCAGGGCGCGGCCGTGGTGGTGCAGGACTACCACCTGACGCTGGTGCCGGGGATGCTGCGCGAGCTGCGCCCGGACCTGCGGATCGGCCACTTCTCTCATACGCCGTGGGCGCCGCCGGAGTACTTCCGGATGCTGCCGGACGACGTGGCCGAGCAGGTGCTGCGGGGCATGCTGGGCGCGGACCGGCTGGGGTTCCTGACGCGGCGGTGGGCGTCGGCGTTCGAGGCGTGCGCGGCGGAGATCGTCGGTGGCCTCGGGGACACCCGGGTCGGTGTGCACGGGCTCGGGGCCGACGCGGACTTCCTGCGGAAGCGGTCGCACGAGGCGGACGTGGACGAGCGGATGGCCGCGCTGAAGGCGGAGATCGGCGAGGGCCGCAAGACCGTCGTCCGGGTCGACCGGACCGAGCTGTCGAAGAACATCGTGCGCGGGCTGCTGGCCTACCGGCAGCTGCTCGACGACCACCCCGAGTGGCGGGAGCGGGTCGTGCATGTGGCGTTCGCCTACCCGTCGCGGCAGGACCTCGCGGTGTACCGGGAGTACACGGCGGAGGTGCAGCGGCTGGCGGAGGAGATCAACGAGCAGTACGGGACGCCGGGTTGGAAGCCGGTGGTCCTGCATGTGAAGGACGACTTCGCCCGCTCGCTGGCCGCGTACCGGCTGGCCGACGTGGCGCTGGTGAACCCGATCCGGGACGGCATGAACCTGGTCGCCAAGGAGGTGCCGGTCGTGTCGGACGAAGGATGCGTGTTGGTGCTGTCGCGGGAGGCGGGGGCGTACGAGGAGCTGGGCGAGGACGCGATCGTGGTGAACCCGTACGACGTGGTCGGCACGGCGGAAGCCCTGCACGAGGCGCTGACCCTGCCGGTGGGGGAACGGGCCGAACGGACGAAACGCCTGGCCGCCGCGGCGACCGCGTTGCCGCCGGCCCAGTGGTTCCTGGACCAGCTGCACGCGCTGGACGACGCTCAGCCCAGCTGAGCGGCCAGCGCCCGCAGCAGCCGTACGACCCCCTCGGGACCGTCGACGACGAGATCCGCGCGTTCCGCCAGCTCGGGAACCTCCTCGCTGCCGGCGCTGCACACCAGCAGGCCGGGGACGCCGTCGGAGCGGAGCTTGTCGACGGCGGAGTAGGCGGGGAGGTCGCCCAGGTCGTCACCGGCGTACAGGACGGCCTCGGCGCCCAGCTCACGGACGTGGTCCGTCAGAGCCACGCCCTTGTCCATGCCGGGCGGCCGCAGTTCCAGCACCAGACGGCCGGGTTCGACGATGAGGCCGTGGCGGGTGGCGAGGTCGGTGAGGGGTTCGCGCAGGGCCTCGAAGGCGGCCTGGGGGTCTACGGCGCGACGGGTGTGGACGGCGACGGCGCGGCCCTTCTCCTCGACCCACGTGCCCTGCCAGGCGCCGATCCGGTCGAGGAATCCGGGCAGTTCGGCGCGGGCGTGGGCGACGCCGGGGTGGGGCGGCGGAGCCGTGATGTCCCCGGTGGCGGCGTCCCAGCGTTCGGCGCCGTAGTGGCCGAGGACGACGAGGTGGTCGAGACCGGGGGTTTCGTCGAACCCGCCGAGCCGTACGGCCAGTCCGGGCGGGCGGCCGGTGATCACCGCGACGGAGGCGACCTTCGGGGCGAGCGCGGCGAGCGCGGGCGCCGCGTCCGGGTGCGCCCGGGCCCGCTCGGGGTCCGCCACGATCGGTGCGAGCGTCCCGTCGAAGTCGAACGCGACGACCGCTTTCCCGGGCCGGGCGAGAATGGCGTCCAGTCCGTCCCGGCCGGCCTGGGTGCCGGGCGTCGGCAGTGACTCGTCCGTGACGTGCGTATGGCTGCCCATACGCCGACCCTAGTGTCTCCGCCCCCGGGAAATCGACGGTTACCTCTCCGACCTGCGTGCGTCCCGGACCCGGCGCAGGCGGTTCACCGTGACCGGGTCGAAGGCCAGGGCCCGCGGATCGTCCAGCAGCGCGTTCAGGAGCTGGTAGTACCGCACCGGCACCAGCCCCAGCTCCTCCCGTATCGCCCGCTCCTTCGCCCCCGGCCCGGCGAAGCCCCGCCGCTCCAGGACGAGGATCGCCCGCTCCCGGGCCCCGAGCCCGTCCTGGTCGTCCATGCCCCGCACGGTAGCCGCAGCCACCGACAACGCCTACTCCCCGCTCTCCGCCTCCAGCGCCGTCGACTGGAGCTCGGCGAGGACCGCCGTAGGACTGCCGCCGGACGCCACCGCGCTCCCTATGCGCTTCTTCACCGCCGCGCTCACGGCGGCCCAGGACGTGCGCCCGACCGGATACAGCTCGGCCAGCGGAAGCTCCTCCAGGAACGGCCGCAGGTCCTTGTCCCGTGCGGCCGTGCTCATGACGTCGGACGCGGACGCGGTGACCGGCAGCAGGTCGTACTCGCGGGAGAAGGCGAGGACGTTCTTCTCGTCGTAGACGAAGTCGAGGAAGTCCCCGACCTGCTCGGCGTGGCCGTTCTGCTTGAAGGCCGTCATCCAGTCGGCCACGCCCATGGAGACCTTGGTCGGGCCGTCGACGCCGGGCATCGGCACCATGCCGAACTTCACGCCCTTCTTGGCGGCCATCTGCATCAGCGTCGGATGCCCGTTGAGCATCCCGACCTGCCCGTTCGCGAACGCGGCGAACGCGTCGGCACGGTTCAGCCTCCCCGGCGCGACCGGTCCGGTCAGCCCCTTGCCGACGAGGTCGTCCTTGAGCCAGGTGAGGGTCGCGACGTTCTCGGCGGAGTCGATGCCGTACGACGCGCCGAGGTTCTCGGTGTAGCCGCCCCCGCCGCTCAGCAGCCACTGCATGGTCTCGGCCTGCGCCTCCTCGGAGCCGAGCGGCAGGGCGTACGGGTACTTCACCCCCTCCGCCTTGAGCGCGGCGGCGTCCGCGGCGAGCTCGTCCCAGGTCTTGGGCGCGCTGAGGCCGGCCTCGGCGAAGAGGGTCTTGTTGTAGAAGAGCAGCCGCGTGGAGGCCGCGAACGGCAGGCCGTACTGCGTCCCGTCGACCTCCCCCGCGGAGGCGAACTGGGAGGCGAAGTCGGCCTGCGTGGAGATGGAGAGCAGTTCGTCGGCCGAGTAGAGGAGGTCGTCGGCGGCGTAGTCGGCGTACGCGCCGATCTGCGCCATGTCGGGCGCGTTCCCGGCGGCGACCATCTCCTTGACCTTGCGGTCGACGTCGTTCCAGGAGTAGACGCTGACGTCCACCGTCACGTTCGGGTGCTTCTTCTCGTACTGCTCGACGAGCCCGTCCCAGTACTTCTGCGAGCTGTTGGCCTTGCTGTCGCCGTAGTCGGCGGCGACCAGCTTCAGCGTCACCTCGTCGGAGTCCGACGAGGACCCGCAGCCACCGAGTACCGCCGTCATGCCCAGTGCGGACACCACCGCGATCGTTCCTGTCCTACGCCGCTGCACTGCCGAGCCCCACATCATCGTCGAAACTTTCGAAAGGTCAGACATAAGGTCTACACCACGTAAGTGGACTAGACCTCTCACGGGTCGCCGGGCCACACTACCCCCGTGAGACATGTCATCGCCCTCGATGTGGGCGGCACCGGAATGAAGGCCGCCCTCGTCGGCGCCTCCGGCGAGCTGCTCCACCAGGCCCGCCGAGCGACCGGCCGTGAGCGCGGCCCGGACGCGGTCGTCGAGGGCATCCTCGGCTTCGCCGCCGAGCTGCGCGCGTACGGCGCCGAACACCTCGGCGAACCCGCGTCCGCCGCCGGCGTCGCCGTCCCCGGCATCGTCGACGCCGACCAGGGCATCGCCGTCTACGCGGCCAACCTGGGCTGGCGCGACGTACCGCTGCGCGCACTGCTCGGTGAACGGCTCGGCGGTATCCCCGTCGCCCTCGGCCACGACGTCCGCACCGGCGGCCTCGCCGAGGGCCGCATCGGCGCCGGCCGGGGCGCCGACCGCTTCTTCTTCGTCCCCCTCGGCACCGGCATCGCGGGCGCGATCGGCATCGCAGGGCGGGTGGAGGCGGGTGCGCACGGCTTCGCGGGCGAGATCGGCCACATCGTCGTACGGCCCGGCGGAACCCCGTGTCCGTGCGGCCAGCACGGCTGTCTGGAGCGCTACGCCTCCGCGGCGGCCGTCAGCGAGGCCTGGGCCGCCGCCTGCGGGGACCCGGACGCGGACGCGGCGGACTGCGCGAAGGCGGTGCGCTCCGGTGACCCCCGAGCCGCACAGGTCTGGCAGAACGCGGTCGACGCCCTCGCCGACGGCCTGGTCACCGCCCTCACCCTCCTGGACCCGCGCACCCTGATCATCGGTGGCGGGCTGGCGGAGGCGGGGGAAACCTTGTTCACACCGTTGCGGGAAGCCATCCGGCAGCGGGTCACCTTCCAGAAGCTGCCGTCCGTGGTCCCGGCGGCCTTGGGAGACACGGCGGGATGCCTGGGTGCCGGGCTACTGGCCTGGGACCTCCTCACAACAACTGACGGCATGGAGGTAACGCCCTGATGGCAACCCCCCCAGGGGCGCGGGGAACTGCGCGACAAGCCACGACGAACCCGCACCCCGCGACGGACAAGTCCCCCCTCGTCCTGTCCGGCGCAACGGTCGTCCTCCCCACAGGAACCGTCAAAGACGGCCGAGTGATCGTCGACGGCACCCGCATCGCCGGAAGCGCTCCAGAGAACGCCCAGGTCATCGACGTAACCGGCTACACGCTTGTCCCCGGCTTCGTCGACATCCACAACCACGGCGGCGGCGGAGCCTCCTTCACCTCAGGCACCGTCGACGACGTCCTCAAGGGCATCCACACCCACCGCCTCCACGGCACGACGACCCTCGTCGCCTCGACGGTCACCGGCGACATGGACTTCCTGGCCCAACGCGCCGGCCTGCTGAGCGAGCTCGCCGAGCAGGGCGACATCGCCGGCATCCACTTCGAGGGTCCCTTCATCTCCCCCTGCCGCAAGGGCGCGCACTCCGAGGAACTGCTGCGCGACCCGGACCCGGCGGAGGTCCGCAAGCTGATCGACGCGGCGCGCGGGAAGGCCAAGATGGTCACCCTCGCCACCGAGCTCCCCGGCGGCCTCGACTCCGTACGGCTGCTCGCCGAGCACGGCGTCATCGCGGCGATCGGCCACACGGACGCGACGTACGAGCAGACGGTGGAGGCCATCGACGCGGGCGCGACCGTCGCCACGCACCTGTTCAACGCGATGCCCACGCTCGGCCACCGCACCCCGGGTCCGATCGCCGCCCTCCTGGAGGACGAGCGCATCACGGTCGAGCTGATCAACGACGGCACGCATCTGCACCCGGCCGCCCTCCAGCTGGCGTTCCATCACGCGGGCGCGGACCGGGTCGCGTTCATCACGGACGCGATGGACGCGGCCGGCTTCGGCGACGGCCTCTACGAGCTCGGCCCGATGGCGGTCGAGGTCAAGGAGGGTGTGGCACGGCTCGTGGAGGGCGGTTCGATCGCGGGCTCCACGCTCACCCTTGACCGCGCCTTCCAGCGGGCGGTGACGGTCGACCGGCTGTCCGTCGAGGACGCCGTCGCGGCGCTGTCGGCCAACCCGGCCCGGCTCCTCGGGATGTACGACTCGATCGGCTCGCTGGAGCCGGGCAAGTACGCCGACCTGGTGCTTCTTGACCATCAATTCGCCCTCAAGGGCGTGATGCGGCGCGGTGAATGGGTGGTCGATCCCCAACTGGGCTGATGTGTCCATCTGTTGAGGCGGCGGCCCTCCTGGGAGACTGGGACGGCCGCCGTCCGCTTGGCATGATCGCCTCCGGACGGACAGTGACAGCAGGCCCGTTCTGAAACTTTTTCCTCGGGGGAGGTCGGATCCAGGTGATCCTCACGGTCACGCTGAACACCGCTCTCGACATCACCTACCGTGTGCGGGCCCTCAAGCCGCACGCCTCCCACCGGGTCTCCGAGGTGACCGAACGCCCGGGTGGCAAAGGCCTGAACGTGGCCCGTGTGCTCGCCGCCCTCGGCCACGAGGTGACGGTCACCGGCTTCGCGGGCGGTGCCACGGGCAGCGTCGTCCAGGAGCGGCTCACGGCGGCACCCGGCGTGGTGGACGCGCTCGTCCCGGTGGCCGGCGCGACCCGGCGCACGATAGCCGTGGTGGACGAACAGAGCGGCGACACCACCCAGTTGAACGAACCCGGCCCGACCGTCACCCCCGCCGAGTGGTCCGCCTTCCAGGAGGCGTACGAGGATCTGCTCCCGTCGATGGCCGCGGTGGCCCTGTGCGGCAGTCTGCCGCCGGGGGTGCCGGTGGGGGCGTACGCAGGACTGATCCGCACCGCCCGCGCGGCCGGGGTGCCGGTCCTCCTCGACACCAGCGGGGAGCCGCTGCGCCGCGGGGTCGCGGCCCGCCCGGACATCATCAAGCCGAACGCCGACGAACTTGCCGAACTGACGGGCTCCCACGAGCCGCTCAGGGCCACACAGGACGCCCGGCGGCGGGGCGCCCGCGCGGTCGTCACGTCTCTCGGCGCGGACGGTCTCCTCGCCGCGTCCCCCGAGGGCCGCTGGCGCGCCACCCCGCCGGGCCGCGTCCACGGCAACCCGACGGGCGCCGGCGACTCGGCTGTCGCGGGACTGCTGTCGGGGCTCGTCGAACACCTGCCGTGGCCGGACCGGCTGGCCCGTGCGGTGGCGCTGTCGGCGGCGACGGTGGTGGCGCCGGTGGCGGGCGAGTTCGACCCTTCCGCGTACGAGGAGTTGCGGGGGCGGGTCGCGGTGACGAGTGAGGTCACCGCCGCCTGACTACTCGACCCAGCCCTTCACGAGCCACATCTGGTCGAGCAGGGCGTCGCACTGGTTGCCCTGCTCGCAGGAGACCTTGATGGTGTTCGAACCCTTGTTGAGCTGAACGTAGTTGTAGGTCTGCGTCCAGCCCTTGGTGTAGTCGCCCTCGGCGGCCTTGGCGTAGTTGTCCATGCCGACCGGAGTGGTGGAGGCCGTGCCGTTGACCGTGAGGGTGGCGGTGGCGTCCTTGCCGGGGACGCTGTAGCCGACGTACAGCGTGTACTTGCCGGTCTTCGGGATGCCGCTGACATTCCACGTGACCGAGGCCCCGACGGCGTTGAAGCCGGTGAGGTAGGCACCGCCGTCCGCCTTGGCGCCCTGGATGTCCGTCGCCGTGGCCACACCGGGGCTGAGCGCGAGGGCCTTGGCGTCGATCTTCGGCAGGTCCTCCTCGTCGGCCGCCGCGCTGCTGGCCGCCTGGCTCGGCTCGCTGCTCTGCTGGGCGGAGGGCGTGGCGCTGGCCTGGTTGCCGGAGGCGTCGTCGTCGCCGTCGCCGCCCAGCATGGCCACCCCGATGCCGATGACGACCGCGGCGACCACCGCGATGGCGCCGATCAGCAGACCCTTGGTGTTGGGACCCCGGCCGCGGCCGCCACCGCCGTACCCCTGCTGCGGGTGCTGGGTGGTGGGGGCGCCGCCCGGGAAGGTCTCCGGCGCGGCGTAGTGCGCGTTGTTGGGCTGGCCGTAGGCGCCCTGCTGCTGCGGGACCTGCCCGTACGGCGCGGTCTGCTGCTGCGGCTGTCCGTACTGGCGCTGGCCGACCGCGCGTACCCGGTTGACGGAGCCCGGGTAGCCGTAGCCACCGGAGGGCGGCTGGGCTCCGTTGGCCTGTCCGTCGGCGTAGAGGTAGCCGAACGGGTCGTCGTCCTCGGGCGGCGTGTTCGCGCCGGTGGTGCCGGACGTCATCCCAGGTACTCCTCAGCAGGTGCGGGGACGGATGCGGTTCGCGTGGTAAATGGCGAGCCTACCCGCTCCTGCTGCCCCAAACGGGTGACTCGGATCGCATCAGCTCGCTGACCTGGAGATCATCCCGCGCGTCTGTGTTGTTTGGGACGAGATCGTTTCTCTACGTACATCCGCTCGTCGGCGGACTTCAACACTTCGTCCGCCGTCATCCCGCAGTGCGCCCAGCCGATGCCGAAGCTGGCGCCGACGCGGACGGCCCGGCCCTCGGCTCGGATGGGCTGGATGATCTCGTTGCGCAGGCGTACGGCGAGGTCGGCGGCGTCCGCGCGGCCGAGGCCGTCGGCGAGGATCACGAACTCGTCGCCGCCGAGCCGGGCCACGGTGTCGCCGTCGCGGACCTGGCGGGACAGCCGGCGGGCGACCTCGATGAGGACCGCGTCACCGGCGTTGTGCCCGAACCGGTCGTTGATCGACTTGAAGCCGTCGAGGTCGCAGAAGAGGACCGCGAGCCCCTTGGTGCCGTCGTCATTCTCACCCTCGGGGGCGACGGTGTGCACATGGTGATCGAAGGCGGCGTCGAACGCCTCGGCGCCGGGCCGGAAGTCGAAGCCGTGGCCGTTGGCGTCGTAGGCGGGGTGGCCGAAGGCCGCGTCGATGGATTCGAGGGCGGCGTGGGTGGGGCGCTTGCACAGCCGCGCGGAGAGCCGGGCGCGCAGTTCGGCCGAGTTCGGCAGACCGGTGAGGGAGTCGTGGGAGGCCCGGTGGGCGAGCTGGAGCTCGCGGCGCTTGCGGTCCTCTATGTCCTCGACATGGGTGAGGAGAAACCGGGGGCCGTCGGCGGCGTCGGCGACGACGGAGTTGCGGAGCGAGACCCAGAGGTAGGTGCCGTCGCGGCGGCCCAGGCGCAGCTCCGCGCGGCCACCCTCCGCCGAGGTCCTCAGCAGCGTCCCTATGTCCTCGGGGTGGACCAGGTCGGAGAAGGAGTAGCGGCGCATCGCGGAGGCGGGACGGCCCAGGAGACGGCACAGGGCGTCGTTGGTCCGCAGGATCCGGCCGTGCTGGTCGCCGCCCATCTCGGCGATGGCCATGCCGGAGGGGGCGTACTCGAAGGCCTGCCGAAAGCTCTCTTCACTCGCCCGCAGGGCCTGCTGTTCGCGCTCCAGCCTGACCAGGGCGCGCTGCATGTTGGCGCGCAGGCGCGCGTTGCTGATCGCGATGGCGGCCTGGAACGCGTACATCTGCAGCGCTTCGCGCCCCCAGGCACCCGGCCGGCGGCCGTTGCGCGGCCGGTCCACGGACAGCACGCCGATCAGCTCACCGCAGGAGCTGCCGCCCACGCCGGGCGTGAACATGGGGGCGAAGAGCCGGTCGGAGGGGTGCCACTCGTCCTCGAAGCGGGGCGCGGGGCCGTCGGTGTACCACTGCGGTACGTCGTCGTCGTCGAGGATCCAGCCCTCGGTGTGCGGGATGAAGACCAGGTCGCCCCAGTTCTCCCCCATGCTCAGCCGGCGCTCCCAGGAGTCGCGGGAGCCGACCCGGCCGGTGATGAGCGCCTCGGCCGCGGGGTTGCCCGCGAAGGCGGCGACGACGAGGTCGCCGTCGGGGCGGACGAGATTGACGCACGCCAGTTCGTAGCCGAGGCCGGTGACCACTCCGTCGGCGACGGTCTGCAAGGTGTCCGCCAGGGATCGGGCGGTGTTCATGTCCGCCATGACCTGATGCAGTTGTCGCAGAGTCGCAAGACGGACGTAGGGCTCCGACTCGGTCTCCATGCTCGCCCTCCCCCCGAGACCTCGCAGCGAATCAAGGGTTCTCATCGGCGTATCGTTCTGGCAGCTTCCCCGCCACTGAATCACAGCGCGCTGCTCACTCGGTACACAGGGTCAACAATTAATGCCCCTTGTGACTCAAGTCACAGCGAAAGATGAACAATTGAGTGGGGTTTCTGCGTTTTCCCTGTGCGTTTACTGAACGCAAACTTTGTGGGTTTGTGGAGGTTGGCGGGGAGGGGCTGATCGGGGGGTCCTAGGTCCGAGAACGGGCCCCGGCTCGGGCGGAGGTCCGATGCGGTCCGCACCCGGCGGACACTAGCGTTCCCGACGTGCCGAACACTTTCCCGATCACCGCCGCGACCGCCTCCGGGCATCCTGTGGGGGTGAGCAACGACGAGTTCCGCGCCGCCATGTCCCGGCTGGCCGCGGGTGTGGTCCTGGTGACCGCCTACGAGCCCCCGCTCGACGCCGAGGGGCCGGGGGGCGAGGACGTCGGTATGACGGCCACCGCCTTCATGTCGGTGTCCCTGGACCCGCCGCTGGTGCTGGTCAGCCTGCGCGAGGGCTCCCGTATGGACGACCTCCTCGACGAACAGCCCTTCTGGGCCGTCTCGGTCCTCTCCGAGAGCCAGCGCCACATCGCCGGCCGCTTCGCCATGAAGGGCCGCATCAGCGACCGCCTCCTCTTCGAGGACATCCCCTACACCCGGGGCGAGGCCACCGGCGCCCTCCTGGTGGGCGGCGCCCTGGCGACCCTGGAGTGCCGCACGGAACAGCGGGTCCGGGCGGGCGACCACACCTTGGTGATCGGCCGGGTCCTGACGGCGGGGGTGCCGAGCGCGGACGGGGGGCCGCTGGCGTACTTCAGGGGCCGGTACCGGCAGTTGGACTGACGGGGGCGGGGCGGGCTTGAGGGGTTCGGTGATTGGCGGATGCGTCCCAGGTGCGGGGGCGGTCACCTGGTGCTTTGCCGACCGGAGTGGGGACGGATCCGCCAATCACTTCACTGCCTCTAGAGGAGCTCGACGTCGAGGTCGGCCACGCGCGCGGGGGCGGTCACCACGTCGATCACGGCGATCCGGTCCCGTACGAACGTGAAGGCCAGCGTCCGCTCCACCCGGCCGTCCACCAGCACCGCGAGCCCCGTCGCCCCGTCGACCAGCGCGGGCCGTGCGACCAGGGCGAGGCTCGCGAAGCTCGTCGCGCCCTTCGCCACCGCGAGGGCACCCGCCGTGACACCGGCCTCGGCACGCGCCACGACGTCCGGGTCGAGTACGTCCACCAGCGCGTCGAAGTCGCCCTCGCGCGCGGCGGCCAGGAAGGCGTCGACGACCTCCCGCTGCCGGACCAGGTCCGCGTCGGGCGTCGGCGCGCCCTGTACCCGGCGCCGGGCCCGGCTGGCGAGCTGCCGTGCCGCGGCCGGGGTACGGCCCACGATGTCGGCGACGTCCTCGAACGGCACCGCGAACAGGTCGTGCAGCACGAACGCGAGTCGTTCGGCGGGCGTCAGCGTCTCGAGTACGACGAGCAGCGCGACGCCGACCGAGTCGGCGAGCAGCGCGTCCTGCTCGGGGTCGGGGGCCTCGCCGGGCAGCGGTACGTCCGGCTCCAGCGGCTGCTCGGCACGTGCCTTGCGGGACCGCAGCATGTCCAGACAGACCCGCCCGACGACCGTGGTCAGCCATCCGCCGAGATTCTCCACCTGCCGGGTGTCGGAACGACTCAGCCGGAACCACGCCTCCTGCACCGCGTCGTCCGCCTCCGCGGCGGACCCGAGCATCCGATAGGCAACGGCCCTCAAATGCCCCCGGTACGCCTCGAACCGCTCGGCAAGAAACTCACTCTCACTCATCGCCCTCTGCCCTCTCGTCACACCGCCGGGGTGGTCCCACCGCTCTGACGAACGGGAGGACACAGATGTGACAGGCCCAACCGTCGGCGCCGGCATCGGCGGCTGCGTCCCGACGCCGGGCGGCGAAACCGTGGGTGACCGAGGCCCGGCATGGGACAGGTCCGCCCGTCACCCCTGCCCGCGCGCCGCGGCGCTAGCCCCAGTCGCGGCCCGTCCGGCCGCGCTTCGTCTCCGCTCGCTGCTTCTTCTCGCGCAGGCGGCGTTCGTTGATGCCTCGTGGGATGCGGGTGGGTCTGCGGGGCTTGGGGGGTGGGGCGGTGGCTTCGGCGAGGAGGGCGGCGAGGCGTACGGCGGCGGTCTCACGGTTGCGCCACTGGGAGCGGTGCTCGGAGGAGCGGACCGTGAGGACGCCGTCGACGAGGCGGGTGGACAGGCGTTCCAGGGCCCGCTGCTTCCACACCTCGGGCAGGGACTCCGTCTTGGCCAGGTCGAAGCGGAGCTCCACCTGCGAGTCGCTGGTGTTGACGTGCTGGCCGCCCGGTCCGGACGACCGCGAGAAACGCCACATGAGCTCGGCCTCGGGAAGGGAGACGGAGCCGCGGATGACGTGAGGACCGGACATGCCCCCTATGGTCGCGCGGCTGACCCGCACACGTCACGCGAATATCCCTTCCGGCTGCGCCCGACCCCCTCACCCCGCTTGGTAAAGAAAGTAAAGACACCTGGAACCTTGTCGCCCCTCTCCGCGTTCTTGGGGGTAGATGTAGCTTCAAGCCCGTACCGCCTGTGCAATGCATAACGAGGGAAGGATCCCAACCATGGCTGTAAGCCTGTCCAAGGGTGGCAACGTCTCGCTCACCAAGGAGGCCCCGGGCCTGACTGCCGTCACCGTGGGCCTGGGCTGGGACGTCCGCACCACCACCGGCACGGACTTCGACCTCGACGCCTCCGCGATCGCGGTCAACCCGACGGGCAAGGTCTACTCCGACGGCCACTTCGTCTTCTTCAACAACAAGCAGACCCCGGACCAGACCATCGTCCACACCGGTGACAACCGCACCGGCGAGGGCGCGGGCGACGACGAGGCGATCAACGTCAACCTCGCGGGCCTCCCCGCCGACGTCGACAAGATCGTCTTCCCGGTCTCGATCTACGACGCCGAGAACCGTTCGCAGAACTTCGGCCAGGTCCGCAACGCCTACATCCGCATCGTCAACCAGGCCGGCGGCGCCGAGATCGCCCGCTACGACCTGTCCGAGGACGCGGCCACCGAGACCGCCATGGTCTTCGGCGAGCTGTACCGCAACGGCGCCGAGTGGAAGTTCCGCGCCGTCGGCCAGGGCTACGCCTCGGGCCTCGCGGGCATCGCGTCGGACTTCGGTGTGAACGTCTGACGTCCGACGCCTGACGGGCACAGGACACCACGCTGTGCAGGAACCCCTGGCTTCGGCCGGGGGTTCCGGCGTTTCGGGGCACGTGCCGACGGGCGCCACGAGGGGCGGTGCGGCACACCTCGCCAGATGCCCGGCGAGGTGTGGTGTTACGAGGATGCGCATGACGTGTGCGCGATAAGTTGCCCCGCATGATCCTCGCCCCCGTCCCCCTCACCCCCGACCGCGACATCCCGGCCCCCGTCCTCACCGAACTCACCGCGCTCTACGCCGCCAACCGTGAGTTCCACGCCCTCAGCGGGGAGTTCCCGGACCCGGACGACGTGCGCCCGGAGCAGGTGGCGGCCGCGCTGGCCGACGATCTCGCGGACCCGGGCGCCGAGGTGCTGCTCGCCCGCAGCGAGGGACGGCTCGTCGGGATCGTGATCACCCTCGCCCACCATCCCGACCCGGCCGACCCGGACCCCTGGATCGGACTGCTGATGGTGGACACGGGCCTACAACGGCAGGGGTACGGGCGGCGGTTGGCGTCCCTCGTCGAGGACCGCTTCCGCGCGGCGGGCCGCAGCGCCCTCCGTCTCGCCGTCCTCGACACCAACCCCAAGGGCCTCGCCTTCTGGACCGCCCTCGGCTACGAGGTGATCGACCACCGCGACGACCGCGACCTCGGCCGCCCCTGCGCGGTCCTGCGCAAGCCGCTGCGCACTCCGCGCCGAGCCGCCCGGGTCGCCGTGCTCGACCCCGAGGGCGCGGTCTTCCTCCTGCGGTACGACAACGTCGAGGTCGGCATCCACTGGGCCATGCCCGGCGGCGGCCTGGACCCGGACGAGAGCCCCGTCGAGGGCGCTCTGCGCGAACTGCGCGAGGAGACGGGCTGGACGGACCTGACGGCGGGCCCGCTGCTGTGCACCTGGGAGCACGACTTCACGCACGCCTCCGCCGGCCCCGTCCACCAGCACGAGCACATCTACGTCACCCACGGCCCGCGCCGCGAACCCACCGGCCCCCACCTCGCCGCCGTCCACGCCGAGGACCTCATCCTCACCTGGCGCTGGTGGACCCGGAAGGACCTCAGGGAGGCGTCCGAGGCGATGTGGCCGCCGGACCTCGCGCGGCGGCTCGACGCGTTCGACGGGTTCGACGGGGACTGACGCCGGTGGAGTGGACGCCCCTCGCGGGTACCCCGTCCGTCCGCCCCAGGGCCCGCCCCGACGTCCGCCCACCCCAGGGCCCGCCCGGACTCCGGTCGTCTCACCGCTGCTCCGGCTTCCCCTCCCCGTACAACCACTCCTCCCAGATCCCGTCGAAGTCCTCGTCCGGCGCCCGCTTCTCCACGTACGCCGTGAAGTCGTCGGTGTCCGCGTTGCCGTGGCGGTGGGCGGCCGTCCAGCCCTGGACGATGTCGTAGAAGGTGTCGTCGCCGACGGTCTGGCGGATCTTGTGGACGACCATCGCGGCGCGCTGGTAGACGGGGCCCTCGTCGGAGATGTGCGCGGCGCTGGTGGGCTTGGCCGGCGGGAAGGACCAGAGGTCCTCGAATCTGTCCTCGCCGTGGTCGTAGAGCGCGTCGAAGGTCTCCTGGGCGCTGTCGCCGCCCTCGTCCTCCTCCCACAGCCACTCCGCGTACGTCGCGAACCCCTCGTTGAGCCACATGTCTCGCCAGGTCCTCGGCGTGACGGAGTTCCCGAACCACTGGTGCGCGAGCTCATGGACGAGGAGCCCGGTGTCCGGGGCGCCGGGGAAGAAGGGGCGGTTCTGCGTCTCCAGCGCGTACCCGGCGTCGTCCACGCCGCCGACGATCGCGCCGGTGGAGGAGAAGGGGTACGGGCCGAAGTTGTACTCCGCCCACTCCATGACCTCCGGCAGCCGGGCCAGCACCTTCGCGCTCGCCTTCGCCTGCCCCGGGGCGAGTGCCGTGTACACCGGGAGGTCACCGGCGGTGGAGCGGCGGATGCCGTAGTCGCCGACCGCGAGCGTGGCGACGTGACTCGCCATGGGCTCGGCGGTGTGCCAGGTGAAGGTCGTACGGCCCCCGCTGGTCGTCTCGCCCGTCAACTCCCCGTTGGACACGGCCTGGAGGCCCTCCGGCACGGTGACCGCGATGTCGTACGACGCCTTGTCGGAGGGGTGGTGGTTGCCGGGGAACCACGCCATCGATCCCGTCGGCTCGCCGAGCCCGACCGCACCGCTCTCCGTGGGCAGCCAGCCCTCCTCGGAGCCGTCCGGGTCGGTGATGGTCTGCGGGGTGCCCGAGTAGCGGACCCGCACCTCGAACGTCTCCCCCTTGTCCAGCTCGTCTCCCGGGCGGACGGTCAGCTCCTGCCCGGCCCGGTTCCAGCGGGCCTTCTCCCCCTCGACCGTGACCTCCTCGACGTCCAGCCCCTTCAGATCCAGGTCGAAGGCGGACAGATCCTGCGTGGCCCTTGCGGTGACGACCGCCGTGCCGGACAGGTGCTCCGCTTCGGGGTCGTACGAGAGCCGCAGCGCGTAGTGACCGACGTCGTACCCGCCGTTGCCCGCCTTCGGAAAGTACGGGTCGCGCACACCGGAGCCGCCGGGAGTGCCCTGCACCCCACCGCCGGCGCACGCCGAGAGCGCGAGGACGAGCAGAACGGAGGCACAGGCCGGGACAAGGCACACGGAACGGGACACGCCAGTGATCCTAGGTCGACACACCACCACCCCGTCACGCCTCCGAACCCGGCGCACCACCACCCCACGCCGGCCCCCGGACCCGGCGCACCGCCACCCCGTCGGCGCTCCGTGCCCCGCGCACGGTCACCCCGTCCGTCCCCCCACCACGCCGTGACACCATCTCGTACGTGCTCGACATCGGCTACGCCCTCTCCAACCGCTTCCCGGACCCGCCCCAGACGGACTACCGCCGCGCGGACGTCCACGCGCTGCGCCACGACCTGTTCTGCGGTGACGTCTATCTCGCCGACACCAAGGCGGACCGGGAACTGTCCACAGCCTGGGGATGGGTACCGGTGCTCGACTTCGCGTGGGCGCTGTGCGACATCGTGGAACGCCTCGACCTCGACCCGGCCGGCTCCCGGGCCTCCCGCCCCCAGCACGCGGAACTCGACTTCACCGAGTCCACCGACCGCATGCTCTTCGAGCGCCGCTTCGGCTGGGTCGACATCGAGTCCGACTGGATGCCGGCCGAGGATCCGCCGCTGACCTTCTCCCACTCCGAACTCCGCCGCGAGGCACGGGACTTCCTCCACGACCTGCTCGCCGACCTGTGCGACCTCCACGACGACCTCGCCGAGAACCCGGCGATCTGGACCCTCCAGGCCCGCTTCCCCAGAATCCGCTGACCCGCCCGTCCTCCCCGTCCTCGAAGACCCGCAGATCCAGCACGTCCGAGTCATGGACGTACGAGCTCGGCGTCGCCGCCCCCAGCAGCCGGCTCAGCCGTCCAGCCAGCTCGATCGCGCCGGCCCCCGGGTCCGGGAAGAACAGCACCGTGTGCCCGGGGCCCGCCGGTATCGCGTACCCCCGCAGCTCCCTGCCGTCAGCCCTCCACCCTGATCCCCATCTGGCCCGCCAGCACCGGTGCCAGATCCAGCAGTTGCGCGGTGCTGACGACCGCCCCCGCGAGCCGCTCCACACCCCGCGCGATGTCGATCTCGACCGCGCCCCGCAGATCCACGTCCGTGAGCGTCACCCCCGTGAGGTCCGCCCGCTTCAGCGCGCAGTCCACGAACTCCACCCGCTCCAGCCGGGCCCCGCCGAAGTCCGGCTCGACGAGGACACAGCTCTCGAAGACGACGTCCCGCAGGCTCCCCGAACGCAGGTTCAGATAGTCGATCTTGCCGCCGCGGATCACCACCCGCTCCAGGACCGCCCCGTGCAACTGCACCCCGCCCAGCCGGGCGTCGATCAGCTCCACGTCCCGCAGGGTCGCCTCGGAGAGGTTGGTCCCCACGCCCCGGACGCCGGTGAGGACCGAGTCCAGCAGGCGGGCGTTGCGCAGCCGCGTCTCGTCCAGCGCGCACCCCGTCAGCGCGCAGTCCATGAAGCGGGCGCCCGAGGCGTCCTGTCCCGCGAAGTCCGCCTCCGTGAACTCCAGCCCGTCGTAGTCCCCGTCCGGCTCCAGCCCGCCGCCGTCGTAGGCCACCAGCGGTGGCAGCCGCACCTCCGGCCGCCGCGCACCCTTCACTCCGGCCCCGCCGGCTCCACCTGCCGCTCTCCTCGCCATGCCCCCATGCTGCACCCCACCACTGACAACGCCAGGGCGAACGTCCTGGCCTGCGACGACTCCGCCGCTGTCACAAAACAGGGCGCCCGGTTCGTCGTACTCACGAAGACCCCGCTCCTCACGAAGCACCCCGCACAGGCAACGGCACGTCCAGCAAGGCGACCCCGACCCGAGGGAGATCCCAGCCATGCACCGCATCACCGTCATCGGCGGCGGTTTCGCCGGACTCACCGCGGCCGTCACCGCCGCCGAGGCGGGCGCCAAGGTCACCGTCTACGAAGCCCATCACACCCTCGGCGGCCGCGCCCGCACCGCCGAGGGGCCGTACAAGACGAACGAAGGCCCGCACGCCTTCTACAGCGGCGGCCCGCACTGGTCCTGGCTCAGGCAGCGCGACCTGATCGGCCCGCTCGCGCCGATCCCGCCGCTGGAGGCGGCCCGGCTGCGCCTGCGGCACCACGGTGTCCTGCGTCGCACCCCGCCCTTCGCCATGCTGAAGCTGCTGCGCCGCGCCTCCCGGCAGGCGCCCGTCGACACCGACTTCCTCACCTGGGCCACCGCGCAGGCCGGCGAGGAGGGCGCCCGCGCGGCCGCCCACTACTCCGCCGTCGCCCTCTTCCACCACGACCCCGGCGCGCTGTCCGCCGCGTTCGTGCAGGAGCGCCTGCGCCGCGCCACCAAGCTGCCGCCGGAGGCCCACTACCCGCGCGGCGGCTGGGGAAGCGTCATCGACCGCATGGCCGCCCGCGCCTGGAACCTGGGCGTACGGGTGGAGACCCTGTCACGCGTCGACACCCTCCCGACCGGCACCCCCGTCGTCGTCGCCACCTCCCTGGACGCCGCCCGCCGTCTCCTCGGCGATGACTCGCTGACCTGGACCAGTGGCCGCACCGCACTCATCGACCTGGCCGTCCGCACGCGCCGCGGCGACGCCTTCGCCGTCTCCGACCTCGACTCCCCCGGCTGGATCGAGCGGTTCACCGCACAGGACCGCAGCCTCGCCCCCGCCGGCGAACAGCTGATCCAGGGTCAGATCCCGCTCGCCCCGAACGAGTCGAAGGCCGACGGCATCGCCCGCGCCGAGCAGCTTCTCGACCTCGCCTTCGACGGCTGGCGCGACCGCGTCACCTGGCGCCGCGAGGCCGTCGCTGCGGGCCGTACCGGCGCCGTCGACCTGCCCGGCGCCAGGTGGCGCGACCGCCCCGCCATCGATCGCGGCGACGGCGTCTACCTCGCAGGGGACCAGGTCGCCGCCCCCGGCGTGCTGTCCGAGGTGTCCTTCAACAGCGCCCTCACCGCCGTATCGCTGGCCCTCGGCCGGCACACCCTTGACCTCAAGCATGCTTGAGGTTGAAGAGTGGGGTCCCGACAGCCCGGGCCGCCCCGGCCCAGGCCTCGACAGCCCACAGGGGGACCACACATGCACGCCATCCGACTGCACGCCTTCGGCCCGGCCGAGAACCTCGTCCACGAGGAGGTCGAGGCCCCGCTCCCGGGCCCCGGCCAGGTCCGTATCGCCGTCGAGGCGGCCGGCGTCCACCTCCTGGACACCGCCCTGCGCGAGGGCGCGCAGGGCCCCCTCCCCGCCCCGACCGAACTGCCCACCATCCCCGGCCGTGAGGTCGCCGGAGTCATCGAGTCGCTCGGCGACGGTGTCGCCGCCCTCTGGCTCGGCAAGCACGTCGTCGCCCACCTCGGCTTCGCCCCCGGCGGCTACGCCGAACTCGCCGTCACCGACGTCGACCGCGTCCACGAGATCCCGGCGAACCTCGACGCCGCCGAGGCCGTCGCCATGATCGGAACAGGCCGTACGACGATGGGGATCCTCCAGTTCACCGACCTCGGCCCCGACTCGGTCGCCGTGATCCCGGCCGCCGCCGGCGGCATCGGCACCCTCCTCGTGCAGTACGCCAAGAACGCCGGCGCCACCGTCATCGGACTGGCGGGCGGCCCAAAGAAGGTGGCCCGCGTGGAGGCGAACGGCGCCGACCTCGCCGTCGACTACAAGGACCCCTCCTGGCCCGACAAGGTCCGCGCCCACCTCGGCGGACGCGCCGCCACCGTCGTCTTCGACGGCGTCGGCGGCGACGTCGCCCGCGAAGCCGTCGCGCTCCTCGGCCCGGGCGGCAAGCACATCGTCTTCGGCTGGTCGGGAGAAGGCATCCACGACGGCGAGCCCTACCTCGTCGAGGGCGTGTCGGAACAGGTCCTGGGCCCCGTGATGATGCAGAAGGCCGGCGGCCCCAACCCCGTCCGCACCCTCGAACTACGCGCCCTCACCGAGGCCGCCGCAGGCCGCCTCACCCCGGCGGTCCACCGCTTCCCCCTCGCCGAGGCGGCCGCCGCCCACCGGGCACTGGAGACGCGCGGAACCATCGGAAAGGTCGTCCTCGTGCCATGACACGCCCAGATGCCTTCTGACCAGGCTGACCAGGCTGACCAGGCTGACCAGGCGAGCGTCACCCGAACGAATCAATCCACCGCGGCCACCGACCTGGCCGCCGGTGGGACCTCGTGGTCATCGCCCTAGTGACGCCCCGCGACCCGATCCGCGACGCGCGCCAGCCGCGAGGACTCCGCACGGTGCGTCGCCGTCTCCCGCCGATCCGCGGCCCGGTACGTCGCGTACATCCCCTGCACCCCCAGCCACCGCAACGGCTCCGGCTCCCACTTGCGCACCTTGTGCCCCATCCACGGCAGATCCGTCAGCTCGGTCCTCCCGCCCTGCCCGGAGTCCCACTGCACCAGATCCCGCAGCGTCCGCGCGGCAAGGTTCGTCGTGGCCACACCGGAGCCGACGTAACCCCCCGCCCAGCCCAGCCCCGTGGCCCGGTCCAGCGTCACCGTCGCGCACCAGTCCCGCGGCACCCCCAGCACCCCCGACCAGGCGTGCTCGACCCTCACCCCCGCCAGCGAGGGGAAGAACCGGACAAGGATCTCCCGCAGCGCCTCGATCGTCGCGTCCTGCGTCCGCCCGTCGTTGTCCGTCCTCGACCCGAAGCGATACGGCACCCCGCGCCCGCCCAGCGCGATCCGCCCGTCCTCGGTGCGCTGGGCGTACATGTACGCGTGCGCCATGTCCCCGAGCGCCTCCCGCCCGTCCCAGCCCACCGACTCCCACTGCTCGTCGGACAGCGGCTCGGTGACGACCATGGAGGAGTTCATCGGCAGCCAGGTCCGCCGCTGACCCTTCAGGTTCGCGGTGAACCCCTCGGTGCAGCGCAGGACATAGGGCGCACGGACCGTGCCGTACGGCGTGACCGCGTGCTTCGGACGGATCTCCGTCACCGGCGTCTGCTCATGGATGACGACCCCCAGCGCCTCGACGACCGCCGCGAGCCCCTTCACCAGCTTCACGGGGTGCACGCGCGCACCGTGCGGCGTCCACGAGGAGCCGACCGCCCCGGCGACCCGGATCCGCTCCGCGGTCTCCCGGGCGCCGTACAGCTCACGGTCCTTCTCGCCGTACGACAGCTCGTGCGCGTGGAAGTCCTTCAGCCGCGCCAACTGGGCGGGCGTGGTGGCGACTTCGAGCACTCCGCCCTTGTGGAGGTCCGCGTCGACGCCCTCCTCCCCGGCGACCCGCACGACCTCGTCCACGGTGTCGTTCATGGCCTTCTGGAGCCGTACGGCGGCCTCGTGACCGTGCAGCCGCGCGTACCGGTCACGACCGGCGACGCCGTTGTAGAGCCAGCCGCCGTTGCGGCCGGACGCCCCGTATCCGCAGAACTTCTGCTCCAGGACGGTGACCTGGAGGAAGGGCGCCGCCTTCTTCAGGTAGTACGCGGTCCACAGTCCCGTGTACCCACCGCCGACGATCACGACGTCCGCGGTCGCGTCACCGGAGAGCGGTTCCCGCACCGCCGGGAGGCCGTCGTCCGCGTACCAGAAGGAGATGCCGCCGTTCACGACAGCGCGTTCCGAGCTGCTCATGGCCGGACGTTAACCCCTGACAGCACCCACTGTCTCCTTCGGATTTCGTCGTCCCACACGCCCCCTGACCAGCGGATAGCCCCCAGCCCGATCAACACGGACGTGAAGTGCCCCACAACACCGCACCCTCACTGATCAACGTCGCCAGCACATGCGCCGGCGCAGGAACTCCTCCTCGAACCGGACGTACCTCCACACCCTGTGGAAGCCCCGGGTAAATCGCATGAGCCGTTTCACCCACGCCATTAGCCTCGAACGGTGATCGACATTCCGGAGGCACTGGCGGCGGCGCAGGAGAAGTTCAACGGAGAGGCAGGGCGAAGATTCATCGCCGGACTGCCCCAGCTGGCAGCGGACTTCCTCGACCGCTGGGACCTACGCCGGGACGGCGCCGCCATGCACGGCGTCACGGCGCTGGTCCTGCCGGTCGTCCGCCGCGCGGACGGCCTCCCGGCCGTACTGAAACTCCAGTTGCTGGACGAGGAGAGCGAAGGCGAACCGGTCGCCCTGCGCGCATGGGACGGCGACGGCGCCGTACGCCTCCTGGACCACGACCCCACGACGGGCACGATGCTCCTGGAACGCCTCGACCCGTCCCGCATGCTCTCCCACGTCCCCGACACCCGCGAGGCCGTCCTCACCATCGCCCGCCTCCTGTCCCACCTGACGTCGTTCCCGGCCCCGGCCGGCCTGCGCGGGCTCGGAGACATCGCCGGGGCGATGCTGGAACAGACACCGTGGGCGCTGACCCGGATCCCGGACGCGGAGGCGCGCGGGCTGGTCGCCGACTGCGCGGCGGCGGTACGGGAGGTCGTGGCCGAACCCGGAGACCGCCTCCTGCACTGGGACCTCCACTACGAGAACGTCCTGGCCGCCGACCGTTCCCCCTGGCTCGCCATCGACCCCAAACCCCTCGCCGGCGACCCCGGCTTCGACCTCCTCCCCGCCATCGACAACCGCTTCGACCCCGACGAGGTGCGCTGGCGCTTCGACGCCATGACGGACATCCTCGCCCTGGACCGCCCACGCGCGCGTGCCTGGACACTGGGCCGCGTACTCCAGAACTGCCTGTGGGAGATCGAGGACGGGCGCCCGCTGGAGCCGGAACAACTCGACATCGCCCGCCGCCTGAAAGGCCACCACCCTTCATGATCCGCACCGCCACCGCCCACGACATCCCCGTCATCCACGCCCTGATCCGCGAACTCGCCGACTACGAGAAGGCCCCGGACGAGGCGAAGGCCACCCCGGACCAGCTCCGCGAAGCACTCTTCGGCGAGCACCCGGCCGCCTTCGCCCACATCGCCGAGGACGACACGACAGGCGAGCCGGTCGGCTTCGCCCTGTGGTTCCTGAACTTCTCCACCTGGCGCGGCGTCCACGGCATCTACCTGGAGGACCTCTACGTACGCCCGGAAGCCCGAGGCGGCGGCCACGGCAAGGCCCTCCTGACCGAGCTCGCCCGAATCTGCGTCGAGCGGGGGTACGAGCGCCTGGAGTGGTCGGTCCTCAACTGGAACGCCCCGTCGATCGCGTTCTACGAGGCCCTGGGAGCGCGTCCGCAGGACGAGTGGACGGTCTACCGGCTGACGGACGAGGCGCTGGGGACGCTGGGCGGGAGGGCATGAAGAAGCCCAGGTCAGAGCGGGTCTGACCTGGGCTTTTCGCGTGGAGAGCCCCCTGTCGGATTCGAACCGACGACCTACGCATTACAAGTGCGTTGCTCTGGCCATCTGAGCTAAGGAGGCATGCGTACGTCTGTCGCGTACGCGCCCGTGCAGTGTACCCAGGTCCCGGCCGCGCCCTGTCGAAAATTTCGGCGAAGTTCACATGCCCTCGACTACTGACAGATCGGGTGAACGCCAGGTACCGTCCCACCAAGTTCACCTGTGTGGACTACACCACCACCTTCCTACAACGGATCGTCCGGCACGTTCCTGCCGGTAGAAGGGGGCCCTTCACCATGGCCACTGTTTCGTTCGACAAGGCGACCCGGATCTACCCGGGCACCGAGAAGCCCGCTGTCGACGGGCTCGACATCCACATCGAGGACGGCGAGTTCCTCGTCCTGGTCGGTCCGTCCGGCTGTGGCAAGTCCACCTCGCTCCGCATGCTGGCGGGGCTCGAGGACGTCAACGGCGGTGCGATCCGCATCGGTGACCGTGACGTCACGCACCTGCCGCCGAAGGACCGGGACATCGCCATGGTGTTCCAGAACTACGCGCTGTACCCGCACATGACCGTCGCCGACAACATGGGCTTCGCGCTCAAGATCGCCGGCGTGCCGAAGGCGGAGATCCGCCAGAAGGTCGAGGACGCGGCGAAGATCCTCGACCTCACCGACTACCTGGCCCGCAAGCCGAAGGCGCTCTCCGGTGGTCAGCGTCAGCGTGTCGCCATGGGTCGCGCCATCGTGCGTGAGCCGCAGGTGTTCCTCATGGACGAGCCGCTGTCCAACCTGGACGCCAAGCTCCGTGTCTCCACGCGTACGCAGATCGCGTCCCTCCAGCGCCGTCTCGGCATCACCACCGTCTACGTCACCCACGACCAGGTCGAGGCCATGACGATGGGCGACCGGGTGGCCGTGCTGAAGGACGGTCTGCTCCAGCAGGTCGACACCCCGCGCAACATGTACGACCGCCCGGCGAACCTGTTCGTCGCCGGCTTCATCGGCTCCCCCGCGATGAACCTGGTCGAGGTCCCGATCACCGACGGCGGTGTGAAGTTCGGCAAGAGCGTCGTCCCGGTCCAGCGTGACGCGGTCTCCGGCATCACCGACAAGACCGTGACCGTGGGTGTCCGCCCCGAGCACTTCGAGGTGGCGGGCGCGGACGCGGACCTGGGTCTCGCGGTCACCGTGAACGTGGTCGAGGAGCTCGGCGCCGACGCGTACGTCTACGGCACCGCCAAGCTCGACGGCGACTCCAAGGACCTCGTGGTCCGCGTCAGCGGCCGTGACGTCCCGGAGAAGGGCAGCACGCTGCACGTCGTGCCGCGCTCGGGCGAGACCCACGTGTTCTCGACGTCCACGGGTGAGCGTCTCTCCGACTGAGGACTGACCCACAGGCAGTACATCCCGGGGTAATTCACCCAGGTTGACGAAGAGGGCCCCGCAGACTGCTGCGGGGCCCTTCTCACGTTCGAAACAGTGTCGACAAATACCCCGGCAGACCGGGCATTTCGAGCAGCGTGCGTCAACGCCTTACCCAATTCGAGGCACCACTTCATCCCCCGAACCGGTGACTAAATGTCGCCAAATCATCACCCCGCGCTACCCTCACACGCGTGAAGCACTCCACTAACCAACAGACGCGACGCGGCCGGGGCCCCGCCCGACGTATCGGCCGCACGCTCGCCCTTGTCCTGCCCGTCGTCCTGGTGCTCTCCGGGACCCTCGCGGTCACCCGAGTCGACTGGTCGGGGAATCCCTCGGGCTCCGTGCTCACCGCCTCCGACGTCTCGGCGGCCGGCGCCTCCTCGAAGGCCAGGGCACGCGCGCCGCAGGACGTACTGCGCGACAAGCTCCTGACCGAGCTCCAGGAGGAGAACCCGGGCGTCGCCCTCACACACCTCCAGGAGGCCGTGAACGGCCGTCCGTCGCTCGCCAGGCACTGTGTGTCGATCGCCCGCGCGCTCGGCCGCGCGGCGGTGCGGGTCTACGGCCCGACGCGTGCGCAGTCCTACGCCCGCCCCGTCTGCGACACCTCCTACGCGACGGGTGTGGCGGCCGCCCACAGCTGAGGCAACGGCCTCCTCCCGACCGGGTGGAGGCCTTTATTCCGCTTGTGGAGAGTTACGGCTGAATAAGAAACGGTTACCGGAAGAATCCGCGCGCGGGACGCCACGTACAGTTCGGGCATGACCGATCCGAACGCCGCGTCCCGCCCCGTTCAAGCCGTCGTCCTGGCAGGTGGCCAGGGCTCTCGCCTGCGCCCGTACACCGACGACCGGCCCAAGCCGATGGTCGAGATCCCCGGCACGGGGACTCCGATCATCGGCCATCAGCTTGCCTGGCTCGCCGAGGAGGGCGTGACGGACGTCGTGGTCAGCTGTGGCCATCTCGCCGACGTCCTCCAGAAGTGGCTGGACTCGGCCGATCTGCCCGTGAACGTGACGACGGTCGTCGAGACCGAGCCGCTGGGCCGCGGTGGCGGCCTCAAGTACGCGGCGGCGCGTCTGCCGCACCCGGACCAGCCCTGGTACGCCACGAACGGCGACATCTGGACCAGGTTCTCGCTGCGCGAGATGGCGGACTTCCACACCGAGCGCGACGCGGTCGCGACGCTGGCGTTGGCGCGGCCGCGGATTCCGTGGGGTGCCGTGCAGACCGACGGGTTCGGCCGGGTCACGGACTTCATCGAGTCGCCGCCGACCACGTACGAGATCAACGCGGGTGTGTACGTCTTCTCCCCCGAGTTCGCCGGGATGCTTCCGGAGCGGGGCGACCACGAGCGGACCACGTTCCCGCATCTGGCGCGCGAGCGGCGGCTCGCCGGGTATCCGATTCCGCACGGGGCGTACTGGCGGGCCATCGACACCGCGAAGGATCTGAAGGAGGCGGCCAAGGAGCTGGCCGCTCTGGGGCGCTAGCGGTTGCGTCAGAAGGGCCCCGCACCTTTCGGTGCGGGGCCCTTCTGTGCTGCTGTCGTCGGAGTCAGCCGGTGGGCTGCCCAAGAATGCCTCCCACCGGCTCAGCTACCCCAACAGGCCGCCTACCAGGCCCGGTTCGCCGGAGGAGCCTCCGGTGTCCGAGCCGCCTGTCGTGCCGCCGGTGCCGCCCGTGGAGCCGGTGCCGCCGGTCGGTCCTGAGCTGGTGCTGGGGGCGCCTCCGGTCGGGGAGGACTGCTGGGGCGGGGCCTGGCCGGTGCCCTGGGTCTGGCTGGGGGCGCCGGTGGTGGTGCTGGTGTCCCTGGTGGCGCCCGGGGTGGTGGCGGCGCCGGAGGGGCTGGCCGTGCCCGCCGTGGCGCCCTGGGTGGGCGAGGTGGAGGCGGACGGGGTCTTCTTGCGCTCGCCGGGTGGCTGCGGCAGCGGGGAGCCGGGGAGTTCGTTGCGCGGGGCGTCGCCGGGGCCGGGGACGATGATGCGGTCGGCGTCGCGGACGGCACCGCCGAGCATCGAGCCGATCAGCAGGGTGAGCCCGATGACGACGGCCGTGACGAGGGCGCCGCGGCGCAGGACGTAGCGACGCAGCTCCCAGATGTCGGAGCGGGGTCCGAGGCGGCGCCAGGCGCTGCCGGCGAGGCGTCCGTCGATGGAGTAGACGGGGGCGCCGGCGATGATCAGCGGGGACCAGGCGGCGAGGTAGATGATGTCGGGCGCGTCGTAGGCGGGGACGCTCTTCCAGCTGACGGTGAGCAGGAGCGCGGCGGAGAGCAGCGCGCCGACGGCGGCACCGATCCGCTGCCAGCAGCCCAGGATCGTGAGCACGCCCACGATGACCTGGAGGAAGGCGATGACGAGGCCGGAGCCGACGGGGTGCTGGAGGGCGAACTGACGCAGTGGCTCGGCGACTTCCCAGGGGTGCAGGGTGTTGAGCCACTTGACCATGGAGCCGCGCTTGCCGCCGTCGAAGTAGACGGGGTCGCAGAGCTTGCCCATGCCGGCGTAGATGGAGATGAAGCCGAGGAAGATGCGCAGCGGGAGGAGGACGACGCCCAGGTTCATGCGGCGGCCCGGGTAGTAGGCGTGCCGCGCGGGGTCGACGCCGTGGCGCCTGGGGGGCGTGCCGGTGTCGCCGGATCGCGCCGTGTCCTCGAACTCCTCGTCCCCGTAGGCGAGTTCCTCGTCGTAGGCGCTGCCGACGGTCCGCATGTCGGGGAGGAGGCGGGGTTCGTCGCCGTCGTAGGTGCGCTGGGCGCCGACGACGGGGGTCTCGACGGTCTGGGCCAACTCGTCGTCGTAGACGTCGATTCGGGGGATGACCTGGGTGGCTCCGGCGTCGGCGGAGGGCTCGTCGACCGGGCGGACGCCGCCACCGCGCACGGCCTGGAGCAGGCGGTGGGCGCCGGTGTCGTCGGGGGCGGACCTGCCGCTCCAGACGACCGGGCGGCGGCGGGCCGCGCCGGTGGCCGTGGTACCCACGGCGGGCATCCGGGCGGTGTCCTCGGCGGCGCTCAAGTGCCGTGCGATCCGCGGGGATTGGGCGGCACGTCTCGTCGACGCGCCCAACTGCACGCGGAAGCTGGCGTGATTGACGATGACCTGCGCCGGATCGCTCGGCACCTTCACCATGCTCAGCGCGGGAGCGTCGTCGAATCCGGAATCGAATCCCGACGAGCGGTCCCCCGTGGGTGTGCGGGGTGTTCTGGTGTCCACACTCATCTAACCGAGTGACGTGTGTTTAGGACACTGCTTTGACTGCCCGGATGTGTCCGGACCGCGTCAAGCTCGCCCCCATCGCCCGGAAGGAGGCGAGATTACCCTGAACAGGTGACAGCGCCGGACACCTGTTCAGGCCCGCCGACGAGCCGCCTCGACCCCTCTTGTCTGCCGCCCTCGCACGCTGCGCGGCTTCGGACGCCTGCGCCGGCCTCCGACCGGCGGGCTCCGCCTGCCGACGCCGACGTCTGTCAGGCCCGCCGACGAGCCGCCTCGTACAGCACGACACCCGCCGCCACGCCCGCGTTCAGCGACTCCGCGCCGCCCGGCATCGGGATCCGGACGCGGTAGTCACAGGTCTCGCCGACCAGTCGGGACAGGCCCTTGCCCTCGCTGCCGACGACGATGACGACCGGGCCGCCCAGGGCCTCCAGGTCGCCGATCTCGTGCTCTCCGTCGGCGGCGAGGCCGACGACGGTGATGCCCGCCTTCTTGTACCCCTCAAGGGCGCGCGTCAGGTTGGTGGCGCGGGCGACGGGGGTACGGGCGGCGGTGCCGGCGGACGTCTTCCAGGCACCGGCGGTCATACCGGCCGCGCGGCGCTCGGGCACGACGACGCCGTGGCCGCCGAAGGCGGAGACCGAGCGGACGACGGCGCCCAGGTTGCGCGGGTCGGTGACGCCGTCCAGCGCCACGATCAGCGGGTCCTCGCCGTTGTCGTAGGCGGCGCTGGCGAGGTCCTCGGGGTGGGCGTACTCGTACGGCGGGACCTGGAGGACCAGGCCCTGGTGGTTGAGCCCGTTGGTCATACGGTCGAGCTCGGGGCGGGGCGCCTCCATGAGGTTGATGCCGCCGCGCTCGGCCGCGAGCTGGAGCGCCTCGCGCACCCGCTCGTCGTTGTCGATGAACTGCTGGACGTACAGCGTCACCGCGGGCACGCCCTCGCGCAGCGCCTCGACGACGGGGTTGCGGCCGACGACCATCTCGGACGTGCCCTTGCCGCCCCGGCCGCGCGGCGTAGGACGGCGGGCGGCCTGCTTGGCCTTGGCGTTGGCGATGCGGTTCGCCTTGTGCTTCTTGCGCATCTCGGCGGGCGGCGTCGGCCCCCGGCCCTCGAGGCCCTTGCGTCGCTGGCCGCCACTGCCGACCTGCGCGCCCTTCTTGCCGGACATGCGGCGGTTGTTCGCGGCCATGACCTACCTGTTCTCTACAGAGTGATGCGCTGAATCAATACGTACGTCTATGCAGTGTGCCGCCCGGAGGGCCGGGCGGCACAATCGATCAAGAAAGCGGGCTAGCGCGGACCGAGCGTCCAGCGCGGTCCCTGGGGGCCGTCCTCGATGCTCAGACCCGACTGGACGAGCTGGTCGCGGATGGCGTCCGCGGTGGCCCAGTCCTTACGGGCGCGGGCCGACTCGCGCTGGTCGAGGACGAGTCGTACGAGGCTGTCGACCACGCCGTGCAGGTCCTCGCCGCGGCTCTCCTCGCCGGCCCAGTGGGCGTCGAGCGGGTCGAGGCCGAGGACGCCGAGCATGGCGCGGACCTCGGCGAGGCGGGCCACGGCGGCTTCCTTGTCGTCGGCGGCCAGCGCGCTGTTGCCCTGGCGGACCGTGGTGTGCACGACGGCGAGTGCCTGCGGGACGCCCAGGTCGTCGTCCATGGCCTCGGCGAAGGCGGGCGGGACCTCGGCGGAGGGCTCGACGACTCCCCCGGCCTTCTCGACGACCCGCTGCACGAAGCCCTCGATGCGCGCGAACGCCGACTCGGCCTCGCGCAGGGCCTCCTCGCTGTACTCGATCATCGAGCGGTAGTGCGGGGTGCCGAGGTAGTAGCGCAGGACGATCGGGCGCCACGCCTTGACCATCTCGGAGACGAGGACGCTGTTGCCGAGCGACTTCGACATCTTCTCGCCGCTCATCGTGACCCAGGCGTTGTGCACCCAGTACGCGGCGAAGTCGTCGCCGTAGGCCTTGGCCTGGGCGATCTCGTTCTCGTGGTGCGGGAAGATCAGGTCGAGGCCGCCGCCGTGGATGTCGAAGGCGGTGCCCAGGTACTTGTGGGCCATGGCCGAGCACTCCAGGTGCCAGCCGGGGCGGCCACGGCCCCACGGGGTCTCCCAGTCGGGCTCGCCCGGCTTGGTCGCCTTCCACAGCGCGAAGTCACGGGGGTCGCGCTTGCCGGTCTCGCCGTCCGCGGCGGGCTGGAGCAGGTTGTCCAGCTCCTGGTTGGACAGCTGGAGGTAGCCCGGGAAGGAGCGCACGTCGAAGTAGACGTTGCCGTCCGCCTCGTAGGCGTGACCGCGCTCGATGAGGCCGCGCATCATCTCGATCATCTCGGGGACGTGCCCGGTGGCGCGCGGTTCGTACGTCGGCGGGAGGCAGCCGAGGGCCTGGTAGCCGTCGTTGAACGCCCGCTCGTTCTCGTAGCCGATGGACCACCAGGGGCGGCCCTGGTCGTGCGACTTGGCGATGATCTTGTCGTCGATGTCGGTGACGTTGCGGATGAACGTGACGTCGTAGCCGCGGTACTCGAACCAGCGGCGCATGATGTCGAAGTTCAGACCGGACCGGATGTGCCCGATGTGCGGTGCGGCCTGCACGGTGGCACCACAGAGGTAGATCGAGACACAACCCGCTGTGAGCGGGGTGAAGTCACGGATCTGCCGGGCGCTGGTGTCGTACAGCCGAATAGTCACGACACCAGGGTAGTGGGCGGCGGGCAGTGCGGTGCGCCGCCCGGCGGTTTGGCCGTTGCCAGGTGCGGGCCGGTGGGGGCTGGTCGCGCAGTTCCCCGCGCCCCTAGGTCGGTGCGGTCACGCCTGTCGGACCACCAAGGCCGTCGCGATCGCCATCAACCCCTCGCCCCGCCCGGGGAATCCGAGGCCGTCCGTCGTAGCCCCCGACACCGACACCGGTGCCCCCGCCGCCTCCGACAGGATCTTCTGGGCCTCGTCGCGGCGCTTGCCGATCTTCGGACGCGGTCCTACGACCTGTACGGCGATGTTGCCGATCCGGAAGCCGGCGTCCCGCACGATCCGGGCCGCCTCCGTCAGCAAGGTGGTCCCGGACGCACCCGACCACTCGGGGCGCCCCGTGCCGAAGTGCTGCCCCAGGTCGCCGAGGCCGGCCGCCGAGAACAGCGCGTTGCACGCGGCGTGGGCGACGACGTCGGCGTCGGAGTGACCGGCCAGGCCCGGGCCCTCGCCCTCCCACTTGAGGCCGGCGCACCACAGTTCGCGGCCCTCTTCGAAGGCGTGGATGTCAGTGCCGATGCCGACCTGCGGCAGCGTGAACTCAGAAGCCATCGTTGAGCCTCCTGCGCGCCAGGACCGCCTCCGCGAGGACCAGGTCCAGCGGGCGGGTCACCTTGAAGGCCTCCTCGTGGCCGGGGACCACCACGACCGTCTCGCCGAGCTGCTCGATCATGCTCGCGTCGTCGGTGACGTTGTCGGTGACCGTCTCGTGGGCGCGGATCAGGGTCGCGCGGTCGAAGCCCTGCGGCGTCTGGACGGCGCGGAGGCGGGCGCGCTCCGGGGTGGCGACGACGGGCTCGGGGTCGCCCGGGACCGCGGCCGGCTCGACCTCCTTCACCGTGTCGGCGAGGGGCAGGGCGGGGACGACGGCCGTGGCGCCCTCGCGTACGGCGTCGATGACCGCGTCCACCGTGTCCACGGGGACCAGCGGGCGGGCGGCGTCGTGGACGAGGACGATGTCGTAGTCCGGCGGCAGGGCGTCCAGGCCGAGCTTCACGGAGTCCTGGCGTTCCTTGCCGCCGGGGACGACCAGGAAGTCGGTGCGCTCGGGGAGGGCGTGGGCGTCGAGGAGGCTCTTGACCTCGGCGGCGCCGTCGGGCGGTGCCACGACGACGACCAGGGAGACCGCGCGGGAGGCGGCCATCGCGCGGACCGCGTGGATCAGCATGGGGGTGCCGTTCAGCGCTCGGAGCGCTTTGGGGGCGCCCGGGCCGAGTCGTACGCCCCGGCCGGCGGCCGGAATCACGACCGCCGTGCGGACTTCGGCGCGCGAAGGGCGCGAATCGTCAGACATCGGTTCCTGTCAGGTTTGTGTGCTCGGCCAAGGTGGGTACGACAGACAGCGTGCCGGGCGCGACGCCTTGACCGGACCCTTCCGTGACGCCGGTCGAGCCTGCTGCCCGGGCCCGGCACGCCAAGTATCGGGGCTTGTCCCCGAAAGATGTGAGCGCCGGGACAGGTCCGATCCGCGCCGAACCGGATCAGTGTCCGGGCGCGAACATGCCGCAGCGCCCGGCGACAATGGTTACGTCATCGGGCACCGCGGCATTTCTCTGCGGCGTTTCTCTTTTCAGAGAACGCAGCAATGTGCTGAGCCGAACCTGGCGGCAGCGTGCGTCGTCAGGACGCGAGGACCTCGTCGAGCAGGGCCTCGGCCTTGTCTTCGTTCGTGTTCTCCGCGAGGGCGAGCTCGCTCACCAGGATCTGGCGGGCCTTGGCGAGCATGCGCTTCTCACCTGCGGAAAGTCCGCGCTCACGCTCACGACGCCACAGGTCACGCACGACTTCCGCGACCTTGATGACATCGCCGGAGGCGAGCTTCTCCAGATTTGCCTTGTAACGACGCGACCAGTTCGTGGGCTCCTCGGCGTACGGCGCGCGCAGCACCTCGAAGACCCGGTCCAGCCCGTCCTGACCGACCACATCACGCACGCCGACGAACTCCGCATTGTCCGCTGGCACACGTACCGTCAGGTCACCCTGGGCGACCTTCAGCACCAAGTAGGTCTTGTCCACGCCTTTGATCTGGCGAGTTTCGATGGCCTCGATCAGCGCGGCCCCGTGATGGGGATAGACCACGGTGTCGCCAACCTTGAACGTCATGTGACAGGTACCCCTTCCGTGGCTATCCAGGGTAACACGGAAACTGCGGGTTCTGAATGGCGTTTTCGCAGGTCAGGGCATATCTCGGGGCTTGACAACAGCAACAGGAACGTGCTGCGCAGGCCGAGCGGAAGAAGGTATTCGCAGGTCGGAGCAGCTCTCCGGGGGAGGTGAAACGCGTACGTTACACACATCCGGAGGCCCTTCAGCGTAGACGAACGTCCCCATATGTCTGGTTCCATGTGTGCGACTTCCGCTACTCCGTTCGGTGGCCTGAGTCGCTTCCGCGCCGTTTCCGGAATTGATCACTCGCAATCGTGAGCACTCACCGGATCAGCCCGTGATCAATTTCGTGGGCGATCGCGATTTCCTTCACGGAAGATTTGCGAGCGGGTGCGGAGGACTCTTATGTGAATGGCGGACGAGTGCGGGCTCAAAGTGACTCGTGAGTCACTTGTGGGGGGTGGTGACTAGCCCCTGCGGTGCGAAGACGGCCCGTTGGGGAGGGTCGGGTGCGGTGACGCGGGAACGGCTCGGTAACCTAAGGCCGCTGACAGACACTTAGGGCGGCTTTATGCGCCCGCCCCGTTCGAGTCAAGGAGTTGCCGCCGCCGTGAGCAGCAGCCTTCGACGCGGTGCCCTCGCGGCCGCCGCCATCGCGTTCTCGATCGCCTCGCTCTCCGCGTGTGCGGCCGGCAACAACGCCCAGACCCTGGAGATCAAGCCGGACAACGCGGCCACCTCCGTCGGTGACATCCAGATCCAGAACGCGGTCGTCATCACCCAGCCCGACCTGGAGTCGACAGGTCCGGCCGTGATCTCCGCGACCCTGTTCAACAGCGGCCCCACCGCCGAGACGCTGGACTCGGTCACCGTGGACGACGCCGGCAAGACCGCCGAGCTCACCGCCGCCAAGGGGAAGGGCAAGCTGACCATCCCGGCCGGCGGCTCCCTTGTCATCGGCGGTGAGGGCAACGCCTCCGCGGTCCTGTCCAGCAGCCGTGAGGCGGTCCAGGACGGCAACGCCCAGAAGATCACCTTCACCTTCAGCAAGACCGGTGCGGTGAGCCTGCGGGCCTTCGTGGTGCCGGCCAAGAGCTTCTTCGAGAAGTGGGGCCCCACCGAGATCCCCGAGGCGCCGGGCACCGGCGAGGGCACCTCGCCCTCCCCGACCGAGTCGGCCACCGGCACGGCCTCGCCTTCGGCGACGGAGACCGCGACCGACGCGGCCTCGGCCTCCGCCACGGCGACCGAGAGCGCGGCCGCCGGGCACTGAGCAGTCCTACGGCGAGAATCTCGCCGTAGACGAAAGGGCGGGACCTCTTCGGAGGTCCCGCCCTTCGTCGTCGTACGGCTTACGGCTTACGGCTCGAACTTGTAGCCCAGGCCCCGGACCGTCACCAGGTACCTCGGCGCGCCCGGGTCCGGTTCGATCTTGGCGCGCAGGCGCTTGACGTGGACGTCGAGGGTCTTGGTGTCGCCGACGTAGTCGGCGCCCCAGACGCGGTCGATGAGCTGCATGCGGGTCAGGACGCGGCCGGCGTTGCGCAGGAGCATTTCGAGGAGGTCGAACTCCTTGAGGGGGAGGTCGACCTTGGAGCCGGAGACCGTGACCACGTGACGGTCCACGTCCATGCGGACCGGGCCGGCCTCCAGCGCGGCCGGGGTGACCTCCTCGGGCTCGCCGCGGCGGCGCAGGACGGCCCGGATACGGGCGACCAGTTCGCGGGAGGAGAAGGGCTTGGTGACATAGTCGTCGGCTCCTATCTCCAGCCCCACGACCTTGTCGATCTCGCTGTCCTTGGCGGTCACCATGATCACGGGCACGTTGGAGCGGCCGCGCAGCTGGCGGCACACCTCGGTGCCGGGCAGACCGGGCAGCATCAGGTCGAGGAGGACGAGGTCGGCGCCGTTGCGCTCGAACTCGTCGAGTCCGTCGGGGCCCGTGGTCGCTACCGCGACCTCGAAGCCCTCCTTGCGGAGCATGTACGACAGGGCGTCGGAGAAGGACTCCTCGTCCTCGACGACAAGCACTCGGGTCACGGAAGGACCTCCGGGGCGGGAAGCGGTTCGTACGGGGATGGGTCGGGTCCGTCCTCGTCATCGAGGTCGGCCGGGTGATGTGCACGGTCGCGGGCAGCCCCCGCCTCCGGCAGCCGCAGGGTGAACGTGGAGCCTTGTCCCTCCGAGCTCCACACCGTGACCTCCCCGGCATGGGAGGCGGCCACGTGTTTGACGATCGCCAGGCCCAGGCCCGTGCCGCCGGTGGCACGGGAGCGGGCCGGGTCGACGCGGTAGAAGCGCTCGAAGATGCGCTCCTTGTCCTTGTCGGAGATGCCGATGCCCTGGTCGGTCACGGCGATCTCGATGAGGTCTCCGCCGGGGGCGGTCACCCGGCGGGCGGCTATGCCGACGCGGGTGCGGGCCGGGGAGTAGTTCACGGCGTTCTCGACGAGGTTGCCGAGGGCGGCGGCGAGCTGGCCGCGGTTGCCCCAGATCCTCAGGTCCGCGGCGCCGCCGGCGGCCATGGTGATCTGCTTGGCGCCGGCCTGGTGGCGGCAGCGGTCGATGGCCTCGGCGACGAGTTCGTCGATCCGGACCGGCTCGGCGTCCTCGAGAGGGTCGTCGTTCTGGACCCTCGACAGATCGATGAGCTCCTGGACCAGGTTGGTCAGCCGGGTGGCCTCTATCTGCATCCGGCCGGCGAAGCGCGTCACCGCCTCGGGGTCGTCGGAGGCGTCCATGACGGCCTCGGACAGCAGGGAGAGGGCGCCGACCGGGGTCTTGAGCTCATGGCTGACGTTCGCCACGAAGTCGCGGCGGACCGCCTCTATACGGCGGGCCTCGGTGAGGTCCTCGACCAGGAGGAGGACCAGCCGCGAGCCGAGGGGGGCGACCCGGGCGGAGACCGCGAGGGCCTCGCCGCGTCCGGTTCCCCTTCTCGGCAGATCCAGTTCGACCTGTCGTATCTCTCCGTCCCTCCTGGTGTCGCGGGCCATCTGGAGCATGGGCTCGACGGCGAGTTTGCCGCCGCGGACCAGGCCGAGGGCGTAGGCGGCCGAGCTGGCCTTGACGACACCGTCGGCCTCGTCGAGGACGACGGCGGAGGAGCGGAGGACGGACAGGACGGTGTCCACGCCCGGCGGGAGCACCGGGTCGGTGTGCAGCGAGGTGCGGGTGGGGCGTTTCTGCTCCCGCTCGCTGAAGCGGAACGCCAGCATGGCGATCACGCCGGTAAGTGCTCCGGCGATCGCTGCCAATGCGGCGACCGCCGCGTTCACGTCCATGCGTCCAGGTTAGGCACGGGATCGCTCCTGGCCACAGCCTTCGAGGTGCGAGCTCGAACACTCGTCGCCCAGAGTTCACCTTGGAGCCAGTGATGGTTCATTTGGGGTGACGGAATTCGACGCGTACAGGGCCGAACGTGGGAGCGTGGGGTTCACAGCGCCGGTTGTCGGACGTATCCGGTGGCTGGTTCTGACCCCCGGAACCCCCGAGGCAGACGTAAGAGAGGGATCCCTGATGCGGGACGCGTACCACGAGGAACTTGACTCCATCGGCGACGGCCTGGTGGAGATGGCCCGACTGGTGGGGTCGGCGATCGGGCGCGCCACGACGTCCATCCTCGACTCCGACCTGAAGCTGGCCGAGAGCGTCATCGAGGCCGACCAGAAGGTCGACGACCTCCAGCACGACCTGGAGGCACGGGCCATAGCCCTGCTCGCCAGGCAGCAGCCGGTGGCGACGGACCTCCGTATCGTCGTGACCTCGCTGCGGATGTCGGCGGACCTGGAGCGCTCGGGTGACCTCGCCCAGCATGTGGCGAAGCTGGCCCGGCTGCGCTTCCCGGAGCGGGCCATCCCGCACGACCTGCACGCCACGATCCTGGAGATGGGCCAGCTCGCGCAGCGCCTGATGGCGAAGGCGGCGGAGGTCATCATCACCAAGGACGTCGACCTCGCGCTCCAGCTGGAGCAGGACGACGACGAGATGGACCTGCTGCACCGCACCCTCTTCCAGCACCTGCTGGACGACCGCTGGAAGCACGGCATCGAGACGGCCGTGGACGTGACCCTGCTGGGCCGCTACTACGAGCGGTTCGCCGATCACGCGGTGTCGGTGGCCAAGCGGGTGGTGTTCCTGGTGACGGGTGAGCACGCGGACGATCTGCAGGCGGACATCCAGCCGGTGACGGGGGTGGAGGGGGCCTGAGGGCTCTTGGCCGGGGTGTGCGGGTCCGTGCCGTGTGCGGGGCCCGGGTCCTGGTCGGACTGAGGTGTGCGGGGGCCTGTTCGGGGCGCGCGCAAGCCTCAGTGCGCCGTTGATGCGACCTCGTGGGCGGGCATGCAATGGGCACAGGGTCTGTGCCGAGAGTCAGACCCTTGCCTTGAGGAGGGACCCATGGCCGAATACCCCAGTACCCCCACGCCCGACCCCACACAGGAACGCCCGACCGAGCAGCCCGCCGAGATCAGGAACCTGATGCTGATCGGCGCGTGCGGCTGCGGCTCGGGCTGCGGGTGCGGGTGCCAGTCGGGCAATCCGTGCCAGTGCGGCTGACGTCGCGCTTCTTGTCGTACGACGGTGAGGGCCCCGGTGATCGCGCCGGGGCCCTTTTCGTGGGCTCGGGGTGGTGCCCGGGGTTCGGTGACCGTGAGGAGGACGTCCGTGGTGGCCCGGAGGACGGTGATGTACGTGAGCGCTCAAGCCGTTCTCGTAGGCGGCGTCTACGCCTGGGTCTTCCTGCCTCAGGAGAACGTGAAAGCGGCAGCTGACACCTCCCGTCCCGGAACCGTTCTCCCTGCCGTCACGTCGGACGGTCATGAAGCGGACCGTTCTCCTCGCCTCCACCGCCCTCGCGACCGCCGCCCTCACCACCACGTCCTTCGCTCAGTCCGGCAACGACGGCCCGCGCACCGCGCCGCCCTCCCTCACGGGTGTCGGATGGCACGCCCACACCATCACTGTCGACGGCGTCACTCACTCCGTGCCGAAGGGTTCCACTGCGGGGCTGATGTTCAACGACGACAAACGCACCGTCACCGGCCACGACGGCTGCAACACCATCTGGGGCAAGGCAGTCGTGGATGTCGACCGGTCCACGATCACCTTCGACAGCGAGTACGGGGCGACGATGATCGCCTGCTACCCGCCCGCCCATGTCGACGTCATACCCTCCGCCGGCACCTACGAGGCCCGGGTGACCGCCCACACCCTCACCCTCACCGGCCCGAACGGCCACGTGATCACCCTGAGGCGGTGAGACATCGCCCCAGGTCGTCCAGCGCGCCACACGTTGGCAGGCACGCCTTGACGCACTTCTGCGTTCGCTGCTCTCCGTCCGAACCGTGTTGCCGTGGAGGCTTCTTGAAGTCCACCCGTATGGCTAGCCTCCAAGCATGGGTCTGTCGCTCGCGCTGAACCTCGTGGCTGTCCTGGTAGCGGTGACCGCGTTGGCCACTGGGACTTGCTCGTCGCCGCCGGCCACCTGGACCGCTACGCGCCCGGGGCCCGGTATTGGACTTGCCCGGCTTTGCGCAGGGCATCCATCGTTTCGTCGACGGTCAGGAGAACGGTCGTCTCGAACGAGCTGAGCGCGCCGCCTCCGCTGATCGCCAGGGCGACCGCGGCCATGGAGACGTTGTCGGGGGCCTCCCACAGGTTGTAGCCGTCGCGGGTGCCGAACGCGTACCAGAATCCGTGGAGCTTGCCGCCGACGGACTCGATGTACGACTGAGCGGCCTTCGCGCGGTCTTCGGGGTGACCGATGAGTCTCGCCCAAGTCTCCGGCGTGTAGCTGAACCTCGATAGATAGAGCGGCATCGCGTCTCCCTTTCGTCCCAGAAAGGAATGCCCCGCAGGACGGGATACGCCCCCGAGGCCACACGCGTCTCCCCCGAACGGCCGGGATGATGACCGGCAGGGCCACTGCTGTGAGCGACCGCGCCGCATCGGAACTACGGCATCGAAGCCCACGTCAGTCCCCGCGACCTGCCGATCGCGCTGCTCGGCACGGCCGACCGGCACTCGCCCTCTGGGCCAACGCCCCCGCTGAGGTCGTCATCCCTACAGCCCTGTTGATCGTCCTCGACGTCCGCATCCGCCGTCGGCGATGACACACGTGACGGCCCGAGGCCACTGAGAAGCCCCCCACCGCAGGGAAACCGCAGGTGGGGGGCTTAAGTGTGGCGCGTTACTTCTTCTTGCCCTGGTTCTTGACCGCCTCGATGGCCGCTGCGGCCGCCTCCGGGTCGAGGTACTTGCCGCCCGGGGTGACCGGGGTGAAGTCGGGGTTCAGTTCGTAGTAGAGCGGGATGCCCGTGGGGATGTTCAGGCCCGCGATGTCGGCGTCGGAGATGCCGTCGAGGTGCTTGACCAGGGCGCGGAGGCTGTTGCCGTGGGCCGCGACCAGGACCGTGCGGCCGGCGAGGAGGTCGGGGACGATGCCGTCGTACCAGTACGGGAGCATGCGGACGACGACGTCCTTCAGGCACTCCGTGCGGGGGCGGAGCTCCGGGGGGATCGTCGCGTAGCGCGGGTCGTCCGACTGGGAGTACTCCGTGCCGTCCTCGAGCGCGGGCGGCGGGGTGTCGTAGGAGCGGCGCCAGAGCATGAACTGCTCCTCGCCGAACTCCGCGAGGGTCTGCGCCTTGTCCTTGCCCTGGAGGGCGCCGTAGTGACGCTCGTTCAGGCGCCAGGAGCGGTGGACCGGGATCCAGTGGCGGTCCGCGGACTCCAGCGCGAGCTGCGCCGTACGGATGGCGCGCTTCTGGAGGGACGTGTGGACCACGTCGGGGAGGAGATCGGCGTCCTTCAGGAGCTCGCCACCGCGGACCGCCTCCTTCTCGCCCTTCTCGTTCAGGTTCACGTCCACCCAGCCGGTGAACAGGTTCTTCGCGTTCCACTCGCTCTCGCCGTGGCGGAGGAGGATCAGCTTGTACGGTGCGTCGGCCATGCGTATGAGCGTAATCCACCGACTCGATCGCTTGTGCCGCCGTTCGGCAGGCGGACGGCGGGCGGACGGTTGACGGGATCTGTTAATTGAGTGGCCTCCCCGAGCGCGTCGATTGTAAGTTGCCGTTGCCGCTAGAGACGCTTACATCACCTCGGGGGACCCACCATGTCATCAGCCACCTTGAGACGTGCCCTGCGCGAATCCGTCTCCGGGCTCCCCCGCGAGTTCTGGTGGCTGTGGACCAGCACCCTCGTCAACCGGCTCGGTGCCTTCGTCGCCACCTTCATGGCGCTCTACCTCACGCTCGACCGTGGCTACTCCGCCGCCTTCGCCGGTCTCGTCGCCTCCCTGCACGGGCTGGGCGGTGTCGTCTCGTCCGTCGGTGCCGGCGTCATGACCGACCGGCTGGGACGGCGGCCCACGCTGCTCATCGCCCAGGCCTCCACCGCCGCCTCCGTCGCCCTGCTCGGCTTCATGCACCACCCGGTCGCCATCGCCGCCGTCGCCTTCCTCGTCGGCATGACCAGCAACGCCTCACGGCCCGCCGTGCAGGCGATGATGGCCGACATCGTGCGGCCCGAGGACCGGGTGCGGGCCTTCTCGCTCAACTACTGGGCGATCAACCTCGGGTTCGCCATCTCCTCCATGGCCGCCGGGTTCATCGCCGAGTTCAGCTACCTCGCCGGGTTCCTCATCGAGGCCGGCATGACGGCCGCCTGTGCGATCGTGATCTTCCTGAAGCTGCCCGAGTCGCGGCCCGAGCGCACGCTCACCGAGAAGGCGGCGGACAGCGAGGTCGGGCTCGGCACCGTGCTCCGCGACGGGCGCTACATGGGTGTGGTCGGGCTGTCCTTCCTCATCGCCCTCGTCTTCCAGCAGGGCTCGGTCGGGCTGCCGGTGGCGATGGGCGAGGCCGGGTTCACCCCCGCCGACTACGGCATGGCGATCGCCGTCAACGGCGTGCTCATCGTCGCCCTGCAGATCCCGGTCACCCGGTACATCCAGCACCGCGATCCGCGCCGGCTGCTCGTCATCTCGTCCCTGCTCGCCGGATACGGCTTCGGGCTCACCGCCTTCGCCGGCTCCATCGGCGTCTTCGCCCTCACGGTCTGCGTCTGGACCCTCGCCGAGATCGTCAACGCGCCCACCCAGACCAGCCTCGTCGTCCGCCTCTCCCCCGTGCACGGCCGCGGCCGCTACCAGGGCATGTACACCCTGTCCTGGGCCGTCGCCTCCCTCGTCGCCCCGCTGATGTCCGGCCTGATCATCGACCACTACGGCGCCGAATGGCTGTGGGGACTGTGCGCGGTCGTCGGCACGCTCGCCGCGGTGGGGTACAGCATGCTGATGCGGCGCCTGCCCGCCGAGGACCCACAGCCGACCGAGCCACCCGTCACCGCCGAGCCCGAAGTCAGCGCGGCCTGACCCCGGGCGGGAGACGGGCATGCCCGACAGTTCCGAGCCGATCTTCCAGGAGAACGGCTGCCGGGTGGTGCCGGACCGCTGGCGCTGGCGTACCGGCGACGACTTCGTGACGAAGAAGCGCACCCCCTGACGCCCCCTCACGGATGCATCCGCGCCCCCTTCACCACCTTGTCCACCCCGTTCCGCGCCCCGTAGACCGCCATCCCCACCACATCCAACTCCCCCGTCCCCACGGCCCGCACCGCCGCCCGGTTGTCCCGGTCGTTGCCCGTCGAGAACAGGTCGCCCGTGAAGACCGAGCACGGCAGCCCCCGCGACAGCGCACGCGTATGCGCCGCCGTCAGCGTCTCCTTCGTCCCCTCGAAGACCATCACCGGCTGGCGGAACATCGGCAGATAGGACACCCCGTCGGCGTCCTCGTAGGGCTCCCCGACCACCTCGGGAACCACCGTGCCGAGGCCGCTGACCAGGAACGCGGTGACGTTCAGCCGCTGCCACGGCTCCAGGTCCTCCCGCAGCAGGACGGCGATCTTCGTATCGAATCGGATGGGTGCGTCGTCGCTCATGCACTGAGACTGCCGAACGCCGTACGACACCGTCTTGTACGTTCTTTGCATGGCCGCCCGGCAGACCGTCTCCGCGTGGCGCCCCGCCGTCCCGGGCGTCGTGGAGGTCTTCCACGCGCACTTCACCGGGTACGCGTACCCGATGCACGTCCATGACGCGTGGACGCTGCTGATCGTGGACGACGGGGCCGTACGGTACGACCTCGACCGGCACGAGCACGGCACCCCGCACGACACGGTGTCCCTGCTGCCGCCGCACGTCCCGCACAACGGCTCCCCTGCCACCCCGGACGGTTTCCGCAAGCGGGTCATCTATCTCGACACCTCGCTGCTGGGCGAGGACCTCGTCGGGGCCGCCGTCGACACCCCCGATCTGCGCGACCCCCTGCTGCGGCAGCGCGTCGGACAGCTGCACCACGCCCTGGACCATCCCGGCGACGAGCTGGAGGCGGCGAGCAGACTGACGTTCATCGGGGAGCGGCTCACCGCTCAGCTGCGGCCGCGCCTGCTCACCGACGTCCCGCGCGCCGACCCCGCGCTCGCCCGCCGGCTGCGCGAGCTCCTGGACGAGCGGGTGGTCGAGGGGGTCACCCTCGACGAGGCCGCCGCGCTGGTGCACGCGCATCCCGCCCATCTGGTACGGGCGTTCAGCGCCGCCTACGGCATCGCCCCGCACCAGTACCTCAACTCCCGCCGTGTCGACCGCGCCCGGCGGCTCCTGCTCGACGGGGTGCGACCGAGCGAGGTGGCCGGCGCCACCGGCTTCTTCGACCAGTCCCATCTCACCCGGCACTTCAGGAAGTTGGTGGGGGTCACGCCCGGGCGGTACACGAAGTAAGCGGACGTTCGTTCGAGTAGTTCGACGGAAGACGCCCGTCCGGTGATCAGTGCCGCTTAGCGTCGGTCCATGGACAACTCAGAGGACACACAAGGCACTTCACAGCCCGACCGCACCTTAAGAGTCAGACGTTTCTCCACCGCCGTCGTCGGCGCGGCCGCCCTCGTGGCCCTCAGCGTCGGCGCCGCCCTCGCGGCGACCTCGGACGACGAGCCCACCGCCGAGCCCTCCGTGGAGATCAGCGTCCCGGCGGACGGGGGCACCGGCGGCTCGGGCTCCGGCGGCGGCGACACCACCGGCGGCAGCGGCCCGAGCCCGACGTTCACGGAACCGGACCACCCCACCGAAGACCCCAGCGACGAGCCGTCCGCGCCCAGTGAGCTGGACGAGCTCAACCGGCGTATCGCGGAGCTCGACAGGAAGGTCGACGAGCTGCCCACCAAGAAGGAACTGGCGGACGCCCTGCGCGCGTTCGCCGACGAGCTCGACAAGGGCGAGCCCTCCGGCGAGGACCCCGATCCCACCAGCGAGCCCCAGCCGGACTCGTCCCTGCCGCCCGGCGACTCCTGACGCGCCGGCCCGGCGTCAGTCGGTCCGGTCGGACGGGTCGGCCACATCAGAAGACGGGCGCTGGGTCAGATGCGCGAACGCGTCCAGGTTGCGGGTCGACTCACCCCGGGCCACGCGCCACTCGTACTCCTTGCGGATCGCGGACGCGAAACCGAGCTCCAGCAGGGTGTTGAAGCTGCCGTCCGCCGCCTCCAGGGTCTGGCCCAGGAGGCGGTCGATCTCGTCGGCGGTGACGGCGGCGAGGGGGAGCTTGGCGGTGACGTAGACGTCGCCGAGCCGGTCCACGGCGTAACTCACGCCGTACAGCTTGAGGTTGCGCTCCAGGAGCCAGCGGTGGACGCCGGACTCGTTCTCGTCGGGGTGGCGGACGACGAAGGCGTTCAGGGAGAGGGAGTGACGGCCGACCAGGAGGGAGACCGTCGTCTTCAGCTTGCGGGTGCCGGGGAGCTGGACGACGTAGTTGCCGGGGGCCGGGCTCTCCCACTCCAGTTCGTTGTCCTTGAGGACACCCTCGATGACCTGCGCCGCCTTCTGCTCCTCAGCCATGGTGGGAGCGTACGCGACGCCGGTGGGCCTGCATCGCGGCCGTGTAGACGTCCGCCGTCGCGGCGGCCGCGGTGTCCCAGCCGAAGGACTGCGCGTGCCGGGCGGCGGCCTCGCCCATGCGGGGCGCGAGGTGGGGGTCGTCGGCGAGGTCGCGGAGCACGCGCGCGTAGTCGGCGGGGTTGTGGCCTCGTACGAGGAAGCCGGTCTGCTGGTCGCGTACGGCCACCGGCAGGCCGCCCACCGCCGCCGCGAGGACGGGGGTGCCGGCCGCCTGGGCCTCTATGGCGACCAGGCCGAAGGACTCGCTGTACGACGGCATGACCAGCACGGACGCGGCCCGGAACCAGTCCGCGAGCTGTTCCTGGCCGACGGGCGGACGGAACCGTACGACGTCCGCGATGCCGAGCCGGGCGGCCAGCTTCTGCAATCCCTCGGGCTTGGCGAGGCCGCTGCCGCTGGGGCCGCCGACGATGGGGACCACCAGGCGGGAGCGGAGTTCCGGGCGCTCGTCGAGGAGGACGGCGACGGCGCGCAGGAGGATGTCCGGGGCCTTCAGGGGCTGGATACGGCCCGCGAAGAGCGGGATCAGGGCGTCCTGGGGGAGGCCGAGGCGGGCGCGGGCCGCCGCGCGGCCGTCGGCGGGGCTGAAACGGTCCAGGTTGACGCCGGGGTGGACCACGGCGACCTTGCCGGGGTCCGCGCTGTAGTGGCGTACGAGCTCGTCGGCCTCCTCCGCCGTGTTGGCGATGAGGCGGTCCGCGGCGTCGACGATCTGGGTCTCGCCGATGACACGTGCGGCGGGTTCGGGGGTGTCGCCGTCGGCGAGGTTGGCGTTCTTGACCTTGGCCATGGTGTGCATGGCGTGCACCAGGGGGACGCCCCAGCGCTGGGCGGCGAGCCAGCCGACGTGGCCGGAGAGCCAGTAGTGCGAGTGGACGAGGTCGTAGTAGCCGGGGCGGTGTCCTGCCCACGCCTGCATCACGCCGTGCGTGAAGGCGCACAGCTGGGCGGGGAGCTCCTCCTTGGCGAGGCCCTCGTAGGGGCCGGCGTCGACATGGCGGACGAGGACGCCGGGGGCGAGCTGGACGGTCGGCTCCAGTGCGGCGGTCGTCGCGCGCGTGAAGATCTCGACCTCGATGTTGATCGCGGCGAGGCGCTGCGCGAGCTCGACGATGTAGACGTTCATGCCGCCCGCGTCGCCGGTGCCGGGCTGGTGGAGCGGGGACGTGTGCACGGAGAGCATCGCGACACGGCGGGGGCGGCGGTGCAGCCGCAGCCGCGGGGGCGCGGCCGGGGAGCGTCGCCCGAGCCTGCTGACGTACTGGCTCACGTGGCGGTCCTCCTCGCAGCGGGCATGCCTGACGGAGGGTGTGGGGCGCCCTCCAAGGGGGTGCAACATCGGAGGGCCGGGTTCCCATTCCGGGTGCGACGAATTTTGCTGAGGCATTACCGAGGGTCGCTCAACTGTTCGGGAGGTGGGTGCGTCCAGGGTCCCCTCCGGGGGCGAGAACTCTTGGCCGTCAGCGCACATACCCTCGTAGGCATGACATCCCGCGCCACCACCCGCCCCGTGGGCACAGTGACTCGCGGGACCACCAACCCCAACCGGCTGCGGCGCATGGATCGCTGGATTGCCGCCACGCACGGCGCCGAGCTGCGGCGGGCCGGTGACCCCGTAGCCGTCGACCTCGGGTACGGGGCCGCGCCCTGGACCGCCGTCGAGCTGCTGGAGCGCATCCGGAGCGTCGCGCCACGCGCGCGTGTCGTCGGCGTGGAGATCGAGCCCGCCCGGGTCGCGGCCGCGAAGCCGTACGAGCGGGAGGGGCTGGAGTTCCGGCACGGGGGGTTCGAGGTTCCGGTCCAGCCGCGGCCGGTGCTCATTCGGGCCGCCAATGTGCTGCGGCAGTACGAGGAGGCCGAGGTCGCCGAGGTGTGGGCGCGGCTGTGTGCGCGGCTCGCGCCGGGTGGGCTGCTCATCGAGGGGACGTGTGACGAGATCGGGCGGCGGCATGTGTGGGTCGCGCTGGGCGCGGAGGGGCCACGGACGGTGACCTTCGCGACCCGGCTGGGGTCGCTGGAGCGGCCGTCCGACCTCGCCGAGCGACTGCCGAAGGCGCTCATCCACCGCAACGTCCCCGGTGAGCCGGTGCACGCCTTCCTGCGCGACTTCGACCGCGCCTGGGCCGCCGCCGCGCCCTACGCCTCGTACGGCGCCCGCCAGCGCTGGATCCGCGCGGTACGGGATCTGACCGCCGACTGGCCGGTCACCGATGGGCCGGTGCGGTGGCGACAGGGGGAAGTCACCGTGGCGTGGGGGGCGTTGGCCCCGCGCGGGTGAACCTCACGCGCCCGCCTGACCTGCGGGGAACGATCTCCGTGAGTCGTTCGTCACAAAGGCGGGGAGATCGTCTTGGGGCGGGTGGATCAGGGGGAGGGACGTACTGCCTCTGTCGTTTTCTGTCACGACATGGCACGATCCCCGGGCGTCCGTAAGTTACTGACGGTAAATCAGGTTGGGGGCTGGGGTATGGGTGCGGGCAAGCGCGGGCTGGTGACGGCTGCTGTGACCGTGGTCTGTGCGGTCACGGTGCTCGCGGCGCCGGGTACGGCGTTCGCCAGTCCGAGTCCCACTCCCAGTCCCACACCTTCACCTTCGGCGGCGGCCACCACCGGGACCAACAAGGACCTTGAGGCCGTACGCAAGAAGCTGGACGACCTCTATCACGACGCCGCCGTCGCCACGGACGAGTACAACGCCGCCGAGGAGGCCGCCGACCAGCAGTCGGCCGCGATCGTGGCCCTGGCGAAGAAGATCGTCAAGGGCAAGGAGAAGCTGGCGGAGCTGGAGAAGCGCGCGGGCGACGCGGCCGCCGCCCAGTACCGCTCCGGCGGACTGCCCGACGAGGCGCAGCTGATGCTCAGCGACGATCCGCAGCAGTTCCTCAACGGCGCGGGCCGGATCCTCCAGGGCCAGCGCGCCACCAAGGGCCTCATCGCGGAAATGACCCGCACCCAGGAGGACTTGGAGCTGTACGCCAAGGACGCCTCCGCGCAGTGGGACAAGTTGGAGACCAACCGGAAAGCGAAGGCCGCCGCCAAGAAGAAGGTCAAGAAGCAGATCGCGGCGGCGGAGGAGCTCGAGTCCCAGCTGGAGAAGGAGGAGAAGGAGCGCCTCGCGCGGCTGGAGCAGCGGGCCGCCTACCAGGCGCAGACCGCCTGGCTGGACTCCGGGGTCCTCGACGAGATCAACGGCAAGGCGTCCGCACAGGGCAAGAAGGCCGTGGAGTACGCGACCGCCCAGATAGGCAAGCCCTACGAATGGGGCGCCGAGGGGCCGGGATCGTACGACTGCTCGGGGCTGACCTCGCAGGCCTGGGCCAGTGCCGGGCAGGCCATTCCGCGGACCTCGCAGCAGCAGTGGAAGCAGCTGAAGCACGTCGACGTCGCGGACATGCGGCCCGGCGACCTCATCATCTACAACGACGACGCCAGCCATGTCGCGATGTACATCGGCGACGGCGCGATCATCCACGCCCCGCGGCCCGGGCGGACGGTGACGATCGCGGGGGCGGGATCCATGCCGATCCTGGCGGTCGTGCGACCGGACGCCTGAAATACGGGCATTTGAGACCGTGGGCGCCTGAGACCGGGGTCACGTGACGCACCGCACGCCGACGGGCTCCCAAACCCGGTGCGGACGTGACGTTCGTCATTCCCGCACCTCGGGCGGGGTGTCCAACTGCGGTAGGGAACGCGGCATATGACAGCGGCCGCCTGCCGAGCCGGGTGCCGTACACCATTCCGTTGCGGCGCCGAGTACCGCTATGGTCCCCGTCGGTGGGTCGAGGTCCCTCGCCCCGCCATGCCCTCGGGGGGAGGGAAGGACCCAAGACGATGCCCGTACCCGTACCGCGGCAGAGAGCAGTCCCGGCCGTGGAAAGTGGTCAGGCGCCGGCCGCAACCGCAAGTGGCGGCCCTTCAAGGGAAGAGGCCCCGCGCACGGACGGCACGATCGAGAAGCACAACGGCACGACCCATCTGACGCTGCTGGTGATCGAGGACGATCCCGGCGGCTCGACGGTCGTGCCGGAGCTCCTCGACGCCGCCGGCAACCCCATCCGCGTGCGCACCGCCCGCAACCTCACCGAGGCCGAGCGGCTGCTCACCGACGACGTCCACTGCATCCTGCTGGACCTCGCCCTGCCCGCCCCCGTGCGCGGCGGCGACGACGAGCTCGCCGTGCTCAAGCACGTACTGGAGCTCGCGCCCCGGCACGCCGTGCTCGCCCTCACCGCCTCCGGCGACGCCGAGCGCGGCACCGAAGCCGTACGCGTCGGCGCCCAGGACTACCTCTTCCGCGACGAACTGGACAGCCGGCTGCTGAGCCGGGCGATCCGCTACGCCGTCGAGAGGAAACGTTCCGACACAGCCGAGCGCAGGCTCGCCGAGGGCCGGCTGCGGGCGCAGGAGAACCGCCGTCTGGAGCGGGGGCTGCTGCCCACGCCGCTCCTGGAGGGCTCCTCACTGCGGTTCGCCGCGCGCTACCGGCCCGGGCGTTCGCGTGCGCTGCTCGGCGGCGACTTCTACGACGTGGTCCGCACCCCCGACGGCACGGTCCACGCCATGATCGGCGACGTCTGCGGGCACGGGCCCGACGAGGCGGCGCTCGGTGTGGAGCTGCGGATCGCGTGGCGGGCGCTGACCCTGGCGGGGCTGTGCGGGGACGAACTGCTCGGCACGCTGCAACAGGTCCTCGAACACGAGCGGTCCGACGACGAGATCTTCGCGACGCTGTGCACGGTGGACATCGCGCCGGACGGGCGCCGGGCGGGGCTGTGCCTCGCCGGGCATCCGTCGCCGTTGGTCGCGCGGCCGGGGCGGCCGGCGCGGCTGCTGCCGTACGACAACAACGGGCCGGCTCTCGGGCTGCTGCCCGGCGCCCGGTGGCCGCGGATGCAGGTGGAGCTGGGGCGGGAGTGGAGTCTGATGCTCTACACCGACGGGCTGATCGAGGGGCGGGTCGGGGTCGGCGGGGAGCGGCTCGGTCAGGACGGCATGGTGGAGATGGTCCGGCGGCAGCTGTCCGAGGGGTTGCAGGGGGAAGCGCTGCTGCGGGCTGCCGTCAGCGAGGTGCGGGAGTTGAACGGTGGCGAGCTGACGGATGACGTGGCTGTGCTGCTGCTGGATCGGACCGGGTGAGTTCGGGCGGGGTCCCGCCGTTGTAGGTCCTGCCGGCTGCCGGGTGCGCGTCCGTAGTGGCTGGTCGCGCCCACGCGGCGGAGCCGCAAATCGATAGAGCCCCGCGCCCCTAGGTGGGGTCTACCTACCGCCGTTCCAAGGGCCGTACGGGCCGTCGCTGCTGCTGCCGCCGCGGCCCCTGCCTCCGCCGCCCGACACCTGGCGGAGCGCCGGGCGCACGTCGACGAAGAAGACGATCGAGGCGACCAGGCCCGCGAGCTGGAGGAAGAGCATCGGCACCAGGAGGTTCACCGCGACGGCGACGCCGAGGATGATCAGCCAGAAGCCCTTGTTGTTCTTGCTGGCCGCGCGGTACGCGTCCTCGCGGAACAGGGCGGCCATCACGAAGGCCACCACCGCGAATCCCAACATCGCGAGGTAGAGAATCCACATCAACCCCGCGAACCCCTGCATCAGCACAACGTCCACCACCTGACTCGGCTCGTCATTACGCGGTCACCGTACCCGTAGAACGGGCCGGGCACCCCAGGGGTGCCCGGCCCGTCGTAGAAGTACCTGCCGCGTCGCCTACTTCGCGGGCGGGGTCGTCTTCTTGGCGGTGGTGGTCTTCTTCGCCGGCGCCGTCTTCTTGGCGGTGGCGGTCTTCTTCGCGGGGGCGGTCGCGGCGGGCTTGGCCTCGGCGGGCTTCGGCTCCTCCTTGACCTCGACGGGCTCGGCCTTCGGCTCGACGGCGACGGCCAGCTCCTCGATCTCCTCGGCGGCCTCGCCGCGCCAGGTCTTCACGGCCTGCTCACCGTGCTCGGCGACCTTCTCGTAGGTCTCGCGTGCCTTCACGGCGTACTCGGCGGCGACGCCGACGCCACGCAGGGCGAAGTCCTGGGCGCTCTCGCCGAACTTCTTCAGGTCGGCGTCGATGGTGGAGCCGAGCTTCTTGATGTCGCCGTCCAGGGTCGCGATGAACTCGCCGACCCGGGCCTGGAGGGACTCCTGCGCCTCCTTGGCCTTGGCACTGGCCTCCTTGGCGCGGGCGGCGGCCTTCTCCTGCACGGCCTTGGGGTCGGTGCCGCGTACGGCCTCGATACGGGCCGGGGCCTCGGCGCGCAGCTGCTCGACGATGCCCGGCACCTTCTTGGCCTCCTGGAAGGCGAGGTCACCGGCGCCGGCGAGGAAGTAGAGCGGGGTGGGGTCCGAAACGGCCTTGCGGATGTCGTCGGTGATGGCCATGGTGATGGTCCTCCCGGATCGCTTTCGCTTGAGGGTTTTGGTTCCGCGCGCGGTCAGCCGGTGTTTCAACCGGCCGTCTGCTGCGGGTCGGCGTCGCTGCCGTCGGTCGTGCGGGGCTTCTTGCGGGTGCGGCGCTCGGCAGTGCCGCCCTGGGCTTCTTCGCCCGATATGTCTGTCGGTATGCCTGCCGGTACGTCGACCGTGGCGGTCTCCGCCTCGGGAGCGGGTGCCCCCTGCGAGCCGTTCTCCTCGTGGTCGATCCCGAATCCGTTCTCCTTGCGGAAGGACTCGTAGATCTGGAGCAGCACCTGCTTCTGCCGCTCGTTGAGCGTCGGGTCGGCGATGATGACGGCACGCGTCTCCACCTCGTCCCGGTCGCGCTCGGCGTCGAGGATGCCGGCGCGGACGTACAGCGTCTCGGCGGAGATCCGCAGCGCCTTGGCGACCTGCTGCAACACCTCCGCGCTCGGCTTGCGCAGCCCGCGCTCGATCTGGCTCAGATACGGATTGGACACCCCGGCGGCGTCGGCGAGCTGCCTGAGCGAGAGCTGGGCGTTTCGCCGCTGCTCGCGCAGGTACTCACCGAGATTGCCGACGTTGAGCGATGCCATGGCCCCACTGTGCCTCACCCTTGCTAACTATTGCAAGCAGGCGCTTGCAAAAGTGCTCCACGCCACGTGAGTTCGGCGGAGCGGGTGCATAGGCGTCCTGTCCGTTCCCGGTCTGTCTGCGATTTCCCACCGGGTCCGCAGTGTGAAGTGAACGGGTCCCGGACGACTTGCGCAGCGAGCGAACGGCCCTACCCGAGCCGCCTGCCCGGGGGAGGATCTGGCCCTCGTGCACCTGGTTTGGAGAGATCACAACGGCCAGCGGACGGACGCCTCACCCTTCCCCGAGTTGCCGGGAAGGGTGAGGTGCCAGGCGCGCCCATTGGTTCGTTGGTCAGCAGGTCCGTCCGCTCGTGGTCACCGAGGCTGGTACGAGGTGGCCAGCACGGAGACGGTGACCTGGTCAGGCAGGGGGCCGTGAGCGCTCAGGTCTGCGTGGGTCAGGTGTCGTGCGCTCGGTGTCATCCCCACCAGGTCGATGGCTTCTTGCCTGGTGAGGGGTGCGGTGTATTCGACGTGCTGGGTACCGGCGGCCTCGAAGTAGGGGTCCAGCGCCTGATGCAGGCGCTGTTCCTTGTCCGGGTCGATCGTGACCATCGCGGGGATCTGGCCCCGCAGCTCGGCCAGGTGCCGCTCGACGGGGCGCACCACGATCAACCGGCCGGTCGGGCGGAGCACTCGGTGGAACTCAGCCGGGTTGCGCGGGGCGAACACGTCCAGCATCACGTCGACCGTCTGGTCGACCAAGGGGAAGGGACGAAAGACATCCCAGCTCGCCGCAGCGGCTCGCGGATGGGCTCGGGCCGCCGAGCGCAGGGCGCGTACTGACGCGTCCAGCCCTAGGCCGTGGACGCCGGGCAGTTGATCGAGTACGCCGGCCAGGTAGTAGCCGGTGCCGCAGCCGATGTCCACGACCGCACCTCGACCAGGTAGGACGTCGGCTGTCAGACGGGTCAGGGTCCGGCGGATGGGGGCCTACCTGCCGGTGGACAGGAACCGGTTTCGGGCCTGGACCATGGCTGCGTCGTCACCGCTGGTAGCGCGGACGCCGGTGAGGAGGCTGACGTAGCCCTGACGTGCGATGTCGAAGGTGTGGCCCGCTGGGCAGCGCAGTGAGCCATGGTCGGGTCGGAGACTGACGCGGCACACCGGGCAGCGCAGCAAGTCGAGGAATGGTTCGAGGGCAGGGGGAAGCAACGCAGGCACGAGGCGCTCCTGGCAACGGTGAAGGGAAGGGACCGTGCCTGTACGCGCTCTCAGGAGCCGCTGTCCTTAAGAAGAACGGGCCCGGCGTCGCGCCGCCTCAGTGCGGGTGGCGCAAGGAAGATGGATCACGTAACAGGCACACCAAGGAGGGCGACGCCCTACGGCATCGCCCTCAATACCTCGTGATCACAGAGCCTGGGTGTGCTGGGTCCACATGCCTCCACCTTACGAGACTTACTGAAAGCCCCTTTCTCGCTTCAGCAGTTACTAGACACGGCCCAGCACCCAGCTGGGCAGGGACGTCGAACAGATCACCAGGCGCCGCAACCCCGAAGATGCTCGCAGGCGAGTTCGCCCGATTCCTCGGCATCCCGCTGGAACACCGCATGAGCCAGGTCCAGATCGCCAACGCCGTCTGTGACCTGCTCGGCAAGCTCGGCACCACGATCCTGGCTCCTGAACAAGAACCAGCCTCATCTGCTCTCACGCTGGAATGACCGCCTCGCCCAGCTCCCTCCCGGGGAAGCCATCTACGGGGGCCACCGAGGCGCGCATCCTCGACAGTGCCCGGGAGCTGTTCGCGGAGAAGGGCTTCGATCGCACCACCATCCGTGCCGTGGCGGCCGCGGCCGGTGTGGATCCGGCCCTGGTCATGCAGTACTTCGGTTCGAAACGCGAGCTGTTCTCACAGGCGGTGCAGGCGGTCCCCGTGTCGCTGGCGCCCGCCGACGGTGACGCGCTGGTCGATCAGCTCCTGGCCACGCTCGGCCTCAAGCTCGGCGGTCTGCCCGAGGGCACGCTGGCGATGATGCGCTCCATGCTCACCGACCCGGCCGCGGCCGACCACGTCCGCGCGGGCCTCGCCCGGCGGATCGACGGCGTCACCGCCACCCTGCCGAGGGCCGAGGACCCCGAACTCCGTGCCGCCCTGATCGTCACCACCCTCCTGGGCGTCACCATCGGCCACCAGTTCCTCGCCCTGCCCGGCCCTCCATGACGCCCCACCCGAGAGGGTTGCGGCGCTTCTGCGGCCGGCGGTGAGGGCGTTGACGGGACGGGTGGGGTGAGGCGGTCGAGGGTGAGGAGAGGTGGCGTGGGCGAGTGAGATGGGCGGCGTCGGCTAGTGAGGTGGGGCGGGGCCGGCACGTGAGATGGGGCGGCAGCGGCGAGTGCGGTTCGGCCCCGTCTGTGTGGCTGACGCGGCGCGTCGGTCGGCGAGTCGGGCGTTGCGGCAGACGAGCGACACGATCCCGCCGCCCGCGACGCGCGAGCACTCGCACCGAATTACGCGCACCCGCCCCCGACGCGCGAGCACCCGCCCCGAACTACGCGCACCCGCCCCGACACGCAAGCGCTGACCCCGACACGCAATCACTCGCCGCCCGAATCAACCGAGCCCCCCGCAGCCCAATCCACATCCCCTCGCCCACCGAGACTCCACCCAACCCCGCCCCACCCGAGGCCACGCCCGTCAGTGCAGCGCCAGGACGCAGAACTCATGCCCCTCCGGATCGGTCAGGCACGTCCACGGGACGTCGCCCTGGCCGAGGTCGAGGTCGGTGGCGCCGAGGGCGCGGAGCCGGGCCACCTCCGCCTCCTTGTCGTCACCGGGGTAGGGCAGGAGGTCGAGATGGAGGCGGTCCGGCACGGTCTTCACGTCGGGCGTGCGGAGGAACTCCAGGTACGGGCCGACACCCTTGGGGGAGCGGAACAGCGCATGGTCGTCGTTCACTTCGTGCAGCGGCCAGTCCAGCGCCTCGCCCCAGAACCGGGCCATGGCCCGCGGATCCGCGCAGTCGACGACGATCACGGCGACCGGCCCGGTGTCCCGGTGGATCTCCCGGGGCTCCAGCACACAGAACTCGTTGCCCTCCGGATCGGCGAGGACCGTGAACGGCACGTCGCCCTGGCCCACGTCGACGGGCGTCGCCCCAAGAGCCTTCAGGCGCGCGACCAACTCCGCCTGATGGGCCGCGGACGTGGTGGCGAGATCGAGGTGCACCCGGTTCTTCGTCGCGGTCTTGGGCTCCGGCACGGGAACGACGTCGATGCCGACGGCGACCGGGTCCGGCCAGACGAGTTCGGCGGTGGGTCCGACGTAGGTGGTCACGCCCGGTCGGAACAGATGCCAGCCGAGCGCCTCCGCCCAGAACCGGCCGACCGCCAGGCCGTCGACAGCCTTGATGTTCAGCTGAACAGGTCGCAGTGCCATGCGGTGATCCTATTGTCCTGTCTCGCACGGGGCCTTGCTCTCGCGGTCCGTCGGGTAGTGGTCGCCTGGGCCGTGACGGGCTCAGGCGTCGGCGGGTGTGGCGTCGATGGCGGCCGGGTCGAAGCCCGCCGCGACCAGGACGTCGGCGGCGACTCCGCGGCCCACCTGGGCGAGGCCGATCAGCAGGTCGTCGCAGTCGATGCGGTCGGATCCGCGCCTGCCGATACCCCCATGCACACGACATGTGCACGACGGACTGATCACACGGGCGCGCGACCACATGGACGGCTCGGAGGTCGCCCGCACCCGGGAACGAGCCCTCCCGGCGGCACCGCGCGCAAATACTGTGCGCGAAGATCGACCGCGCCGCGAGACTGGCACGCATGACCGAGACCGAACCCAAAGCCGTCCTCCACCGCTACCTCCAGTCCGCCCGCGACGCCCTGCTCTGGAAACTCGAAGGCCTCTCCGAGTACGACGCCCGCCGCCCCCTGACCCCGACCGGCACCAACCTCCTGGGGCTGGTGAAGCACGCGGCCGGCGTGGAGCTGGGGTACCTGGGCGACACCTTCGGGCGGCCGTCCGGGGAACCCCTCCCCTGGCTGGACGCCGACGCCGAGCCCAACGGCGACATGTGGGCCACCGCCGAGGAGTCGCGCGAGGACATCGTGGGCCTGTACCGCCGGGCATGGGCGCACGCGGACGCGACGCTCGACGCGCTCGCCCTGGACACCGTGGGCAAGGTGCCGTGGTGGCCGGACGGCAAGGACGAGGTCACGCTCCAGCACGCCATGGTCCGCGTGATCGCCGACACGCACCGGCACGCCGGACACGCCGACATCCTCCGGGAGCTCATGGACGGTGCCGTCGGGATGAACCAGGGCACCGACAGCATGGCGTCGCACGACCCGGCCTGGTGGGAGGCCTACCGGGACCGGCTGGAGCGCGCGGCCCGGGAGGCCGACCGGAAGGACTGACCAAGTACCCACAAAAAAGTGGGTACTTGGCAGCCGGCCCGGATGGATCAGAAGCTGGTCACGAAGGGCCGGCGAAGGAAAGGGGATCGGAGGCCGGGAGGGATCAGGAAGCGGCCCGCTGCTCCATGTGGCGGTGGCCCCAGTCGGACAACGGGGCCAGCAGCTCGGCGAGTTCACGGCCGAATGCGGTCAGCGAGTACACCGTCTTGAGCGGCAGGACGTCGTGCACCTCCCGGTGCACCAGACCGTCCGCCTCCATCGCGCGCAGCGCCTGCGTCAGCACCTTCTCGCTGAGGCCCGGCAGTTGCCTGCGCAGCTCGCCGGGCCGTTGCGGGCCGGCCTCCAGCAGCCACAGCAGCGAGGTCTTCCACTTGCCGTCGATCACCGTGATCGCGGCGGTCACTCCGCAGGTGTTCATGTCCAGGACGCGCGCGCAGCCCATCTCCGCCCCCTTCGTCGTCCCCATCCGTAACCGTCTGCCAATGGCCTCTGTTCCCCAGGGAGTTCAGCATGCCCACGTCCTCTTCCGTCACCGTCCTCGGCCTGGGCCCGATGGGCCACGCGCTGGCCGGCGCCTTCCTCGACGCCGGTCTGCGGACCACGGTCTGGAACCGCACACCGGGCCGCGACCTCGACCTCAAGGAGCGCGGGGCGATCAGCGCCCCCACGGCCGCCGACGCGGTCGCCGCGAGCCCGCTGACGGTCGTCTGCGTGGTCAACTACGACGCGGCCGACACCTTCCTGCGTACGGAAGCCGTCACCGACGCCCTCAAGGGCCGTACCGTCGTGAACTTCTCCAGCGACACGCCCGACCGAGCCCGCCGCACCGCCGACTGGGCCGCCGAGCACGGCATCCGCTACCTGGACGGCGCGATCATGACGCCGATCACGACCATCGGCACGCCCCACGCGGTCTTCCTGCACAGCGGCCCCGAGGACCTCTACGCCGAGCACCGTCCCGCCCTGTCCGTACTCGGCGGCACCCACACCCACCTCGGCACGGACCCCGGCCGGGCCGCCGCCCACGACATCGCCCTGCTCGACATCTTCTGGACGGCCACCGCGGGCTACGTCCACGCCCTCGCGCTGGCCCGCGCCGAGGGCATCACCGCCCGTGAACTGGCCCCCTTCGCCCAGGGCATCGGCGCGATCCTGCCGCCGCTGTTCGCCGAGTGGGCGGACGACATCGACGCCGGCACCTACTCCGGCGAGGGCAACCCGCTGACCTCCTCGGTCTCCTCCATGGCCCACATCGTCCACACCGCCGAGTCCCACGGCATCGACACGGCCGTGCTGCGCGCCGCCGAAGGCCAGGCCCGCCGCGCGATCGGCCTGGGCCACGGCGCGGACGGCATCACCCGGCTGACCGAACTACTGGGCCGCCGCTGAGCCGGTGCGCTACGACCGCGAGGACCTCAGCCAGTCCGCTACGACCGTGAGGTCCGCGTCGGTGATCCCGTACCGGTGATCGACGCGGTGCAGCAGGGCCGGTGCGGGGTGGTGCTCGGCCACCCACACCCGATCCGGCGCCCCGATCTCGTCATCGACCCAGACGAAGGGCCGCTCGGCCGCCCGGTCGAGGAGGGGCAGCGTCTTCCAGTGCAGGGCGCCGCCCTCCTCGTCGGCCGGGTCCGGCCAGTCCACGGCGGGCAGCGGGGGCAGCCCGAGCCACGGGGCGAGGAGGTCGTTGGCATCCGCCGCCGTCCAGGTCGTGGCCCAGACGAGCTCGCAGCCCAGCGCCGTGAGCCGCGCCCCCAGGCCGGGATCGACGCGGGTCAGCAGGGGATGGCCGGCGGCCACCGGACCGTCGTACACCGGATACGGCCGCGGGGATCCGAACGGCAGGATCGTGCCGTCGATGTCGAGAAAGAGAATCATCGGCAGCCAGCTTGCACCGCCGCGACCGCGGCCGCCGATATTCGGTGGCGCCGGCCGCGACCGCGGACTACCGTCCCTCCCATGACTGCCGGGTTTGCGGCCACGCGCCGCGCGACAGTTGGGTACCCGGCCTCCGAGTGAGGCCGGTGCGGGCCAGAGGTCCGCCGTCTTCTCTTCGCCCTCGCCTCCCAGAGACCAGCGACGAAGAGAAAGAAGAGAATGCCCAACGACTTCAACCAGCCGATCATCGACGAGTTCCGGGCCAACAACGGCCGCGTCGGCGGCATGTTCGAGGGTGCCCGGCTGCTCCTGCTGACCACCACCGGAGCCCGCACCGGCACCCCGCACACCACTCCCCTCGGCTACCTCCCCGACGGCGGCGACCGCGTCCTGGTCATCGCCTCCGCGGGCGGCTCCCCCCGGCACCCGGCCTGGTACCACAACCTCCGCGCGAACCCCCAAGTGACCGTCGAGAGCGGGGCGTTCACCTACGAGGCCCGGGCCGTCGTCCTGGAGGGCGAGGAGCGCGACCGGTCGTTCGCGCGAGCGGTGGAGACGGAGCCGGGCTGGGCGGAGTACCAGGAGAAGGCCGGTGACCGGGTGATCCCGGTGGTCGCCCTGTACGAGAGCGCGGCACCGGGCCCCCCGAACATCCGGGCCGGTTCCATGGGCGAGGCCATCAAGCTCGTCCATGACAACTTCCGCCACGAACTCGCCCTGATCCGCGAGGAGATGGCCAAGAACACCGGCTCGACCCTCGGTGCCCAGCTCCGCGTCAACTGCCTCACCTTCTGCCAGGGCCTCCACAACCACCACACCGGCGAGGACATCGGCCTGTTCCCCTTCCTCGCCGACCGGCACCCCGAAGCCGCCCCCGCGCTGGCGCGCCTGCGCGAGGAGCACGAGCGGATCGCCGCGCTGGTGGAGGAGCTGAAGCAGGTGGTGTGGACGGCGGACGAGCCCGCCACGGCCCAGGCGGAGGTCGAACGGCTCGCGACCGAACTGGAGACCCATCTGACGTACGAGGAGGAGCAGTTGATCCCGCTGCTGGGCGGCTGAGGCGCCTTTCACAGCGGCAACGGCCGTCCGTGCACCACCTCCAGCCCCGACACCGCCCGCGTGAGCACCACATACAGCCGGTGCAGCCCCCGCTCCTCCGCCTCGGCGATCGCCGCGGGCTCGACGGCGACGACATGGTCGTACTCGAGCCCCTTGACCAGCGTCGCCGGTACGAGGGTCACGCGGGCGCCCAGTTCGTCGGGGCCCGCGGTGTCGAGGCCGGCGGCGTGGAGGGCGGCGCGCACCCGGGGCACGTCCGCGTCGGCGGCGATCACCCCGACGGATCCCTCCCGGCCGAGCGCGTCACGCACGGCGGCCACGACCGCGCCGGGCACGTCGTCCCCGGCGTCCCGGATCCGCAACTCCCCGTCCGCACGCAGGGATCGCGAGGCCGGGACGTCGACGTCGAGCCGCTCCAGGAGCCGGTTGGCCAGGCCTACGACGGCCTCGGGCACCCGGAACCCGGTGGTGAGCGGCACGACGACGGCGTCCGGCCGGCCGAGGTGCGCGAGCTGCTCGGACCAGGTCCGCGCCGCCCACGGCGTGGTGCCCTGCGCCAGGTCCCCCAGCACGGTCAGCGATCCGAAGGAGGCCCGCCGGGCGATGACCCGGCACTCCATCGGGGAGAGGTCCTGCGCCTCGTCGACGACGACATGGCCGTAGGCCTCGGGATGCTCGATCAGCCCGCCGGCCTCGTCGAGGAGCACGAGGTCGGCGGCCGACCAGCGCGCCGACTTCCACGACCGCGGCGGCCTGTCCCACAGCAGCGCCTTCTGCTCGTCGGCGTCCAGCACTCCGTCCGCGGCGCGCTCCAACACCCCGGGTTCCGTGAGGAGTTCGGCGACGACCTCCTCCGGCCGTACCCGGGGCCATACGGCGTCGACGTACGCGCTGATCGCCCGCGCCCGCTCGATCCTGCGCACCCAGGAGTTCGGCACCGGCCCCTCGCGCCGCTCGGCCTGCGCCCGGACGTACGCCACGACCCGCGCCCGGACCCGCTCCCGCCCGACTCCGTACGGCGGCGCCTCGGCCCGTACCCCCGCCACGATCCGCACCAGCTCACCGGCCGGCACCCGCCACCGGTAGGACCCGTCGGGAATCGCCAGTGCCTCGACGGCATCCGCGGACACCCGCGCGTACAGCGCCCGCCGCAGCACCTCGGCCATCCGCCCGTCGTGCTTGAGGGCGGCGGCCCGCTCGTCGTCCTCGCCCTTGACCGGATGCCGCCCGATCTCCTCCTGGAGGGTGGCCTGCCGCACGCCGGTCTCGCCCAGCGCGGGCAGTACCTGGGAGATGTACGCCAGGAAGGTGCGGTTGGGGCCCAGGATCAGCATGCCGCCGCGGCGGATGCGCTGCGGGTGGGTGTAGAGCAGATACGCGGCCCGGTGCAGCCCGACGGCGGTCTTGCCGGTGCCCGGGGCGCCCTGCACACACACGGACGCGCGCAGCTCACCTCGTACGAGATCGTCCTGCTCGGGCTGGATGGTCGCGGCGATGTCCCGCATGGGCCCCACCCGGGGCCGCTCGATCTCCCGCAGCACGATGTCGCTGACCGCGCGCCCCTCCCCGCCTTGCAGGTGCTCGTCCTCCAGCCCGGTGAGATCGGCGGAGTCACCCCGGCTCCCCGGCGCCCACCCGAACCGCCGCCGCACGGCGACGCCCTGCGGGTCGCCGGCGCTGGCCTGGTAGAAGGCGCGGGAGACGGGCGCCCGCCAGTCGACGACCAGGGGCGGGGCGGCGGGATGCTCGCTGATCCGCAGCCGCCCGATGTGCAAGGTCTGGTGATCGGTGGACGAGTCCAGCCGCCCGAAGAACAGCGGCCCCTCCGGCAGCTCCCGCATCTCCTTGGCCCGGCTGCGCAGCCGATACCCGAGCACTTCGGCGTCGGCACCGGAGGCGGAGACGTCCTCGCCGGTGACGACGTGTTCCTGGGCGCCTTCGACCATGGCGGCGAGGGCGGCGCGGCAGGTGTCGTGGTGGGTGCGTTCGAGGTGGAGGGCCTGGTGGAGGGCGGGGTCGGGTGACGTCATACGGTCGAGCGTACCGAAATAACGTAACCGAGTTAAATTTTTTACCGAGCCTCGCTCATGCGAACCGCGGCAACCCCGCCTCCAGCACATCGAAGGCCCGCCCCGCGGCGGCGACCGCATCCACCCGTACGACGTCGGCGTCCTCGCCACCGGTGATCCGCCGCCAGTTCTCCTGAGCCAACACCCGCCGCACCGCGACGATCTGCCCGGCGGCGAGCCGCGCGTCCAGATCACCCCCGAGCGCCTCGGCGAGGGCCTCCTCGGAGCGCTCAAGATGGGCGTACATGCGGGCGACGAGCGCCGGGGTGCCGTACAGCAGGTCGTAGAGGGCGAGCACGGCGGGATGATCACTGAGCCCGGTGATGGGATCCGCCCGCTCGATCCCGTCGAGGAAGTCCCGCCGGAGGGAAACAAGCGGCGCGACGTCCGGGGCTTCCCGTACAACCCGCGCGGCCTCGTCCTCGTGATCGGCGATGCGGTAGAAGACGAGGTCTTCCTTGGTCGGGAAGTACCGGAAGAGCGTCGGCTTCGAGATCTCGGCCGCGGCGGCGATCTCGGCGACGGAGACCGCGTCGTAGCCCTTCTCCAGGAAGAGGCGGATCGCGGTTTCGGAGAGGGTCTCGTACATCCGCTGCTTCTTGCGTTCGCGCAGGCCGGGTTCTGGCATGGGCATGAGCCTATGCAAACTGCAGGTATGTGGTGCGCTGCCAGCGCACCAGCGCTGTCATGATCTGCGACGGCGTGGGCACCGCCGCCAGCCCGAGTGGCTCGGCTCCGGCGGCCAGAATGCCCTGGAGCCTGCGGACCGCCCCGGGCAACATGGTCCAGTTGAACTTCGGTCCCTCACCCAGCGACAGCGACGTGCGGATGACGTCCGTGAAGAGCGACTGCGCCCTCTTGAAGGCAAGGAGTCGCGGCAGGTCCTCGGCCCAGCCGTACGAACTGCCGGGGCGAACCCGTTCCACGACCCGGCACCACTCCATGACCATGGAGCGTTCCTGATCGGCCGGGTATCGCATCAGGTACAGATGAGTGGCGAGGTCGTACAGCGGGTCACCGAGCAGCGCCAGTTCCCAGTCGATCGCCCACAGACGTCCCCCGGAGTCGATCACGAGGTTCTCGCGGTGCAGATCCCCGTGCAATAAGCAGAAGGGCCGCTCCTTCAGCCCAGCCGCGCGCTTCCTGAGGATGGTGAACGATTCGCTGCCCACACCGAGCTCCTGGAAGAGCCTTCCGAAACTCGGCAGGTTCGCGTAGTAAACCCGCTGCTCCATGAAGTCGATCAGACTCTCCAGGAATCTGTCCGTGTCACCGTCCTCGGCATGGTCATCAAGCGCGCAGCGCCGTTCCACGCACAGCGCATCCGGGGTGATGCGCACCATCTCCCAGAAGAGTTCGACAAGCTGGCCGAAGGCCGATCCGGGAACCCGGCGGTTCCACAGGAGACTCCGCCCGAGAGTCTTCCCCTCGATGAAGCCCTGCATATCCATGCCGGCGACATCGAAGACGTCGGGAATACAGTCGATCCGCCCCTGCAGCGCACGTAACAGTTGCTCTTCCGACCTGAAGCACCTGCGGTCGAACCACAGGATCCCGTCCCGCATTTCCCGGACCTTGACCCGCCGCGTCCCTCCCGGCAACCGGACCACATAGGTCTCGTGGTGATAGCCCCGCAGCGGCCCCATGACCACTTCACCGAAAGCCGTCACCTCATCGGCACGCTGCCGGCTCACCGATCGAACGGGCTCCGGGTTCATGGGCGGCGGCCCCCTTCTCCCCCATCTCGTCGAGCAATGGAGCGTACGCCCCCAGCACGACCTCCGCCCCGGCATCCCGCAACCGTTGCCGTTTGGGCTCGTTCCTGCCGTACCCGATGAACCGGACGCCCGCGTGCCGGGCGGCTTCGAGATCCGTCGGCGTGTCCCCGATCATCACGGCTTTCGTCGGACTCATATCAAGGCTTCGCAGAGCGCGAAGGACGACATGCGGATGCGGTTTCATCAAGTCGGGGTCCGAGGAACGACCGTGAATCGCCGTGAACTGGTCCCTCATCCCCCAGTCCCGAAGATAGCGGTCGGCAGCGCGCGGGGAGTTGTTGGTGACCACGGCAAGCCGGAGACCGTTCTTCCGCAGCCTGTGGATCAGTTCCTTCGCACCGGGCGTGGGCAGGGCCTGGCCGGCGGCCGTCACCTCGCGCCGGCTCACGTGCTCTTCCATGGCACGCACCAACTGATCACGCTTCGGACGTGCCCGGTGCACGGCCTGGAGAACGACATGCGGGTCCTTGTTCCGCTGCTCACCCGCCGTCAACAGATGCGTTGCGCCCTCCCGGGCGAGCATGCCCCTGAGTTCGTCGGCGACAGGCCGCGACGACTCGTCCGGGAAGAGCCGGCAGATCGGCCCGTCGAAGTCGAACAGGACTCCATGGATCCCTGAGAGAAGGGGTCGGCCACCGCTCTTCGTTCCGGCCTCAACAGCCATTCCGTTCCAAGCCCTCCAGTAGCTCCCCCATGTCGACAACCGGCTCCCGTACCGGCACTGAGCGCAGTCTCCAAGCGGTCCCTCTGGGCTGATCGACGTGCGGGCACCGGTCCGTCGACTTACGGCGGTGCCGAGCGAAGAGGCGGCCAATACCTCCGGTTCCACTTGCGCTGTCCTCGGCATGCCACTGACGCAGCGCCTCCGCGGCAGTTGGTGCGTCCACTGGCTCTCCCGGCAGTCCAAGGGGGGCCCAAGCCCGGCTCAGAGCACGGCACACCCGCTCCGCCCCTTGCTCGAAGTCCTCAGCAGCGGCATCAGCGGGGAGAGCGAGTGCGGCCCGCATCACGTCGGGGTAGATCGACTGCACGTATTCGAAGTCGAGGTAGCCGACGAGGTCACGGTCCATGCCCTTCGTCGCATCCGCCCGGTCCATCCTTCTCATCGCGTCGGACCAGAGCCCGATCATGAGCTCACGCTCATGATCGTCGTAGTCCATACGCACCAGGTGGGTCGCCAGGTCGTGCAGCGGGTCCCCGTACAGGGCCAACTCCCAGTCGATGACACAGAGTTTCCCGCCGGCGTCCAACGGTGTCACCACCACATTGGCCCGATGGATGTCCGTGTGCAGAAGCGCGAAAGGCCGTGGCGTGAGCTCCGGCCAGAAGCTCTTGAACCGCCCGATCGCGTCGTACGGCACGCCCACCGCATCGAAGAGCCGTCCGAAACGCAGACGATTGGCCTGGTGGACCCGCTCCTCGGTGAAGTCTGCCAGTCGGTGTAGAAAGCCGGTGCTGTCTCTGTCTACGGGCCAATCAGCCGGAAGCGGCGGCAGGACCTCCTCCGGCAGGGCGGCGAGCCGGGCGAAGATGTCGGCCAATGCCTCCAGCCGCGGGCGGCCGATCGGCCCTTTGGGCGTCTCCTCGGCCAGCGCCTGGCCCGCAAGGTACGCCTGCAAGGACCAGGCCCCGAAATCGGCCAGGCAACGGGGAACCTCGACCACCCCGGAGCTCACCGCTCGCAGCACTTCCGACTCGCGCCATATCCGTGGGACGACCTCCACCGACTTGAGGGGAACCCGGAACTTGGCGTGCGCCTCCCCGGAGTCGATGTCCAGCAGATAGGCGAGCGGCTTCCCCAACGGCAGGATGAGATTGCTGTTGTGGTGGCCGACGACCAAGTCGCCTCCGGGGCGACGTCGTTGCAGCTCCGCGAAGACGCGCACCAGTACCTGGTGTGCTCTGCGGGGCAGGGGAGGCGACATGGCGGCAGAGCGTAGCGGTTCGAGTGATCCTTCTCACGGATAGCCACTATTTGGACACCTTCCCGCCAAGGACGACAGAGGGTGTTTTCCCTGCTGGTCGCCCGCTGAGCCGGTCGGAACTAAGCGCTCAGATTCCAGCGACTGTCGAACCATTCTCGATAATCGCCGAACTGTGAAACGTCATCCGCACCCGCGACACGTCTCTCGTAGTGATGCAGATTGACTCCGGCGCCCTTGACGTCGACCGCCCGGCTGACGATGGTGCCGTCGTCGAGCCTGATCGGGCCCACGACCGGGGAGTACAGTCCCACCAGCGCGTGAACGTCGTTGAGCAGGATCAACTTGAAGTCGGGGCTCCGTTGCATGCGGCGGATGAGGAGCTTCACCTCGACGCCCGCGTCCTCCAACTCCTTGCAGAAGTCGCCCATCTCAGCCGTGTGCCGCCGGACCCTGTTGCGCCAGCGCAGCCTGACACGGTCGTCCTTCGGATCCAGCGCCCGCGGGTATTCGAGGGGCGTGTCCTCGGACGGCAGCAGCATCCGCACCGTCACCCGCGCCGGCTTGATCTTGCCGGCCGTGACCAGCTCGGTCTGCGACCGGAAGTGCCCTATGAACGTCTCGGCGGTGAGCGCCACCAGATCCAGCGAGACCTCCGGCTCCCTGAAGGCCTTGCCCATGTACTCGTAAAGGGTGGGGCGCGCCTGCGGGTCGTCCGCCTCGGAGTCATTGGTGGTCGGGAGCGCAATCACCCGAGTGCCGCTTCCTCGCACGGAAACGAGGAACCCCTTGTCCCCGAGGTCCTTCAACACCTTCTGCACGACATCCCGGGACACCTGAAGGTCTTTCACGAGGTCGCGCTGGGCCGGCAGCATGTCGCCGACCCGGTAGGTCCCGTCGGTCAACCGCAGCCACAGGGCGTTGTGGACACGACTGTAGATCCGGCCACCGGCCTCGCGATGCTTCGGAGTACTCACATGCCGAACGTACCGCTTTCCGACCGCCGCAACACCGGATCCGACCAATAAACCTCATCTTTGGCTAGATAGTTAACCGATCAAGGACCAGGGGAACAGTCAACTTACAGGCCAATTCATCCAATTGGTCGAAGAGTTGACAGGACCTGGGGGGCACCGTGAAGGCCAAAGAGGAGCTTGGACTCCTGGGGGGCATAGCGTTGATCATCGTGGAGGCGGCAGTGCAGGGCGCCTACGGGGCCTTCGGGGCCGTGGGCTTCCTGCTCCTGGTGGTCGGGCTGAAGGCCGCCAACTCCACCTGCGCGGCGACGGGAGCCGTGATGCTGGTCCTCCTCATGACGCAGGCCTAGGGGCACAGTCGACCAGCGCGTCAACCCTGGGCACGCACTGCCGTCAACAGTGGTTCCAGCGAGTCCAGGATGTTCTCCGGACGCACCCCCGCGTCCAGCAGAGCCTGCCTCTTGCCGGGCTTACGCGCGTAGCCCAGAAACCGAACACCGGCGGCACGTGCGGCGAGAAAGTCGGAATCGCTGTCCCCGATCATCAACGAGGACGCAGGTGCCGCCCCCATCGCGCGCAGAGCGCGGTACAGGGTTGCCGGGTGCGGCTTGAGGTGGTGCAACTCGTCCGCCACCCGCCCATAGATGTGGGGAGCGAAGCAGGAGAGAAGTTTCCTGCGCCCCAGGTAGTCGGCCACCGTGCGAGCCGAGTTGTTCGTGACGATGGCCAGCCGCGCGCCGACGGCCACCCAGGTCTGGATCAGCACGTCCACATGCGGTGTCGGGTACGCGTCCTTGGCAGCCCGTAATTCCTCTCGGGTGAGGTGCGCTTCGAGACCGATGACCAGGTCACTTCCGGAATACCGCGCGGCGAACGTGCCCAGCACACCATGGGGGTCCCGACTGAAACGTTCCTGCTCGGTGAGCAGTCCGTCCCGCCCCTGCACCTCCAGCCATTTCACCTGAGCCTCGGCTATGTCCGCGGCCGAGTAGCCGGCGAACAGCTGACAGATCGGCCCGTCGAAATCGAAGAGGACATGGCGTGTCCGAGCGACCTGCTCCCGCAGGCTCTCGATCGGATCCGTCACCACGTCGGTCTGTCCCGTCTCAGCAGCCACCAACCGAGTGTCGGGCAACGCGCGATCGTTGCCCAGATGGCATCGAACCGTTTCTGGTTCTGGTCGCCCGGAAGCGTCCGTCCGCTGCCGCCACCGCATCAACGACCCTACGCCCGGGCCGCGTTCGAGTGCGTGGCGCGCCCCGGTGCCATCTGCGTCGTATCAGAGGTCACTAGGAGAGTGTCAGGTCCGTCGTGATGGTTTCCCAGAGGGCGTCGAACCACTTCTGGGATTCCTCCACGAACGCCCCGTCCCGCTGGCTGGCCGCTTTCACGAAGGAGAAGAGGACGGACTGGGAGCCCAGGGCGTCGTACATCTCCAGGGTCTGGCTCTCGTACTCCTCCTCGCGCTTCTCCAGCATGTAGTAGCCGAGCAGGACTTCTTCCTCGTTGAGCAGGTACATCTTCACCGGCGGGGTGAAGGGCAGGGCGCGGAAGGTGATCTGGACGTCGATGCCGTGGGTGGAGCGGACGGCGTTGAGGTTGTACTTGAGGACGTGGGCCTGGGCGTTGCGCATCTCCAGCCAACGCTCATGGACCGGGTTCTCCTCGCTGTCCTGGTCGATCAGTACCGGGAAGGCGAGGTTGATGTCCCGGGACGGCAGCAGGACGCGGAAGTTGATCGACTCGGGGCGGATCCTGCCCTCGTGGATCCGGCGGAGTGAATCGCCGAGAGCCAGCATCAGGGTCTCGGAGGTGTGACTCACCACGTCCACGCGCACGTGCTTCGCCGTGAAGGCCTCCGACAGCCGCGGCGCCAGGCCCACCATGGTCGGCTGCGGCGCGCCCCGGACCGGCGCCGGCTCCGCGATCCGCGGCGGGCTCCCCTTGCTGACATTGCTGAGCAGCCCGTCCTCCTGGAGGGCGCGCAGGGCCTGGCGGACGGCGCCGCGTTCGACGCCGAACTCCTCTGCCAACTCGGCCTGGGTGGGCAGCCGGTCCCCCGCCTTGAGGTCACCGGCACGGATACGTTCCCGCAGGATGTCGGCGATCTCCTGGGGCGAGAGCCTTCTGCTGCCGTTCACTGCCACGTTCTCCTGGGTCACGACCAAACGCTACAACTCCTATCCATCTATGGGGAGTTGTTTGGAAGTTGTTTCGGACTAGGGGCCAAGTGGGGACAAGTATTACTGAGATGGTTGCCAACTTCGCCAAGTTGGCGGAAGTTTTGCCTCCTTGTCGCCCAACCCCCCGCATCCGTCCGCCCCGGACGCCCGCCTCACGCCCGAAGGGGGAACACCGTGCCAGCTCTCTACCTCCTCTCCGCCATCCTCGTCACCGGCCTGGAGCAGACCGTCCAGTGGAAGTACGGCGTCACCGGCATCATCGGTCTGCTGATGCTCACCATCGGTGTCAGGGCCAAGAGCCCGGCCCTGAGCTCCATCGGGGCCGTCGTGCTCGCCCTGCTGGTCGCGGGGCCCGCCCTATGAAAGACAGGCGCCGCCCGGATCCGCCACTGTGGGAGACCTTCAGCTCGTGAGCGTCAGCTCCGAACTGATCGTCTCCCACAGTGCGTTGAACCACAGGTGGGACTGCTCGACGAAGGTGGTGTCCCGCAGGCCGGCGCCCTGGTCGAAGGCGAACAGCATCGACTGGGTGCCCTCGGCGTCGTACATCTGAAGGAACTCGTGGTCGATCTGCTCCTCGCGCCGGGTGAGGGTGTAGTACGCGAACAGGGCCTCCGTGTTGTTGAGCAGGTACAGCTTCACCGGCGGGGTGAAGGGCAGGGCGCGGAAGGTGACCTTGACGTCGATGCCGTGGGTGGCGCGCAACGCCAGCAGGTTGTGCTTCAGCACCTGCCCCTGGGCGTTGCGCTGGGCCAGCCAGCGGCGCTGGAGCCGGCCGTCCTCCGAGGGGTCCACGGGGGTCGGGAAGGCGAGGTCGATCTCACGGCTCGGCAGCAGGACGCGGACGTCGACCTTGGCCGGTTTCAGCTGTCCGGCGTGAATCTGGCGCAGTGGTTCGCCGAGGGCGAGGTTGAAGGAGACCGAGGTCAGGCAGAGCGCGTCGATCTCGACATGCGAGGTCGCGAAGGCGGCGGCGACGCGCGGGCCGAGGGCCACCATCGTGGGCAGCGGCGGGGCTCCGGGGCCGGTCAGCGCCCTGCCGAGGTCGGGGGCGACGGTCGCCGGGCTGCCCTTGGAGACGTTGGTGAGCAGCTGCTCGGACTGCAGGATGCGCAGGGCCTGGCGGACCGCCCCGCGCTCCACACCGAACTCGTCGGCCAGCCTGGCCTGAGTGGGCATGCGCTGACCCGGCCGCAGCTCACCGGACCGGATCCGGGAACGCAGCTCGTCGGCCACCTCGCGATGTGATGGGTGTGGCCGCTGTGACCTCTCCCGTCCATTGACGGAGGCGTGTTTCGGGTCCACGACCAAACACTACAACTTCCCGCCATCTTTGGGCAGTTCACGGGAAGGTGGTTATGAGACGCATCCAAGCGGAGATAAGTACAGTGAAGTTGGTCGCCAACTTGCAGAACATGGTCAAACTTCAAAGAGGTTGGCGACATCAGACACCAGGGGGGATCGTCATGCCGCTTGCCATCGCCATCGCCGCCCTCGCCATCGGATTCGAGCAGCTCATCCAGTGGAAGTGGGGGCCGATGGGCATCATCGCCTTCGTCCTTCTCACCGTCGGCATCAAGGCAAAGAGCACCATGGTCGGCGGCATCGGAGCGGCGATCCTCGTGATGCTGCTCGCCCAGTCCGGCTGAGCGGACCGCCCAAGTCCGCGCAGTCGGCCGATCGGGCTCCCTTCCGGAGGGGAGCCGGGAGCCCGGTCGGTCAGCACAGCCACAACTCCACACCGACAACTGAACACCGCTGCGCACAGCCACAACTCAAGAGCTACAGCTACGGATCAGTACCAAGTCCCTGTCACCGGCGGGAGGGAGACATCAGAACATGTCCGGGCACCACGGCCGCCCGGACGTACGCAGCAGGGCGTCGGCCATTCGGGCGGCGCCCGCTCGTTCTTCCCGGACCCGACCGAGCGCGGCAAGCCGTACGGCGGACTCGTCACCGAGCCACAGGGTGGCCAAGTCCGCGACGTCCAGGGTGAGTTCGGCGCTCCGCGTCGTCGCCGTACAGGTCGCCCGGCCGTCCTCCGCCGCCTCCAGCCGATAGCGCCCGCCGGCCAGACCGGCCCCGTCGACGACCTCCAGGACCAAGGCCCCCGCCCTGTCGTACGTACGCGCCTCCAGAGCCCGTACGACGTCCAGGATCCGTACCCACAGCCAGTCCGCGTGTGTGGTGATCCGGGCGGCGCGCGGGTCGGGCAGGAAGAACGGCAGCAGGTCGTCGGGCCCGCGCCAGCCGCTGCGCACCGTCGTGACCCAGTCGATCGAGCAGAGATGACGCCACAGGGCGCGCTCGGCGGCGGCGGTCGTGGCGATCAGCCACCTCACCTTGGCCGTCTCGGCCGGCTGCTTGTCCTCCCAGTGGTCGTCGCACTTGTACGCCGCCATGCCCTCGACCTCGCCGGTGGACGAGCGGTACACGGCGTAGAAGGGCTCGACCCAGGGAGCGCGGTCCAGATGCACGGCCCCGGTCTCGATCTCCCACCATCGCCGTGTACGGCTGACCGCGCCGGGTTGGCCGCGACGCAGCCGCTCATGCAGTTCCGGGCCGAGCTTGCGTACGTCCTCCCGGTCCACGAGGTCGATACGGGCGCCGCCCTCGGGCCCCGACCAGCGGGCGTCCAGACCGGCGCGCGGCACGTCCACCGTCCACTCGGTCATCCAGGTGGCGGGACCGAAGCCGTAGCGGCCGTAGATCGGGTACTCGGCGGAGATCAGCGTGGCGACGACGTCCCCGCGCTCCTTCGCCGCGCCGAGGTCCTCGGCCATCATGCGGGTCAGGATGCCGCGTCGGCGGTGGGTGGCCGTCACGCTGACGTTCGTGACGGCGTCGGCGGGGACGGTCGCGCCGCCGACGGCCGTGAGCCGCTGCTCGAAGGACCGGAACGTCGCCACGCACCGTCCGCCGTCGAAGGCGCCCAGCGTCCGGGACGGTTCGATGTAGCTGCCGCGGTCCGCGATCTCGTCCTCGGTGACTCCGGGACTGCGCAGAAAGCCGGTGTTCAGAGCGCGGATCCAGTCGGGGATCTCGTCCTCGCGGATCGGCCGGACGTCGATGTCGGGGCGCGGGCGGGTCATGGAGCCACGGTAGATCTACGACGATGAGCTGTCGCGACGTTTTCTGCCGCTCCCCAGGGCCCGCTTCCCAGGGCCCGCTTCCCCAGGGGGATCGCCCCCCTCCTCACATCAGCAAGTCCTCCACCTGCGCCTCCCCCTCCCGGTACCGCCGGGCGATCTCCGCGCTGCAGTCGTCCGTCGTGCGCTGGAGGCGCTGGCGGCGGCGGGAGACCTGCTGTTCGTAGCGGACGAGGCGGGCCATCGCGGCGTTGAGTTCGAGGTCGGTGCGGGCCTGGAGGTCCGAGAGTTCGACCTCGGCGAGCATCTCGGCGGCCAGGCGGCGGTACTCCTCGCTGTGAGGCGTGCCCAGCGTCACATGGCGGGCCGAGGAACGCTGGCGGGCCGGGGCGTCCGCGAGGATCTCGGAGAGGCGCTCCACCACCGAGCCCTCCCCCGCCGGCGAGCGGCGTGCCAGCTCCGCGCGCAGGATGTCGATACGGCCCTGGAGCAGCCGCCGTACATAGCTGAGGTCCGCCTCGTCGCGCTGGGCGTCCCGGCGCAGGGTGCGCAGCTCGGGCAGACTCAGCGGGGCCAGGTCGTGCTCGGACGGGTCCGCGGGCAGCCGCGGCTCCTCCGTACGCTGCGCGGGCGGCCGGACAACAGCCCCGGGCGGCTGTCCGATGCTCGGTGTGCTCATGTGCCTCAACCGTCCCCTCGACCGGGCGTGTATGAGCATCGTGCCACCCCAAGTGGCCGCTATGTGACCGAGTGCCCCCGATCGGCCCCAGATGGGGGGTTATCGATCAAAAAGAAACCCGAGGAAAGGTCACTCCGGCCCACGCGGCATGATGGTCCTATGCGTGCAGTGGTTCAGAGAGTCGACGGCGCGAGCGTCGTCGTCGAGGGTGAGACCGTCGGGGAGATCGTCGGCGAGGGGCTCTGCGTCCTCGTGGGGGTCACCCACGAGGACACCAAGGAGAAGGCCGCCCAACTCGCCCGCAAACTCTGGTCGATCCGCATGCTGCACGACGAGAAGTCATGCAGCGACATCGACGCCCCGCTCCTGGTGATCAGCCAGTTCACCCTGTACGGAGACGCCCGCAAGGGCCGCCGCCCCACCTGGAACGCCGCCGCACCCGGCGACGTGGCCGAGCCGCTCGTCGACGAGGTCGTGGCCCAACTCCGCGCACTGGGTGCGACGGTGGCGACGGGCCGCTTCGGCGCGCAGATGCGGGTGTCGCTGACGAACGACGGCCCCTTCACCGTGCTCGTGGAGATCTAGCCCCACAGCCCCACAGCTCCACGGCTCCGCGGCCCTCAACTCCACAGCCCCTCAGGGCTCGACCACGACCTCCTGTGCCGCCGCCGTCGTGTCCGCCACCAGTCGTGCGTCCACCGGTACGTTCCGCTTCACCAGGGCGAGGGCGACCGGGCCGAGTTCGTGGTGGCGTACGGACGTCGTGATGAAGCCGATCTTGCGGCCGTCGGGGCCGTCGTCCGCGAGGTGGATCTGGGTGCCGGCCGGCGGCAGGTGGACCTCGCTGCCGTCGAGGTGGAGGAAGACGAGGCGGCGCGGGGGCTTGCCCAGGTTCTGGACGCGGGCGACCGTCTCCTGGCCGCGGTAGCAGCCCTTCTGGAGATGCACCGCCGTGCCGATCCAGCCCAGCTCGTGCGGGATGGTGCGGTGGTCGGTCTCGAAACCGAGGCGCGGACGGTGCTGCTCGACGCGCAGCGCCTCGTAGGCCAGCAGACCGGCCGCCGGGCCCGCCTTCTCGGCGTACGACTCCAGGTCCGCGCGCGGCAGGAACAGATCACGGCCGTACGCCGTCTCGCGGACGACGACACCCATCGGCACCGGGGCGATCGAACCGGCCGGCAGATGGACGAGCGCGATGTCGGCGGTGCGGTCGGCGACCTCGACCCGGTAGAAGAACTTCATCGACTCCAGGTAGGCGAGCAGCGCCTCCTGGGTGCCGGGTTCCACGTGGATCCAGACCGTCACGCCGTCGTCCACCAGGTACAGCGCGTGCTCGATGTGGCCGTTGGCGGACAGCACCAGCGCCTCGGTGGCCTCGCCCACGGGCAGCTCGGAGACGTGTTGCGTGAGCAGCAGATGCAGCCAGCTCAGCCGGTCCTCGCCGGTGACGGTGAGGACACCGCGGTGGGAGAGGTCGACGAATCCGGTGCCGTCGGCGAGGGCGCGCTGTTCGCGGAACAGGTCGCCGTAGTGGGCGGCGACGCCTTCGTCCACGCCCTCGGCGGGGACGGCGCCGGGCAGGGACAGCAGAGGGCTCTTCATATGCCTAAGCCTACGACTCGGTAGTTGAATTCTTGAGCGAGCTCTTCCGCACACAGTCCTCACAGCGGCCGAAGATCGCGAAGTGCTTCATGTCGGTCTCGAACCCGAAGGTGTCCCGCAGCTTCGTGGTGAACTCGGCGGCCACCTTGATGTCCGCCTCGATGACGTTCTCGCAGTCGCGGCAGACCAGGTGGATGTGGTGGTGGCGGTCCGCGAGATGGTACGTCGGTGCCCCGTGCCCCAGATGGGCATGGCTGACCAGACCGAGCTCCTCCAGGAGCTCCAGGGTCCGGTAGACCGTGGAAATGTTGACCCCCGACGCCGTCTTCTTCACTTCCGTGAGGATGTCGTCGGGGGTCGCGTGCTCAAGGGTGTCCACGGCTTCGAGCACAAGCTGCCGTTGCGGGGTCAGCCGGTAACCGCGCTGCCGCAGATCACTCTTCCAGTCGGTGCTCACCACACCGACGAGTCTAGGCCTACTTGCGCGAAGGCTTACTTGAAGAAGGCGATACCGTCGTCCGGCATATCGTCCGGCAGGGCCTTGGCCCAGCGCTCGACGTCCTCCGGGGTGACGACCTTCTTCAGGTGCGCGGACATGTAGGGGCGCAGCTCGACCTCGGGGGTCTGCTTCTCGCCGACCCACATCAGGTCGCTCTTGACGTAGCCGTACAGACGCTTGCCGCCGGTGTACGGGCCGGAGGCCGCCGTACGCGCCACCGCGTCCGTGACCAGGTCGATCTGCGGCTTCTGCTTCGCCAGCTCGCCGTACCAGATCTCCACGACGCCGTCGTCACGGACCATCGTGACCTCGACCTTGCGGTCGGCGTCGACGCGCCAGAAGCCGTGCTCGGACTCCAGGGGACGGACCTTGTTCCCGTCGTTGTCCAGAACCCAGGTGTGGGACCGGTACTCCAGGAAGTCCCGGCCGTCGTGCGAGAAGGTGACCTCCTGCCCGAAGTTGCACTTCTCGGAGCCGGGGAAGTCGTGCACGCCCGCGCCGGCCCAGTTGCCGAGCAGGAAGACGAGCGGGACGAGGTCCTTGTGGAGGTCGGACGGGATCTCGATCATGAGAGGCGGTTCCTAGGTCTGGGTCAGCGCTGGCCCTGGTACAGCTTCTTCACCGTCAGCCCGGCGAAGGCGAGGACGCCGACGCAGACCAGGGCGAGCAGGACTTCGAAGAAAACCTCAAGCACGTGGTGCTCCTACGGTGAGCGAGGGTGGGCGGTACACAGGCCGGGCCCCAGCTTAGTCGGCCGGGGCCCTGCCTTCGCTGCGAGGTACGCCTCAGCCGAGCAGCTGGCTCTGCAGCACCACCGTCTGCTGGAACGGCACGGCCGCGGCGCCGCCCTTCCTGGACTGGACGACCAGCGCGAGGACGTCACCGGAGACGAGGTAGGCCTGGCGGACGTGCGCGGCGCCGTAGGGCTTGGTCTCGGTGTAGGCGTAGCGGTTGACGTTCTCCACCGCGGCCTTCACCGGGAAGTCCTCGTCCGTGAGGCTCTGAGTGGCGCCCTTCAGGGCGTACGGGGGCGCCATGACGCTGGAGAAGTAGCTCTGCTCGAGGTTCTCGGCGACCACGGCCGTGTCGAACTGCAGCAGGTAGATCCGGGTACGTGTGCCGTCCGCCGTGGTCCAGCCGCGGGCGGCGATGTGCCGCAGCCCGTGGTCGGTCAGCAGCGTCCCGACCGTCTCCCGCTCCCCCTTCGACTCGTACGCCGTCAGGAAGTCCTTCGTCGCCAGCCAGCCGTCCTTCCCGTCGAGCGCCTTGTCGGCCTTGGCGCCCTCGGGCGCGGGCACCAGGAGCTCCCGCAGGTCGGCGTAGTGCGAGCCTGCCGTGTTCGCCTCGGCGAAGGGGCCCGGGCTGCCGGAGGGCAGCGGCGGCTTGACGATCTGCGGGTACTGCCAGCGCCCGTCCGACTCGGTGGCGAGCCCGGGTACGTCCGTCCGCTCCATCCGGGTGATGCCGTACGCCGTCCCCGCGCCCGCCACGGCGAAGACCACGACGGCGGCGGTCCAGCGCAGTACGGCCCGCAGCACCCGGCGGTCCTTCGGCGCCGCCGGAGTCACGGGCTGCGCGGGCGCCTCGGGCAGGGGCGGCACCACGAGGTCCCGCTGTTCGGTCTGCTCGGTCATACCGCCTCCCCCGGCTCTGCGATGCGGTCGAGCTGCTCGGCGAGAAGCATCGCGATTGACTTGGTGTCGAGTGACTTGACGCCGTCGGCGGTGGCGCTGATCAGGATGTCGCCCTGGTAGGCGGAGCAGAACATCATGTCCAGGTCCTCGTCCGCGTCCTTGGGCGGCAGGAAGCACTTGGCGTTCTTGAAGCCCTTGATCTTCGGGCCCTCGCGGAAGATGTCCAGGGCGTCGAGGAAGGCGTTCTGGGACGTCGAGATGTCCTTGGCGGCGGCTCGCCGCTCCATCCGGGACAGCGTGATGCTGACCGCGGAGGCGCCCTTTCCGCTGGCGTTGCTGCCCGTCGTGCTGACGTAGCTGCGCATCGCCATACCCGTGATGCGCTGCTTGTCGATCTCCTTCTCCAGCTGCCGGCGCTGGGTGCGGGGCAGGCCGCTCAGGGACTCCTTGCGCAGGGCGGTCGCCTGGGCGCCGCTGAGTTCGGCGTCGGAGCCGAACTCCGCGAGGTCCGGGCCCCGGTTCCAGCCGTCGGTCCCGTACGGCACGAGCACCCCGGCGAGCCCCTTGGCGGTGGCCGCCCTCACCTCGTCCGCCTGGGCCTTCGGGAACTTCCAGCGCGGGGCACCTGCGTCCCGGTCGGCGCCGTCCACGGTCACGACGGTGTGGCCGACACCGGCCACGACGGCACCGGTCAGCAGCACGGAGCCGGCGATCGCCGCGATACGGCCACGGCGGACGGGCTTCTTGGCAGGGCGGGCGGGGGCCTCGTCGGGGACGGGGCTCTGGAGGGTTTCGGGAGTCTCGGCGCTCCGGAGGGTTTCGGGAGTCTCGGCGCTCTCGGGAATGTCGCTCACAGCCGCTCCATCTGCCGCTCGGCCAGGTCCATGATCTTCTTCTTGGTGATCGGCTTGGTGTCGTAGACCCAGACCTCCACGGCGATGTCACCGCGCCAGGCGTGCGCCTCCGCGCTGTAGAGCGGCAGGTAGCCGGGCTCGGTCTCCGGCTCGTTGTGGACGTACGCCATCCCGTCCTCGGTGCCGGGAACGACCCAGCTGTCGGTGTCGTCCTCGTCCTCCGCCCAGTACTGGGCGTCACCCGCGGCACGGTCGGCCGCCGCGTACTCCTCCTGCCGGTACTGGATCAGCCGGATCGTCACCGAGACGTCGCCGCTCTCCCAGCCGGTGACGGCCGCGCGCCGGAACTCGTCGTGGACGAGGTCGCCGAAGGCACCGCCCGGCTTCTCGAAGGCGTCGGCGTAGGAGGCCAGGCTCATCCAGCCGTCGCTGTCACCCAGCCAGTCGGCCTTCTTCGCCCCGCTCGGCTTCTTCAGCAGCAGCTTGCGCAGATCGCCGTCGACCTTGACGTGCCGGTCCTGCGCGGCCGACAGCGGCTCCACCTCGCCCTTGGCCTGCTTGACCACGGGCTGGGACAGCGACGGCAGCCTCGTGGGCTCGCGGTCGGCCTGGACGAGGAAGCCGGTGCAGGTGCCGAGGACGGCGGCCGCGGCGATGAGGAGGGTGGTGCGGCCGCGGCGGCGCGGACGGGGCGCTTCGGACACCTCCGCCTCTACCGGTACTTCATGAACTTCAGGTACTTCCAAGACGTCCCCCCACAGAACGTGAAGTGCGCATTCCGTATGCGCGCACAGGAGACTCACCGCCGATGACCTGGGTTGTAGGCGTGATGATTACGATTCAGCCATGGCGAAGAAGCTCGTGATCAAGGTGACGGCGGGGGCCGATGCCCCCGAGCGCTGCTCGCAGGCGTTCACGGTGGCGGCGGTGGCCGTGGCCAGCGGCGTGGAGGTCTCCCTGTGGCTGACCGGCGAGTCCGCGTGGTTCGCCCTGCCGGGCCGCGCCGCCGAGTTCGAACTGCCCCACGCGGCCCCGCTTCCCGACCTGATCGACTCGATCCTGACCGGCGGCACCCTGACGCTGTGCACCCAGTGCGCGGCCCGCCGGGACATCACGGAGAAGGACGTCATCGAGGGCGTACGGATCGCCGGGGCACAGGTGTTCGTCCAGGAGGCACTGGGGGACGGGACGCAGGCGCTGGTCTACTGAGCCGTCCGGACCCACAGACAGAACGGATGGCCCGCCGGGTCGAAGAGCACCCGGACGTCGTCCTGCGGCTGGTGGTCGGCCAGCCGCGCCCCCTCCGCCACGGCCCGCGCGGTCTCGGTGCGCAGGTCGTCGACCTCGATGTCGAGGTGCGCCATCATCTGCTGCTCGCCGGGTCTGCGGGTGGGCCAGACCGGCGGCACGTACTCGGGCTCGGTCTGGAAGGACAGGCCCGTGCCGCCGCCGGGCGGGCCGATGGTCAGCCAGTCGGGCTCCTCGGTCCGAACGACGAAGCCGAGCAGGCGCATGTAGAAGTCGGCGAGCCGGTGCGCATCCGGTGCGTCGAGCACGACGGCCGACAGCTTCGTGGGCGACATGCGGGCCTTCCTATCGCGGCCGCTTCTTCCCGTCCAGTTCGTCCCACCACTCGTCCGACGTGGGGTCACCGGACGGGTCGTCCCACCAACGGTCGTCGGGGCCGCGGCGGTTGGCGACCATCGCGGCGACCGGGGGGATCAGCATGGCGACCACGCACATGCCGACGGCCACGGGGATCGACCAGAGGCGTACGACTCCCCAGGCCAGGACGAAGAGGAAGACGCAGGTCCCCATCATGGCGAAGTAGATGTGCCGTCGCCGTGCGTACATACGTCCAGAGTAGGTCCGCGCATGCCGAAGGGCCGCACCCACCTGGGGGTGCGGCCCTTCGGATGTGCTGCGGTGCCTCAGACGGCGATCGCGACCTCCGCGAGGCCGCCCTGCTGGGCGACGACCGTGCGGTCGGCGGTGCCGCCGGGGACCAAGGCGCGGAGGGTCCAGGTGCCCTCGGCCGCGTAGAAGCGGAACTGGCCCGTCGCCGAGGTCGGGACCTCGGCGGTGAACTCGCCGGTCGAGTCCAGGAGGCGGACGTAGCCCACCACCGGCTCGCCGTCGCGGGTCACCTGGCCCTGGATCGTGGTCTCACCGGGCTTGATCGTCGAGGCGTCCGGGCCGCCGGCCTTCGCTCCACACATGTCTTTCTCCAAAGAGGGGTCTGACCGGAAGGAAGGCCGGTCGGGTCGGGCTTGGTTTCTTACTTGTTGGCGCCGAGCTCGATCGGAACGCCGACCAGGCTGCCGTACTCGGTCCAGGAACCGTCGTAGTTCTTGACGTTCTCGACACCGAGCAGCTCGTGCAGGACGAACCAGGTCAGGGCCGAGCGCTCACCGATGCGGCAGTAGGCGATGGTGTCCTTGGCCAGGTCCACCTGCTCCTCGGCGTAGAGCTCCTTGAGCTCGTCGTCCGACTTGAAGGTGCCGTCGTCGTTGGCGTTCTTCGACCACGGGATGTTGCGGGCGGACGGGACGTGGCCCGGACGCTGCGACTGCTCCTGCGGAAGGTGCGCCGGGGCGAGCAGCTTGCCGCTGAACTCGTCGGGCGAACGCACGTCGACCAGGTTCTGCGAACCGATCGCCGCCACGACGTCGTCGCGGAAGGCGCGGATCGCGGTGTTCTGGGGCTTGGCCTTGTAGTCGGTGGTGGCCCGCTCCGGGACCTCCTCGACCAGCTCGCGGGCGTCCAGCTCCCACTTCTTGCGGCCACCGTCGAGCAGCTTGACGTTCTCGTGGCCGTACAGCTTGAAGTACCAGTAGGCGTAGGACGCGAACCAGTTGTTGTTGCCGCCGTAGAGGATCACCAGCGTGTCGTTGGCGATGCCCTTCGCCGACAGGAGCTTCTCGAAGCCCTCCTGGTCGATGAAGTCACGGCGGACCGGGTCCTGCAGGTCCTTCGTCCAGTCGATGCGGATCGCGTTCTTGATGTGGTTCTTCTCGTAGGCGGACGTGTCTTCGTCCACCTCCACGATCGCGATGTTCGCGTTGTCGAGGTTGGCCTCGACCCAGTCGGCGTCGACCAGGACGTCGCTGCGGCTCATGCTCTTTCTCCTCCGGGGCAGTTACGGCGGGGCGTGCGGATTGCCTCCGGCGGTTCGGCCGGGGGCGCGCAGGGGTGATCCCTGGCTGCACAGGGCAGGCGTCGGGGAACGCGGCAGTAGAGAACGGCCGCTCAGAAGGGGCGACAGAGCATGGCGGCGACGCGGCACAGGTCTACTGCCCGCCGCTTCGTGAGATCCGCCTGTCGCTTCATGCGGTCGATCGTAGGGACGGACAGCCGGGCATGTCACCGGTGTGTCGTATTTTGAGACGCGATCGTCCGGGATATGGGATCGGAGCACCGCCCGAGCCGTGTTCGCACGGCTTCCGGGCGCCGGTGGCCGTCGTCACATCTGCGGCGCGGACGGCCCGTCTCGCCCCTCGGACAGTTCCTGTCCGCCGAAGGCCGTCCTACCCGGCCAGCTTGACGTTCGAACCCTTCACCGTCACCTCGACACCGTTCGGCGCCGCCTCGACCTTGTCGAGCTGGATCCCGCCGGGCAGGTCGTCGATCCTCTGCTCGAAGTCGGTGATCGAGCGGACCTTGCCCTCCGCGACCTCGACGACCAGGTTCGGCAGGTTGTCCGCGTGCACCTTCACGGTGTCGCCGTCGACGGTGACCGTGCTGAGCACCGGGTACGTCGTCTCCTTGCCCAGGGCCGTGACCTTGACGTTCACCTTGATCTTGCCGTTGCCGCCGTCGGAGAGGCCGACGACCTCGGACATCACCCCGGGGAAGATCTCCGTCGGTTCGGACTTGGCGGCCTTGAGCAGCTCGGCGTAGGAGATGGTCGCGGTGCCGTCGGCGGTGGCGGCGGTCGCGGAGCTGTAGTCGCCGGAGAAGTCGACGCCCTTGAAGTTCGCCTTGATCTCGTCGATACGGATCCTGTCGCCCGTGGCGCCGGCGGCGGCCTCGTAGTCCTTGATGCCCACCTCGGTGTCGTCCAGCTCACCGGAGGCGACCTGGGTGAGGAAGGGGAAGCCCTTGATGGACACGTCGGGGGTGGAGGAGAGGTTCTCGGTGGTCTTGAGCTTGTCCGCGACCTCGCCCTCCGCGAGGTGGACCGCGACGCGGTCGGCGATCACGAAGAGACCGCCCAGAATGACGACGACGATCAGAAGTATTCGCAGTGCGCGCATTCTTTGGTGTTCCCCCACCTAGGCGGTCTACGTCCGGGTGTCACCGTAACTCCGGCCGGAGCGCGGACCAGCGGTTTGTCGATCACCTGTGACAAGGCGGGCCAGGGCTTTACCCGAGCGCCCGCCCCAGCAGGTACACGGCCGGTGCCGCGGCGGCCAGCGGCAGGGCCACACCCGCCGTGAAGTGCACGAAGCGCGACGGGTAGTCGTAGCTCGCGACCCGGTGGCCGATCAGCGCGCACACCCCCGCGCCCGCGCCCAGCAGCGCACCCTCCGCGCCCAGGTCCGTCATCCCGCCCACCGCGATGCCCGCGCCCGCGGCGGCGAGCAGCGAGACCACCACCGAGGCCGGCGTCGGCAGCGGCAGCGCGCGGGCCAGGACGGCGACCGCGACCGAGGCCGCGCCGACCGTCACCGCGTCCGCGGCGGCCGCGAGATAGCCGGACGCGATGATCGCCAGGGCCGCCGAGGCGACGGTGGCCATCAGGCCGTACATCCGGGTGTCGGGGTCGGCGTGCGAACGCAGCTGGAGGACCAGGGAGAGCAGTACCCACACGCCCAGCGTCCCGAGGATCGCGGAGGGCGCGTGGTCGGACGCCAGCAGCGCCGCGTCCGCGACGAGCGCGCCCAGGAACGCCAGCGCGATGCCCTGCCGGGCGGGCCACATGCCGTTCAGCCGGAACCAGCCGGCCGCCGTCACGGCCTGCAGGACGACGAGCGGGAGCAGCAGGGCGTACGACCCGACGGCCGCCGTGCCGGCGAGCAGCAGACCGAGGAGCGCGGTGAGCGCGGCGGGCTGCATGCCGGGTTCGATGATCGGGGAGCGGCCCTCCAGCCGGGCGCGCTGGGCGTCGGTGATGCGGGTGTTGCCGCCGAGGCTGGGGGGACCGTAGTCGGCGGTGGCGGGAGCCTGTGCGGGGGCCGCCACGGGGGCCGGCGGCTCGGCGTACGCCTGCTGCGGCAGGTACGAGGTGTCCGCGGCCGGCGCGACCGGCGCCTGGACCTGCGTCTCCCAGGTCTGGCCCTGCCACTGCTGGGTGTACTGCTGGGCGGCCTGCGGGTCCTCGTACCCCTGCTGCTGCCCGGGCCAGGCCTGCTGCTGAGGCTGGGGCTGCTGCCAGTACGGGTCGTACCCCTGCTGGTACTGCCCCTCATACGGCTGGTCGGTCATCGTCACCCTCCTGCGAACGGCGGGAGCACCTCGACCGTGCCGCCGTCGGCCAGCCGTACCGTCTCATGTCCGCGGGTGCCCACGGGGTCACCGTCGATGAGGAACGAGCATCGCCGCAGGACGCGCGTGAGTTCGCCGGGGTGTCGTCCGCGCACCGCGTCGAGCGCCTCGGCGAGCGTGTCCGCGTCGTACGCCTCCTCGGCGACTCCGGCCGCGGACTTGGCGGCGGCCCAGTAGCGGACCGTGACCTTGGGCATCCGGTTCCTCAATCAATCGGCTGTGTACACGGTCAGGCTAGCCGCCCTGGGCGACGGCCCAGTCCCCGATGCGGCCCAGCAGCTCGTCCGGCGCCGCGTTCTCGGCGTGGCCCATGCCGCGCTCCAGCCAGAGTTCGCCGTGGTCACCGGCGGCCGCGGCGAGCATGCGGGGGTGGTCGAGGGGGAAGTAGCCGTCGCGGTCCCCGTGCACGATGAGAAGAGGGATGGGGGCGATCTGCGGGACGGCCTCCACGGGGGACAGCGGGACGGGGTCCCAGTCCCGGTGGTGGATCCTCGTCCGCAGGCCGTAGCGGCCCACCAGACGGCCCTCGGGTCGGGTTATCAGCCAGTGGACCCTTCGCATAGGGGCCGTGCCGCGGTAGTACCAGCGAGCCGGTGCACTCACCGAAACCACCGCGTCCGAGTGCGCTTCCGTGCGCCCCTCGCGCCCCGAGCCGGCGTCCTGACCGTCCCGCCGGTACAGGGCCGCGTGCCGCAGCACCACAGAACCGCCCATGGAGAAGCCGACCGTCACCACGCGCGTGTGCCCGAACGACCGGGCCCACTCCACCGCGGCCGCCAGATCGAGCACCTCGCGGTCCCCCACCGTGGAGCGTCCGCCGGAGGCCCCGTGGCCGCGGAAGGAGAACGTGACCACGGCCCCGTACTGCGTGAACGCCTCCGCCACCCGGCGAACATGAGGACGATCCGCGTCGCCGGTGAAACCGTGCGCGACGACGAACACCAGACCACGCGCGGATGAAGCGGAGGTGTTGTATACGACGGCCGGCGGATCGTATACGGAATCGATCGTCACACCGTCGGTGGTGTGCAGAAACGTCCGTATAGGTGTGCCTCTGTTCGTCTCAGAGTGCGGAATCGGGGTGGATCGCACCACACGACCTGCCGGATCAATGCGCATGTGGGCTATTCTCCTCAACAGAGGACTCGGGCAATGCAGCCCCCGGGTCCTTTTGTGCTTTCGGATCACCTGTATACGAAAGCTACGACCTCGCCGGGACCGAGGAGGAACCAGCCGTATGAGTTCTCTGCTGCTCCTGACCAATGCCCTCCAGCCGTCGACGGAGGTGCTGCCCGCTCTCGGCCTGCTCCTGCACAACGTGCGAGTGGCCCCCGCAGAAGGCCCCGCCCTCGTCGACACCCCTGGTGCCGACGTCATCCTCATCGACGGCCGCCGTGATCTGCCACAGGTCCGCAGCCTGTGCCAGCTCCTGCGCTCCACCGGGCCGGGCTGTCCGCTCATCCTCGTCGTCACCGAGGGCGGCCTCGCCGCCGTCACCGCCGACTGGGGCATCGACGACGTCCTGCTCGACACCGCCGGACCGGCCGAGGTCGAGGCGCGACTGCGCCTCGCCATGGGCCGGCAGCAGATCGTCAACGACGACTCCCCCATGGAGATCCGCAACGGCGACCTCTCGGTCGACGAGGCGACCTACAGCGCCAAGCTGAAGGGCCGGGTCCTCGACCTGACCTTCAAGGAGTTCGAGCTCCTCAAATACCTGGCCCAGCACCCGGGCCGCGTCTTCACGCGCGCCCAGCTGCTCCAGGAGGTCTGGGGCTACGACTACTTCGGTGGCACCCGGACCGTGGACGTGCACGTACGGCGTCTGCGGGCCAAGCTCGGCCCCGAGCACGAGTCGCTCATCGGAACCGTCCGGAACGTCGGTTATCGATTCGTTACGCCGGAGAAGGGTGGGGCCGTCTCGGACGAGGCAAAGTCCAAGAGCGCCCAGCCAAAGCCGGAGGATGCGGACGAGACGGCCGCCCTGGACGCGGCCGAGGTCAGTGCCGACGTATAGCGGACTTCGGAAACGCTCAGGCGGGGTACAGGGAAGCCCCTTCACGCCCTGCCCAGAGCGGGTCCATCCGCGTAGACTCCGCGCGTGGCCAAGGTAACCAGGGATGATGTGGCGCGGCTGGCGGGGACGTCCACCGCCGTCGTCAGCTATGTCATCAACAACGGACCCCGGCCGGTTGCCCCGGCCACGCGCGAGCGTGTCCTCGCCGCGATCAAGGAACTGGGCTACCGGCCCGACCGGGTCGCCCAGGCGATGGCGTCCCGACGCACGGATCTCATAGGCCTGATCGTGCCGGACGCGCGCCAGCCCTTCTTCGGGGAGATGGCGCACGCGGTCGAACAGGCCGCGTCCGAGCGCGGAAAGATGGTCCTGGTCGGCAACTCCGACTACATCGCCGAGCGCGAGGTCCACTATCTGCGGGCCTTCCTCGGAATGCGGGTCTCCGGGCTGATCCTGGTCAGCCACGCACTGAACGACAACGCCGCCGCCGAGATCGACGCCTGGGACGCCCGGGTGGTGCTGCTGCACGAGCGGCCCGAGGCGATCGACGACGTCGCGGTGGTCACGGACGACCTCGGCGGCGCCGAGCTCGCCACCCGCCATCTCCTGGAGCACGGCTACGCGTACGTCGCCTGTATGGGCGGCACCGCCGAGACCCCCTCCGTCGGTGACCCGGTCTCCGACCACGTCGAGGGCTGGCGGCGCGTGATGGACGAGGCGGGGATCTCCACCGAGGGACGGCTCTTCGAGGCGCCGTACAACCGCTACGACGCGTATCAGGTGGCGCTGGGTGTGCTGTCGGGCCCCGAGCGTCCGCCCGCGATCTTCTGCTCCACCGACGACCAGGCGATCGGCGTGCTGCGCGCGGCGCGCGAGCTGCGTATCGATGTGCCGGGTGAGCTCGCGGTGATCGGCTTCGACGACATCAAGGAAGCGGCGCTGGCGGATCCGCCGATGACAACGATCGCTTCGGACCGGTCGGCGATGGCGCGGGCGGCGGTGGATCTGGTGCTGGACGACGGGCTGCGGGTGGCGGGGTCGCGTCGGGAGCGGTTGAAGGTGTTTCCGTCGCGGTTGGTCGTACGACGCTCCTGTGGCTGTGCATGAGGCTCCGCGAGCCTTCATGAGGCTTGTCTGAGAAGGCTGCGCCCCCTCCCAGTTCCGGCTTTATATCGGGCGAACGAGGTTCTGGCGGCGTTCTCAGGGAGCACTCAGGGAGCTCTCATGGTGGGGCGCCAAGCTCATTGCCATGACCGAGAGCTTCCGCCGCGACGGCGAGTACGAGCAGTACGCGAACCCTTACCAGGGCGCCCAGCAGCACGCCTCCTCCCCCGTGAACCCGGAGTGGCCGCCCCCGCCGGCGCAGCCGCCCGCGGCCCCCGCCTACACCACGTCCGCTGACGGCGGCGGTACCGCTCTTCTCACCGCGGCCCCCGCGCCGAAGAAGCGGACCCGGGGTCCCCTCGCCCTTCTCGCCGCCGTCGCGATCGTCGCCGCGGCGATCGGCGGCGGTACGGCGTACGGCATCCAGGAGCTCACCGGGAACGACACGGTCACCTCCAGCAGCACCAGCACCAACGTCGTCCCGTCCTCCGCCAAGGGCACGGTCTCCGGGGTCGCCAAGGCGGTCAGCCCGAGCATCGTCGAGATCAACGCGACGCTGAGCAACGGTTCCTCCACCGGCTCCGGTGTGATCATCACCAGCGACGGCGAGATCATCACCAACAACCACGTCATATCCGGAGCCTCCTCGATCAAGGTCTCGACGAGCGACGGCAAGGAGTACACGGCGAAGGTCGTCGGCACCGACAGCGCCAAGGACCTCGCCCTGATCAAGCTGGAGAACGCCTCCGGCCTCAAGCCCGCGACCCTCGGCGACTCCGCCGGCGTCCAGGTCGGCGACGAGGTCGTGGCGATCGGCTCCCCCGAGGGCCTGACCGGCACCGTCACCAGCGGCATCGTCTCGGCGCTCGACCGCGACGTGACCGTCTCGACCGACGAGAACCAGGGCCAGGGCGGCAACGGCGGCGGCCAGTGGCCGTTCGAGTTCGGCGGTCAGCAGTTCAACGGCGACACCGGGTCGTCGACGACGACGTACAAGGCGCTCCAGACGGACGCGTCCCTCAACCCCGGCAACTCCGGCGGTGCGCTCATCGACATGAACGGCAACATCATCGGGATCAACTCGGCGATGTACTCGGCCGCGGACGCCACCTCCTCGTCCAGCGCCGGCAGCGTGGGCCTCGGCTTCGCCATCCCGATCAACACCGTCAAGTCCGACCTGGCCGAGCTGCGGGCCGGCGGCAGCGACAACTGAACCACCTCCGACCAGTAGGGAGTACGTCATGATCAAGCAGGTTTCCCACCCGGTGACCGGCGACGACCCGGCCGGCTTCGCCCTCGCGCTGGCGGTGGCGTACGAGCTCAACGCGCCGGCCCCGGCGGTCCGGGCCCCCGAGATCTCGACCGCTGCCGCCCGGCACGCGGCCAGGGTCGCCCGGCGTCGTACGGTGCGCGGCTGATCCCCACCGTGCTCGACCTGACCACCCGGAAACATGCGAGGCTGAGAGCGACCCAGCCACGCCCCACCGCACCCCGAGGAACCGCGAGCGATGAGCCCCGCCGATGGCGACCGTGACCCCCAGCGCATCCTGATCGTCGACGACGAGCCGGCCGTGCGCGAAGCGCTGCAGCGCAGCCTCGCCTTCGAGGGATACGACACCGAGGTCGCGGTCGACGGCGCGGACGCGCTGGAGAAGGCGACGGCGTACCAGCCGGACCTGGTCGTCCTCGACATCCAGATGCCGCGCATGGACGGACTGACCGCCGCGCGCCGCATGCGGGGTGCGGGCACGACGACGCCGATCCTGATGCTGACGGCCCGGGACACGGTCGGTGACCGGGTGACGGGTCTCGACGCCGGCGCCGACGACTACCTGGTCAAGCCGTTCGAGCTGGACGAGCTGTTCGCCCGCGTCCGGGCGCTGCTGCGGCGCAGCTCGTACGCGGCGGCGGCCGGTGCCGGTGCGGTCCAGGAGGACGAGGCGCTGACCTTCGCGGACCTCCGCATGGATCTGGCGACGCGGGAAGTCACCCGTGCCGGGCGGCCGGTGGAGCTGACCCGTACCGAGTTCACGCTGCTGGAGATGTTCATGGCGCATCCGCGTCAGGTGCTGACCCGTGAGCAGATCCTCAAGGCGGTCTGGGGCTTCGACTTCGAGCCGTCGTCCAACTCGCTGGACGTGTACGTGATGTACCTGCGCCGCAAGACGGAGGCGGGTGGAGAGCCTCGGCTCGTGCACACGGTGCGTGGTGTGGGGTATGTGCTGCGACAGGGCGGGGCCGAGTGAACAGGGTCCTGCACCGGTTCCGGACGCTTCCCATCCGGGCGCGGTTGTCGTTGCTGGTCGCGGCGGCGGTGGCGTTCGCGGTGGCGGCGGTTTCGGTGACCTGTTGGTTCATCGTGCAGGGGAAGTTGTACGACCAGGTCGATGGTGACCTGAAGAAGATGGTGGCGCCGCCTCGGCTCGACGACCAGATCGAGAGCGTCCTCACCACGTGTTACGAGGAGCCGCAGACCGACGGCCGTAACTTCCCGACGGCCAACAGTTACTTCCAGGTGGTCAAGCAGGACGGAACGGTCTGCGTCAACGCGTTCGCGGCAGGCAAGGTCAAGGTCTCCGGTATCGACAGGCAGCTGATCGAGAACGGCGGTAACAAGGGCGCCTTCCACAACGGCACCTCTGAGGACGGGGAAGCCCTCCGCGTGCTGACGCTCCCCCTCACCACGTCCGAAGGACCCGCAGCCCTCGTTCTGGCAACGCCCCTCAAGGGCACCCAGTCCACCCTCAACGAACTCGCCCTCATCCTCCTCCTCGTCTCCGGCGTCGGAGTCCTCGGTGCCGGAGCCGCCGGTCTCGCCGTCGCCCGCGCCGGCCTCCGTCCCGTCGACAAGCTCACCGAGGCCGTAGAACACGTGGCCCGTACCGAGGACTTGAGCGTCCGGATCCCCGTGGAGGAGGACGCCGAGGACGAAGTGGCCCGGCTGTCACGGTCGTTCAACTCGATGACCTCGTCCCTCGCCAGTTCCCGCGAGCTCCAGCAGCAGCTGATCGCGGACGCCGGCCACGAACTCCGTACCCCCCTCACCTCCCTCCGTACCAACATCGAGCTCCTCACCCGCAGCGAGGAGACCGGCCGCCCCATCCCCGAGGCGGACCGGAAGGCTCTGCTCGCCTCGGTGAAGGCGCAGATGACGGAACTGGCGGCGCTGATCGGCGACTTGCAGGAACTGTCGAGGTCGGAGGGGCAGCGAGGGGAGCGGGTGCAGGTCGTCTCGCTGGAGGAGACGGTCGAGTCCGCGCTGCGTCGCGCACGGCTGCGTGGACCCGAGCTGACCATCGACGCCGACCTCCAGCCCTGGTACGTCCGCGCCGAACCCGCCGCTCTGGAGCGCGCGGTCGTCAACATCCTCGACAACGCGGTGAAGTTCAGCCCCGAGGGCGGCTCCATCGAGGTCCGGCTGGCCCCCGACGGCGTCCTGACCGTCCGCGACCACGGTCCCGGCATCCCCGAGGACGAACTCCCCCATGTCTTCGACCGTTTCTGGCGCTCCCCGAGCGCCCGCGCACTGCCGGGTTCAGGGCTGGGCCTGTCGATCGTGGCCCGCACGGTGGAACAGGCGGGCGGCAAGGTGACGCTGACCCGGGCGAAGGAGGGCGGCACGGTGGCGACCGTGACCCTCCCGGGCGCCCCGAAGCCACCCCCCGAGGACCCCACCCCCACGCCGTAGACGTGGCCGGCGGTTGGCGGATCCGTCCGCTGTCCGTCTTCCGCCCACTTGCCCTTTGGTCCCAGCCAAGTGGGACGGATCCGCCGATCACCCGGCCAACTTCCGCGCACCGGCAACCTTTTCGCGCACAGCTTCGACAGTCAGGTGTTCCACACCCCCCTCCACACCTGATCCGATCGGAAGCAGACCGTGACTGACACCCGCAGCCGGGGCCCCCGGCACCGTCGGCGCAAGACCGCGCTCGTCGCCGGTATCCCCCTGGCCCTGACCTCGGCCGGCGTGCTCGCTTACAGCCCGCTCTTCGGTGACGACGCCCAGTCCTCCGCGTCCGCAGCGACCTCCGCGGCCCCCGCGTGGGCGACCGCCGCCGCCGACGGCTTCGCCTCGGTCAACGCCCTGGGGCAGAACGGGACCTACGGCGGGCGCGACGGGCAGATCGTCACCGTCAAGACGCTCGCCGACCTGGAGAAGTACGCGACCGCGGCCGAGCCGTACGTCATCGTCGTCGCCGCGACCATCAAAATGAACCCGGTCGGCAAAGAGATCAAGGTCCAGAGCAACAAGACCATCGTCGGGTCCGGGACCTCCGGGCACATCGTGGGCGGTGGCTTCTTCCTCGGGGCCGGTGTGCACAACGTGATCATCCGGAACCTGACCATCCGGGACGCCTACCAGGGCATCTGGAACGACAAGGACCACGACTTCGACGCGATCCAGATGGACGGCGCCCATCACGTCTGGATCGACCACAACGATCTGCGGCACATGGCCGACGGGCTCATCGACGTCCGCAAGGACAGCACCTATGTGACCGTCTCCTGGAACAAGCTCAGCCAGGACAACAAGGCGTTCGGCATCGGGTGGACGGAGAACGTCGTCACCGACATCACCGTCCACCACAACTGGATCCGCGAGACCGAGCAGCGCAACCCGTCGACGGACAACGCCGCCCACGCGCACCTGTACAACAACTTCCTCGAGGACGTCGCCGGCACCGACATCAAGTCGTCGTACGGCAATTACTCGCGCGGCGCCACCAAGATGGTGCTGGAGAACTCCTACTTCCAGGGCGTCAACAACCCCGTCATCAAGGACAGCACCGCGACGATCGTGCAGCGGGGGAACACCTTCGTCGGCACCAGCGGGCGCAACGAGAGCGGCGGTACGGCCTTCGACCCGAAGACGTACTACGGCTACACCCTCGACAAGACGGCCGATGTGCCCGCCCTGCTCAAGTCCGGTGCGGGACCGCGCGGTTCGATCGGTACGACGGCCGCCACCACCAAGGCCGCCGCTGCCACCACCCTCACCGTCGCCAAGGACGGCTCCGGGCAGTACTCCACCGTGCAGGCCGCCATCAACGCCGTACCGGCGAACAACCCCTCGCGCGTGGTCATCCAGGTCAAGCCGGGCACGTACCGCGAGGCCGTGACCGTGCCCGCGAACAAGCCGCATGTGACGATCGTGGGAACCGGGGCCAGCCGCAAGGACACCCTCATCGTCGAGGGGCACGCCGCCGGGATGCCCAAGCCCGACGGGTCGGGAGGGTACGGGACACCCGGCAGCGCGACCGTCAGCATCAAGGCGGACGACACACAGCTGCGGAACCTCAGCGTCTCCAACGACTTCGACGAGGCCGCCAACCAGGCCGTCGCCGGGCACCAGGCCGTGGCCCTGCTGACCGCGGCCGACAAGGTGTTCCTCGACAGCATCATCGTCAGCGGTGACCAGGACACCCTGGAGATGGAGACCGCGGCCAAGGGCACCCTCGGCCGGGTCTACGTCAAGAACTCCTACGTCATCGGCAACGTCGACTTCATCTTCGGACGCGGCACCGCCGTCCTCGACCGGTCGATCATCACGCTGAAGAAGCGCTGGGACGGCAGCTCCGGCGGATACATCACCGCGCCGAGCACCGAGGCCAACCGCAAGGGCATCCTCATCACCCGCTCGACGGTCAACGGGGACGTGAGCAACGCCAGCTTCTCCCTCGGGCGCAACTGGCACCCCGGCGGCGACACCGCCGTCGACCCGCAGACCACGGTCCGCGAGACCAGCCTCAGCGCCGCGATCAGGCCCAACCCCTGGTCGGACATGGGCGGCTTCTCCTGGAAGGACGACCGGTTCGCGGAGTACAAGAACACCGGCGCCGGCTCCGGCAGCGCGAGCAGCGAGCGACCGCAGCTGACCGACTCCCAGGCCACCGGCCAGGAGATCGCGGACTGGCTCGGCGACTGGACACCCACCGCTTCCTGACGCACAGGTCCCCGCCCTACGATCACCCCGGATGATCAGGGAGGGTTCATGGGCGGGGACATCATCAGGCAGTACCGAAGACGGGGGCCGGCGTGGCGGGCGCTCGGCGCCGTCGTGCTCCTGTTCGCGGCCGGCGTCGGGGAAGTGCTGCTCAACGGCGTGCCGTTCTGGCCCGCGGTGGCCCTGGTGACGGTCCTGCTGATGGCCGACGGCTGGCTGGCACTGGCCCTGCTGCGGTCCCGTACCGTCGTACGGTCCGGCGGGATCATCTCGTACGGCGCCCTGCGTTCGCGGCGGTGGGCCTGGCACGACATCCGGGACCTGCGCGTCGAGGACGCTCCCGCGGGCTCCAGTTTCCGGTTCGTCGCCTGCCTGTACGACTCGGCGGGCCGCCGGACCGTGCTGCCCTTCGTCAACGACCGGTGTGTGACCGACTTCCACGCCGAGACCGAGTTCCTGCGGGGTGTCCTGGCGAGCGGCCGGGGGGTGGCGTAGGTGGACGGTCTGGAGGTCGAGCGGGAGTACCGCAAGCGGCGCAAGATACCGGGCAGGTTCATCGTCATCGTGGGCTGCTTGTTGTTGAACCCCCTCGTCCGGGTGGCGGAAACATCGAACTCGCTTCCCCTGTGGGTACGGGTGGGTTTCCTGCTCGCCGCGGTGCTGGCGGCCGGTTGGATGGTGCTGAGGCTGCGGCGGTCATGCACGCTCGTCACCACCGACGGCATCACCGTGCGCGGTGCCTTCGCCGAGCGGCACCGGGCCTGGCACGACATCTACGACCTGCGGGTCGAGCCGCTGCCACGCGGCGCGAACTACACGGGACAGAACTTCGTCACGTACCTGTACCTCAAAGACGGCCGCCGTCACGGCCTCCCGCACGTCGACGACCGGCAGCTCGCAGACCCGTGGAGCGAGGTAGCCGGATTGCTGGGGGCCGCCGGCCGCCACCGCGGCGCCCCCTTCGAGCCGCGGCCGGCCGTCGAGGCACTCATCCGGAAGCGGGCCGCCCGTGCCAGGGCCTGGGTGCGTGCGTTCTATGGGGCCTTCATCGTCTTCATGTGCGACTTCCTGCTGTGGGGGGTGCTCATGGCCACCACGAACGGCGAGCCCTCGCTGATTCTCTACATCCTCTACGCCCCCCTCGCCGCCTTCGTCCTCCTCGCCGTCCTCCAGCTCTGGAGCGCCCGCCGACATCCTTAAGGCCTTCGTCACACCGTGTTCGGATGGCGCGGAAGATTCTGCTGGCCGACCGGACCTGGTGCCGTCCTGGTCGCGCTCGACAACGGCGTCGGCGGCTGTCTGGCCAAGCCCGTCGAGGTGGACGAGCTGCTGGGGCGCGGTGTGTCCGGCAACGCCAGGCGGGTGTAGATCCCGCCGCGCTCGACGAGTTCGTCGTGCGTACCGGCCTCGACCAGCCGGCCCTCGGCCACGACGAGCACGCGGTCGGCGTCGGGGGCGAGGCTGAGATCGTGGGTGATCATGATCGTCGTACGGCCGGACATGAGCCGGCGCAGTGGCTTCACTATGCGGCGGACGGCCACCGAGTCGAGGCCGGTGGTGGGTTCGTCGAGGATCAGGACGGGGGCGGCGCGCAGCATCGCGCGGGCGATGGCGATCCGTTTGAGCTGGCCGCCGGAGAGGGCGGCGGTACCGGGGGCGATGACCGTGTCGTAGCCCTCGGGGAGTTCGGCGACGAACTCGTGCGCGGCGGCTGCCCGCGCGGCCCGCTCGATGTCCTCGTCACTCGCGCCGGGGCGGCCGCACGCGATGTTCTCGCGGATCGTGCCGTGCAGGACAAGCGTCTCCTGCGGGAGCAGCGCCACGTTCTCGCGGAGGAATTCCAGGGGTACGTCGGACAGCGGGACGCCGTCCAGGCAGAGCACCCCGGACGAGGGGTCGTAGAAGCGGAGCAGCAATTTGGCGAGGGTGGACTTGCCGGCGCCGCTCGGGCCGGTGACGAGGACGAGTTCGCCGGGGGCGGCCTGGAAGGTGATGTCGTCGAGGGAGTCCCTGGCGGCGCCGGGGTAGCGGAAGCCGGCGCCGTGGACGCTGACCCAGCCGCGTACCGGCCAGTGCCGGACCGGTTCGGCGGGGTCGGTGACGGCGGGTTCGGCGTCGAGGATCTCGTTCAGGCGCCGGGCGCCCGCGGTGGCGGCGGTGAGGGTGAGGCCGAGCCGGCCGAGGTTGCGGACCGGCGGGTAGAGGTAGCCGATGAACGCGGCGAAGGCGAGCAGCTGACCGAGGGTCATACGGTCGGCGGAGATCTCCCAGACGCCGAGTCCGATGACGGCGAGGACGCAGACCGTCTCGACGACCTCGACGAACTGCTCGTACATCTCGCTGAGCCGGGCCCCGCGCACGGACGCCCTCATCCAGGCGCGGGCCTCGCGGTCGAGCCGTTTCTCCTCGTCGGCGCGACGGTTGTAGGCCTGGGTCAGCACCACATTGCCGAGCGACTCCTCGACCACCGACGTGATCGCGCCGTCGGCGATCCGCTCGTCTTGGGAGGCGGTCCTGATACGGCCGGCGAAACGGCGGGCGGCCAGCAGGAAGAGGGGCGCGAGGAGGAAGGTGACGAGGGCGAGGTCCCAGCGGAGACAGAGGGCGGCGGCGGAATAGAAAACGGCGGAGAACGCGGCCGCGACGGTCCCGACGACGCCGGACACCACCATCTGCTCGATGGCCTCGACGTCCCCGGTGAGCCGCTCGACGAGGTCGCCCTGGCGGTGCTTCTGGAAGAAATGCGGGGGCAGGTCCTGGACATGCCGGAACACCTTGGCCCGCAGGCGCAACACGAATCTCTCCGCGGTCCAGGTGGCGAGCGAGTTGCCGAGATATCCGACCAGCGCGCCGAGTGCGGCGACGGCGAGCCAGGCACCGGCCGGACCCCAGAAGGCGGACAGCGAACCGGCTTTCAGCGCGGTGTCGGTCAGGTGCGCGAACAGCAGGATCGAGGCGGTCTCGGCGAGCGCGGACACCACCACGCATCCGACGATCGCCACAAGCCACTTGCGGTCACCGCGGGTCAGCGGCCAGAAGCGGCGGAAGGCCTCACGGACTTCCCTCATGTGTGCTCCCTCGAAATACGGCGGACATGCCCGAGGCGGGGCCACCGAGTCCCTGTCGGTGGCCCCGCCTCGTCGGTTCGGCGTCAGCAGCCCTTGCGGGAGACCGGACGGGTCTTCGCGGCCTTCTTCGGCGCGGCCTTCTTGTGCTGGGCCTTAGGCGCCGGGGCGGGCTTGGTGTTCTTCTTGGCGACGGGGGCAATCTTGTGGAAGCTCATTTCCTTCTCCTTCGTGCCGTTCGGTTTCGACATGGAAAACGTTACGGGCCCCCGAAAGGGAAAAAGACCAATTCCGCTTAGACCTCGATGAATTGAGCCTGAGATAACTTTTCAGGAATATCCAGGAACCAAACCCGCCCTCACACAGGTTTTAATACGCGAAGAGGCGGCCGCGTCGATATGACGCGACCGCCTCTTCGGGCTTGCTCGGTGGAACTACTTCACGATCGTGATCCGGTTCGCGGCCGGAGGCACGATCGGGCTGGTGGCCGAGGAGTTGGCCAGCAGGTACTGCTCGAGCGCCGCCAGGTCGTCCGTGCCGACGAGGTCGTTGGTGCCCTGCCCCAGCGTGGTGATGCCGTCGCCGCCGCCCGCGAGGAAGCTGTTGGTCGCGACGCGGTAGGTGGCCGCCGGGTCGATGGCCGCACCGTTGAGCCGGATGGTGTCGACGATGATCCGCTCGGCGCCGGTCTTCGTCAGGTCCAGCGTGTACGTCAGGCCCGACGAGGGCTGGAGGATCTTCGGCGAGGCCAGGTTCGAGCCGCTCACCTGCTCCTGGAGGACCTGGATCAGCTGGGCGCCGGTGAAGTCCTGGAGGTTCACGGTGTTGGAGAACGGCTGGACGGTGAAGCCCTCGGCGTAGGTCACCACGCCGTCGCCCTCGGTGCCCTTGGCCGCGTAGGTGAGGCCCGCGCGGACGCCGCCCGGGTTCATCAGCGCGAGGTCGGTCTCCGGGTCGAGCTGCTTGCCGTAGGCGAGCTGCGCGTCGGCGATGAGGTCGCCCATCGGGGACTCGGTGCCGGTGTTCGGGATGTCGGCGGAGATGTAGCCGATCGCGCGGTTGCCGATGGGCGCCGCGAGGGTGTTCCACTTGCTGATCAGCTCGGTCATGTCCGTCGCCTTGGCGACGGTCCGGGTGACCACGTGGTTCGCCGACTTCACGGCCGTACGGGCGATGTCACCCGTCCACCGGTCGTAGGTCAGCGTGGTGTCCGTGTAGAGACGGCCGAAGGACGCGGCCGAGGTGACCGTGCGCGGGTTGCCCGCCGGGTCGTTGATGGTGCAGGCGTAGGCGGCGTGGGTGTGACCCGTCACCAGCGCGTCGACCTGCGGGGTGATGTTCTTGGCGATGTCCACGATCGGGCCGGAGATGCCGTCGCCGGCGCCCGGGGAGTCGCAGTTGTAGTTGTACGACGCCGAGGCCGGGGCCCCGCCCTCGTGGATGAGGGCCACGATCGACCTGACGCCCTGGCGCTGGAGCTCCTTGGCGTACTTGTTGATCGTCTCGACCTCGTCCTTGAACTTCAGGCCCTTGACGCCCTCGGCGGAGACGACGCCCGGGGTGTCCTCCAGGGTGACGCCGATGAAGCCGACCTTGACGTCCTTCTTCTTCCAGACCCAGTAGGGCTTGAGGATCGGCTTGCCGGTCTTCTCGTCCAGGACGTTGGCCGCGAGGTACGGGAAGTTCGCCCCTTCGAACTCCTCGTCCGTGTAGCAGCCGGCGGTCGGGTGACAGCCGCCCTTCTGGAGACGGGCCAGTTCCTTGGCGCCCTCGTCGAACTCGTGGTTGCCGACGGAGGTGACGTCCAGGTCGAGGCCGTTGAGCGCCTCGATGGTGGGCTCGTCGTGGAAGAGGCCCGAGATGAGCGGGGACGCACCGACCATGTCACCGCCGGCGGCGGTGATGGAGTACTTGTTGCCCGCTCGCGCCTCGCGCAGGTGCGTGGCCAGGTACTCGACACCACCGGCGTCGATGGTCTTCGTCGTGCCGTCCGCCTGGAGTTCGGTGACCCGGCCGGACGAACCGGACGGCGGCTCCAGGTTGCCGTGCAGGTCGTTGAAGGACAGCAACTGCACGTCCTGGTAGCGACTGGGCCCCTTACCAACCGATTTGCCTGATTCGTCCGCTGCGGCCGTCGAGGGCAGCGCGGCGGCGAGAGCGCCGACGGTCGCGAGACCGGCGGCCGCGGCGAGGAGACGGACGGTCCGTCTGCGGCGGTGGTGAGGCTGGGACATGGCTGGCATACGCCCCCCTGTGGGATGTCTGAATCAAGTGGGCCCCGTCCGGCGCAGCCTAGAGTCAACGCGCGTAGCGCGACAGGGGTTTCCTGGTTACATCCTGGTTTCCCTTTGCCCTTTCCTTTGCCCCCACTTTGCGGGGTCCTCCCCGTACCCTCGTACGCATGACCAGCGACGACACCGCACGGCGTGGCACCTCCCGCTCGATCGACACCTACTCGGCGCTCTCTCCGGACCGGACCGAAGCGGTGCTGGCGCTCCTCGCGGAGGCCGTACACAGCGACGGGCAGCAGGCCGTGTCGGAGCAGGGACGGCTGCAACTGCGCGGTGGCGCACGCGAAGGCGTGTCCCATCTGCTGCTGACCGTCGACGACCAACTCGTCGGCTACGCCCAACTGGAGGACACCGACCCGGTGGAGGCACCGGCCGCCGAACTGGTCGTCCATCCCGCGCACCGCGGTCACGGCCACGGCCGGGCGCTGGGCTCCGCCCTCCTCGCCGCGTCCGGCAAGCGGCTGCGGGTGTGGGCCCACGGCGGCCACTCCGCGGCCCGGCATCTCGCCCAGGTCCTCGGTCTGACCCTCTTCCGTGAGCTGCGGCAGATGCGGCGGCCGCTGACGGGCCTGGAGCTGCCCGACCCGGTCCTCCCGGACGGTGTGACGGTACGTACCTTCGTCCCCGGCCAGGACGACGCGGCCTGGCTCGCCGTCAACGCCGCCGCCTTCGCCCACCACCCCGAACAGGGCTCCCTCGTCCAGCGCGACCTCGACGCCCGCATGGCCGAGCCCTGGTTCGACCCGTCCGGCTTCTTCCTCGCCTTCCGCGGCGCCGAGTTGATCGGCTTCCACTGGACCAAGGTGCACGCCACGGAGCAGCTGGGCGAGGTCTACGTCCTCGGCGTGAAGCCGGGCGCGCAGGGCGGGGGGCTCGGCAAGTCCCTCACCACGATCGGCCTGCGGCATCTGGCGGGGCAGGGGCTGCCCACCGCGATGCTGTACGTCGACGCGGACAACAAGGCGGCGGTGTCGGTGTACGAGCGGCTCGGGTTCGTGACACATGAGACGGACCTGATGTACCGCACGGAGACGTGAGCCGGGGGTGAGCGCCGGGTGGGTTTCGCCCCCGCCACGCCGGAGGGGCTGAATTCAGCTCAGCCATATCCAGCCCGTCCGGCGTTCGAGGACGAGGCCCGTCCAGGGCCGAAGCGGGGGTCCGGAGGCCCAGCCCCCAGGGACGGGTAGGGGCGGCGAGGGCGAGATCAGGCCCGTGACGCCCGCCGGCGCACCCGCTCCGGCCCGCACACCACCCACACCACCGCCGCCCCCACCAGCACCCACACCCATCGTTCATGGGACGCCGCCCACCGTTCGTCCCGCACCCCCACCAACATCGCCCACCGCCCCGGCAGCACCAGCGGGATCGCCACGGCCGAGGTGAGCACCGCCGCGGCCACCCCCTGCCCCGGCTCCGCCACCTCGGTGAACCGGACGGCGACCGCGGCCGCCGCCAGCGCGAGGACAAAGGTCCCGGCCGCCTCCAACGTGACGTCGCCCACCGGAGGCCGTATCTCCTCCGGCACGAGCAGCACCGCCACCGCCCACCCCAGCGCCAGGAACGGAGCGACGAGTCCCACCCGCAGCGCCTGCCGCACCGGACGCGTCGTCGGCACCGAGACGGTGGTCTCCCGCGCCGGGTCGTCCAGCAGGAACGCCAGTCCCAGCCCGAAGGCCAGCGCGGTCGCCCGCAGCAGATTCAGCGCCAGCCACTCGTCCCCGTCGATGAGCCACCGCGCCGCCCCCGCGAGCAACAGCCCCACACCCCCGGCGGCCCCCAACGCCCGCCACGGCATGGTCCGCAGAACGTGACCCACCATCGCCCGCCCCACCACCACGCTCATCCCCACCCTCTCCACTCCACCACCGAGCCCCTCTCCTTTCGACGCCCACGATTGGCAGATCCGTCCCACCCCGTAAAGCAAAACCCGCAGGTGACCGGCCCCATCTGTGGGACAGATCTGTCAATCACCCTGCGGGCCCGCCCGACCCGGAGCGCATCGCGGACCTCTCCCCGGCCCGGGGGCGCACCGCGCTCGCCCGGCCCGACCCGGGGGGACGGAGCACCGCGTCGCAGCCCGACCCGCCGACCCCTCCCTGACCCCGGGGGCGGTCAAGCCCCGCCCGCATCAGTCACACGAGTCCGCCTTCACCTTCGCGTCCACGCCCAGCAGCTCCCCCACCCGCGCCGTCGTCACCTTCGGTGCGGTCAGCTGCGACCACTGGGACTTCACCTTCGCCTCGACCTCGCCCCGCGGCCGCTCAAGCAGCTCGCGGACGACCGTGGTCTGACCCTCCGTCATCGACAGCGGGTTGGTCGGGGAGAGCACGATCGCCGAGCCGGTCACGCTGTCGTCGAGGCGGACGTGCCTCAGCTGGGCGATCGGGTCGGACTCCCAGGCCAGGGCGATCCACATGAGGGTGACCATGCGGCCGTCGCACAGTTCGCTCGCCGCGTTCTCGTCGCCCGCGATCAGCACGCCGGCGACGGCGGTCGAGAACTCCGGGACGCGGTTGCCGCCCCAGGCCGTGCCGACGGTCACCTGGTGGGCGGTCTTGGCCGGGGCGATCGCCGCGTCGCCGTCGAGGCCGTAGGTGGCGTCTATCCGCTGGCGTACGAGAAGGCGCTGGTCGTGTGCCGTGCCACCCGCCAGGGACTGCACCTGGTCCACGACCGAGGCCCAGTCCGCCGTGCGGCCCCGCCACTCCGGGAAGGCGCAGTACCGCGACCCGGACCGCTCCACACAGGTCTGCACCTGCTCGGGGTGGAACGTCACCCGCTCCCGCGCCGCCGTCGTCGCCGACGAGACTCCCTGCGCCTGGCCGGTCCCGCCCAGCACCGTCAGGGCCAGCGCACCGACGAACAGGACCCGTGCGGAGCGGGCACGACCGCCGCCCACCAGCACCGCGAGCAGCGCCAGGCTCAGCCCGAGGCCGGCGAGATAGACGGCGTGCCACAGGGCGGGGCGGCCGATCAGGTCGGAGGGCAGGGTGTTGCTGCTCATCTCGCCCACGACCGGGTACAGCCAGCGGATCCAGCTGGCGTCGCCCCCGAGCCCCGTGCCGAGCACGAACAGGAAGAGGAAGACCACCACCAGCAGCGGAGCCGCGAAGGTCGAGGTCACCAGCCGGGCCATCAGCACGCCGACCGCTCCGAACAGCAGCACCGTCAGCGGCCCCACCAGCAGCTCACCGACCGAACCGCGCCCGAGCGCGGCGGACTTGAGGGCCTCCCAGCCGAACTGTCCCGTCACACAGACCGCGGTGAGCAGGACGGCCGGCACGATGGACAGCAGATGCGCCGCGGTACGCCGCCCCGCCCCCATCACCAACACCCCGAAGTGGCGTTCCGTGTCCTGGCGCGCGGACCGCAGCACCGCCTGGTTCACGGCGAGCAGCACCGCCAGGCCGACCAGCAGCGGGCCGCCCTGGGTGGCACGGTCCACGTCCTGGAGGGCCGGATACCCGTCCGCGTAGTCCCGGGCCTGCCACACGATCCAGGCGACGTACACCAGGAAGCCGACGATCACCGGCACACTCGTCAGCAGTCGCCGCGCCTCGAACCGGGCGAGGACGAGCACCGCGGCCCAGGAGTCGCGTGACTCGGTCCGCTCGACGGGCGGGGCCGTCTCCATCACCGCGCTCATGCCGCCACCTCCGCGCCCGCGCCGTCGAGGGTCAGCAGGTAGCCGTCCTCCAGGGTGGGTTCGAGGAGTTCGGCACCGGCGGGCGGGTCCCCCACATTGCGGAAGGAGCCGGTGCCCGTGCGCCACCCCGCCTTCGCCCCCGGATCGCGTTCCGTACTGCTCCACACCCGTCCGGCGGCCCGCGCGGTCAGCTCGGCGGGAGTGCCGTCGAAGCGCACCCCGCCGGTCGCCATGACCACGACCCGGTGGCAGAGCATCGCCACGTCCTCCGTCTGGTGGGTGGACAGCAGGACCGTGCGCCCTTCGCCCGCCCGGGCGATCAGCTCCCGGAACCGCATGCGCTGTTCGGGGTCCAGGCCGACCGTCGGCTCGTCCAGGACGAGGAAGCCGGGGTCGCCGACGAGCGCCGCGGCCAGCGCGACCCGCTGCCGCATGCCACCGGACAGCTTCTTGATGCGCTTGCCGCGCACATCGCCCAGGTCGACCTCGTCCAGCACCCGACGCACCTCGCGGTGGCGGGCGGCGCGATCGGTGAGTTCCTTCAGGATCGCCACGTAGTCGACGAACTCGAAGGCCGTGAAGTCCGGGTGGAAACCGGGGGTCTGGGGCAGATAACCGAGCCGGCGCCGCACCTCCTGCCGCCCGCGCGTGGTCCCCGGGTCGTGTCCGAGCACCGTGAAGGCGCCCCGGTCGGCGGGCACGGCGGTGGCCAGCACCCGCAACAGGGTGGTCTTTCCCGCCCCGTTGGGACCGAGCAGCCCGGTGACGCCCCGCGTCAGCCGCAGCGACACGTCGTCCAGGGCTCGGGTACCGCCGTAATGGAGGCTGAGCCCCGAGGCGGAGACGGTGGATGTCATACGGCACTCCTGTGGGAGACGTCGAAACGGTCACGTGCGAGGTAGAGCAGTCCGACCGCGAGCGCGGCGACCGCGGCGGCGGCGCCCTGGCCGACCGCTGTGAACGGCACGAGCGGTCCGTCACCGCTCGCGTCCGCGACGACCAGCAGCGCGATCCACACCCCGCCGACGAGGGACGGCGCGAGGACCGGGCCGAGCCGGGGGGTCAGCGCGAGGCCGGTCGCGGTGAGGGCGAGCGCGGGCAGCAGCCAGGCCAGGGCGCGCAGGCCGTAGGCGGGCAGTGCGAGCGTCGCCAGGCCGTTGAGGCCGAGGACGGTGGTGAGCACGGCGACCGTGCGGATCATCAGCAGCCGGAATCCGTGCACCGGACTGACGACCGCCATCTCGTAGGTCGGGTCCAGCGCGGGCCCGTACGCCAGTGCCACACCCGCGAGGGGCAGCAGCGGGGCGAGGGCGAGGAAGAGCGTCGGCGAGTCCGCCGAGTACACCGCCCCCACCGTCGTCACCAGCACGAACACCACCGCCGCGAGCCACGACCGGCGCAGCACCGGGGTCGCCGCGAGCAGCCGCGCGGTGTGGTCGGCGACCCCGAGCCGCACGAGCAGCCCTTCGAACAACCCCCGTTTGGGCGCGTCGAGTTCGGCGTCGAGGCGCGCCCAGCCGGCGTCCACGGAAGGACTCACGGAGGCGAGCACCTCCCGGCACCGCGCGCAGGAGACGAGGTGGGTGTCGGCGGACCACAGCATCGGCGCCGCCAACTCGCCCTGGGCGTAAGCCCGTAGATCCTGCTCGTCCACATGCCACGTCATGCCGCCGCCACCTCCCGCACCCGCTCCTGGCCCCGCAGACCCCGATCGCTCACCTGGCCGCTCATACCGCCACCCCCCGCACCCGCTCGCGGCACCCGCAGACCCCGATCGCTCACCTGCCCGCTCATACCGCCACCTCCCGCACCCGCTCGCGGCCCCGCGGACCCCGATCGCTCACGTGCCCGCTCATGCCAGCGCCTCCCGCAGTTGCTTACGGGCCCGCATCGCCCGCGTCTTGACCGTCCCCGGCGGGATCCCCAGGACGACGGCCGCCTCGCGGGTGGTCAGCCCGTCGATGACCGTCGCCTGGAGGACCGCCCGGAGCTCGGGTGAGAGCCGGACCAGGGCGCCCGCGAGGTCTCCGTGCTCGACCCCCGCGAGCACGCGTTCCTCCGCGGACGCCTCGTCCCGGTGCCGCAGCCTGGCCAGTGCCTGCCGCAGCCTCCCCCGCGCCCCGTCGCCGCGCAGCGAGTCGACCAGCCGCCGTGACCCGATGCGCCACAGCCACCCGGCCACATCGCCGTCCTCGCGGTAGCGGGCCTTGCCCCGCCAGATCGCGAGGAACGTCTCCTGCACCACGTCGTCGACGACCCCGGCGTCGGCGCACCGGCCGCGCAGCCTGGCCGTCAGCCACGGCGCGAACCGCCGGTACAGCTCCTCGAAGGCGCGCCGGTCCCCGTCCGCCGCGGCCCGCAGCAGCTCCCCGTCGCTTCTCGTCTCGCTCACATCACCCTCATCGCACGAGCCCCGCCGATCGGTTCACGGAGCGGGCCCCGCTTTTTTCGGACGGCGCCGCTTGACTTTGCCACCCCCCTTGCACCACCCTTTCACTACTCAATTAGTGAAAGGGTGGTGCACGGGTGGTCGAGTACCGCATCGACCGGCACTCCGGGGTCGCCACGTACGTCCAGATCGTCCAGCAGACCAAGCAGGCCCTCCGGCTGGGCCACCTGGAACCGGGCGACAAGCTCCCGACGGCGCGCGAGGTAGTGGAGGCCACCGCCATCAACCCGAACACGGTCCTGAAGGCCTACCGCGAACTGGAGCGCGAGGGACTGGTCGAGGCCCGGCGCGGTCTCGGCACCTTCGTGCGCCGCGGACTCGGCGCCGCCCCCGCCGACTCGCCCCTGCACACCGAGCTCGACGGATGGACCCAGCGGGCCCGGGCGGCCGGCCTCGACCGGGACGACGTGGCCGCACTCTTCACCGCCGTACTCGACAAGCACTTCCTGGACGCACACGGCCAGGGCCGGCAGGGCCTGGACGAGCACCACCAGGACCGGCACAGCCAGGGGGACCCCTCATGACCGACACCGCCCTTGAGGCAGCCGCGGTGGGCAAGCGCTTCGGCCGGCTGCGGCGGTCCGCCGGATGGGCCCTGCGCGACTGCACCTTCACGCTCCCCACCGGCCGCGTCTGCGCCGTCGTAGGCCCCAACGGCGCGGGCAAGTCGACCCTCCTCGCCCTGGCCGCCGGCCTCATGGCCCCGACGGAGGGCACCCTCTCCGTCCTCGGCGGGCCCGCGGGCCAGGCACGCGCACGCGTGGGCTTCGTCGCCCAGGACAAGCCGCTCTATCCCCAGCTCAGCGTCGCCGAGACGCTCCGCATGGGCGCCGACCTCAACCCCGGCCACTGGGACGCGCGCGCCGCCGAGCGGATCGTGGCCGGCGGCGAGCTCGACCCCAAGGCCCGTGTCCGCGCCCTGTCCGGCGGCCAGCGCACCCGGGTCGCGCTCGCCCTCGCGCTCGGCAAGAAGCCCGAACTGCTGCTCCTGGACGAGCCGATGGCCGACCTCGACCCGCTGGCCCGGCACGAGCTGATGGGCGTGCTGATGTCCCAGGCGGCCCAGCACGGCACCACGATCGTCATGTCCTCACACGTCGTCGCCGAGCTGGAGGACTCCTGCGACCACCTGCTGCTGATCGGCGGCGGCCGGGTCCGTCTCGCCGGGGAGATCGACGAGCTGCTGGAGACGCACACGCGCGTGTCGGCATCCGCGGACACCGTCCTCGCCCCGCACACGGTCGTCGAGTCCCGCACCACGGGCCGCCAGCTGTCCGCCCTGATCCGCCCGACCGCCCCGCTCCCCGCCGACTGGCGCACCAGCGCGCCCTCCCTGGAGGAGCTGGTCCTCTCCTACCTGCGCAACCCCGAGGCGGCCGGAAAGACGGCCCCGTCCGGAGCCGAGGAGGTCTCCGCGTGAATGCTCTCACCGCGCCCCATCTGAGCCGGTGGCTGATACGGCTGCACCGCCCGGCGCTCCTCGTCTGGACCGTCGTCATCCTCGGGCTCGGCAGCACGCTGCTGTGTCTGTGGGGCCCCCTGGCCGACGCGTCCGCCGAGGCCTGGCAGCAGCACTACGCCTGCGCGTCGACAGGTCCCTGCCTGTACGACCAGGCCGCGGTCCTGCGCTACAAGGACATCTACGACTACGCGACCATCGCGGTCCTGGCCGTCCCCTTCCTCGTCGCCGCCTGGGCGGGCGCCGCGCTCACCGGCCGCGAACTGGAGCAGCACACCGCGCAGTTGGCGTGGACCCAGGGGGTGACCCCGACCCGCTGGCTGCTCTCGAAGCTCGCCCTCCCGGCCGTCCTGGTCACCGCGGGCACCGGCCTCCTGGTGCTGCTGCACCACAAGGTGTGGTGGGCGTCCGAGGGCAGGATCGGCAGCGCCAAGTCCTGGTACGACCCGCCCACCTTCTACGCCGGCGGCCCGGTCACCGTCGCCCTCGCCCTGGCCGGTCTGTGCGCCGGCGCCTTCGCGGGCGTGCTCCTGCGCCGCTCGCTGGCCGCGCTGGGCGCCGCCGTCGTCGCCGTGGGCGCGCTGTGGGCCGGTGTCCACCAGGCCCTGCCACACCTGTGGACGCCGGTGACCAGCGTGTCGAGCCTTGAGGGCGACCTGCCCGTGGGCAATGGCGTGGACGTGTCGACAGGTCTGCTCACCGCCGACGGCGAGCGCCTCGCCGACCCGTTCTGCGGCAGCACGATCACCCCGGAGTGCGAGCGGCTCTACGACCGGGTCGGCGCCGTCAGCTGGTACCACGACCACCACCCGCTCTCCCACTACTGGCCCCTCCAACTGACCGCCTCCGCCCTCGTACTCGCCGTCGCCGCCCTCCTCGCCCTGGCCGCGTTCCGCGTGACCGCCGTACGCACGAGGGCCGTCTCATGATCCGGGGCGTGCTGCGGCTGCACCGCACGGCACTGATCGTGTGGATCGCGTTCGTACTGGGCTCGGTGGCCTACCTGGTGTGGCTGACCGAGGTCACCGCCGACGACGTACAGGCGACACTGGACGCCTGCCGGGACACCTCCGCGCGCTATTGCGGCTTCGGGGCCTCGCGCGACTACAGCGGCCCGATGGGCTGGGTCAGCACCTTCATGTACTACAGCTTCTGGGCGGTCGCCGCCTGGTCGTCCGCCGCGCTGATCGGCCGTGAACTGGAGTCCGGGACCGCGCGGTTGGCGTGGACGCAGGACATATCGCCGACGCGCTGGCTGGCCGCCAAGCTCGCGGTGCCGGCGCTGGTCCTGATCGCCGGCGGCGCGCTCTTCGTGCCCGTCTTCCGCTGGGCCTGGTCGGCGCACCGCGACCTGATGGGCGACGACTGGAGCTTCGCCGACGTGTTCGCCGCCCGCGGCCCGCTCGTGGTGGCGTACGGACTGTGCGCCCTCGCCGTCGGCGCGCTCACCGCGCTCGTCGTACGCCGCTCGCTGCCCGCGGCGGCCATCGCCGTCGCCGTGGTCATCGTGCTCAACCGGTACGTGGAGAAGTACCGGGAGGAGTACTGGCCCGCCGTCACCGGCACCGCGCACAACAACGACTGGTCGACGGGATACGGCACCTACCACCCGCAGTCCCACTACTGGCCGCTGCACCTCGTCGAGACCGGCATCGTCCTCGCCGTCGCCGCCCTGGCCACCCTCGCCGCGTTCCTCCTGCTCAGACACCGCACCCGCCCCGCTCGCACGCCCCGCCAGGAGTCCCCCGCATGACCGCAACCGTCGCCATGGCGCCACCGCGTCCCCCGGCCACCGGCCGCGCGGTGCTGCGCCTGCACCGCACCGCCCTGATCGTCTGGGGTGTGCTGGTCGTCGCCGCGGCGCTGACCTTCCTGTGGGCGTACGGCCCCGGGGCGGACTCCGCCGCGGCCGCGTGGCGCGAGAGCTGCCCCGCCCAGGACCGCACCTGCCACTGGGACACCACGCTCAACGACTACTACCGGGCGGTCAAGCTCGCCGAGTGGGCGATCTACTGGACTCCCTTGCTCGTCGCCGCCTGGGCGGGCGCCGCCCTCGTCGGCCGCGAACTGGAGGACGGCACCGCGCGGCTGGCCTGGACCCAGGGCGTGACCCCGGTCCGCTGGCTGGCCGCCAAGCTCACCGTCCCCGCCGCCCTGCTCACCGTCGGCACGACCGTGCTGGTGCTGCTGCACCGCATGGTCTTCACGGCGAACGAGTTCCCGCTGAGCTGGGGGTGGTACGAGGACGGCCCCTTCACCGCGAACGGCACGGTCGGCATCGCGCAGCCCCTCCTCGCCCTCGCCGTGGGCGCCCTCGCGGGCCTCGTGCTGCGCCGCGCGCTGCCGGCCCTCGCCGCGGCCCTCGCGGTCACCGCGCTGACGCAGACCGCCACCGGCATGCTGACCCCGCGGCTGTGGCCCTACGAGACGGCCGCCGGCACCCTGGACGACTACACCACCCCCGAGAACGCCCTGTGGGGCGGCCAGGGCGCCCTCACCTCCACGGGCGAGCGCATCCCCGACCCCTGTGCGGCGACAGCGCCCAGTGCCTCACCGACCACGACGTGACCGGCTACTTCACCGACTACCACCCCGCCTCCCACTTCTGGCCCCTCCAGCTCGTCGAGACCGGCCTCACCCTCGCGGTCGCGGCCCTGGCCGTCGGCACCGCGTTCTGGCTGCTGCGCCGGGGAACGAGGGCCGCGGCATGAGCGTGCTCTCCGTCCCCACGGCGGCGCCCGCCGTCCGCGGTGTGCTGCGCCCGCACCGCGCCGCACTGGTCCTGTGGCTCACGGCACTGGCCGCCGCCGCGCTGTACCTGGTCTGGCTGCACTCCCTCGCGGACGAGGCCCGCAAGGGCGTCAGCGCCTGTGCCGTACCGCAGCAGAGCGGTCTGCCGCTGTGCTCGGCCGTCGAGGCGATCACCGCCGACGCGACGTACCGGGACGGGATCGCCCTGGTCACCGGTGCGCTGGCCCTCGTCATGTTCCCCGTGGCCGGCTGGTCCGGCGCCGTCCTCGGCCGCGAGCTGGAGAACCGCACCGCTCTGCTGGCCTGGACCCAGGGCGTGACCCCGGCCCGCTGGCTGGCCGCCAAGCTCACCGTCCCGGCGGTCCTGATCGCGGCCGGCACCGGCGCGATCGCCGTACTGAACATCTGGGCGCGCGACGACGGCGACCCGGACCTCGTCGGGGACTGGTACTACCCCGACGTGTTCATCGCCACCGGCCCGGCCGTCGTCGCGTACGCCCTCGCGGGCCTCGCCCTCGGCGCCCTCGCCGGACTGCTGACCAGGCGCGCCCTGGCCGGCGCGGGGGTGGCCTTCGCGGCCTGTCTGGTCCTCCACAACGCGGTGGACCTCTTCCGCACGGACCTGTGGCCCACGCTCACCCGCGCCGGCGCCTTCGAACCGCCCCGCTCGTACTACCAGGTCGACTGGTCGGCGAACGAGACGGTCCTGAGGTACCACCCCCGGTCCCACTTCTGGCCCCTCCAGTACGTCGAGACCGGCCTCCTCCTCGCCGTCGCCGCCGCCGCGACCGCCGCCGCCTTCCTGCTGCTGCGCCGCCGCACGGCCTAGAGCCTCCGGACCGTACGTCCTCCCACGGGGGTGGGGGACGTACGGTCCGGACATCCGTCGGGCCGTGTAGATGCCCGGGATCCGCCCCCCGGTGTCCCACACGCCATGTCTCCGTAACCAACGGTTCAGACGGGCTTGCGACGCTCGGCGAATGAAGCCCGCCGTGCCCGAGCCTTCGCCGCCCCCCGAGGGACACGCGCGGAACGGAGTCGCCGCGCTCCCGCCCGCGCTCTCCGACGCGCCTGTCTCGCCCATGGCGCGGAACAATGGGTCCATGAGCCAGCCCAACACCCAGGCAGCACAGGTCCAGCACGCGCAGCCCTCCGTGGGCTCCATAGCCGCGCACCGCCCGCACACGGTAGCCGCGGCGGTGTCCGACCTGGAACCCGACATCGACGCCGACCTCGACGCGTACGAGGAGTCGCCCTTCGACGGACCCGACCTCCCGCAGGGTCGTTTCCTCGACCGGGAGCGCAGCTGGCTCGCCTTCAACGAGCGCGTCCTGGAACTCGCCGAGGACCCGAACACGCCCCTCCTCGAACGGGCTAACTTCCTCGCGATCTTCGCCAGCAACCTGGACGAGTTCTTCATGGTCCGGGTGGCCGGTCTGAAGCGCCGTATCGCCACCGGCGTCGCCACGCGTTCCGCCTCCGGCCTCCAGCCCCGCGAGGTGCTGGAGATGATCTGGGCCCGCTCCCGTGAGCTGATGGCCCGGCACGCAGCCTGCTACCACGAGGACGTCGCCCCCGCACTCGCGGAGGAGGGCATCCACCTGGTCCGCTGGAACGAGCTCCAGGAGAAGGAGCAGGCCCGTCTCTTCACCCTGTTCCGGCACCAGATCTTCCCGGTCCTGACCCCCCTGGCGGTCGACCCGGCGCACCCCTTCCCGTACATCTCGGGTCTCTCGCTGAACCTGGCGGTCGTCGTACGGAATCCCGTCACCGGCCACCGCCACTTCGCCCGCGTCAAGGTCCCGCCGCTGCTGTCCCGCTTCCTGGAGAGCTCCCCCGGCCGCTACGTCCCCATCGAGGACGTCATCGCCGCGCACCTGGAGGAGCTGTTCCCGGGCATGGAGGTGCTGGAGCACCACGCCTTCCGCCTGACCAGGAACGAGGACCTGGAGGTCGAGGAGGACGACGCCGAGAACCTGCTCCAGGCCCTGGAGAAGGAGCTCATGCGGCGCCGCTTCGGGCCGCCGGTGCGCCTGGAGGTGGAGGAGTCCATCGACCGGGAGGTCCTGGACCTGCTGGTGCGCGAGCTGAAGATCTCCGAGGCCGAGGTGTACCCGCTGCCGGGTCCCCTGGACCTCACCGGTCTCTTCCGTATCGCCTCCCTGGACCGGCCCGAGCTCAAGTACAAGAAGTTCATCGCCGGCGTCCACCGCGACCTGGCCGAGGTCGAGTCCGCGTCCGCGCCCGACATCTTCGCCGCCCTGCGCGCCCGTGACGTGCTGCTGCACCACCCCTACGACAGCTTCTCGACGTCCGTGCAGGCCTTCCTCCAGCAGGCGGCCGACGACCCGGACGTCCTCGCCATCAAGCAGACCCTGTACCGGACCTCGGGCGACTCCCCCATAGTCGACGCCCTCATCGACGCCGCCGAGGCCGGCAAGCAGGTCCTCGTCCTGGTCGAGATCAAGGCCCGCTTCGACGAGCACGCCAACATCAAGTGGGCGCGCAAGCTGGAGGAGGCGGGCTGCCATGTCGTCTACGGCCTGGTGGGCCTGAAGACCCACTGCAAGCTGTCCCTGGTGGTCCGCCAGGAGGGCGAGACGCTACGGCGCTACAGCCATGTCGGCACGGGCAACTACCACCCCAAGACGGCCCGGCTCTACGAGGACCTGGGCCTGCTGACGGCGGACCCGCAGGTCGGCGCGGACCTCTCGGACCTCTTCAACCGCCTGTCCGGCTACTCGCGCCGGGAGACGTACCGCCGCCTCCTGGTGGCCCCCAAGTCCCTGCGCGACGGGCTGATCTCGCGGGTCAACAAGGAGGTCCAGCACCACCGTGCCGGACGTCCCGCGTTCATCCGCATCAAGGTCAACTCGATGGTGGACGAGGCGCTCATCGACTCGCTCTACCGCGCGTCCCAGGCCGGGGTGCCGGTGGACGTGTGGGTGCGCGGCATCTGCGCGATCCGCCCCGGTGTGGCGGGCCTGTCGGAGAACATCCGGGTCCGCTCGATCCTCGGCCGCTTCCTGGAGCACTCCCGGGTCTTCGGCTTCGGCAACGGCGGTGAGCCCGAGGTGTGGATCGGCAGCGCCGACATGATGCACCGCAACCTCGACCGCCGTATCGAGGCGCTGGTCAGGGTGACCGACCCGGCCCATCGCGCGGCGCTCAACCGTCTGCTGGAGACGGGCATGTCCGACACCACGTCCTCCTGGCACCTGGGCCCGGACGGCGAGTGGGAGCGGCACGCGACCGACGCGGAAGGCCAGCCGCTGCGCAACGTCCAGGAGATGCTCATAGACGCCCGGAGGCGCCGGCGTGGCACAGCAACACCTTGAACCGACGGAACCCGGGTCCAGTCGCGTCGGGCCGGTGACGGGGGACGCCCTCGCGGGCTATCTCCGGGCCCAGGCCACGGAGTTCCTCCGCGCCCTGCGGCTGCACCGGGAGTCCGGTGCGGCCGCGAGCAACGGCGCGGAGCCCCCCGTCGACGCGGCCCGGGCCCTGCGCCGTTCGGCCCGCCGCATCAGCGGCAGCCTCCACACCTTCCGGCCGCTCCTGGAGACGGACTGGTCGGAGCGGATGCGGCCGGAACTGGCGTGGGTGTCGGGCACCTTGGCGTCGGAGCACGCGTGCGAGGCGCGGCTGGAAAGGCTGCTGCTCGCGCTGCACCGGCTGTCGGGGGCGACGGTGTTCCCGGCGCAGGGGGTCGGCGGGACGGGCGGGTCCGCCACGGCGGGTGCGCCCGGCGTGGCAGGCGGCGCCGGGGCGGCGGCCCACCCGACGCCCGCGCCGGACCGCGGCAACCTCACGGTGGGCGCGGCGAAGGCGGGCGCCCTGCTGGACCGCCAGCTGACCCTGGCCCGTACCCGGGCGCACTCCACCGCCCTCCAGGCCCTCGGCTCCTCCCGCTTCCACGCGGTCGCCGACAACATCGCCGTACTGGCCAGCGAGGTGCCCCTCACCCTCGCGGCCCCCGCCACCGACCTCCGCCCGCTGGCCCAGGCCGCCCAGGACCGCCTCAAGGACGCCGTCGCCGCCCTCCCCCTGGTCACCGCGGGCCACCCCTACAACGCGGAGGCCCTCATCCACGGCCTCTCCCCGGACCCGGCCCCGCACCCCCAGGACGCGCCCTGGCACCAGGTCCGCCTGCTGCTGCGGCTGCACCGGTACGCCCGCGAGGTCCTGCACGGCGACCTCGCCGACGTACGTCTGCTCGCGGCCGGCGAGGCACTCGACCGGCACCGCGACGCGTCCGAGGCCGCCGCGGCCGCCGCGCAGGCGGCCCGCACGCCCCGGATCGCCCCGGCGACCGCCTACGCCCTCGGTGTGCTCCACGCCGATCAGCGCCACGAAGTGGAAGCCGCCAGGTTCGCCTTCCAGCGTTCGTGGCAGATGGAAACCGTCAGCACCTCGTAGCCGACACGGAGGCGGTGAGCCCTCGGTGAGCTCTCCCGACAACAGCACCGTCCAGGCGGCGGGCTGCGTCCTGTGGCGCCGCTCGCCATTCGACGGTGAGCTGGAGGTATGCCTCGTCCACAGGCCGAAATACGACGACTGGTCCCACCCCAAGGGCAAGCTGAAGCGCAGCGAGGACCCCCTGACGGGTGCCCTGCGCGAGGTGGCGGAGGAGACCGGCTACCGGGCGTCGACCGGCGCCGAGCTCCCCACGATGCGCTATCTGGCGAACGGCCGTCCCAAACAGGTCCGCTACTGGGCCGCCGAGGCCGTGGCGGGCGCCTTCGCCCCGAACGACGAGGTGGACCGCATCCTGTGGCTCTCTCCGACGGCGGCCCGCAACCGTCTGACCCAGCCGAGGGACCGCACGCTGGTGGACTCTCTCCTGGCCTCGCTGCACCTGGCCTAGTCCGGAATCACCCCGTGTCCTCGACGTAAGCGTTCCGTGACCTCACCGCACCGTCCTCAGGGGTTCACCCGCCGTTCATTTACGCCAGTCGGCGCCTTCACCTGATCTGCCTAATTTCGGCCTTACGCGGTGCGGACCGCTTTTCGGAAGAACACCTCGATGACGCGTCCGCATCACCCAGTCTTCGCACGCCGCCGAATTCAGGACGGCGGCTCTCGGAAGGAACTCCCTCAGTGAAGCTTCAGCGCAAGAACCGGCGGGCTCTCGCTCTCGGCGCGATCGCCGTCTCCGGCGCCCTGGCCCTCACGGCGTGCGGCTCCGACGACACCGGCACCTCGGACGGCGCGAGCAGCTCCACCGCCGCCAACAGCTCCATCAAGTGCGACGACGCCAAGGGTCAGCTGCTCGCCGACGGCTCCTCCGCGCAGAAGAACGCGATCGACGCCTGGGTCAAGCAGTTCACGGCCGCCTGCTCCGGCGTCCAGATCAACTACAAGGGCGGCGGCTCCGGCGCCGGCGTCACCGCGTTCACCCAGGGCCAGGTCGCCTTCGCCGGCTCGGACTCCGCGCTGAAGCCCGAAGAGGTCACCGCCTCCAAGTCGGTCTGCACCGGCGGCCAGGGCATCGACCTCCCGATGGTCGGCGGCCCGATCGCGGTCGGCTTCAACGTCCCCGGCGTGGACAAGCTCGTCCTGGACGCCGCGACGCTCGCCAAGATCTTCGACAGCAAGATCACCAACTGGAACGACGCGGCGATCGCGAAGCTCAACCCCGACGCCAAGCTCCCCGACCTGAAGATCCAGGCGTTCCACCGCTCGGACGAGTCCGGCACCACGGACAACTTCACCAAGTACCTGATCGCCGCCTCCCCGGCGAACTGGAAGTACGAGGGCGGCAAGGCCTGGCAGGCCAAGGGCGGCCAGTCGGCCTCCGGCTCCTCCGGTGTCGCCCAGCAGGTCAAGCAGACCTCCGGCGCCATCTCCTACATGGAGCTGTCGTACGCCAAGGACGGCATCGTCCCGGTCACCATCGACACGGGCGCCTCCGCCCCGGTCGAGGCCACCGTCGAGAACGCCACCAAGGCGATCGCGGCCGCCGAGGTCGTCGGCACCGGCAAGGACCTGTCGCTGAAGCTGGACTACGCGACCAAGGCCGACGGCGCCTACCCGATCACCCTGGTCACCTACGAGATCGTCTGCGACAAGGGCAACAAGTCGGACACCCTGCCCGCCACGAAGGCGTTCCTGCGCTACATCGCCTCCGAGGACGGCCAGAGCGTGCTCGCCGACGCCGGCTACGCCCCGATCCCCGACGACATCATCGCCAAGGTCCGCACCACCATCGAGGGCCTGAGCTGATCTTCACGGGTGCTGTCCGGTCCAGGGCCTGAGCCCCGGACCGGACCGCACCGTCCGGTGCACCGCCGCCAGGAGCCCGTACAGCCGTACGACTCCGCAGACCGGAGAACCCGATGGACACCACACAGATAACCGACGCACCTCCTCCCACCCCACAGCCCAGCCCGGCCGAGCAGAAGCGCGCGAGCCGTGGCGCCACCCGCCCCGGCGACCGCATCTTCCTCGCGCTCTCCCGCGGCTCGGGCATCTTCCTGCTGGTGATCATGGCCGCGATCGCGGTCTTCCTCACCTACCGCGCGTCCCTCGCGATCAGCAAGGACGACGGCAACTTCCTGACCACCTTCGAGTGGAACACCGGCCTGAACCCGCCGGTCTTCGGTATCGCGGTACTGGCCTTCGGCACGGTCGTCTCCTCGATCGTCGCCATGGTCATCGCGGTCCCGATCGCCGTCGCCATCGCCCTGTTCCTCACGCACTACGCCCCGCGCAAGCTCAGCGGCCCGATCGCGTACGTGATCGACCTGCTCGCCGCCGTGCCGTCCATCGTGTACGGCCTGTGGGGCGCCCTGGTCCTCGTACCGAACATGAACGGCCTGTTCGGCTGGCTGGACACCTACCTCGGCTGGACCGGCATCTTCTCCTGGCAGGGCGGCGCGCCCCGCTCGATGCTCACCGTCGGCATCCTGCTCGCGATCATGATCCTGCCGATCATCACCAACGTCAGCCGTGAGGTCTTCCGGCAGACGCCGCGGATGAACGAGGAGGCGGCCCTGGCGCTGGGCGCCACCCGCTGGGAGGTCATCCGCATGGCGGTGATCCCCTTCGGCCGCTCCGGCGTGATCTCCGCCTCGATGCTCGGCCTCGGCCGCGCGCTCGGCGAGACGATGGCCGTGGCCACCGTGCTCTCCCCGACCTTCGACATCCAGGCCAGCCTGCTCGACCCGGGCGGCGGCACCTTCGCGCAGAACATCGCCAGCAAGTTCGGCGAGGCCACCGAGTTCGGCCGTGACGCGCTGATCGCCTCCGGTCTGGTCCTGTTCGTCATCACGCTGCTGGTCAACGGCGCGGCCCGCGCGATCATCGCCCGCCGCGCAGAGTACTCGGGGGCCAACGCATGAGCACCGCAACCGTCAGCACCCTCCAGGGCGCCCGCCTGCCCAAGTGGGCCCCGTACGCCATCGCGGCCGGCTCGGTCGCCGTCGCGGTCGGCATCGGTCTGGGCGCAGGCCTCGACAGCGAGGTCCAGTGGGGCCTGATCGCCGCGATCCTCTTCCTCGTCGGGACCTTCGGCATCGCCGCCCGCGTCGAGGGCCGCCGCCAGGCCAAGGACCGGATCGCCACCTCGCTGGTCTGGGTCTCCTTCCTGATCGCCGTGATCCCGCTGGTCTCCCTGGTCTGGGTGACCGTCGCACGCGGTCTGAAGGTTCTCGACATCTACTTCCTGACCCACTCCATGGGTGTGGTCGCCGACACCGAGGTGGGCGGCGGTATCTACCACGCCATCCTCGGCAGCCTGGAGCAGGTCGGCCTCGCCACGATCATCGCCGCCCCGATCGGTGTGCTCACCGCGATCTACCTGGTCGAGTACGGCCGGGGCAACCTCTCCAGGGCCATCACGTTCTTCGTGGACGTCATGACCGGCATCCCGTCGATCGTCGCGGGCCTCTTCATCCTCAGCCTCATGCTGATGTTCGAGATGCAGCCCTTCGGCTTCGCCGGCTCGCTGGCCCTGGCCATCCTGATGATGCCGGTGGTCGTCCGCTCCACCGAGGAGATGCTCAAGCTCGTCCCGAACGAGCTGCGCGAGGCCTCCCTCGCCCTGGGCGTCCCGAAGTGGCGCACGATCCTGAAGGTGGTCCTGCCGACCTCGATCGGCGGCATCACTACCGGTGTCATGCTGGCGGTAGCCCGTATCGCCGGTGAGACCGCCCCGGTTCTGCTGCTGGTGTTCGGTAACCCGTTCATCAACAACAACCCCTTCGAGGGTGCGCAGGCCTCGCTGCCGCTGTACATCTACCAGCAGTACGCGAACAGCGCGGGCTCCGGAGCGGCGTACGACCGCGCCTGGGCGGCGTCACTGACGCTGATCGCCTTCGTGATGATCCTGAACCTGGTGGCCCGCGGCATCGCCCGCTGGAAGGCCCCGAAGACCGGTCGCTGACGCGGCCATACGGCGACTGAATCCCCGGAAGTGAAGTAGAAACCATGGCCAAGCGAATCGACGTAAGCGGACTGACCGCCTACTACGGATCCCACAAGGCGATCGAAGACATCTCGATGACCGTCGAGCCCCGCTCGGTGACGGCCTTCATCGGCCCCTCCGGCTGCGGCAAGTCGACGTTCCTGCGCACCCTGAACCGGATGCACGAGGTCACCCCCGGCGGCCGCGTCGAGGGCAAGGTGCTCCTGGACGACGAGGACCTGTACGGCACCGGCATCGACCCGGTCTCCGTCCGCCGCGAGGTGGGCATGGTCTTCCAGCGCCCGAACCCGTTCCCCACGATGTCCATCTTCGACAACGTGGCGGCGGGCCTGCGCCTGAACGGCTCGTACAAGAAGTCCGAGCTGGCGGACGTGGTCGAGAAGTCCCTGAAGGGCGCGAACCTCTGGAACGAGGTCAAGGACCGCCTGAACAAGCCGGGCTCCGGCCTCTCGGGCGGCCAGCAGCAGCGTCTGTGCATCGCCCGCGCGATCGCGGTCGAGCCGAACGTCCTGCTGATGGACGAGCCCTGCTCGGCCCTGGACCCCATCTCCACCCTGGCGATCGAGGACCTGATCGGCGAGCTGAAGGAGCGCTTCACGATCGTCATCGTGACGCACAACATGCAGCAGGCCGCCCGTGTCTCCGACCGCACCGCGTTCTTCAACCTCGCGGCCGTCGGCCAGCCCGGCAAGCTGATCGAGATCGACGACACCGAGCGCATCTTCTCCAACCCGTCGGTCCAGGCCACGGAGGACTACATCTCGGGCCGCTTCGGCTAGACCGACACCCGTTGAAGACCCCTCGCGGTGCTGCATGGCGGTGCCACCGCGAGGACGAAAAAGGGCCCGCCCCCTGGCTCCCAGGGGGCGGGCCCGTTTCGTACGGTCAGCCGTTACGCGACGCCGTCGGCGTAGGCCCTCTTCCAGCCGCTGCAGGTGCTTTCCTTCAGGTCGCCGTTGTCGCGGAGGCAGACCTTCATGTAGATCGTGGCGGACTCGGCGAATTGCTCGTCCACCCACTCGCACTCGGCGAAGCCCTTGCCGTTGTACACCTCGTGGATGGTGCCGGAGCTGCCGATCTTCCAGGAGCCGACGACACCGGCACCGTCGGTGGAGTTGTCGCAGATGTTGAAGTCGTCGCCGTCCGTGTAGAAGTCGATCGAGCCCGCCGCGTTGGCGTAGTTGCCCGAGCCGACGGTGCTGATGCCGTAGCGCTCGATCGCCGCCGAGGCGGGCGAGGCCACGTAGAGCATGGTGGCCGCGGCGGCACCCACCGCTCCCGCACCGGACAGCAGCCGCCTGCCGAGAATCGCCATGGAAATCCCCCTTCAATGGTCGAACACACGTTCACAGAACGCGCGTTCCATCATGATCCCACGGGCGAGGCCGACGGATCGGGAATTCCTACAGGAACGCCAGGTTCACCACACCGAACACGCCCGCCGCGACCAGCGCCGCCGCCGGCATGGTGATGAACCAGCCCAGGATGATGTTCTTCGCGACACCCCACCGCACGGCGTTCACCCGCTTCGTCGCGCCCACGCCCATGATCGCCGACGTGATGACATGGGTCGTCGAGATCGGCGCGTGGAACATGAACGCGGTGGTGAACATGATCCCCGCACCCGTGGTCTCCGCGGCGAAGCCCTGCGGCGGATCCAGCTCGATGATCTTCCGCCCGAGCGTCCGCATGATCCGCCAGCCACCCGCGTACGTGCCGAGCGACAGCATCACCGCACAGGCGATCTTGACCCACACCGGAATCGGGTCGCCCGCGTCCTCGACATCGGCGATGACGAGCGCCATCACCACGATGCCCATCGTCTTCTGCGCGTCCTGAAGACCATGACCGAGCGCCATACCGGCCGCGGACACGGTCTGCGCGATCCGGAAACCGCGCTTGGCCTTGTGCGGGTTCGCCTTCCGGAACATCCACATGATCGCGACCATCACCAGATAACCGGTGACGAGACCGACGACCGGCGACACGAACATCGGAATGACGATCTTCTCCAGCACCCCGGACCAGATCACATCGATCCCGCCCGCGAGCGCCGCCCCCACCATGCCGCCGAACAGCGCGTGCGAGGACGACGAAGGCAGCCCGAAGTACCAGGTGACCAGGTTCCAGACGATCGCGCCGACGAGCGCGGCGAAGAGGATCCACATCCCCCTGTTGCCATGCGGCGTCTCGATCAGACCCTCACTGACGGTCTTGGCGATACCGCTGCCGAGGAACGCTCCCGCGAGGTTCATCACGGCCGCCATCGCGAGCGCGGCCCGCGGGGTCAGCGCGCGCGTGGAGACCGAGGTCGCGATCGCGTTGGCCGAATCATGGAAACCATTGGTGTACGTGAAGCCGAGCGCGACGCCGATGGTCACGATCAGAGCAAAGGTGTCCACGTGGTTCAGGACTCCTTGACCGCGATGGTCTCCACGGTGTTGGCGACATGCTCGAACGCGTCGGCCGCCTCTTCCAGTACGTCCACGATCTGCTTGAGCTTCAGCACCTCGATGGCGTCGTACTTGCCGTTGAAGAGCTGGGCGAGCAGCTTGCGGTGAATCTGGTCGGCCTGGTTCTCCAGCCGGTTGACCTCGATCCAGTACTCGGTGAGGTTGTCCATGGTCCGCAGGTTCGGCATGGCCTCGGCGGTGAGCTCGGCGGCCCGCGCCAGCACCTCGATCTGCTGCTCGACGCCCTTGGGGAGTTCCTCGACGTTGTAGAGGACGACGAGGTCGACGGCCTCCTCCATGAAGTCCATGATGTCGTCGAGGGACGACGCGAGGTTGTAGATGTCCTCACGGTCGAACGGTGTGATGAACGAGGAGTTCAGCTGGTGGAAGATCGCGTGCGTGGCATCGTCACCTGCGTGTTCCGCGGCCCGCATACGCTCTGCGATCTCGGCCCGGCCGGCGGTGTCCGCCCCGAGCAGTTCCATGAGGAGCTTCGAGCCCGTGACGATGTTGTCCGCGGACGCGGCGAACATGTCGTAGAAGCTCGTCTCCCTGGGGGTCAGACGAAAGCGCACAAGGGGTCCTCAGGGTGCATGGGTTTCGGTCAGGGTGATGCTAAGTGCATCATCCGGCCACGGCTAATGGGCCGTCCCCCAGTGTCGCCCATCAGGCAGAGTGGTCGGCACGGGGGCCTTCCGCAGGCCCTATACCCGCCAAAGTTGGGTACGATATACCCAGTAGGGGTATATGTCTGCCCTCAGATTGGCCCGCAGATGTGGAGGACGCGATGACGACCACCGAGGCCGGCGCGGAAGTGCCCTCCGCAGCGACGGACCACGACCACGGGGTGCACGGCTACCACAAGCAGAAGGACGAACACCTCAAGAGGCTGCGCCGGATCGAGGGCCAGATCCGCGGTCTTCAGCGCATGGTCGACGAGGACGTCTACTGCATCGACATACTCACGCAGGTGTCCGCCTCCACCAAGGCCCTGCAGTCCTTCGCGCTGCAACTGCTGGAGGAGCACCTGCGGCACTGCGTCGCCGACGCGGCCCTCAAGGGTGGCGAGGAGATCGACGCGAAGGTGGAAGAGGCGACGAAGGCGATCGGTCGCCTGCTGCGTACCTGACCGAGGTGAGGAGCCGCCCCCGGCTCACGCGCCGGGGGCGTCCTCGCGCTCCTGGGCCACTTTCAGCACCTCGTCGATGCTCTCAAGGCTGAGCCGGTCCTCGTGGGCGGCCGAGGCCGCGATGATCAGGTCTCCGCACAGCTCGATCTCGGCGAGGGCCACGTGGTCCTGAACTGCCGTACCGCCGACCGGAGCCACGTGCATCACCTCTTCTCTGCCGTCACCGCTTCCTAGAGTAGGGAGCGGCCTACGCACCGCGCATGGCACGGACGGGCTAGTTCTTGACGCCCGTCACGGCTGCTCACTCCTCGGCGATCTTCCCGGCGTAGATGTCGTCGTCGTCCGGAAGCCGTACGTCGACGGCGACCCCGAAGTCGTAGAGCAAGGTCGTGGAGGCGACCGCCACGGTCCCCTCCCGCTGCCCGTTGACGAAGCTGAACCGGTGCCGGACCTTGCGGATCCGCCCGTCGTCGTCGAGGTAGACGTCGAAGGGCACCCGAGCCGTGGCGAACCCTTTCGCCGCCGCGCCCAGGGCGGACCTGTTGCCGGCGGAGGCGTCCTCGGCGGCGAGAGTGAGATCGGCGACACCCCGGTAGTGCCGTACCGGTGTCCCCGCGACCTCGGTCTCCCCGACATAGGTCGCGGACCGGGTCCCGCGCAGCAACTCCGCGGCGGCGAACGGATCGGTGGCGCCCCCGGTGACGAGATTCCCGTCCGACAGCGAGGCGGTCTCGACCCGCACCCACTTGTCGGAGGGCACCCCGGCACCGCGGTTCTTCATGAACAGCGCGCCGGGAGCCAGCAGTTCGGTGATGGGCCGGTGCTCACTCGTCCCGGCGGGATCCTGCGGCAGCAGCACCTTCAGCTCGCCGAGCCGGCGCCGGTAGTCATAGACCCCTTCTCCCCGAATGGTGACGCGGGTCCCCCCGGTCGCCATCTCCATGGAGGTCCGGGCCTTGGAACTCGCCGCCTCCACAAGCCGGTCGGCGGCGACCCGCACCACCTCGGCGGCGTCTCCCGAGCTCCGCCCGTCCTCGGCGGCGACCCCGCTCCCCGAACACCCCGCGGCCCCGGCGCAGACGGCGGCCACGAGCCCTGCCACCACACCGACCCCACCCGTCCGCCTCTGCTGCCGCTCCGCCATCGCCTGCCTCCGTCACGGACCCCCTGTCGTCCCGCTAACGACGACGACGCGGAGCCCGTCACGCGCATACGAGCCCTTTACCCGGGCTAGGTAACGTTGTCGACGTGGCACACCAGGACCGGGTCCCCCCGCCCCACGAGTCCCCCGAACACCTGACGACCACGGTCGAGCAGGGCCCCTTCTGCACAGCCCGCTGCACCTGCGGCTGGCGCGGCCCGGCGAGAAGAGCAAGAAGCCAGGCGAGAACAGACGCGAAACGCCATATAGAGACGTAACCGCACGTCTCCCAGCCCACCCGGCGCCCAAGGACAAGGCCACACCACCCCGAACCCCCACCCACCCGCCAGGGCCTTCGCCCCTCAACGCCGGTCCGCATCTTTCAGCCCGTCCGACGGAGGCTTCGCCTCTCGACGCCGGTCCGCATCTTTCAGCCCGTCCGGCGTTTGAGGACGAGGCCCTTTCGGGGCCGAAGCGGGGGTCTGGGGGCGGCAGCCCCCAGGGATGGGACGGGTAGGGGCGGCGGGGGCGAGAACAGCCCGGCCCGCACCCCCACCGAACCGCACGGTGGAACCCCCGACCCCACCACCCCGTCTCGTTCCACGAACCCCCAGGAGGCGACATGGAACGGCGTACGTTCATCGGCGGCGGCGTGGCCGCGATCGCCGCGGCGACCACCGCCGCGTGCACCGGCGACGACAAGGCCGACGCGGCCCAGACGGCCACCGACGGCAAGTCCGCGCGTGCGTCGGCCAGAACCACCGCCACCGCCCCCGCCGACTGGACCGCCCTCGCCCGCGACCTCGACGGCACCCTGATCCGCCCGGGCGAGACGAACTGGCCGACCGCCCACCAGCTCTACAACACCCGCTTCGACAACCTGAAGCCCGCGGCGGTCGCCTACATCGCCCACGCCGACGACATCCGCACCACCCTCGCCTACGCCCGGGCCCACGACCTCCGCGTCGCGATCCGCAACGGCGGCCACTCCTACGCCGGCTGGTCCTCCGGCGACAACCGCCTGATCGTCGACGTCTCGAAGCTCAACAAGGTCCGCAGCGGCGGCGGCACCGCGGTGGTCGGCGCCGGATCGAAGCTCATCGACGTCTACCGCGCCCTGACCGCGAAGGGCGTCACCATCCCCGCCGGCTCCTGCCCCACCGTCGGCGTCTCAGGGCTCACCCTCGGCGGCGGCCACGGAGTCGTCTCCCGCGCCTACGGCCTGACCTGCGACAGCCTCACCCAGGCGACGCTGATCACGGCGGACGGCAAGCAGCTCACCGCGAACGCGACCGAGAACAAGGACCTCTTCTGGGCGCTGCGCGGCGCGGGCAACGGCAACTTCGGCGTCGTCACCGAACTGCACTTCAAGACCCACCCGGCGCCCCAGGCGGTGACGGCCTACATGTCCTGGCCGTGGGCGAAGGCCGCCGCCGTGGTCAAGGCCTGGCAGGAGTGGGGCCCCTCCCAGCCCGACGAGATCTGGTCGTCCCTGCACCTGGCGGGCACCTCCGGCGGCTACACCACGGTCTCCGTGGCGGCCTTCTCCCTCGGTACCTACGGCGAGCTCCAGAACGCCGTGGACCGCCTGGCCGACCGGATCGGCGCCCCCGCGACCAGCGTCTCCCTCAAGCGCCGCTCCTACGAGGACGCGATGGAGATCTACGCCGGCTGCTCCTCCTTCACCACGGACGCCCAGTGCCATCTGCCCGGCAAGACGCCGGGCCGCTCACCGCAGGGCGCGCTCGGCCGCGAGACGTACGCCGCGAAGTCGGACTTCTTCGACCGCTCCCTGTCCACGGCCGGCATCCAGGCGATGCTCAAGCAGCTGGAGTCGGTCCGCGGCGGCGCCGGCGACATCGCGCTCACGGCACTCGGCGGCGCGGTCAACCGCGTCTCCCCGACGGCCACGGCGTTCGTCCACCGCCGTTCCCGCATGCTGGCCCAGTACATCGCGGCCTGGAAGGCGGGCACCTCGGGCACGACCGCCCAGTCCTGGCTGACCCGGGCCCACAACGCGATGAAGCCGTACGCGTCGGGCGCGGCCTACCAGAACTACACCGACCCGTCCCTGACCGACTGGCGCAAGGCGTACTACGGAGACGCGGCGAGCAGGCTCACGGCCCTGAAGAAGCAGTACGACCCGAAGGGCTTCTTCACGTTCCCGCAAGCCCTCTAGCGGCTCAGGCGGCCAGGTCGCGCTCCTCGGCGCCCGCTTCCTTCCGGGCGCCGGGGATCAGGGCGTCCTGGCCGTCGTAGGACTTCCCCCGTGCCCGGATCAGCCACCCCGCGCGCGGCGAGCGCTCGATCGCCTTCATCAGCGGGGTGAGCAGGGCCATGGCCAGCGGGGACAGCAGCAGGGCGACGGCGGTGCCGAGGGCGAAGCCGCCGATGACGTCGGTCGGGTAGTGCACGCCCATGTAGACCCGGCAGAAGCCTTCGAGGAGAGCGAGGCCGATGCCGAAGAAGCCGAACTTCCGGTTGGCCACGAACAGTCCGACCGCCATGGCCATGGTGATCGTCGCGTGGTCGCTCACGAAGGAGTAGTCGGTCTTGCCGGAGACCAGGACCTCAAGGCCCTCGTGCTGGAGGAAGGGCCGGGGCCGCTCCACGAAACCTCGTATCGGCACATTGACCAGCACGGCGACACCGGCCGCGAGCGGCGCCCAGACCAGCGCGGCCACGGACGAGGGGGCGTCCTCGCCGCCCCGCCTGCGCACGGACATCCAGCACCACAGCACGAGCAGGACGGTGGCCAGCAGGATTCCGTACTCGCCGACGTACTCCATGACCCGGTCGAACCACGCGGGCGCGTCCTTGGCCAGGCCGTTGATGTCGTAGAGCAGGTCGACGTCGGGGTTCGACCCGGATGCGGCGAGTCCAGCCATGGTGCTGCGGCCCCTTCGTCGGCTCTCCCGGCGCGCAGAGGTGCGCGCGCCGCTGTTCCACCCCCGTGGTGTGCAGATCGCTACGAGAACAGGAACGCACGGTCCCTGTTAATACGTTCCACCCTCCACTGAATGATCACGCAGACGTTATCGAAGAGAGATACATCGCCGCAGCTCAGGGGGTAGGTTCACGCGCCGTCAGACCGTCGTGGGGAGCGCTTTCGCGCCATCTTCGGTGACGCGTGTGGCTCCGAAGTAGTCGGGGGTGTCGATCGGGTCGAACCGGATCACAGCACCCGTTCTCGGGGCGTCGATCATGTATCCGCCGCCGACATAAATCCCCACATGCCGGATGGCCCGGGAGTTGGTGAGGTCGTCGGAGAAGAAGACGAGATCGCCGGGGAGCAGCTCGTCCCTGGCCGGATGCTGACCCGCGTTCCACTGGTCGTTGGCGACGCGCGGCAACGTGATCCCGACGCTTTCGTACGCGGCCTTCGTCAGCCCCGAGCAGTCGAACCGCCCACCGTCCTGAGCAGTGCCGTCGCCGCCCCACAGGTAGGGCGTGCCGAGCTTCTTCTGCGCGTAGTAGATGGCTCCCGCGGCCTGCTTCGACGGGTCCACGCGCGTGACGGGAGCGGCGAAGCTCTCCTCCAGCGTCGTGATCGTCTTCACGTAGTTCTGGGTCTCCTTGTACGGCGGCACGCCCCCGTACTTGATCACCGCGTACGCCCCCGCGTTGTACGACGCGAGCATGTTCTTCGTCGCGTCCCCGGGGACGTCCTTCACATACGAGGCGAGCGTGCAGTCGTACTTCGCGGCCGACGGAATCGCGTCATTCGGATCCCATACGTCGCGGTCGCCGTCCCCGTCGCCGTCGATCCCGTGCGTGGCCCAGGTCCCGGGGATGAATTGCGCTATCCCCTGCGCGGCCGCCGGGCTCTGCGCCTTCGGGTTGAAGCCGCTCTCCTGGTACAGCTGCGCGGCGAGCAGCGCCGGGTTGATCGCGGCGCACAGATTGCCCCACTTCTGCACGAGCGCCTGGTAGGCCGCCGGCACCGACCCCTTGGCCAGCGCCTTCGTGGCTCCGCCGACCCCGTTGGCGAGGTTCCCGGCGACGACGTACACCCCGACGACGAGCAGCATCACGAAGCTGAGCCCCGCCCCGAGGACGGCACCCCCCACGAGCCATGCCTTACGCACCGTCAACCGCCCCTCGCTGCCCCGGAGTCCGACGCCCACGTCAGTTTAGGGGTGCCTTTGTCGTTCTGGGGTGATCATGCGGAAGGAGACTCGACCGCGTCCCGGTACAGCTGAGCGGCCTGCCGCCCGAGCACCACGCTGTACGAGATGTCGGCGGTCACCCCGCCCTGCTCGTGCCCGCCGAGCACCCCGACGACCTGCCCGTCCCCGTTGACCCACGGGCTGCCGCTGGTGCCGCCGCTGAAGTCGGGACAGTCGACGCGTTGTTGTGTACGGCTGTGCGCGATCGGCTTGTCGGCGCAGCGGACCGGCGTCTCGCGGGAGTCGGGGTAGCCGGTGACGGTCACGGCGGTGGCCCCGGTGGCGGTACCGGTGGTGAAGCGGTTCCCGCCGACGACGTCCTCGACGTTGCTGCCGTGCCGCTCGGCCACGGTCGCGAAGGCCACGTCACTGTCCTCGTCCCACGCGTCGGGGAGGAACCGCCTGGTGACGCGCCACTTCCCGTACGGTGCCCGGCCGTTGCGGTAGCCCGGCACGAACACGAGGCCGTCCGTGTCACCGTCCAGACAGTGCGCGGCGGTGACGATGAGGTCCCGGTGCGGGCTGTGCACGACGGACGCGGTACAGAAGTGCTGCCCGCCGGAGAACAGCGCCCCCACCCGTACGGTTTCCGCGGTCGCGGCGGCGGTGCCGGTGACACCGAAGGGGCCGGGACCGTCATCGGCGGCCGCCTCGGAGGCGGAGGTGAGGGCGAGGAGCACGAGGACGGCGTAGAGAGGCGTGCGCTTCATCGGAACGCAGCCTTCCGCACGAAGGTGAGAACCGGGTCAGGCGCGCGTTAAAGGACACCTGCCCTGGCGAAGAAGGTCTACGGCAGTACCGGCCGGGCCGAGCTACGGCTCATCACCTGCGGCGGACGTCTCACCGCCGACCGGCGCCGGGACTCCGACGTCGTGGTCTTCGCCCACCTCACGGGCCGCGCCTAGCTCTGTACGGCCGCCGCCAGCGGGAACCGGGTCCCCGTCAGCTCCTCCGACACCGTCCACAGCCGCTTCGCCGCCTCCGGGTCGCTCGCCGCCGCACTCCGGCCGACCAGGGTGGGCGCGCCGCGCAACTCCTGGAAGCCGTCGGGACCGACGTAGCTCGCGCCGGGGAGGTCCTGCGTGGCCGCGTACAGGGTGGGCAGCGCGCCCGCCGTGTCGTCCTGGGCCATGAACCTGTTGCCGAACTTCATGAAGAGCCGGGACAGCGGGCTCGCCGCGTGGCTCTGGAGGTTGGTGGCGGCGTACCCGGGGTGCGCTGCCGTGGCGCGGACCGGGGAGCCCGCCTCCGTCAGGCGGCGCTGGAGCTCCAGGGTGAACAGGAGGTTCGCGAGCTTCGACTGGGCGTAGGCGCCGGTGGGGCTGTAGTTCGCCGTCCGGTTCAGGTCGGCGAAGTCGATGACTCCGGTGCCGCCGCGGTGCAGGCCGGAGGAGACGGTGACCACGCGGTCGGTGATGTGCGGCAGCAGCAGGTTGGTCAGGGCGAAGTGCCCCAGGTGGTTCGTGCCGAACTGCATCTCGAAGCCGTCCCGGGTGCGCTGCTCCGGCAGCATCATCACTCCGGCGTTGTTCACCAGCAGGTGCAGCTCGCCCTTCCAGTCCGCCGCGAACTCCCGTACCGAGGACAGGTCCGCCAGATCGAGACGGCGCACCTCCGTGCTGCCGTGCACGGTCGCCGCCGCAGCCCGGCCGCGCTCCGGATCCCGTACGGCGAACACGACATGCGCGCCCGCGCGGGCCAGCGCCTCCGCCGCCTTGAGGCCGATACCGCTGTTGGCTCCGGTGACCACGGCGGTGCGGCCCGTGAGGTCAGGGAGGTCGGTCGCGTTCCACTTGTCAGTAGCCATGACCTCAATGTAGGCGCCGACAACAATGCTGTCAATGACAACAATGCTGGCGCCGTCTACATCCGGATACGATGGTGCCCATGCCGTCCGAGAAGTCCGAGATCCGCGAGACCCACGAAACCCGCGAGACCCGCGAGACCCGCGAGAGCCGCCGCTACCACCACGGAGACCTCCGCTCCGCCCTGCTCGCGAGCGCCGAGCGCACCCTGCGGGAGAAGGGCGTCGCAGCCCTGTCCCTGCGGGAACTGGCCCGCGACATCGGCGTCAGCCACGCGGCCCCGGGCCGCCACTTCAAGGACAAGCAGGCCCTGCTCAACGCCCTGGCACTCGACGGCTACGAGCGGCTGACCCATGCCCTGGGCGCCGTCGACGACCCCGCCCTCCCCCTGGAGCCGCGACTCGTCACCCTCGCCCGGGCCTACCTCGGCTTCGCCACCGAGAACGCCGAGCTCCTGGAGCTCATGTTCGCCCGCAAGCACGACCCCGACGCTTCCGAGGAGATGGCCACGGCGGTCGATCGCACGATCGGCGCGCTGGAGCGGATCATCGCGGACGCCCAGCAGCGCGGCGAGATCATCGAGGGCGACCCCGCCCACCTCACCCTCGTCGTGGGCGCCACCCTCCAGGGCACCGCCACCTTCGCCGCCAACGAGCGGCTCGACCCGCAGATCGCCCTCGACGGCATCCCCCAGCTGGTGCACCTGCTGCTGCACGGCCTCAAGCCCAGGTGACCCTCCGGCAGTTGTGCGCGACGCGTGTGGATGGTCAAGCCGAGACCATTCACCGCCCATCGCCCCGCCATTGATCAGTAACCCCCCAACCCCCTTCAGTAAGGCGGAAGTCAGGATTCCACCGCCCGTCTTGTTGTCGCGTCCTCAACAAGGGGATGGTCTACGCGGGTCGCCGCCCCCACCGGGAACCTCACCGGTGGAACCCCCCACCGCAGGCCTCTGCAACCCCACTCACAGGAGGCTGTACGTTGCGTACGCCCAACACCCCCCGCATATCCGGCAGATCACGCCGGATCGGCTCGGCCGCCACGGCCACGGCCGCCCTCCTCTTCGCCGGACTCGGCATCGCGACCCACGCCGACGCGGCCACCCCCACGCCGCACAAGGTGAGCGCCAAGACCATCGCCGCCCAGGTCGCCAAGGCCCATGTGCAGTACGAGAACGCGTGTGCCGCCACCCCGAAGAAGGGCTACGCCGCCTGCAACGCGCTCCGCGTCACCGGCGGCACCACCGCCTTCATGGAGAAGCAGGCCGCCCTCAAGGGCGTGACGCCCAAGACCGTCAAGCCGAACGCCGCCTCGGCCACCCCGACCGGCTACGGCCCCAGCGACCTCCAGTCTGCGTACGGCCTGACCTCGGCCTCCTCCTCGGGCGGCTCCGGCGAGACCATCGCCATCGTCGACGCCTACGACGACCCCAACGCCGAGGCGGACCTGGCCACTTACCGCTCGTACTACGGCCTCTCCGCGTGCACCACGGCCAACGGCTGCTTCAAGAAGGTCTCCCAGACCGGCTCCACGACCTCCCTCCCCACCGCCGACAGCGGCTGGGCCGGTGAGATCTCCCTCGACCTCGACATGGTCTCCGCCATCGCCCCGAACGCCCACATCCTGCTGGTCGAGGCGAACTCGTCGAGCATGGCCAACCTGGGCACGGCGGTGAACCGGGCGGTCACCCTGGGCGCCAAGTTCGTCTCCAACTCCTACGGCGGTTCGGAGTCCTCCTCCGACACCTCGTACGACTCCTCCTACTTCAACCACCCGGGCGTCGCCATCACCGTCTCCGCCGGCGACGAGGCCTACGGCGCCGAGTACCCGGCCGGCTCGCGCTACGTGACGTCGGTCGGCGGCACCAAGCTCTCCACAGCGTCCAACAGCCGCGGCTGGACCGAGAGCGTCTGGAAGACCAGCAGCACCGAGGGCACCGGCTCCGGCTGCTCCGCGTACGACGCCAAGCCCAGCTGGCAGACCGACACCGGCTGCACCAGGCGCATGATCTCCGACGTCTCCGCCGTCGCCGACCCGGCCACCGGTGTCTCCGTCTACGACTCCTACGGCTCCGACGGCACCGGCTGGAACACCTACGGCGGCACGAGCGCCTCGGCCCCGATCATCGCCTCGGTCTACGCCCTGGCCGGCACGCCGTCCAGCAGCTCCTACCCGGCGCAGTTCCCCTACGAGGACACCTCGGCCCTCAACGACGTGACCTCCGGCAACAACGGCACCTGCACCACGAGCTACTTCTGCACCGCCGCCTCGGGCTACGACGGCCCGACCGGCCTGGGCACCCCGCAGGGCATCGGCGCCTTCACCGGCTGACGACCCCCAGAACTCCCCGTCGGGTCACGGGGAGCCGCCGGCGGGCAGGGGACGTGGGGTCCCCTCGGCGGCACAACGGCAACGGGCCGCGACCAACGCACCACCGGTCGCGGCCCGTTCGCCGCCGGCCCACACGCACCCGCACTGCTCCTGTTCCACCACCTTCAGGAGGCTGCACGATGCGCACAACGCCCCCCAACAGACCGTCCGTACGCGGTAGATGGCGCCGTATCGGCTCAACCGCGGTGGCGACCGCCGCACTTCTCCTCACCGGACTCGGCACCGCGGCCCACGCCGAAGCAGCGGCCGCCTCGTCCAAGGTCACCTGGACGGCGACCCCTGTTCCACCCCGAAGAAGACCGGCGAACTCGCCTGTAACTCCCTGCGCGTGACCGGCGGCACCACCGCCTTCGAGAAGAAGCACGGCATCACTCCGAAGGCCGCCGACGCCACCACCCCCTCCGGCTACGGCCCCAGCGACCTCCAGGACGCCTACGGCCTGACCGCCGCGGCCGCCTCCAACGGATCCGGCGAGACCATCGCCATCGTCGACGCGTACAACGACCCCAATGCCGAGGCGGACCTCGCGACCTACCGCTCGCACTACGGCCTCTCCGCCTGCACCACCGCAAACGGCTGCTTCAAGAAGGTCAGCCAGACCGGCTCCACGACCTCCCTGCCCACCGCCGACGCCGGCTGGTCCGAGGAGATCTCCCTCGACCTCGACATGGCCAGCGCGATCTGCCCGAACTGCCACATCCTCCTCGTCGAGGCCAAGTCGGCCACCATGGCCAACCTGGGCACGGCCGTGAACGAGGCGGTCAAGCTGGGCGCGAAGTACGTCAGCAACAGCTACGGCGGCTCGGAGTCCTCCTCCGACACGTCGTACGACTCCTCCTACTTCAACCACCCCGGCGTCGCCATCACCGTCAGCGCGGGTGACGAGGACTACGGCGCCGAGTACCCGGCCGCCTCCAAGTACGTGACGTCGGTCGGCGGCACCGCGCTCTCCACGGCGTCGAACAGCCGCGGCTGGAGCGAGACGGTCTGGAAGACGAGCAGCACCGAGGGGACCGGCTCCGGCTGCTCCGCGTACGACGCCAAGCCGAGCTGGCAGACCGACAGCGGCTGCACCAAGCGCATGATTTCGGACGTCTCCGCGGTGGCCGACCCCGCGACCGGCGTCTCGGTCTACGACTCCTACGGCGTCACCGCCGGCTGGTACACCTTCGGCGGCACCAGCGCCTCGGCCCCGATCATCGCCGGCGTCTACGCCCTCGCGGGCACCCCGGGCAGTAGCGACTACCCGGCGCAGTACCCGTACGAGAACACCTCGGCCCTCAACGACGTCACCTCCGGAAACAACGGCACCTGCGCCACGAGCTACTTCTGCACCGCCGCCTCGGGCTACGACGGCCCGACCGGCCTGGGCACCCCGGCGGGCGTGGACGCCTTCACGGGTTGACGCTCAGTCACCAGACAGACGGGCCGCGGGCACCAACCGCGGCCCGTTCGTCATGTCGGTGTCGTCCGGAGATAGCCTTCACCCTCAGAACATCGGTGCAACATGAGTGCCATCAGCACGCCAGACACAAGAAGAGGTCAACGACGGAACCACACGAAGGTTCCGCTCCGGCCTCATTGCCCGGCGTTACCTGCCGTGATACACAGAGTGACCGGGCAGTGCATTCGTACGAAACCCGCCAATCAATGACGCCAAGTCGACATCCGGCAGCAGAATTGTCGGCGAGAATGATGCCTGACCTCTGCGCACCTGCAGGGGGAAGCGGAACTACCCACCAGGGGCGGTGACTTACATGCTCTTTGCGGCCGACAAGGGAGACATCAACACCATCATCGGCGGGATCGCTCCGGACTGGGGCCCCTTCGGGGCGCTGGGCACGGAAGCGAAGACGATGATCCAGGTCGTCATGGCGGTCGCCATCATGCTCTGCCTCGGTATCGCCATCTGGGGCGCCGCGAAGCAACGCATCGGCGCGACGGCCCTCCGTGACACCTTCAGCGCGGAACAGGGCAAGGGCCTGATCATCGCCGGCCTCACCGGGGTCTTCATCATCGGCTCACTCGGCACGCTGTTCACCATCGTGTACGGCATGGCCGTCTAGCAGGCGTTCCTCCAGTCCCCGGGCACGCCCGGCCCCCACCCCTCCACCCCACCCGCCCGTCGTGCCCACCGACTGAGGTTGCGTTTCCCTGATGCCGAGTCACCACACCGCGCCCGCGCGGGAACCAGCGCGGCTACCGTCGTACTCCTACGTGTTTCCGCACGACGTCGAGGGGGCGTACGCGGCATGAGTCCCGGTGACGAACACGAGACCTCCGGCGGCTACGGCGGCTCCGGCCAGACCCGCACCCGGATGCCGGACGACGTGTACGGCGGCGCCCGCCCACGCGCCCGCTCGTCGTCACGCAGCCTGGTCACCGTGGTCGGCGTAGTCGTCCTCCTCATCGCCGCGATCGCCTTCGCGAACCGAGGAGGAGACGATTCCTCATCGGAAACGGGCGGCAGCGACAAGCCAGAGGTGGCGAGCACGGCGGCGAGCGGGACGAAGCCGGTGGCGGCGGGGTTTGCGCGGGACGCGCAGGGTGCGCAGAGTGCGGCGGCCAACTACTCGGTGACCCTGGGCTCGGCGGAGATGTTCAACACTGACCGGCGGCACGAGATCGTCAACAGCGTCTACGCCCCCGACGTCGCCGCCGCCCGACAGGCTGACCTGGATAGGGCCTACTCCAGCGAGGAGTTCCTGACCAATATCGGTCTGAACAAGGACGGCACCGCACCCACCGGCCAGACCTTCGTCTCCCGCGTCATCCCGGTGGGCACCAAGGCCACCTCGTCCAACACGAGCACCGCCACCGTCGAGGTCTGGTACACGTCCCTCTTCGGCCTCTCAGGCGACGGATCGACCAACCCAGTGTCCGAGTCCTGGTACACCACCACTTACCAGCTGAAGTGGGTCGACGGCGACTGGAAAGTCACCGACTTCCAGCAGAAGGACGGTCCCGTGCCCGTCGGGCGCGACCAGAGGGCCTCCACAGCCGACGACATGACGAAGGCCGTCGAGGAGTACGGAGGTTTCACGTATGCGCGCTAACCACCACATCCTCAAGGTCACCGGTGCTGTCGCCGCAGTACAGACCGCCGCCGTGCTGCTGGCCACCCGCGCCTTCGCCGCGCCCACCCCGAGTCCGACACCCTCGCCCACCGGCAGCAACGACCCCTGCGACCTCATCCGCGGCCCCGCCAAGGACTACTGCGAACGCGGCGAAACCGGCGGCGCCTCCGGTGGCACCACCGTCGACCCCATCTCCACCGCCGACCCCCTCTCCTCCCTCGCCAAGGGCTGCGCCGAGGCCGCCGCATGGACCGTCGACAAGCTCAGCGAGGCCGTGAAGGACACCGCGAACGTCGACTTCACGAACCCCAAGTTCCTCCAGCAGTACGCGGTCGTCTTCGCCGCGTCGACGATCCTGACGCTGCTGCTGTGGCTGCTGGCCGTGGCCAAGCGAGCCGTCCGTGGCGCGCCCCTCACCACGGCCATCTCGGAAGCGATCGGGTTCCTGTGGCTGACCGTGCTGGCGTCGGCCTTCACCCCCCTGATCCTCTACACGGTCGTATCGGCCACCGACGGCGTCACCGAGGTCCTCGCGAAGACCACCGGCGACCAGACGGACACGTTCTTCGGCACGTTCTCCGGCGCACTGGAGAAGGGCGAGGACATCGGCGGCGGCCCGATCATGCTGATCGTGGTGTCCCTGGTCTCCATCCTCGCTGCCGGAGTCCTGTGGCTGGAGCTGGTCATCAGGGCCGCGCTCCTCTACGTAGGAGCCCTCCTCGGCACCGTCGTCTACGCGGGCCTGGTCGACAAGAACCTGTGGGGCCACGTCCGCCGCTGGGCGGGCATCATGATCGCGGTCATCCTGGTCAAGCCGGTCATCGTGATCGTCCTGGGGCTCGCCGGCGCGCTGTCCGCGGACGACGGCCCCGACGCCTTCTCCGCCGTGGTCTCCGGCCTCGCCATCATCCTGCTCGCCATCTTCGCCAGCGCGATGATCTACCGCTTCGTCCCCGGCTTCGGCGACGAGATCGCGGGCTCCCGCAGCAACCGCATCATGCAGGGCGCCGAAGGAAAGGCGGCCGCGGTCATCAGCTCCCCCGCGACCCTCGTCGCCCAGGGCATCAAGACCCACAGCACCAGGGCCGACAACAACGGCGGCCAGTCCTCCGGCGGCGGCGCCCGCCCGTCCAACCCGGCCTCCGGCGGCGTGGCCGCCCACAGCTCCCGCGGCTCGAACGGCGGGGGCGGCGGATCTGTCCCCTCCGCCGCACCCCAGCCCCGTTCGAGCAGCGCGGTGAACACCCCGCACGCCAGCAACAACCGCAACAACCGCACAGGAGGTGACGGGCGTTGACGACCGAGTCCCACGTATCCCACGCGGTCACGCCCCGCCGTACCTATCTCATCGGCCGCGCCCGGCCGAACGCGATCGTCGGCCGCAACCGTGAGACCGGCGAGATCGCGCTCATCATCGTGGGCGCGTTCCTCGGCATGATGTGCGGGCTCCTCGTCCCCGTCCTCGCCTTGCGCATCGTGCTGCTGATGGGTTTCCCGCTGATCGCCCTGATGGCGGTCTACGTGCCGTACAAGCACCGCACGTTCTACAAGTGGTTCGAGATCAACCGCAGCTACAAGCGGTCCCTGAAGCGGGGCACCGCGTACCGCTCCGGTGTCATGGAGGCGGGTACGAGGGCCGACGGCCGCGAGATCGAGATCGGCCCGCCCCCGGGCATCGGCCGCATCACCTGGCTCGCCGCCCCGTTCGGCCCCGACGAGATCGCCGTACTCCTGCACGCGGACCGCCGCACCGTCACCGCCGCCATCGAGATCGAGGGCCCTGGCGTCGGTCTGCGCGACTCCGAGGACCAGGAAGCCCTCGTCGACCGCTTCGGCACCCTGCTCAAGCACGTGGCCAACGGCGACGGCTTCGTCACCCGCCTCCAGATGCTCGCCCGCACCCTCCCCGCCGACCCCGACGCCCACGCCAAGGACGTCGCCGTCCGCGGGGACGAGAAGGCACCGGGCTGGCTGCAGCAGTCGTACGACCAACTCCAGTCCATGGTCTCGACGAGCAGCGAGCAGCACCGCGCCTATCTCGTCGCCTGTATGCACTTCAACCGCGAACTCGCCGCCGAGGCCCACACCATGGCCCGCGCGGCACGCCCCCAGTCCGGCCGCAAGCTGGACCGCGACGCGGGCCTCGCGATCGTGATGGCACGTGAGCTGACGGACATCTGCTCGCGGTTGCAGGAGGCCGACATCCGCGTACGACAGCCGCTGGGCCAGGGCCGTCTCGCCTCGCTGATCCACTCCATGTACGACCCGGACCACCCCATCGACCACATCCAGGCGATGACCAAGCGCAACTCCTGGCCGGCCGAGCTGGACGCCATGGAGCCGACGTACCTCCAGGCGAAGACGCGGGAGTCCTCGACGCGCGCGCCCTGGTGCCACGCCACGGCCTGGGTGAAGGAATGGCCGATGACCCCCGTCGGGGTCAACTTCCTCGCCCCCCTCCTCGTCCACACCCCGGACGTCATCCGCACGGTCGCCGTCACGATGGACCTCGAACCCACCGAGGTCGCCATCGAGCGCATGCTGACCGAGAAGACCAACGACGAGGCGGAGGCGTCCCGCGCCGCCAAGATGAACCGGACCGTCGACCCCCGCGACGTCGCCTCCCACAACCGCCTGGACCAGCGCGGCGAGGACCTCGCGAGTGGCGCGGCCGGCGTCAACCTGGTCGGCTACATCACCGTCTCCTCCCGTAACCCCGAGGCCCTGGCCCGCGACAAGCGGACCATCCGGGCCTCGGCCGGAAAGTCGTATCTGAAGCTGGAGTGGTGCGACCGCGAGCACCACCGCGCCTTCGTGAACACCCTCCCGTTCGCCACCGGAATCCGAAGGTAGAGGCTGATGCGCTGATGCGGGACCCGCTCTCCGTCCTCACCGACGCCTTCACGTCCTTCCTCTTCGGGAAGGTCGAGACGACCCGCCTGCCGGTCCGCACCTCCACGGGCCAGGCCCAGGCGGTCTACCTGCCCACGGCGGCGCCGGGCCTCGGTGACTCCGGCGTCATCATCGGCCGCGAGGTCTACTCCGGGAAGGGCTACATCTACGACCCCTTCCAGCTGTACGGCCAGCAGCTCCCGGCACCCCACTGGCTGGTCCTCGGGGAGTCCGGCAACGGCAAGTCGGCGCTGGAGAAGACGTACGTCCTACGGCAGTTGCGGTTCCGCGACCGCCAGGTCGTCGTCCTCGACGCCCAGGGCGAGGACGGGGTCGGCGAATGGAACCTCATCGCGCAGGAGCTGGGGATAACTCCTATCCGCCTGGACCCGATGGCCGCCCTGGACATGGGTATCCGGCTCAACCCGCTCGACCCCGCGATCACGACGACCGGCCAGCTCGCCCTGCTGAGGACCATCATCGAGGTCGCGCTGGGCCATGGCCTGGACGAGCGCTCCGGCTTCGCGCTGAAGGTCGCGCACGCCTACGTCAACGAGACCATCGTCGAACGCCAGCCGGTGCTGACGGACATCGTCGAGCAGCTACGGCATCCCGAGCCGGAGTCGGCCGAGGCGATGAACGTCGACATAGACGATGTACGGGCCTGGGGCCTCGATGTCGCCCTGGTGCTCGACCGGTTGGTCGACGGTGACCTGCGCGGCATGTTCGACGGCCCCACGACGGTCGGCATCGACCTCGACGCGCCCCTCATCGTCTTCGACCTGTCCCACATCGACCGCAACTCCATCGCCATGCCCATCCTCATGGCGATCGTCGGCGTGTGGCTGGAGCACACCTGGATCCGCCCCGACCGGAAGAAGCGCATCTTCCTGGTCGAGGAGGCCTGGCACATCATCAACAGCCCCTTCGTGGCCCAGCTGTTCCAGCGGCTGCTGAAGTTCGGCCGACGGCTCGGTCTGTCCTTCGTGGCGGTCGTCCACCACCTGTCCGACGTGGTGGACGGGGCGGCGGCGAAGGAGGCGGCGGCGATCCTGAAGATGGCGTCCACGAGGACGATCTACGCCCAGAAGGCGGACGAGGCGAGAATGACGGGCCGGGTGCTGGGTCTGCCACGCTGGGCGGTCGAGATCATCCCCTCGCTGACACCCGGCATCGCGGTGTGGGACGTCAACGGCAATGTCCAGGTGGTCAAACACCTGATCACCGAGACGGAACGGCCGCTGGTCTTCACCGACCGCGCGATGACCGAGTCCTCCGCCGACCACCTCACGGACGACGCCCTGCGCGCGGCCGAACTGGAGGCGGAGGAGCGGGCGGCGGCCTTCATGGAACAGCACATGGAGCAGCACATGGGCGACTCCGAGTCGACGGTGGCGTAGGCGTAGGCGGGAGACGTGCCATGGTGAGACCTGACGACCGCCGCGGGCAGGAGAGCCAGGGCGGCATCCCGGACGGGCTGCTGGTCGGCATACTCGCCTTCCTCCTCGGCATGACCCTGATGGTCTGGTCGGCCACCGGCCTGGCGGGCCTCTTCGTCCACGGCACCTGGCCCGAGGGCGTCACCTTCGCCCGTACGCCCATGGCGATGCGCCAGCTCATCGGCCAGCCCCACGACATGCCGGGCGCCTGGCCCGAGACCCCGGCGGGGCAGCTCTCCGGGTACGGGCTGTTCTGGGGGCTGTTCATCGGCCAGCTGATGATCCTGGTCGTGCTCACCGTGTTCGTCCTGGGGACGGTGGCCCGGTGGAAGGCGGTACGGCGGGCGCGGCGGACCGGGACTCCGGTCGCTCCGGTCGCGGTCGTGGAACAGCCGCCGCCGGCTCCGGAACCCGTCGTCGAGGCGGTCACGCACCACGAGGTCCCGACACCGCGGGCGGAGCCGGAGCCTCCCGTCGTGGCGGCACCGGTGCCCCCGCGGGTGGAGAAGGTCCTAGTGGCCCCGAAGGAGACCCGCCAGGCCTCCGCCACCCAGGCGGTCCGCGACGCCGAGGGCGCCACCCTCGTCGTCACCTCGAACCCCGCCGTCTGGTCCGACACCAAGGACGCCCGCACCAAACTGGGCCCGGTCCACCTCTACGACCCCGCCCACCTCTGCGACACCCCGGCCCGCCTCCACTGGTCCCCCACGACGGGCTGCGAGGACCGACAGACGGCGACCGCGAGGGCCCACGCCCTGCTCGCCCCGGTCCGTCCCACCGCGAAGATCGACCAGGCCGTGGCCGACGTAGCGGAAACGCTCCTGCGCAGCTGTCTGCACGCCGCCGCCATCGACGGCCGCACCATCCGGCACGTCCACCGCTGGTCCCAGGGCACCCAGATCCAGGACGCGGTCCGCATCCTGCGCACCAACCCCAAGGCCGCCCCCGGCGCGGCGGGCGAGCTGGAGGCCGCGCTCACCGCGCACCCCGAACGCCGGGACATCGCCCAGGAGTTGACCGGCCGCGCACTCGCCGCCCTCTTCACGGTCAACATCCGCGAGGCGTGCACTCCAAACCGAACTGATGCCCTTGCCTTGGATTCCTTCGTGGACGAAGGGGGCACGCTTTATGTGGTGGGGGAATCCATCGAGGACCCCAGAACCAACCCGGGCGCCATGCCACTGCTGACGGCGCTCGTCTCCAGCGTGGTCGAGCGTGGCCGGCGCATGGCCGAACGGTCATCCTCCGGTCGCCTCGACCCACCACTGACGCTCGTCCTGGACGACGTCGCCGCCGTGGCTCCGCTTCCCCAGCTCCCGGAGCTGCTGGCCACCGGGGCGGACCGGGGCCTGCCGACCCTGGCCCTGCTCCGGTCCCGGGAACAGGCGAGGGCCCGCTGGCCGCACGACGAACTGCCGGTGTAGCAAGGGTCTTGCGAAAGCTCAGCCCTTCTCGAGAACGAACTCCAGCTCGATCTCACCCTCCTGACCGGGCAACGGCACCGTCTTCCCGGTCGGCACGAACCCGGCCTTGCGATAGAACCCCTGGGCCCGCGGATTGTCCTCGTGCACGATGAGCCGCACCGCCTCGACCCCACGCCCCCACGCCCACTCCAGGCCGGCGTCGAAGAGCCCCTTGGTCACCCCGCCCCCACGCCACTCGGGCCGCACGAACACCCCGACGATGTGCCCTTGGTTCCGCTCGACGGTGAACCCGGCCCAGTCGGTGCTCCCGGCCTCCTCGATCAGCACGACCACGGACCCGACCCACGTCCCGTCCGCGGCCTCTGCGACGAACTGCCGCGCCTCGCCCCCGTGGGACGACCCGGCGGCCCGCTCCTGCCAGAAGGAGTCCGGATGGCTCAGGGCCTTCTCGTACGTCTCCAGAAAGGCGACCGGCGCCGCGGGATCCTGCAACGCGACGAGCCGCAGCTCCTTCACGGCAGGCCACTCATCAGCACGTATGGGCCGGACGACATATGAATCGGGCGTCGAGTCAGTCATGCCATTCACCGTAATACTAAAACAGAAAAAGGCCCACGCCTGATGGCGTGGGCCTTTTCTAAAAATTGTTCGGCGGCGTCCTACTCTCCCACAGGGTCCCCCCTGCAGTACCATCGGCGCTGTAAGGCTTAGCTTCCGGGTTCGGAATGTAACCGGGCGTTTCCCTCACGCT